>NZ_JBPJZO010000002.1:0-850166 GCF_051216545.1 Variovorax nitratireducens
GGCCGACAGAACGGTTGCGATGGCAGCCGTCAGCGTGGTCTTGCCATGGTCAACGTGACCGATCGTGCCCACGTTCACGTGCGGCTTGGTGCGGGTGAATTTACCTTTTGCCATTTTTCAATCCTTAGAAAGAGCAGTCCCGTGTATTGGTTTTATGTCTGCATCCGATTGCTGGTTCGCCCCGCACGGGAACAGGGCGGCACCGGATCGCAGACAAGTTGGGCGACGCCGTGCGGCGCCCGACATTCTTGAAAACTTACTTGGCGCGAGCGGCCACGATGGCTTCGGCAACGTTACGCGGAGCTTCAGCGTAGTGCTTGAACTCCATCGTGTAGGTGGCGCGACCTTGCGACATCGAACGCAGCGTGGTCGAGTAGCCGAACATTTCCGACAGCGGCACTTCGGCCTTGATGGCCTTGCCGCCACCCATCATGTCTTCCATGCCCTGCACCATGCCGCGGCGGGAGGACAAGTCGCCCATCACGTTGCCGGCATAGTCTTCAGGCGTTTCGACTTCCACGGCCATCATCGGCTCGAGGATCACCGGGCTGGCCTTGCGGCAGCCTTCCTTGAAACCGAAGATGGCGGCCATCTTGAACGCCATTTCGTTCGAGTCCACGTCGTGGTACGAGCCGAAGTGCAGGGTGACCTTGACGTCGACCACCGGGTAGCCGGCGAGCACGCCCTGGCCGAGCGCTTCGATCACGCCCTTTTCAACCGCGGGAATGTATTCGCGCGGCACCACGCCGCCCTTGATCGCATCGACGAACTCGAAGCCCTTGCCGGCTTCCTGCGGCTCGATCTTGAGCACGACGTGACCATACTGGCCCTTACCGCCCGACTGGCGCACGAACTTGCCTTCGGCTTCGTCCACGGTCTTGCGGATGGTTTCGCGGTATGCCACCTGCGGCTTGCCGACGTTGGCTTCCACGCCGAACTCGCGCTTCATGCGGTCCACGATGATTTCGAGGTGCAGCTCGCCCATGCCGGCGATGATGGTCTGACCCGATTCTTCGTCGGTCTTGACGCGGAACGACGGATCTTCCTGAGCGAGACGCTGCAGGGCGATGCCCATCTTTTCCTGGTCGACCTTGGTCTTCGGTTCGACGGCCTGCGAGATCACCGATTCCGGGAACACCATGCGCTCGAGCGTCAGGATGGCGGTCGGATCGCACAGCGTTTCGCCCGTGGTCACTTCCTTCAAGCCGATGCAGGCAGCGATGTCGCCGGCGCGGATTTCGCTCACTTCAACACGGTTGTTGGCGTGCATCTGCACGATCCGGCCGATGCGCTCCTTTTTGCCGCGAACCGGGTTGTAGACGCTGTCGCCCTTGCTCAGCACGCCCGAGTAGACGCGCACGAAGGTGAGCTGGCCCACGAACGGGTCGGTCATCAGTTTGAACGCGAGTGCCGAGAACTTTTCGCTGTCGTCCGCCTTGCGGGTAACAGGCGCCTCGTCTTCGTCCATGCCCTTGACCGGCGGAATGTCGGTCGGTGCCGGCATGTACTCGACAACGGCGTCGAGCATGGCCTGCACGCCCTTGTTCTTGAACGCGGAGCCGCACAGCATCGGCTGGATTTCGCCGGCGATGGTGCGTTGACGGATGCCGGCCTTGATCTCGGCTTCGGTCAGCGCCTCGCCTTCGAGGTACTTGTTCATCAGCTCTTCGCTCGATTCGGCAGCAGCCTCGACCAGCTTTTCGCGGTATTCGGCACAGACGTCGGCGAGGTCGGCCGGGATTTCGCCGTACTTGAAGGTCACGCCCTTGTCTTCGTCCCAGATGATCGACTTCATCTTGACGAGGTCGACGATGCCCTGGAAGCGGTCTTCGGCGCCGATCGGGATCTGGATCACGACCGGATTCGCCTTCAGGCGATCCACCATCATCTGGCGCACGCGCAGGAAGTCGGCGCCGGTGCGGTCCATCTTGTTGACGAACGCGAGACGCGGAACCTTGTACTTGTTGGCCTGGCGCCAGACGGTTTCGGACTGGGGCTGCACGCCGCCGACCGCGTCGTACACCATCACGGCACCGTCGAGCACGCGCATCGAGCGCTCGACTTCAATTGTGAAGTCCACGTGGCCGGGGGTGTCGATAATGTTGATGCGGTGCTCGTCGAAGGTGCCGCCCATGCCTTTCCAGAAGCAGGTGGTGGCGGCCGAGGTGATCGTGATGCCGCGCTCCTGCTCCTGCTCCATCCAGTCCATCGTGGCCGCACCATCGTGCACTTCACCGATCTTGTGGTTCACGCCGGTATAGAACAGGATGCGCTCGGTCGTCGTGGTTTTGCCAGCGTCGATGTGCGCCGAGATACCGATGTTGCGGTAGCGCTCGATGGGGGTATTGCGTGCCATGAGAAATTACTCCATTAACGGATGAAAGCCCGCTCACCACACGGTGAGTCGGGCTTCCAGCCTGTCTGATTTGAGGGGACGGGTTCTTAGAAGCGGAAGTGGCTGAAGGCCTTGTTGGCCTCGGCCATACGGTGCACTTCATCGCGCTTCTTCATGGCGCCGCCACGGCCTTCCGTGGCTTCCATGAGTTCGTTGGCCAGACGCAGGGCCATCGACTTTTCGCCGCGCTTGCGAGCGGCTTCCTTGATCCAGCGCATCGACAGCGCCAGGCGGCGCACCGGGCGCACTTCGACAGGCACCTGGTAGTTCGCACCACCGACGCGGCGCGACTTCACTTCGACCATCGGCTTCACATTGTTGATGGCCATGGTGAAAGCTTCGACCGGATCCTTGCCCGGGTTCTTCTTCTCGATCTGCTCGAGCGCGCCATAAATGATGCGCTCGGCAACCGCCTTTTTGCCGCCTTCCATGATCACGTTCATGAATTTGGACAGCTCGACATTGCCGAACTTCGGATCCGGCAGGATTTCACGTTTGGGGACTTCGCGACGACGTGGCATTTTTCTAACCTCTTTGCTTCAGTTGGCACCGTTTCCAGCACCGCGAGAGCCAACAAGAACTCTCACTTACTCGACCCAAAACCGGGTCACTTCGCTCGATGCGCCCGCCAAGGCACGCCGAACACCGTTGAAATACAGAAAGCCCTGAGCCTTCTTGGGGCACGAAGGCTGTTAGGCCTTTTTCGGCCGTTTTGCGCCGTACTTGGAACGCGACTGCTTGCGGTCTTTCACGCCTTGCAGGTCAAGCGAGCCGCGCACGATGTGGTAGCGGACACCGGGCAAGTCCTTGACACGACCGCCACGAACCAGCACCACGCTGTGTTCCTGCAGGTTGTGGCCTTCGCCGCCGATGTAGGAAATGACTTCGAAGCCGTTGGTCAGGCGCACTTTGGCAACCTTACGCAGCGCCGAGTTCGGCTTTTTCGGGGTCGTGGTGTAGACCCGGGTGCAGACACCGCGACGCTGCGGCGAGTTCTGCATGGCAGGGCTCTTCGAGTTGATCTTCTCGACCTCGCGACCCTGACGCACCAGTTGATTGATGGTTGGCATGAATGAATAAGTCCAGTAACACTCCGCCGGAGTTCCTCATCGTGACATGAGGAGGCAGGAGATGACGAAAACGTGAAACCCTTCGGAAATTTCCGAAAAGCCCACGAGTATAGCAGGCCGGCGCTACTTGATCCAGAGCCGTACGGCGTCCCAGGCCCGGCCGAGCACGCCGGCCTGTTCCACGGCTTCCAGCGCCACCAGCGGCACCTCGGTCACGGGCTGATCGCCCAGCGTGACCTTGAGCGAACCGACCGTCTGATTCTTGGCGAACGGCGCCACCAGCGGATCGGGCCGCGCGATCTGCGTCTTGATCTTGCTGGCCGAACCGGCCGGTACTGCCACCACGATCGGCTCGTTGCGGCCCAGCTTCACGGTGTTCTGCTTGCCCTTCCAGACCGCCGGGGTCGCGACCGCCTGGCCGCCATCGAACAGGCGCACCGCGTCGTACGCGGTATAGCCCCAGTTCAGCAGTTTTTGCGATTCGTTGGCGCGCGCGTTTTCGCTGGTCGCGCCGAGCACGATGGTCAGAAGGCGGCGGCCACCGGTCAGGTTCGGAAAGTCGCGCTTGGCCGTCACGATCATGCAGAAGCCGGCCGCGTCGGTGTGCCCCGTCTTCAGCCCGTCGACCGTCGGATCACGGAACAGCAGCAGGTTGCGGTTGGTGTCGTTGGTCGAAGGCGTGCCCGAGTAGCGGTATTTCTTGATCGCGTAGTACTTGGCCTCTTCCGGAAAGTCGCGCACCAGCCGGGTCGCCAGGATGCTGAGGTCGCGCGCGGTCGTGGTGTGCCCGGGCGCGGTCAGTCCTTCGGGGTTTTTGTAGCTGGTGTTCTTCATGCCCAGCGCCTTGGCCTGGTCGTTCATGAGTTCCACGAAGTGCTCGACCGTGCCGCCGACCCCCTCGGCCAGCGCCACGGTGGCGTCGTTGCCCGACTGCACGATGAGCCCCTTGATCAGATCTTCGACCGGCACCTGCATCTTCGGGTCGATGAACATGCGCGAGCCGGGCATCTTCCAGGCGCGCTGGGAAACCGGCATGGTCTGCGTCAGCGTGATCTTCTTGGCGCGCAACGCGTCGAAGACGATGTAGGCCGACATCAGCTTGGTCAGCGACGCCGGCTCGACCGGCATGTCGATGTCCTTCTGCGCAAGAATCTGGTTGGCCGTGACGTCGAGCAGCAGGTAGCTGCGCGCGGCGACTTCCGGCGGCATGGGCACCTGGGCCGCAACGACCATGCAGAACGGAAGGGCAGCAACGAGCAGCAGCGCACGCAGCGCTTTCGAGAAACGGGTCATGAAAACGTCGGGGGGAACAGGAGAAAACTAGCCCGCGCGCAGATGGCGGGCGACGAGATTTTTGAGCAGCGGCAATTGTCCGTGAAAGAAATGGCCGCCTCCGGGAACGACTGTGACAGGAAGTGACTGTGGCCGCGCCCAGTCCAGCACGGCCGCCAGCGCGACCGTATCGTCCTGCTCGCCATGCACCAGCAGCACGCGGTCGTGCACGGCCTCGGGCAGCGCCGGGGGCGGAATCCGCGCCACGCTGGCGCCGACCAGGGCGACGCGCTGCACCTCGCGCGTGTCCCAGAGCGACTGCAAGGCGTTGATGGCCACGAAGGCGCCGAAAGAAAAGCCGGCGATCGCCAGCGGCCCGTCGGGGGCCACCTGCTGCACGATCGCCAGCATGTCTTCGGCCTCGCCACGGCCTTCGTCATGTACCCCTTCGCTGGCGCCGACGCCGCGGAAGTTGAAACGCACCGCCGTCCAGCCCGCACCGATGAAGGCGCGCGCCAGCGTCTGCACCACCTTGTTGTCCATGGTGCCGCCGAACAACGGATGGGGATGTGAGATCACCGCCACGCCGCGCGGCGCCGTGCCGGCAGCCGGCCCATCGCGCAGCGCCTGGATGACGCCGGCTCCACCCTTGAGCTGAATTCTTTCGGTTTGCGCGTTCATCAGCGGCCCACGTCGGGTGGCAGCAGCAGCCGCTCGACCACCTTCCCGTTCTTCAGGTGCGAATCGACGATTTCATCGATGTCTTCGAGGTCGACGAAGCTGTACCAGACGGCCTCCGGGTACACCACCGCCACCGGTCCGCCCGCGCAGCGATCCAGGCAACCGGCCTTGTTGACGCGAACCTTGCCGGGCCCGGCCAGACCCGTCTGCTTGACCCGCGACTTGCAATGGTCGAAACCGGCCTGGGCGTCGTGCTGCGCACAGGACTCCTCGCCGTTCTTGCGCTCGTTCAGGCAGAAAAAAATGTGGCGGCCGTAGTAACCGGGCGAGACGGGAGGCGGAGAACTGGGCATCGAGCCATTCTAGGATTGGCGTGTACGGCGCGACAGCGCCACCAGCGCGTAGCCGAGCGTGGCAAAGGGCCAGAGCCAACCCAGCCACTGCGCCAACCCGTTGAAGCGGATGAAGCGGCCCTGCTCCCAGGTGGCCAGCGTCTGCGCGAAGTAGGCGCTTTCAGGCGCCTGGTTCAGCAGGCTCAGGTGCAACACCAGTGCCAGCAGCAGCAGCCCGCCGCAGAGCCGACGCGGTGCTCCCAGCAAGACAATGCCGAAACACCCCGCCGCGACGATCCCGATCTGCACGGGCAGGCTGAGCCACGACCAGGCGTGCGGCGGCCCATAGCTCAGCGCCGCCGAGAGCGCACTTGCCCCGATGCCGGCCAGCAGTGTCAACGGCAGCAGCATCGCGCGCCGCACCGCCGAACGCGTCACCATGAAGCCGAGCAGGCACGGCACCAGCGCACCCAGCATCACGCACAACAGTTCGACGCCCGGCACCAGCGGCTGCAGCTCGAATTGACGCAACGGCATCCAGTCGATGAAGGGCGTGTCGAGCAGCAGTTCGGCGATGGCGGTTTCAAGCCGCTCGAACACCTGGCCGAGCCCGAACGTGACGGCCGCCGGGAACAGCAGCGCGACGGGCCACAACGCCAGCAGCACCAGCGCGCCACGCGCGTCTTCGACGAACCAGTTAGAGCGCGTGCGGTTCCAGTGGGCGATGGCGCCCATGCGTTCGAGCCCCACCGCCAGCACGGCCCCGAGCAGGGTGCCGGCCGTGTTGAAGCCGAAGTCGACGTTCGACGGAATGCGCGCCGGCAGATAGCTCTGCAAGGTTTCCATCGCGAACGAGATCGCCGCGCCCGCCAGGGTCGCCCGCAACACGGCGCGCGCGCCGTTCGCGGCGGCCCGCGTTCGGAGCACCGTGAGCGCGGCCAGAAAGCCGAGCGGAACGTAGCCCGCGACATTGATGGCGAAGTCGAAACCGGTCCAGTATTTGGGCCACGGCGCCGCCAGGTAGGCCCAGGGCGCGATGCCCTGGTCGCGCCAGTCGGCAAACGGATAGAGGCTGGCGTAGAGAATCAGCGCCGCATAGGCGAGCGCCAGGGGCAGTGCAGTGGTCTTGTGCGCGGCCACCGTGGTCAGAAGGGCTTCACCACGACCAGGATCACGATGCCGAGCAACAGGAACACGGGCGCCTCGTTGAACCAGCGATACCAGCGGTGGCTGCGCCGGCTGGAGCCGGCCTCGAAGCGGCGCAGCAACGCGCCGCAGGCATGGTGATAACCGAGCGCCACCAGCACCAGGGCCAGCTTGGCATGCATCCACCCGTTGCCGGAGCCCCGTCCGATGCCGTAGCCCAGCCAGAGCCACAGGCCAAACGCCAGCGCAGGCACGGCCAGGAAGGTGGTGAAGCGCATCAGCTTGCGCGCCATCAGTAGCAGGCGGGCCCGCTCGGCGATCGATTCGGGCGGCACCATGGCCAGGTTCACGAAAATCCGGGGCAGATAGAAAAGCCCTGCAAACCAGCTTGCGACGAACACGATGTGCAGCGACTTGACCCAGAGCATGAAGGCAGTTTAGTGGCGCCGCCCTGACGGCAAGCGGACAAAAAAAAGCCCGACGTCAAAACGTCGGGCCAGGAAGCCCTTTTGCTGTCACACATCAAGGCACCCGCTCAGGGAGGAAAAGCGGGGGACGGCAAGCCGCCCAAGACAGAATTTAACAAAGCAACCCGGTGCTTTCAAGCTTTCGGTAACTTATTTTTGACATTTTCGCCGCCCACAAATAACCATAAAGTATTCATTAATGCGAGGCCGAAGAACGAACGGTCGTGCGGCGCAGAGCGGCCGCGCCGCAACAGTTCGGGCACAATTTTCCTCATGACCCTTCTCGCCCCCTTTCCCGCCGGCCGTCCGCGCCGCCTGCGCCGCGACGCGTTCACCCGCAATCTGGTGCGCGAGCATGCCCTTACCGCGCACGACCTGATCTATCCGGTGTTCGTGCAGGAGGGCCAGCAACGGCGCGATCCGGTTGTATCGATGCCCGGCGTCGAGCGGCTCAGCCTCGACCTGCTACTTCCGGTGGCCGAGCAGTGCGTGGCGCTCGGCATCCCGGTGATGGCGCTGTTCCCGGTGATCGATGCCAACCTGAAAACGCCGGACGGTGACGAGGCTTTCAATCCCGACGGCCTGATCCCGCGCGTGGTGGCTGCGCTCAAGTCGCGCTTCCCTGAACTCGGCGTGATGACCGACGTGGCGCTCGACCCCTACACCAGCCACGGCCAGGACGGCCTGCTCGACGAGACCGGGTACATCCTCAACGACCCGACGGTAGAAGTGCTGGTGAGACAGGCGCTCGTCCAGGCCGAAGCCGGCGTCGACATAGTCGCGCCGAGCGACATGATGGACGGGCGGATCGGCGCGATCCGCGACGCGCTCGAAGCCAACGGCGCCATCCACACGCGCATCATGGCCTACAGCGCCAAGTACGCGAGCGCCTTCTACGGCCCGTTCCGCGATGCGGTCGGCTCGGCCGCCAACCTCGGCAAGAGCAACAAGAAGGTCTACCAGATGGATCCCGGCAACAGCGACGAGGCGCTGCGCGAGGTGGCGATCGACATTGCCGAGGGCGCCGACATGGTGATGGTTAAGCCCGGCATGCCCTACCTCGACATCGTGCGCCGCGTGAAGGAAGAGTTCCGCGTGCCGACCTTCGCCTACCAGGTGAGCGGCGAGTACGCCATGCTGAAGGCCGCCGCGCAGAACGGCTGGCTCGACCATGATGCCGTGGTGCTTGAAAGCCTGCTCGCGTTCAAGCGCGCGGGCGCCGACGGCGTGCTCACCTACTTTGCGCTCGACGCCGCCCGCTTGTTGCAGAAACAATAACGCCCGATGCGCAGCTTCGAAATCGACAGCAGCCGGGTGATCGAGCACGATTCGCTCGCACCGCTGGCCCGGCCGGGCGTTTGCGGCAACGGCAGCTATCTCTGGATCTCGCTGACGCGCGAGGAATTCCGGGCCGAGCTCGGCAACGTACAGGAGATTCTCCAAACCTTGTGCGGCACCCGGCTGGTCGACCTGCATGTGGCCGATCTGCTGAACGACCAGTTGCCCTCGCAGTACGACTACACCTCGCTCTACGACGTGCTGGTGTTCCGACGGCTGGCGGCGGGTCCACAGGCCGCCGCGCCGGGCACGCCGCCTCCAGCGCGGGGCGGCCCGACGGTACTGCGCCGCATCGACACCCGCCCGGTCGGCTTTGCCGTGTTCGACCGCGTGCTGCTCTCGGTGCACCCCGAAGACGGAGCGCTGCGCGACGTCTATGCGGCCAAGCTGCTGGCCGCAGCCGCGCCGGGCAGCGGCATACCGGCGCTCGACGTGCGCGCCATCAGCGCGCGATTGCCAAGCGGCCCGGCGGATCTGATGCTGCGGCTGGTGAACCAGATCGTCGACAGCTACCTCGATCTGCGGCGCGAACTCACCCGGCAGCTGGACCACTGGCAGGCCGAGCTGATCGACCCGCGCAGCCGTTTCAACAACTGGAGCGCGCTGATGCAGGCGCGCCAGTCGCTGCACCACCTGGACGAAATCTGCGAAGACCAGCGCGCCGCGGTGCAGGACTGGATCGACGCGCTCGAAACCCTGCCGACGCCCGACGACGCGACGGAACGGCGCGAACGCGAGTTGGTCATGGTGCGCAGCCGCGACGTGCACGAACACATCGAGCGCGTGGTGCACCATGTGCGCCGGCTCGAGCAGAACGCCGAGACCGCGGTGCAGATGCACTTCAGCGTGCAGAGCCACCGCACCAACGACATCATGCGGGTGCTCACGGTGCTGACCGCGATCTTCCTGCCGCTGAACCTGATCGCCGGCATCTTCGGCATGAACTTCGAGTTCATTCCGCTGGTGCACAAGGCCGGCGGTTTCTGGATCGCCATGGGGTCGATGGTGGTCGTGGCGGTGACTCTGGTGTTGGTGTTCTGGCGCAAGCGCTACCTCGCGCGCACGGCGCGCTGAGCACACGCCCATGAAAAAGCCCGGGCTGCTTGCGCAGCCCGGGCCTCCGTTCGAGGCGGCCGGTGCTTACTTGGCCTGAACGCCGTCGCGCTGCGCCTGCAGACGCACTTCGGCGGGGTTCTTCATGGTCGAGATCACGCGGCTGTTGACGCGCGAGCCGCTCGTCACGTTCTGGTCGGGGGCACTCGCGGTTGCAACGGCCTGGGCACGCACGGCAGCCGGATCGGCCACCGAGGTGAACGGGTCGGCACCGCGCGAACCGCGGGTCACGTTCTGGTTCGGTGCCGAAGCGGCGCGAACGGCTTCCGCGTCGACGTCGGCGCGGCTGAGCGCCGAAACCGATTGATGAACGCCCTGGTAGGTTTCAGCATGGACGCCGGCAGCGGCGACAAATGCGAGGGCTGCGGCAGCGATGAGTTGCGAAGAGGTCTTCATGTCGGTTCCTTTGATGGCAGGTGGTATCGAGCAGGCTTGCTGGAATGCCTGCCTGTGCGACGGAGTTTCGAGCCGATTGCCCTCTCGGAAACGCACGAAAAGGAGACACCACGTTTCCTCCTTCGAAACAATGACCGTCCCGTGACGTGCACAAGAAAAAGCCGGGGCGACGCTTGCGCGCCGCCTCGGCTTTTGTCTGTGTCGCTGTCACGCGGCCGCCGAAGCGGCCGGATGAATTACAGCGCGGCCTGGCGCGTGAAGGACACGGTCGGCTTGCTGTAGGCCGCCGGCACCTGGTCACGGTAGAAAGCACGGCGATCCAGGCTCTGCAGCGGGTTGTGCGCAGCAGCGACTGCCTGTTCACGCACGACAGCGCGATCGACCGAAGCGGTCAGGGCCGGTGCCACGTTGGACGACACACCGTCGCCATACACGTTGCCGGCACGGGCAGCCACGGTGGCTTCGGCAGCGACATCGGCGCGAGCGAGGCCGCTGGTCAGCTGGTGCACGCCATCATAGGTTTCGGCTTGTGCGCCGGCGGCAGCCAGAATGGTGAAAGCGGCGGCGGCGATGATCTTCGAGGTGGTCTTCATTTCAGTTTCCTTTGAGCATTGAGTCAGTTGAATCGAACTGGTCTTGGGTGGGATTGCGTCTTCCTTGACGCTTTCCTCGCTCGGGGGCCTTGGTTCACTCGGGTTTGCTGGAGTGCTTGCCCGTGAGATGAATTTTGAACCGAGAACATAGGTAAAAACCCTTGAAAATCGAACCGCTGCGTTCACGCTATCGAAACAATCCAGGAGCCTATGGACAGCCTTGACCTCATCAAAACCTTCCACGAAGTAGCCGCACAGGGCAGTTTTTCGCAGGCAGCCAAGCGGCTCGACATGTCGAAAGCCACGGTGAGCAAGTACGTGGCCGAACTCGAGACGCGCTTCGGCGTGCGCCTGCTGAACCGCTCCACCCGATCAGTGAGCCTCACCGATGCCGGCGCCCTGCTGCTCGAGCGCAGCAAGCCGGTGATCGAGATGGTCGAGCACACGCAGGCCGAACTGCAGGATCACGCAAGCAAGCCGCGCGGCCGCCTGCGCATCTCGGCCTCGCACGGGATGGGCCAGGGGAACCTGCCGAACCTGCTGGCCCAGTACATGGGCTACTACCCCGACGTGCACATCAGCCTGCAGCTGACCAACCGCGTGGTGGATCTGGCCGAGGAAGGCATCGACGTCGCGCTGCGCTTCGGCCCGATCACCGACGCCAACCTGATCGTGCGACGCCTGCTGTTGATGGATCTGGTGGTGTGCGCCTCGCCGCGCTACTGGAAGAAGCACGGCAAGCCGACGCACCCCTCGGAACTCGCGCAGCACGACGCGCTGACCAACTTCAACCAGGGCCAGCATCCGGAGTGGACTTTCGAGGTCGACGGCAAGCCGTTCAAGGTGGACGTGAAGAGCCGCATGGACGCGACCGAAGGCTCCCCACTGATCGAGGTCGCGCTGCACGGCTTCGGCGTGCTGTACCTGCCCACGCTGCTGGTGCAGTCGCACCTCGACAAAGGCGAGCTCGAGCCGGTGCTGCAGGACTATGTGAGGGGTGACATGTGGTTGTCGGCCGCCTACCTGCAACGACGCCACAACAGCGCGGCGTTGCGCGCGCTGCTGGATTTTCTGGAAACCCGAATCAAGGGGCCTCCCGGCAAGGGCCCAAAGCCGAAATAGACCTGAGTCACTTCACGCCGAACAGCCCGGCCGCGTTGTCCCAGGCGATGCGCTGCGCCACGGCCGGCGGCAGGTCGCCGAGCCAGGCGCGGTAGCCCTGCATCAGTTCGTCGTACGAACTCCAGCGCTGGTTGACCCAGGTGTCAGAGCCCACGAGAAAGCGCTCCGGGAACTGCAGGATCAGTTCGCGCCACTCTGGGCACAGCTTGCCGTCGGCACAGGTCAGGCCGGGGCGGTAGGAGAGCTCGCCCATCAGCAGCGGATAGCGCTCGAGCAGTGCGCGCACGCGCGCCACCGGCGCGCCGCCGATACCGGTGTGCGCCCAGATCAGGCGCAGCGCCCGGCCTTTAGAAGGCGCGTTCGCCATCAGCAGATCGATCGCCACGTCGTCCACGTGCGCGAGCACCGCGAGCTGCTTCTGCTCTGCCAGCGCGATCAGCTTTTTAGCGACGGTGCCGTTGGCATTGGGGCTCTCGTACAGATGGAACTCGCCGATGCCGCGGTACGGCCCGCTCGCGGTGCCGCGCGCGAGTTCGGTCTGCACCATTTGGTAGATCGTCTCGTCGCGGAACCAGCTGGTGTAGTCGTCGCGATTGCGGTAAAGCCGCACGAAGGGCACCACCGTGACGCCGGCCTCTCGCGTCTCGCGGGCCGCGGCGAGAGTCTGCGTGCCGGCGTTGGGCCGCGAGTTGGCCACGATGGCTTTCACGCCGTTGCGCTGCATGCGTGCGAGCGCCTCGGTCGGCGGAAACGGGCCGGTGTTGCCGTCCCACGCCTCCTGGTTGTAGTGCAGGTGCGTGTCGAACAGCGGGCCGGCGTAGTCGGCGGCTTGTGCGGCCACGGCGCCTGCCATCAAGACGATCGCTGCCAGCGCCCTTCCTGCAGGCGCTGCATGCCGCAAAGGCTTGAAGGCCGGCACGCGCTCAGACCAGATCAGGCCAGATGCTGCGCAAAGAACGCGAGCGTGCGTTCTTTCGCGACCTTTGCCGCTTCCGCGTTGTACGAGCCGCGCTGGTCGCAATTGAAGCCGTGGCCGCATTCGTACACATGCACCTCGACCTCGGGGTGCGCGCTGCGGAAGTCGTCGATGGTGGGCAGCGGAATCCAGTGATCGTTGTTGCCGAAGTGGGCCAGCACCGGCACCTTAGGTTGCAGTGCGCTTTCTTCCGGCGTTGTCATGCCACCGCCATAGTACGGTGCCGCCGCCGCGAGGCCGGACACCGACGCCGCCGCGCGCCAGGTGAGCAGCCCGCCCCAGCAGTAGCCCACGATGCCGACCTTGCCGGCCTTGCCCGCGTAGTCGACCGCCGCCTGGATGTCCTGCAGCACGCCGGGCGCCGGCAGGGCTTCCACCGCGGTCTTGAGGCCGAAGCCGGCCTTCATGTCGTCATCGGTGTAGCCGAGTTCGACACCGGGCTTGACGCGGTGGAACGTCGCCGGCGCCACGGCGAGATAGCCTGCGGCCGCATAGCCGTCGGCCACTGCACGGATGTGCGAGTTGACGCCGAAGATTTCCTGCACCACGACGACGGCTCCCTTCGGCGTGCCGGCGGGTTCGGCAATGTAGGCCGGGAAGGTGAAGCCGTCTTTGGCGGTGAGGTCGATGGATTGGCCCATGGTCATGCTCCGTTGGTGGTGGGTAGTGGTGGTTGCAGGGCGCTTGCGACGAAGTCGAGCCGATCCTGCCCCCAGAAGATTTCGCCGTCGATCACATAGCTTGGTGCGCCGAACACGCCGGCCTCGATCGCCTCCTGCGTGTACAGCTCATAGCGCTCCTGCACCGCCTGGCTTTGCGACTGCTCGATGCGGCGCGCGGGCAACCCGCATTCAATCACCATCGCTTCCAGATGTTTCGGATCGGCGATGTTGCGCTGCTGCACCCACACCGCAGCAAACACGGCGCTGCAGAGTTTCATCGCGGCGTCGGTGCCGTCGTTGAGATCCACCGCAATGATCAGCCGCGCCGCATCGTCGCCCGACACCGGAAAGAACTTCGGCTGCGGAACCAGTGGCATGCCCAGGTGGCGCGAGTAGCGCGCCAGTTCGACCAGCCGGTAGGCCTGCCGCTGCGGCGCGCGCTTGCCGAGCGGCAGCCCGCCCGACACCGGGAACACGGCGCCGAAATCGACCGGCCGCACCCGAACCGTGGCACCGGCGGCTTCGGCCAGGGTGGCGAAGCGCGCGTGGCCCAGATACGTCCACGGGCTTTGCGGCGTGAAGTAGTAGTCGATGGTGCGGCTCAATCGGTCTCCTCGATGATGTAATCCGGCGTCGGGGGGTTTTAACTGACGCGCAGATTCTGTGCAGGAGGCGGGCTTTGAATCAGGTGCTCTTGATCACTGGCGGGAGCCGCGGCATCGGCGCTGCCACGGCGCGACTCGCGGCACGGCGCGGCTGGTTCGTGGCCGTCAACTACGCGAGCCAGGCGGCGGCGGCCGACGAGGTGGTGCAGGCCATCCGCGCCGAAGGCGGCCGCGCGATCGCGGTGCAGGCCGATGTGGGCGACGAGGCGCAGGTGCTTGCCATGTTCGACCAGGTCGATGCCGAGCTCGGCCCGCTGAGCGGCCTCGTCAACAACGCCGGCGTGGTCGACATGCAGGCGCGCGTCGACCAGATGACGGTGGCGCGGCTGGAACGCATGCTGCGCATCAACGTGATCGGCAGCTTCGTTTGCGCACGCGAAGCGGTTCAGCGCATGAGCACCCGGCACGGAGGCCGTGGCGGCGTGATCGTGAACCTCTCGAGCGCGGCCGCGCGGCTCGGTTCGCCGGGCCAGTATGTCGACTACGCGGCGAGCAAGGGCGCCATCGACAGCTTCACCATCGGCCTCGCGAAAGAAGTCGCCGACGAGGGCATTCGCGTCAACGCGGTGCGCCCGGGCCTGATCGAGACCGAAATCCATGCCTCCGGCGGCCTGCCCGACCGCGCCGCACAACTGGCGTCCACGGTGCCAATGAAGCGCACCGGCAGCGCGGACGAGGTTGCCAACGCCATCGTCTGGCTGTTGTCCGCGGAATCCAGCTACGCGACCGCGTCGTTCGTCGACGTCACCGGAGGGCGCTGACATGGCGACCCCGGCGATGGATCTGATCAAGCCGCTGATCACGCTGCTGGCGATCGTGAACCCGCTCGCGATCGTGCCTTTCTTCATCCACTACACACAGGGCTTCACCGAGGGCCAGCGGCGCCGCACCGTGATGGTGGCATCGTTCAGCGCTTTCGTCGTGATCGGTGTGAGTGCGCTGCTGGGCTTGCAGCTGCTCGGCTTCTTCGGCATCTCGATCGCGAGCTTCCAGGTCGGCGGCGGGTTGCTGTTGTTGATGAGTTCGCTCTCGATGCTCAATGCTAAGCCGGCCGAAAGCAAGACCACCAACGAAGAGATCCGCGCCACCGAGGTCAAGGCCTCGCTCGGCGCGTCGATTGCGGTGGTGCCGTTGACCATCCCGCTGCTGACCGGCCCGGCCACCATGTCGACCGTGGTGATCTATGCCGAGAAGACGCGGCACATCTGGGAGCTGCTGGTGCTGGTCGGCTACGGCGCGGTGATCGCGCTGGCCACGGCCGCCGCCTTCTCGCTGGCCGAGCCGATCGCGCGCGTGCTCGGCAAGACCGGCATCAACGTGATGACCCGGCTGATGGGCCTGATCCTCGCTGCGCTGGCCGTGGAAGTGATGGCCGACGGGCTCGGCAAGCTGTTTCCGATCCTGAACCGCGTCGCCTGAACCTCAGAGCCGCGCCAGCGCTTCGCGCACATCGGCGGGCGAGTGCACCTGCACCGCCTGCAGGCCGCAGGCAATGGCACCGGTCACGTTCTCGGCCAGGTCGTCGAAGAACAGGATGGCCGATGGCGCGACACCGATCGCTTCGGCGATGTGGGCGAACGCGGCGGCTTCCGGCTTGCGCAGACCGATCTCCGACGAGACGAACACCCGGTCGAAGGTAGTGGCGATGCGCGGGTAGGCCACCGTCCAGGCGCGCTGGTGCTCGGCGTTGGTGTTGCTGAAGGCATAGCAGGGCCAGTGCTTGCGCGCCTGCTGGATCGCATCCAGCGTTTCGGTGATCTCGGCGCGGAAGATCGCGTTCCAGCCGTGCGCGATCTGTTCGTCGCTGGCGCTGAGCCGCAGGGTGCGGCGCAGGCTGTCGAAATAGTCGGCGGCGGCGATCTCACCGCGCTCGTGCCGGCGGTAGGGCTCGTCGAAGCCGAAGCGCTGGCGCAGTTCGTCCAGCGGCAGCGCCGAATGCAGCGCCCAGTGCTGCAGTGCATGCTCGAAATCGAACTCGAACACCACGCCCCCGAGGTCGAACAACAGGGCTTCAACCGGCTGCTTTTGGGGCATCTGCATTCGGGGCAAGTTCGAGTTCGACGAGGCGCGGCGTGACCGTGCCGCCATCGACGACGAGTTCGCCCACCGAAATCGGCAGGCTGAAGCGGCGCGGCCCGGCGCTGCCGGGGTTGATGTAGAGCACGCCGTCGCGCCGGTCGATGCGCGGCTTGTGCGAGTGACCGGTGACGACCACCTGCACACCGGCGGCCGCGGCGTCGATGTCGAGCTCGGCGATGTCGTGCAGCGCATAGAGGAACACGCCGCCGACCTGAACCATGTCGGTTTCGGGCACGGCGTCGGCCCAAGGCTCACGATCGTTGTTGCCGCGCACGACGGTGAGCGGCGCGATGGCGGACAGCTGTTCGAGAATCTGTGGCCCGCCGATGTCGCCGCCGTGCACGATGTGGTCGCAGCCCTGCAGAAACGTCAGTGCCTCCGGCCGCAGCAGGCCGTGCGTGTCGGAGATCAGGCCGATGCGCGTCACGTCACTTGAGACCGTCGGCCCATTGCACCAGCTCGATGACCGCCGCATCGGTGGCCGCGGTGAGCGCCTTCACGCCGCCGGCCGCGTCGGCGCTCGGGGCGGGACGCGTGATGACGACCAGGCGCTGGCCCAGCACGCGCTCCCCGCCCGGGCTGCCGCGAACCAGCGTGGCGCGCACGCGCACCAGGCCGACGCTGCTGGCGGGGGACTCGAAGTAGTGGCTGAACTCTTCGAGCGAGATGCGCAACAGGTCGGTGGTGCGGCCCTCGGTGCGCGACAGGTTGGCCGCCTCGAGCGTGCCGAGCACGGTGCGGCGTTGCGCCAGCCCATCGCGCAGGCGCTGCCGCAGCAGTTGCGTGGGCGGCAGCGTCCAGCGCGAGCCCGCGTACGGACGCAGTTCGTTGGCGTCGGCGTAGCCGAGACGGTAGTGCAGCTGCGTGCCTTCGAGCCGCGAGGCGCTGGTGTCGAGGTCGGCCAGCGTGATCGGCGGCAGCGCGGCGGTGGCGGTGGCGGTGGCGGCGGTGACGGTCAGCGGCCCCGGGCCGAAGTCGTAGAGCACGGTGCGGCCGGGCTTGTCGGGCAACGCGCCGCAGCCGGCCAGGCCCAGCAGGCCCAGAATTCCCAGGCAAAAAAGGCCCGCAGCGCCCGTCCTGCCTGCGCGAGTAGTTATTGTTTTGATAGCAAATGCGGTCATGTGCGTGCTTTCTCAGGGACGGGCCGGCGGTGCGACGAAGCCCGGCTCGCCCGGCCCCGGCAGCGGCGTGCCGGTGCCGTAGAGCACCGACTGCGGGTTGTCGGCGATGGCATCGGCCACGCGGCCGACGCGGCGTGCGGCCAGCGAGGTGTCGTCGGCCGCACGGTTGAAGCGCGGCAACGTGGTGGTGTTGAGCGATTCCAGCGTCTGCTGCAATGCGGAGGTACCGTTGCCGAGCCGGTCCATGGTGCCGCCCTCGGCGTTCAGGCGCGTGAGCGTGCCGTTGACCGAATTGGCCACGCGCGAGAAGTCGGCCGCGGTGGTGCGGAAGGTGGCGATCGACTCGCGCGCCGTGTTGGCCAGCGGCGGGATGGCCGCCAGCGCCGGATCGATGCGGGTCTTGAGCGTGGTGTCGAACGAGCGTGTTACCTGGTTGGCCGTGGCAGCCACCTGCGCGATGTTTTCCAGCGCATCGGCAATGCGCTTTTGGTTCTCGTCGCCGAGCAGTTTGTTGGCGCGCTTCGTCACCTCTTCGATCTGGGTGATGATGGCTTCGCCGCGATCCTGCAGCTGGGCCAGCACCGAGGGCTTGAGCGGAATGCGCGGCGGGTTGTCGTTGTCGGGCACCAGCGTCGGGCTGCCGTCGGCCTTGTCATCGATCGCGATGAAGGCCAGGCCGGTCACCCCCTGGTAGCTCAGCGTGGCGTAGCTCGAGGTGGTGAGCGGCACGCGCTCGTCGACCGTGATGCGCACGCGCACGTTGCCCTTCACCTTGGGGTCGAAGTCGATCGAGGCCACCTTGCCGACCGCGATGCCGCGGTAGCGCACCGTGGCCTGCGGCTGCAGCCCGCTGACCGCGTCGCGCGTGGACAGCTCGTAGATGTTGCGCACCGTGTTGTCGCGCGTGAGCCATACCACCAGCGCGACGAGCGCGGCGAGCAGGCCGAGCACGAAGGCGCCGGCGGCGAGGGCGTGGCTTTTGTTTTCCATGGGTCTACCTCTTCTCGTGCAGGGCTTCCATGGCACGCTGGCCACGGCCGCCGAGGAAATATTCGTGGATGAACGGATGCGGATAGGCGATCACGTCGCGCGCGCTGCCCGCAACAATCACCCTCTGGTCTGCCAGCACGGCGATGCGGGTGCTCAGGTCGAACAGGGTGTCGAGGTCGTGCGTCACCATCACCACCGTGAGCCCGAGCTCGCGGTGCAGCCCGCTCAGCAGGTCGCAGAAGCCGTCGGCGCTTTCGGGGTCGAGCCCGGCGGTGGGCTCGTCGAGCAGCAGCAACGGCGGATCCATGATGAGCGCGCGTGCCAGCGCCACGCGCTTGATCATGCCGCCCGACAGATCCGACGGGCTCTTGGTGGCATGCCGCGGTTCCAGCCCGACCATCTGCAGCTTGACCAACGCGGCATCGCGGATCAGGTCGTCAGGCAGCAGCTTCAGTTCGCGCAGCGGAAACGCGATGTTGTCGAGCACGCTGAACGCCGAGAACAGCGCGCCGTGCTGGAACAGCATGCCGACATCGGCCGCGGCCATCGTGCTGGAGTGGCCGGGCGGCTGCCCGAGCACCGTGACCTCGCCCTTGGTGGGGTGTTCGAGCCCGAGGATCTGGCGCAGCAGCACCGTCTTGCCGGTGCCGGAGCCGCCCACCAGCGAGAGCACCTCGCCGCGCCGGATCGTGAGGTCGAGGTCGCGGTGCACCACCTGGTCACCATCGGGCGAGGTGAACACGGTCCACAGCTTGCGGATCTCGACCACGTTCTCGACGGCGTCGGTCATGCGAGTACCTTCGTGCTGCGCACTGCGGTGCGAGCTTGCTTGGGGCGGCCCGGCGCGGCGCTCATGCGCGGAACCCAATGCCCTTGAACAACACGGCAAACAGCGCGTCGACCAGGATCACCACCGTGATCGAGGTGACCACCGACGAGGTGGTGCCGCGCCCGAGGCTCTCGGTGTTGGGCTTGACCTTCATGCCGAAGTAGCAGCCGATCAGCGCGATCAGGACACCGAACACGGCCGACTTCGACATGGCGAGCCAGAGGTTCGACATCGGCACGGCGCGCGGCAAAGCCGACATGAAGTACGCGGGCGAAATACCGAGCGCCAGGTCGGCCGCGATCATCCCGCCGAACAGCGCGGCCGCCGAGGTCCAGAGGCTGATCAGCGGCATCGCGATGGCCAACGCCAGCACGCGCGGCATCACGAGCCTGAAGCCGTGCGGAATGCCCATCACGCGCATCGCGTCGAGCTCTTCGGTCACGCGCATCACGCCGATCTGCGCCGTGATGGCCGAGCCGGAGCGCCCGGCGATCAGCACCGCCGCCAGCACCGGTCCCAGCTCGCGGATCAGCGACAGGCCAAGGATGTTGACGATGAAGGTCTCGGCGCCGTACTGCCGCAGCTGTTGCGAGGTGAGGTAGGCCAGCACCACGCCGATCAGCAGTCCGACCAGCGCGGTGATCGGCAGTGCGGTGGCGCCGAACTGGTAGAGCTGGCCCGAAAAATCGCGCCAAGGCCCTCGGTGCGGCGCGCGGATCAGCTTGCCGATGTCGAGCACCAGCTGGCCAATAAGGCGCAGGAAATCCCTCGCCACGAACATGATGCGCGGGCCGGTGTGCGCAAAGGTCTTGAAGCGATCGGCCAGCGACGGGGGCGCCTCGTCGGGCGCACGGCAGGTGTACTGCGCCACCTGGTCGAGCACGGCCTTGTGCTGCGGATCCATCTCGAGCTGCGCCGGCCAGGCCTGGCCCCAGTGGTTCCAGAGCACCTGCGCGCCGATATGGTCGAGTTGGTCGATCGGACGCAGATCCCAACCCGTCGCGGGCTGCGCAGATGCCGACGCCAGGCTCTTCGACAGCGCCTGCCAGGCGCCGGCCCGGGACAATGCCAGCGCCGTCCAGCGACCGCTTGCCACCACGGCGCTGCCCGCATGCTCGATGCGCGGCGAAGCGTCAGGCGCGGGGTTGGGCGCGGCGGCGGACATGGGTGCGATCGGTCCTGGAGGCGGCTCGTGTGTGGAAGCGGACTTCATCGTAACCGCAGGGGTCGCGCACGCGGCGTAGGAACGTGGCCCACGCTGAACCCCGGCGCCAGCACGTCACGCAGCCACGCCACGAACGCGGCAACCGCGCGCGGCACATGGGTGGCGTAGGGCCGGATCGCATAGAGCTGTTCGCCAAAAGCGCCGACCGGCTGCCATTGCGGCAGCACCTCCACCAGCTTGCCCGCCTGCAGCGCCGCCTGCGCGCTGAAATCCGGCATCAACGCGATGCCCAGGCCCGTGATGGCGGCGTCGCGCAAAGCCTCGCTGTTGTTGGCCGCGAGCGGCCCGGACACCGGCACGGTGATGCGCGGTGCCGTCGGCGTGCGCCCGGGCGCACGCGCCTCGAAATGCCAGGCCGGCGTGTCCTGCGCGCGCGGGTAGTGCAGGCAGTCATGGCCGGCCAGCGCCTCCGGCCCGTCGGGCATGCCGCGGCGGCGCAGGTAGGCGCGACTGGCGACCAGCACCGAGCGCGTTTGGCAGAGCGTCCAGGCCACGTGCGTGTCGGGCGGCGCGGCAGTGTGCCGGATCGCGAGGTCAAAGCCTTCCATCGCGAGCGAGCGGAGCCGGTCCGACAGGTCGAGTTCGAGCCGCACCTCGGGCTGGGCGCGCAGGAACTCCGCCAGCCGCGGCACCAGCTGCTGGCGCGCGAACGCGACCGGCGCGGTCACGCGCACCAGCCCGCGCGGCACGCCCGCGAGGTCACGCACGCCGGCAAAGCCCCGGGCAATCTGCTCGAAGGGCTCGCGCATGTCCTCCACCAGCCGCTGGCCGGCCTCGGTCAGCCGAACGCTGCGCGTGGTGCGCTGCACCAGCGGCACACCGGCCGCACGCTCGAGTTCGGCGATGCGCTGGCTCATGGCCGCCTTGCTGACGCCCAGGCGCTGCGCCGCCGCCGTGAAACTGCCTTGCTGGGCCAGGACCGTGAGCCAGTGCAGATGAACCCAGAGCGCTTCGATCTTTTGGTGTTCCATGCATGCATTGTTCACTATGGCGAACAATCAATTCAGCGGCAGCCGCTTGGCGGGCCCGTCGACGCTGCCTAAACTGCGCGCACCCCTGCCACCACCCGACACCCGCCATGCAACTCACCAAGACATCCATCGACCACTTCATCAACGGCAAGATGGTCGCCAACACCTCGGGCCGCGGCCAGGACGTGACCAACCCGGCTACCGGCTCAGTCACCGGCTACGCGGGCCTCGCCAGTGCGGCCGAAGTGGGTGCCGCGGTGGCGGCCGCGCAAGCCGCATTCCCGGCCTGGGCCGATACGCCGCCGATCCGCCGCGCACGCGTGCTGTTCAAGTTTCTCGAACTGCTCAACCGGCACAAGGACGAGCTGGCGCACCTGATCACCGCCGAGCACGGCAAGGTGTTCACCGATGCGCAGGGCGAAGTCAGCCGCGGCATCGACATCGTCGAGTTCGCCTGCGGCATTCCGCAATTGCTCAAGGGCGACTTCACCGACCAGGTCAGCACCGGCATCGACAACTGGACGCTGCGCCAGCCGCTCGGCGTGGTGGCCGGCATCACGCCGTTCAACTTTCCGGTGATGGTGCCGATGTGGATGTTCCCGGTGGCGATCGCGGCCGGCAACACCTTCGTGCTGAAGCCGAGCCCGACCGATCCGAGCGCCTCGCTGCGCATGGCCGAACTGCTGAAGGAAGCCGGCCTGCCCGACGGCGTGTTCAACGTGGTGCAGGGCGACAAGGTCGCGGTCGATGCGCTGCTCGAGCACCCGGACGTGAAGGCGGTGAGCTTCGTCGGCTCGACGCCGATCGCCAACTACATCTACGAAACCGGCGCACGCCACGGCAAGCGCGTGCAGGCCCTGGGCGGCGCCAAGAACCACATGGTGGTGATGCCCGACGCCGACGTCGACCAGGCGGTCGATGCGCTGATCGGGGCCGGCTATGGTTCGGCCGGGGAGCGCTGCATGGCGATCTCGGTGGCGGTGCTGGTGGGCGACGTGGCCGACAAGCTGCTGCCCAAGCTGGTCGAGCGCACCCGGACGCTGAAGGTGCTCGACGGCGAGAACCTCGCGGCCGAAATGGGCCCGATCGTCACCAAGGCCGCCCACGAGCGCATCACCGGCTACATCGCGTTGGGCGAGCAGGAAGGCGCGACGCTGCTGGTCGACGGCCGCGGCTTCGATGCCGGGGCGGCGGGCAACGGCTGCGACAACGGCTTCTGGATGGGCGGCACGCTGTTCGACCATGTCACGCCCGAGATGCGCATCTACAAGGAAGAGATCTTCGGCCCGGTGCTCGGCTGCGTGCGCGTGCACGATCTGAAGGAAGCGGTCGACCTGGTCAACGCGCACGAGTTCGGCAACGGCGTCTCGTGCTTCACGCGCGACGGCAATGTGGCGCGCGAGTTCTCGCGCCGCATCCAGGTCGGCATGGTCGGCATCAACGTGCCGATCCCGGTGCCGATGGCGTGGCACGGCTTCGGTGGATGGAAGCGCTCACTGTTCGGCGACATGCATGCGTATGGTGAAGAAGGCGTGCGCTTCTACACCAAGCAGAAATCGATCATGCAGCGCTGGCCCGAGAGCATCGGCAAGGGTGCGGAGTTCGTGATGCCTACGGCGAAGTAACTCGACCGCCTTCTATAAAAAACGCCGCGGGCCTTTGGAGGCTCGAGGCGTTTTTCTTTGTTGACTGCTGTTCGGGGTGGGCTCGAGGGCGACGGATAGCCCCTTCCGCGAATGTCCCCCGGGCTTCGCCCTCCTCCTTTATTTCGCTGCAGGGGCTACCCATCACCCTCGGCCTCGACGCGCCGTGTCGTTCCGCGCGATCAACCACCGCCGCCACCAGGCCCAGGCCGGTGCGGTGTACTGCGCAGCGAAATAAAGGACGAGGCCGCAGGCCGGGGGACATTCGCGGAGCAGTGCACCGCGCCGGCATGAGCCCAGCGCGCGATGTCTCATCGTGTTCAAGCGCCAGCCACATGCACACCCGGTCGCTGCCCCGCGTTCCACTTGCCCCCAATGGCCCGTTCGATCTGCGCCGCCAATTGCAGCAGCAGCCCGTCGTTGGCCTGACGCGCTTGCGCCTGGATGCCCAGCGGTAAACCGTTCTCCTGCGCAGCCAGCGGCAACGAGATGCCCGGCATGCCGCACAGGTTGGCGAGCGGGGTGTACGCGAAGTTCTTCCACAGGTTGCCGAACCAGTCGTAGACGGACGGGTTGTCGCTGACCGTGAGGTACTCGGTGGTGCCGACCTTGGGCGTAGGCAGCGCGGTCACCGGCGTGAGGATGATGTCCCAGTCCTCGAAGAAGTTGCCGAAGGCGCGCGAGGTGGCGTTGAACACCGCCTGCATCTTCGAGCGCTCGGTGTACGACGTGTTCAGGCCGGCTTCCCAGATCTTGATGTTGATCGGCTCCAGCAGCTCGGCCGGCGGCCGCTCGTGGCCCAGGCGCGCGATCTGGCCCGCGATGACCTGCGCGAAGTTGCTGATGTAGCAGGTGGTCTGCGCCGCGAATGCAGTCTGGAAGTCGACCTTCGGCAACGCCCATTCGACGTGATGGCCCAGGCCCTCGAGGAAGCGGCCGGCACGCTCGAGCTCGGCCACGAAATGCGGCACGGCGCGCAAGTCGCCCCACTCGTGCGACAGCGCGATGCGCAGGCGGCCGGGGTCGCGCTGGATGAGTTCGCTGTACGGCTCGGCCGGCGACCAGAACGGCATGAACTCGCCGGGCGCGCCGCCGCGGCACTGGTCGACGAAGGCCGCCGTGTCGCGCACCGTGCGGCTGTGGCAGCCCTGGATCGACACCAGGCCCGACAGATCCGACAGGCCGGGCGCCAGCGAGAACACGCCGCGCGACACCTTCAGGCCGATGTTGCCGTTGGCGCCGGCCGGAATGCGGATGGAGCCACCGCCGTCGGTGGCGTGCGACATCGGCAGCACGCCCGCGGCCACGATGGCGCCCGTACCGGCCGAGGAGCCGTAAGTGGTGTATGCCGTGTCCCACGGGTTGCGCGTGACGTAGAGGGTGTTCTCTGCCGAGCTGCACACGCCGAACTCGGGCGTGGTGGTGCGGCCCATGATGTTCAGGCCCGCCTGGCGGATCTTGGAGGTGAGGAAGCTGTCTTCGGCCGGGCGGTGGCCCTGCATCAGCAGCGAGCCGAATTCCTGCAGGCGGCCCTTGAGCGTAGGGCCGAGATCCTTCATCAGGTAGGGCACGCCGGCGAAGGCGCCGCCGGTGTTCGTGCCGTTGCGCACCGGGTCGGTCACGGCGTCATCGAACACCTCGACCACCGCTTCGAGCGGGCCGTTGACCTTGTCGATGGCCGCCTTCGCCTGCGCGGCCAGCTCGGCCGGGCTCACGTCGCCCTTGCGCACCCGTTCGGCCAGTGCCACCGCATCGTGATCAGCCCATTCGGACCAGCTCATTGCCATCGTCATCTCTGTTTCCGTTTCTCTTCGGTTGTCAAATCAGTTGTCCATTTCGCTGCGCGCCACCCGCATCGCACGAAACCGGCGCGGCCAGAGGCCAGGGATACCGCGGAACCGGCTTCGCCGGGCCGCCGGTGTCGCCCCCTTGAGGGGGAAGCGCCGCAGGCGCTTCGGGGGTGGTTTCGTTTCAAGACCAGCCCAGCCCCAACCTCAGTAGCATCAGCGTCGCCGTCCCGACCAGGATTGTCCCGGTCACGTCGCCTCGCCGGGCCAGGTAGTACAGCAAGGCCGCCGCCACGGCGAACAGCCGCGCGTCCCGCCAGTCGGCCAGCAGGTGGCCGTTGCTCAGCAAGACCTCGGGCACCACCATCGCAAGCAGCGCCGCTACCGGGGCATGGCGCAGGCCCTGGCGCAGCCAGCCGGGCAGGCGGGGTTCGCGGTTGGGCAGCAGGAAGAAGCTGCGCGTGAGCACGGTCACCAGCACCAGCGCCAGCACCGCGAGCCAGGCGTACATCCCGTGGGCCGCATGCATCAGCGCACGTTCCAGTGGCGGTCGGCCCAGAGCCCGGCCACGAAGGCCGTCGCAATGGCCGCGACGACGTTCAGGCCCATCGGCCACGAGGCGGTGGCCAGCGCGACCGACGCGGCCGCCAGGGCCGAGCAGCGCACCGCGCGGTCGGTCAGCATCGGCAGCGCGAGCGCGAGCAGTGCCAGCACGCCGACGAAGTGCAGGCCCCAGGCGGTGGGAATGGCGTCGGCCAGGAAGATGCCCGCGAGCGACGCGGCATGCCAGGCGGCCCAGTTGGTCAGTGCCAGGCCGAGGAAGTAGCCCTGCTGCGACACGGTCGCACGGCCGGTCGGCGAGGGCACCGGATGCCGCTGCACGAACCGCGCATACACCGGATCACCGGCCAGGTAGGACAGCAGCACGCGCTGCGGCCGGCCATGCCCGCCGAAATAGCGCCGCCAGCTGACGCTGAACACTACGAAGCGCAGGTTGAGCACGCAGGCGGTCGCGGCGATTACCCACAGCGGCGCGTTGGCGGCGATGAGCGGCAGGCAGGCCAGTTGCGACGCACTGGCGAACACCAGCAGCGACATGCCGAGGATCACGCCCAGGCCGACGCCGCTCTTGGCCATCGCCACGCCGGCGACCAGGCCCATGGCCAGGGTGCCGAGCGCCGGGCCCCTGATGTCACGGCAACCCTGGGTGAACTCGTGGCGCCATGTGGGGTCGTTGAGCCGCGGCGACAGGAACGGCCGTCGCATCAGAGCGCCGTCGGCACCGGCTGGCCCGCGAGTTCCGCGCGCGGCGCGGCGGCCAGCAGTCGGCGCGTGTAGTCGTTCTCGGGCGCGTTGAACACGCGCCCCGTGGCGCCCTGCTCGACGATGCGGCCCTGGCTCATCACGATCACGCGGTCGCACAGCTGCGCCGCGACGCGCAGGTCGTGCGTGATGAAGAGAATGCCCAGCCCGAGGTCGCGCTGGATCTCGCGCAGCAGTTCGAGGATCTGCGCCTGCACCGACACGTCGAGCGCCGACACCGCCTCGTCCGCCACCAGCACCTGCGGCTGGCAGGCGATGGCCCGTGCGATCGCGAGGCGCTGGCGCTGGCCGCCGGAAAACTGGTGCGGGTAACGCTGAAGCGCGGTGCGCGGCAGCTGGATGCGGTCCATCAGCTCTTCGGCGGTCTGGCGCGCATGCACGCGGTCCATGCCGAAGTTCATCGCGCCCTCGACCATCGATGAGCCCACGGTGCGCCGCGGGTTGAGCGAGCGGTTCGGATCCTGAAACACCACCTGCACCCGCGAGCGCAGCGGCCGCAGGCGGCCTTCAGGCAGGTCGTGCACCGGCGCATCGCCCCAGAGGATGCGGCCTTCGCTCGGTTCGATCAGCCGGATCATGCAGCGCGCGAAGGTCGACTTGCCCGAGCCGGACTCGCCTACCACGCCCACCGTCTCGCCGCGGTGCACCGCGACGCTCGCGGCCTGCAGCGCGGTGTTGTGCCTGGCGCGGCCCATCCAGTCGCGCCGCGTGTAGACCTTGCCGACGCCGTCGCCCGTTATCAGCGCCGGCCCGTCTGGCAGCGTGCGCGCGGGCGGCGGCGTCATGCCGGGCACGGCGTCGAGCAGCATGCGCGTGTAGGCCTCGCGCGGGCGGCGCAGCACCTGTTCGCAGGCGCCCTGCTCCACCAGCGCGCCACGGTGCATCACCATCACCTCGTCGGCGATCTCTGCGACCACGCCCATGTCGTGGGTGATGAAGAGCACGGCGCTGCCCTCCTCGGCCTGCAACTCGGCGATGAGCTTGAGGATCTCGGCCTGCGTGGTCACGTCGAGCGCTGTGGTCGGCTCGTCGCAGATCAGCAGGCGGGGCTTGAGGATGATCGCCATCGCGATCACGATGCGCTGGCGCTGCCCGCCCGAAAGCTGGTGCGGGAAGCTCGCGAAGATGCGTGCCGGGTCGGGCAGGCGCACCCGCTCGAAGATCGCGAGGATGTGCGCCTTGCGCTCGGCGGCACCCCAGGTCGTGTGGGTGCGCAACAGTTCGTCGACCTGCTCGCCGCAACTCAGCACCGGGTTCAGCGCCGTCATCGGCTCCTGGAACACCATCCCCATGCCAGTGCCGCGCAGCTGTCGCAGGCGCTTGTCGGAGATGAAGCGGCCCTGGTCGACCAGCGTCTCGCCCGACAGCACCACCTGCCCGGCCGAGAGCGTCAGGCCCTTTGCCATCAGGCCCATCACGGTGGTCGCCAGCACGGACTTGCCGGAGCCGGACTCGCCCACGATGCAGAGCGTGCGGCCGGCGTCCAGGCGCAGGTCGAGGTGTTCGATCGCATGCGGGCGATCCGCATCCGACGGCAGGCCCACCTGCAGGCCGCGCACTTCGAGAATCAGCTCGCGGCCCGGGGAATCGGTCATGGCATTCATGGGTCGCAGGCTCACACGCGTTTGGAGAATTTGGGGTCGAGCACGTCGCGCAGGCCGTCGCCCAGCAGGTTGATCGCCAGCACCGTCGGCACCAGGAATAGCGCGGGGAACAGCACGTTGCCCGGGCTCTGCGAGAACTGCACGCGACCTTCGGCCATGATGTTTCCCCAGGTCGGCACGTCCGACGGCAGACCCAGGCCGAGGAAGCTCAGGATGGCCTCGGTCAACACGGCCGACGCAGCGATGAAGGTGCCCTGCACGATCAGCGGCGCCAGCGCGTTGGGCAGGATGTCGCGCCACAGGATGGTGAAGTCGGGTGTAGCCAGCGCACGCGCCGCCTCGACGAAAGGCTCGTCGCGCAGGCTCATCACCAGCGCGCGCACCAGGCGCGTGACGCGCGGCACCTCGGGGACCGCGATCGCGAGGACCACGGTCGACAGGTTGGCACCGAGCACCGCCACCAGCGTGATGGCCAGCAGCACGGCCGGGATGGCCATGACGCCGTCCATCACCCGCATCAGCACCGCGTCGACCGCCCGGAAGTAGCCGGCCAGCATGCCGAGCAGGCAGCCGAAGGCGATGGCGACGAAGGCGGTGAACAGGCCCACCAGCATCGAGATGCGCGTGCCGTAGAGCACGCGGCTCCACACGTCGCGCCCCACGCTGTCGCTGCCCATCCAGAAGGTGTGGGCGATCTGGCTGCCGTCGGGCAGCATGACCTGGCCCGCGGTGCCAGCGTCCACCGAGATGAAGCCCGGGTCCATCGCCGACGGGTCGAAGGTGCCGAGCCAGGGCGCGCACACGCCCAGCAGCGCCAGCACGGCCAGCACGACGAGGCCACCGCGCACGGCGGTGTTGCGCCAGAGTCTTTGGAGATTGCTCATAATCAGTAGCGAATGCGCGGGTCGAGGAAGAGATAGCTCAGGTCGACCAGCAGGTTGACGCCGACGTAGACCAGCGCGAAGAACAGCACCACGCCCTGCAGCACCGGGAAGTCGCGGTTGAGCACCGCGTCGACCGTGAGCTGGCCCAGGCCGGGAATGGCATACACCGTCTCGGTGACGACCACGCCGCCGAGCAGCAGCGCGGCGCTCACGCCGATCACCGTGACCACCGGCACCGCGGCGTTGCGCAGCGCATGGTGCATGAGCACCTGCAACTCGGTGATGCCCTTGGCGCGCGCGGTGCGGATGTAGTCCTCGGTCAGCGCCTCGCTCACGGCGGCGCGGGTCACGCGCGAGAGCAGCGCGACGTAAGTGATTGCCAGCGTCAGGCAGGGCAGCACCAGCTGGTTGAGCCACGGACCGACCCCATCGGCGATACGCCGGTAGCCCTGTACCGGGAACCACTGCAGCTTCATCGCGAGCAGGTAGATCAGCACGTAGCCGACCACGAACACCGGCACCGAGAAGCCGGCCACCGAGAAGGCCATCACGGCCTTGTCGAGCCAGCCGCCCATGCGCCAGGCCGCCAGCGTGCCCAGCGGCAGCGCGATGAGCACGGCCAGCAGCAGCGTACCGGCCGCCAGCGACAGCGTCGGCTCCATGCGCTGGCCGATGAGTTCGGTCACCGGCTTGTTCAGGAAGAAGGAGAAGCCCAGGTCGCCGTGCAGTACGCCGTTGCCCCAGATCGCGAACTGCGTCCACAGCGGCTTCGTCAGGCCGAGCTGCACGCGGATGCGGTCCAGGTCTTCGTTGGTGGCGCTGTTGCCCCCGATGACGGCGGCGGGGTCGCCGGGCGTGAGCCGCACGATCATGAAGATCGCGATGGCCACGACCATCAGCACGGGCAGGGTGGCGAGCAGGCGCTTGCCGAGGAAGGTGAGCATAGGAGGAACTCCGCGGCCGGTCGGCGGCCCTCAAGGCCCCCGCCGATGTCGCTTATTGCTTCTTGATGTTCCAGTACACCTGCGCACCCGCCGGCACCAGGCCGTCGATGTTCTTGCGCACGGCGGCGGGCTGGTTGTACTGGCCGACCGGCACGTGGGTCGCGGTCTCGAAGGCGCGCAGTTGGGCCGCAGCGGACAGCTTTTTCTTGTCCGCGTCGGTCTTGGCCTGCGTGAACTGGGCCTTGATCTCTTCGAGCTTGGCGTCGGTCTGCCAGCCGAACCAGCCCTTCTCGCCTGTCGCATTCATCATCGCCATGGTGATCGGGTTGAGAATGTCCGAGGCGGTCCAGGAGGTCATGAAGGCGCTCCAGCCGCCGGCCGAGGGCGCGTCCTTCTTGGCGCGGCGAGCCACCAGCGTCGACCAGTCCATGGCCTGCATGTCGACCTTGAAGCCGGCCTGCTCGAGCTGCTGCTTGGCCACCAGCGGCAGCTTGCCGATGGTCGCGTTGTCGGTCGGGCGCATCAGCACCACAGGCTCGCCCTTGTAGCCGGCTTCGGCCAGCAAGGCCTTGGCTTTGGCCGGATTGGCGACACCGGTGTAGTCGCCGGTCTGTTCCGACTCGAACAGTGTGCCGCACGGGAACATGCTCTTGCAGTAGCGCGTGAGGCCCGGCGTGCCGACCTGCGTGCGCAGGAAGGCCTCCTGGCCCAGCGCCAGCATGGCGGCGCGGCGCGCCTTCTCGTTATTGAAGGGCGGCTGCAGGAAGTTGAAGCGCAGGATGAACTGGTTGCCGGCCGGCTGGGCGTCGACCAGCTTGACGTCGGGGTTGGTGCGCAATGTGGCGTACTGCTCGAACGCGGGCTGCTCGAGGATGTCTGCCTCGCCGTTGAGCAGCGCATTCATCTGCGTCTGCGCGTCGCGGATGATCAGCCATTCGACGCGGTCGACATACACGTTCTTGCCACCGGCCGTGCCCGAGGGCGCCTCGGCGCGCGGCTTGTAGCGGGTGTTCTTGGTGAACACCACGCGTTCGCCGGGGCGGAACTCGTCGGCCTTGAACACGTACGGGCCGGAGCCGATCGATTCCTTGACCTGCGTGTCGCCCGGGGTGTCGGCCATGCGCTTGGGCATGATGAAGGGCACGTTCGACGACGGCTTGCCCAGCGCTTCGAGCACCAGGCCGAAGGGCTCCTTCAGCACGATCACGAAGGTCTTTGCGTCGGGGGTCTCGTAGCGCTCGGTGCTCTTGGCCAATTGCGCGCCGAAGGTGTCGCGGCTGGCCCAGCGCTTGATGGAGGCGACCACGTCTTCCCCAGTGACCGGCTTGCCGTCGTGGAACTCCAGGCCGTCGCGCAGCGTGAAGGTCCAGGTCTTGTTGTCGGCGGACACCTTCCACTTGTCGACCATCTGCGGCTTGATGTGGCCTTCGAGATCGGTCGCGAACAGCGTGTCGTAGACCATGTAGCCGAAGTTGCGCGTCACGTAGGCCGTCGTCCAGATCGGGTCGAGCACGGTGATGTTGCTGCTCGGGATGATCTTGAGGGTGCTGGTCTGCGCCATGGCTGGAGCCATGACCGCGCCCGCGAGCAGGACGGTGGCGGCCCACTTCGTGAAACGGCGCGACAGGAAACCGGTGGGGCCGACGGGCCCGAGAGAGCGTTGCTGCATGGACGTTGGGTGTTCGGGGTTGATGAGCGCGGCCCGCCCATCCGGGCTGGCGTGCTCCGCATTGGGAGCGCAATCGCCGGAAACGCATATAGACAGTTATGTTTTCTGTTGCAGAACAGTTGAGGCAAGATCACTCGATTGGGGCCTGGCCCCGCACACAAACCGTGCACCGACCCGCCACCATGATCGCTATCAACCCCACCCTTTCGACCCCGCTGGTGCGGCAGGTCTACGACGCCTTGCTGCACGACATCTCGTCGAGTGCGATGAAACCGGGCGACAAGCTGCCGTCGGTTCGCGGGCTGGCGAAATCGTGCGCCGTGAGCACCATGACGGTGACCAACGCCTACCAGCGCCTAGTGGCCGAGGGCCATGTCGAGGCGCGCAGCGCGAGCGGCTACTACGTCGCGGCCCCCGAACGTTCCGGCGCACGGCGCAAGCCTTTCGCGGGCCGCACCTCGGTCGATTCGCTGTGGCTGCTCAAGCATGTGTACGAGGACGACCGGAGCCTGCTGAACGCGGGCTGCGGCTGGGTGCCGCCGGAACTGCTGCACACCGAAGGCGTTCGGCGCGCGCTGGCCGCGCTCTCGCGCAAGTCGGCTGCCGGCCTTGCGAACTACGGCAACCCGTACGGCTACCTGCCGCTGCGCCAGCAGATCCAGGTGCTGCTGGCGCAGAAGGGCATCGAGGCGCCGCCGCACCAGATCGTGCTGACGCACGGTGCGTCGCAGGCGCTCATCCTCGCGGCGCGCTGCCTGCTGCAGCCGCACGACGTGGTGCTGGTCGACGAGCCCAGTTCGACCAACCTGTTCGCCATGCTGCGTTCGCTCGACCTGAAGCTCGTGGGCATCGAGCGCACCGCGCAAGGCCCCGACCTCGAGGCGCTGCGCACGCTGGCGCAGCGACACCGGGCCAAGGCCTTCTTCACGACCGCCAACCTGCACAACCCCACCGGCAGCCAGTGCAGCCCGGCGGTCGCCTACCAGTTGCTGCGGCTGGCGGAGCAGCTGGATTTTCACATCGTCGACAACGACGCGATGTCAGGCCTCGAGTCGCCCGGCGCCACCTCGCTGGCGAGCCTCGACCGCCTGCAGCGCGTGATCCACATCGGTAGCTTCTCGAAGACCGTGTCGCCCAGCCTGCGGGTGGGTTTCGTGGCCTGCAGCGAGGAGTTCGCCGAGAAGCTGATCCTTCACAAGATGGTCAATAGCCTCACCACCTCGGAGCTCAACGAGAAGCTGCTGCACGGCGTGCTGGCCGAGGGTCGTTTCCGGGCCCACCTCACGCAACTGGCCACGCGACTGCGCCAAGCGCAGGAGAAGGTGTGCGACGGGCTGGAAGCGGCCGGCATGCAGCTCTTCATGCGGCCGGCCGGCGGGCCGTTCCTGTGGGCGCGCTTCGAGCGCGACGACGTCGACATGCGCGCGCTCGCACAGCGCGCCATCGCCGAAGGCTTCCTGCTGGCGCCCGGTGACCTGTTCCGCACCGACCTGCGCCCGACGCCGTGGCTGCGCTTCAACGTGGGCTATGCCGACGATCCCCGGCTCTACCGGTACCTCGCGGAGGAAGGCGGGCGCTCCCGCCCGCCGCGGACTCCAGCCCGCTGAGCAGGCCCCCAGTCATTGGCGCCTAAACTGCAACGCCCGAGGCCCGGATACACCGGCTCGGGCTTTTTCCTGATCTGGAGACAACGCGTTGAGCGACACCACATTCGACTACATCGTCATCGGCGGCGGCACCGCCGGGGCGTTGATGTGCAACCGGCTGACTCGTGATTCGCAGAAGCGCACGCTGCTGATCGAGGCCGGCCGCAAGGACGACTATCACTGGATCCACATCCCGGTCGGGTATCTCTACTGCATCGGCAACCCGCGTACCGACTGGCTCTACAGCACCGAACCCGATGCCGGGCTCAACGGCCGCACGCTGCGCTATCCGCGCGGCAAGACGCTGGGCGGCTGCTCCAGCATCAACGGCATGATCTACATGCGCGGTCAGGCGCGCGACTACGACCAGTGGGCCGCCCTCACCGGCGACGACGAGTGGCGCTGGCAGAACGTGCTGCCCGCCTTCAAGCAGCACGAGGACTATTACCTCGGTGCCGACGAAGTGCACGGCGCCGGCGGCGAGTGGCGGGTCGAGAAGCAGCGCCTGCGCTGGGACATCCTCGACGCATTCGCGCTGGCGGCGCAGGAAGCCGGCATTCCGCATTCCAGCGATTTCAATCGCGGCAGCAACGAAGGCGTGGGCTACTTCCAGGTCAATCAGAAGGACGGTTGGCGCTGGAACACGGCCAAGGCCTTCCTGCGTCCGACCTGCTACGGCCGGCCCAACTTCGAGATGTGGGTCAACGCCCACGTCACGAAGCTGATCGTCGAGACACAGCCCGACGGCACGCAGCGCTGCACCGGCGTGCAGGTGTGGGACGGCCACGAGATGGTCACCGCGCATGCGACGCGCGAAGTGCTGCTCTGCGGCGGCAGCATCGGCTCGCCGCAGGTGCTGCAGCTGTCGGGCATCGGCCCGGCCGACCTGCTGCAACAGCACGGCATTCCGCTGGTGGCCGACCTGCCCGGCGTCGGCGCCAACCTGCAGGATCACCTGCAGATCCGCGCCGTGTTCAAGATCGACGGCGCGCCGACGCTCAACGTGCTGGCCTCGTCGACGCTCGGCAAGGCGAAGATCGGCCTCGAGTATTTGATGAAGCGAACCGGCCCGATGAGCATGGCGCCGTCGCAGCTCGGGGCCTTCACGCGCAGTTCGCCCGAGCATGAGCACCCGAACCTCGAGTACCACGTGCAGCCGCTGTCGCTCGACGCTTTCGGTGAGCCGCTGCACAGCTTTCCGGCCTTCACCGCGAGCGTGTGCAACCTCAACCCGACCAGCCGCGGCACGGTGCGCATCAAGAGCAGCCGCTACCAGGACGCGCCGGCCATCGCACCGAACTACCTGAGCACCGCCGAAGACCGCAAGGTTGCGGCCGACTCGCTGCGCGTGACACGCCGCATCGCGGCCCAGCCCGCGCTGGCCAGGTACAAGCCAGAAGAGTGGAAGCCGGGCGTGCAGTACCAAAGCGACGAAGAACTCGCGCGCCTGGCCGGCGACATCGCCACCACGATCTTCCACCCGGTCGGCACCACCAAGATGGGCGCCGACAACGACCCCATGGCAGTGCTTGATTCGCGCCTGCGCGTGCGCGGGATCCAGGGACTGCGCGTGGTCGACGCCGGCGCGATGCCGACCATCACCAGCGGCAACACCAACAGCCCGACCTTGATGATGGCCGAGAAGGCGGCCGCGTGGATCCGGGCCGACGCACGCGCGTAGGCCGAGGCTGCTTTCACTTCGCACATGGCATCCCTGGAACACAAAATCCCTCCGCCCGTCGTTGCCCTTCTGGTGCTTCCGGTCATGTGGCTGCTTTCAACAGCCCTGCCTCGCATCGAAGTGTCTTCACAGCTTCGGGTCGCCGTCGCCGTTTGTATCGCCCTCGCCGGCTTGGGTTTCAGTTCTGCCGGAGCATTGGCTTTCAAGCGTGCAAAGACCACCGTGAACCCTCTGCGTCCCGAGCGGGCCACTGCGCTTGTCACGTCGGGCGTCTATCGGATCACTCGAAACCCGATGTACGTGGGCCTGCTGCTGGGGCTTCTTGCCTGGGCAGTTCTGCTCTCGTCGCCGCTGTCCCTTGCAGGGCCGGTCGCCTTCATCACGTATATCAACCGGTTCCAGATCGACGCTGAAGAGCGAGTGCTCGTGGCCAAGTTCGGCGCTGACTACGCTTCATACCGGTCACGCGTCCGCAGGTGGCTGTGAGGCCTGCCCGCGCCAGCGAGTAGCGCGTCGTGCCGGAGGTTAACTTTCGGATACAAATTTGCCCCGCAAGAACAAGGGTGGAACGGGTATCCCCCAATGCACTGCCACGGTGCGGCCTCTACAGTCTCGCCACTCGCAACGGGCCATGCCCGTCAGGGCGGGGCCGAGGAGACAAAACTTCGCGAACTAATAAAACGATTCCAAAGGCATCCGCTCACGAGATGCCCACCCTTTAAAAAGCGCCGCTGGTCGGCGCTTTTTTTATGGCGAATCGAACTGCAGCACCGACCGACCGGACACTTTTAGCTATTGATTTGATAGCAAATCCCGGTGCGAAATTGGCCGCCATGGAAATGCTGGTGGTGACGGGCGCCTCGCTGCTCGAGGGCTTTGTCGATTCGATCGTGGGCGGCGGCGGCCTCATTCTGGTGCCCGCGCTGTTCGCCACGTTTCCGGGCGCGCCACCCGCGTCGCGCTCAACCACGGTGCTGGCTTCGTGCGCGGCGTGTTCATCGTGGCCGTGAGCGCCCTCATTCTCAAGACCGGCTACGACGCGTTCCTGCGGTGAGCGGGCCGCTGGTCACTGGATCAGCTTGCCGCCGCCGCCGAACATCGCGAAGTCGACGTAGCGCGAGGCTGTCTGACCCTTGGTGCTGAAGTCGAGCAGGTAGCCGCCGACGTCGACGGCTTTCGCGGAGGCCAGCGCGGCGGCGATCCCGGCCGCGTTGAGGGTGTTGGCACCCTCCATCACCTTGACCAGCGCCTTGGCGGCGATGAAGCCCTCCATCGAGCGCGCCGAAAGATCCGCGTCGCTGGAGGCCTGGCGCAGCTGCTGGTACTCGCGTGCGACGGTGCTGCGATCGCTACCCTGCGGCAGAACGACCGAAAAAGCGTAGCCGCGCGCGCGCTCGGGACCGAGCGCCTTGAGCAGCGCATCGGTGTCGATGATCGACATGCCGTAGACCATGCTGCCGGCCCCACCCACGGCCACGTATTGCTTGACGAACTCGATGCCCGCCGCCGTTGTCGCCCCCAGGAAGACCACCTGCACCTTGGCCTTGGCGATCTCGGCCACGGCCTGCTCGACGGCGACGGTGTTGCGCGGGTAGCCGGCACGCACGACGAGCTGCATGCCATAGCGCTTGGCGGCCGCCTCGGCGCCGGCCAGCACATCGCGGCCCAGGCTGTCGTCCTGGAACAGCAGGCCCACCCGCTGCACGCCCACGCCGGAGAGTTGGCTGAACAGCCGCGCCACCTCGTCCTGGTAGCTCGCCTTCACCACGTGCATGCCGGGCGCCTGCGCCACGCTGGTGGCGCCCGAGACGGCGCCGATCATCGCGATCTTCTGCTGCGCCAGCACGCCGTCCTTGGCGATCGCCTCGAGGTTGGCGGTGCCCACCGTTCCGATCAGCGCGACCGGCGATTCGGCGGTGATGATCTCGCGCGTCAGGCGCACGCTTTCCTCCACCTTTTGCGCATCGTCGCGGGTCACGAACTTGATCGGCCGCCCCCGCACCCCGCCCTTGGCATTGACGGCATCGAAATACAGCTTGGCGCCGGCGTGGATGGCGCGGCCCGTGACCGCCTGCGAGCCCGTGAAAGGCGCGACCTGACCGATGACGATGGGCTCACCGGCGGCCATCGCATTCCAGTGAACGCCCGCCAGCAAAAAAACGGCCGCGCATGCGCGATGCCAGCCCCCGAGCCAAATTCCTTCTTGCTTCCCCATGTCCGTAACCTTTCCGGCGCGCTTCGCCGCCATCGTTCTCTGTAACGATTGTTTACAAAAGCCAGGAGCGTACAGATTGAGGGTTAACCCTTGCAAATCGAGGGTTAACCCGTAGCCAGCCAGTGTGGCCGGTGCGCGACGGCAGGTCGATCAGTGGCCTGAAAGCCCAAGGAGTTCACGAAAACTTTTGGATACAACCGCCGAACCGGATCGATCATCGAGACTCCTTTAAGGAATCACCATGCACAGCCAGCACAGCCTGACCCGCACGCCCGCTTCCGCGCCGCCGCGACCGGCCATGGTGACCGCCGTGGCGCGTCATTTCGGGGTTCTTTCGCAGCGCCGGAACAACCTCAACGCGCAGTTGCAGCAAGAGCGGCTCAACCGCCTAGATCCCGATCAACGGGTGCGCGAAACCGGCGAGTGGTGAGTTGAGATTCAGGGCGCGGTCGCAGGCGTCGTCGTCGGCGCTGGCCAGGCCGCTTCGCTCGCCAGCCGCGGCTTGCCGATCGGCGCGGCGGCCTTGCCCACCTTGATCGCCGCCATGTCGGCCTCGCTCGGGTACTGGCCGAGCAACCAGTAGTCGAACACACGCCGCGCGATCGGCGCAGCGGCACCGGCACCCCACCCCGCGTTTTCCACGATCACCGCCAGTGCGATCTTCGGGTCGTTGGCCGGTGCGAACGCCATGAAGAGTGCATGGTCACGCTGGTGCTCTTCGAGCGCGCGGGCGTTGTACTTGGTGTTCTGCGCCTGGCTGACCGCCTGCGCGGTGCCGGTCTTGCCAGCCGCCGTGTAGGGCGCGCCGGCGAACACGCCGCGCGCGGTGCCGGCGGTGATCACCGCCTGCAGCCCCTCGCGCACCACCGCCACGTTGGCCGGCGCATAGCCGAGGTCGACGACCGGCGGTTGCTCGACCGGCACGGCCTTGCCGCTGACCGCGTCGCGCGTCGCGAGCACCAGGTGCGGCCGGTGCTTGAGGCCGCCATCGGCCAAGATGGCCGTCGCCTGGGCCAGCTGCAGCATAGTGAAAGTGTTGTAGCCCTGCCCGATGCCGAGCGAAATGGTCTCGCCCGCGTACCACTTCTTCGCCTCGGGCCGCTTGTAGGCATTGCGTTTCCACTCGGTGCTCGGCAACACGCCGCGCAGCTCGCCGCCCAGGTCGATGCCCGTGATCTGGCCAAACCCCATCGGCTTCATGAAGTCGTGGATCAGATCCACGCCCATCTCGTTGGCCAGCGAGTAGTAGTAGATGTTGCTCGACAGCTGGATCGAGCGGCGCATGTCGACGCCACCGATGTTGCCCTCGGGGCTGCCGAAGCGATGCCCGCCGAAATTGAAATACCCCGGGTCGTTGACGACCACGTTCGGCCCGCGCTTGCCCGTTTGCAGGGCAGCCATCGCCATGAAAGGCTTGTAGGTCGAGCCGGGCGGGTAGGTGCCGCGCAGCGCGCGGTTCAGCAGCGGCTTGTCGAGCGATTCGCTGAGCTCCTTCCAGCTTTCGCTGTCGATGCCCTCAACGAACAGGTTGGGGTCGAAGGTCGGCTTGCTCACGAAGGCCAGCACCTCGCCGGTCTTGGGGTCGATCGCGACCAGCGCGCCGCGGCGCTCGCCGTACATGTCCTCGACCAGCTTCTGCAGCTTGATGTCGAGCGACAGCATCACCGTGTTGCCGGGCGTGGCCGGATGGCCCGCGAGGCGCCGCACCGCGCGTCCGCCGGCCGAGGTTTCCATCTGCTCGACGCCGGTCTGGCCGTGCAGCGTCTTCTCGTAGCTTTGTTCGATGCCGAGCTTGCCGATGTACTCGGTGCCTTTGTAGTTGGCGAAGTCCTCGTCCTCCCACTCCTCCATCGCGGCTTTCTCGGTCTGGTTGATGCGGCCGATGTAGCCGAGCACATGGCTCGCAATCTCGCCGTGGGGGTAGTTGCGGAACAGCCGCGCCTTGATCTCGACACCCGGGAAACGGTAGCGCTGCGCCGCGAAGCGGGCCACCTCCTCGTCGCTCAGGCGGGTGCGGATCGGAACCGAGTCGAAGTTGCGCGAGTCCTCGCGCAGCCGCTTGAAGCGCCGGCGATCGCGCGGCGTCACTTCCAGCACCTCGGCCAGGCCGTCGATGGTCTGCTCGACATCGCCGGCTTTTGAAGGCGTGATTTCCAGCGTGTAGGCCGAATAGTTCGAGGCCAGCGTGATGCCGTTGCGATCCAGGATCAAGCCGCGGTTCGGCACCACCGGCACGATCGCGGTGCGGTTGTTCTCGGCCTGTTCGGCCAGGTCTTCGTGGCGCACCACCTGCAGGTAGACCAGCCGCATGCACAGCAGGCTGAAGGCCGTCAGCACCACGAGGCCGATCACGATCACGCGGCGCTTGAAGCGCGCGAGGTCGGCGGCGACGTTGCGAATCTCGGTCATCGGGGCTGGAGCTTAGGCTTCCGGGTGTTCAATGGCAATCGGGTGGCAGCCCCCGCCGGGCCTGCGCGCCACGCTATGGCTTTGGTAGCAACCAGCATCACAGTGGCCGATTGGCATCGGGCTCAGGCGTGCGTTTCTGCGGGGCCAGCAGCAGCAGGCTGGCCAGCGGCCAGAGTGCGGTTTCGAGCGCCGGCGCCAGCAGCAGGTTCCAGCCCGGGAACACGCCGCCACCTACCATGCGGATCGCCAGTTCGATCAGGTGCGACAGCGCGAACAGCGGCAGCAACTGCAATGCCTGCGACGCCACGGGGTACCAGAGCAGGCGGCGGTGGATCATGATCGCCAGGAAGCCGAGCGTGGTGTACGACAGCGCATGCTGCCCCAGCATGGCCGACTGGTGCACGTCCATGCACAGGCCGAACACGAACGCCACGCCGATGCCGATGCGGGTGGGCTGGTGCACGCTCCAGAACACGATGGCCAGCGCCAGCACGTCAGGCATCCAGGCGATGCGGCCGAGCGGCAGCATGTCGATCACCAGCGCCAGAAACAGGCTGCCCCACATGAAGAGCGGGCTTACCGGCAGCAGCAGCTGCTGTTGGCCAGGACGCATGATCATCGTGCTGCCGCGCCTTTCTTTTCAGCCTTGTCAGCCTTGTCTTTGTCTGCCTTTTCTCTGTCGGCCTTCTTCTTCGCGGCAGCCGTGGGCGCCGCAGCCGGTGCCGCCGGACGCGGCGCGGCGCGCGCGCTCAACGGCGACAGCACCATCACATAGCGCGCGGCCGTGACGCCGGCCAGCGGCACGCAATGGATGCGCGCAAAGGCCGAATCGGCCCGGCGTTCGATGCGGTCGATCTTGGCGACCGGCAGCCCCGGCGGGTAGACGCCATCCACCCCGCTGGTGGTGAGCAGGTCGCCTTCCTGCACATCGGAGTTGGCCTGCATGAAGCGCAGTTCGAGCCCGCCGCCGTGCGCGCTGGCCTCGCCGAACGCCACGCTGCGCGCACCGGTACGGGCGTTCTGCACCGGAATGGAAAGGTCGCGGTCGATCACCAGCGTCACTTCGCTGGTGAAGGGTTGCACCTGCGTCACCTGCCCGAGCACGCCGTGCTCGTCGATCACGGGCGAACCGGCCACGATGCCCTGCGTCATGCCCTGGTCGAGGATCAGCTTGCGGGTGTAGGGGTCGGCCGCGTCGTACAGCACCTCGGCAACGCGGCCCGGCGTGTCGGTGGTGGCACGCAGATCGAGCATCGCGCGCAGCCGCGCGTTCTCCTGCGCCAGTGCGTCGGCCTGGCCGGCGCGCTCGGACTGGAGCGCCAGCGCACGGCGCGCGTCGGCCTCGTTGCGTTGGGCTACCTGCAGGTCTTCGAAATAGCGCGTGCCGCCGAGGGCCATCTGCACCGGCTTCAGCGCGATCCACTGCACCGGGTACAGCAACGCGCCAACGGCGGCGCGCACCGGCCGCACGATGTCGAAGCGCGCATCCGCCACCATCAGGAACAGTGAAAGCGCGCTGAAGAAGATCAGCTTGCTGAGCGCCGACGGCCCCTGGTTGAAGAGGGGCGGCGCGGTGCGGTCAAGGGTGCCGAGCGGCATGGTGCGTCATTACGCCAGAGAAACCACCTGAATTTTCGTGGGTGCCGCAGAGCGGACACGAAGAGCCGCGCAGCCTGGGGGCGGGCTATTCGGACGTGAAGATGCTTCCGAGCCTGTCCATGCGCTCCAGCGCGATGCCGCAGCCCCGCACCACGCAGGTCAGCGGGTCTTCGGCCACCAGCACCGGCAGGCCGGTTTCCTCGGCCAGCAGGCGATCGAGGTCGCGCAACAGCGCGCCGCCGCCGGTCAGCATCATCCCGCGGTCGGCGATGTCGGCACCCAGCTCGGGCGGCGTCTGCTCGAGCGCGTTCTTGACGGCCGAAACGATGTTGTTGAGCGGGTCGGTCAGCGCTTCCAGCACTTCGTTGGAGCTGATCGTGAAGCTGCGCGGCACGCCTTCGCTGAGGTTGCGGCCCTTGACTTCCATCTCCTTGACTTCGGAGCCCGGAAAGGCCGAGCCGATGGTCTTCTTGATGACTTCGGCCGTCGGTTCGCCGATCAGCATGCCGTAGTTGCGGCGGATGTAGTTGATGATGGCCTCGTCGAAGCGGTCGCCACCGACGCGGACGCTGCCCTTGTAGACCATGCCGCCGAGACTGATGACGCCCACTTCGGTGGTGCCGCCGCCGATGTCGACCACCATCGAGCCGGAGGCTTCCGACACCGGCAGGCCGGCACCGATGGCGGCGGCCATGGGTTCTTCGATCAGGTAGACCGACGTGGCGCCGGCCGCTTCGGCCGCGTCCTTGATGGCACGGCGCTCGACCTGGGTCGAGCCGCAGGGCACGCAGATGATGATGCGCGGGCTCGGCGTGAGCATCGAGCGTGGGTGCACCATCTTGATGAACTGCTTGATCATCTGCTCGGTGATCACGAAGTCGGCAATGACGCCGTCCTTCATGGGGCGGATCGCCTCGATGTTGCCGGGCACCTTGCCGAGCATGGCCTTGGCCTCGCGGCCCACGGCCTGGATCACCTTCTTGCCGTGGGGGCCGCCTTCATGGCGGATTGCCACGACCGACGGCTCGTCGAGCACGATGCCTTTGCCACGGGCAAAGATCAGGGTGTTGGCGGTGCCGAGGTCGATCGCGAGGTCGGTCGAAAAATACCGACGGAAAGCTCCAAACATGTGCGGAATCCTCTGGAGCACGGCACACGCATCGGCATGTCGTCGCTCTCTTATTGGGTAGTCTGACGGGGTGGATTGGGCGTTTTTGCGGCAAAAGCCGGCGCGTTCGCGGGGGTTGCGGCAAAGGCGGGATAATACCCGAATCCCCTTCGTCTCCTGTCTTTGCACCCCCTCGCGGCGTGCGATTTGCTCCGGCTCACCCGGTTTTTTCGATGTCTCTCTCCCATTCCGATATCGCGCGCATTGCTTCGTTGGCAAGGCTGCAACTGGCTTCTGACGAAAGCGAGCGCATGCTTGGCCAGATCAATGGCTTCTTCGATCTGGTCGAACGCATGCGCGCGGTCGACACCACCGGCATCGCGCCGCTGGCCCATCCCGTGGCCGCAATTGAAGATATTTCATTGCGCCTGCGCGACGACGTGGTGAGCGAGGCGAACAACCGCGAAGCCAATCAGAGGAGTGCGCCGGCCGTTGAGGCGGGCCTGTTCCTGGTGCCGAAGGTGATCGAATGAGCCGGCCCGACCTCCACCAACAGGGCGTGGCCCAGCTTGCCCGGGCGCTGGCAGCGCGCGAGGTGTCGGCCGTGGAAACGGCGCAGCACTTTCTCGATCGTGCCCGCACCCACCAGGCGCTCGGCGCCTTCGTCGCGCTGGACGCCGACGTGACGCTGGCCCAGGCCCGCGCCGCCGACGAGAAGCTCGCCGCCGGCGGTGCACCTGCGCTCACCGGCGTGCCGATCGCGCACAAGGACATCTTCGTCACCACCGACTTCCCGACTACCGCCGGCTCGCGCATCCTGGCGGGCTATCGCTCGCCGTTCGACGCCACCGTGGTGCGCAAGCTGGCCGAGGCCGGCACGGTCACGCTCGGCAAGCTGAGCTGCGACGAATTCGCAATGGGATCGGCCAACGAGAACGTGGCCGTGCCCGCGATCGGCTTCGACGCCGCCACGCCGGTGGGCAACCCGTGGGACGTGAGTCGCATCCCCGGTGGCTCATCGGGCGGCAGCGCGGCGGCCGTGGCCGCGCGCCTGACGCCGGCCGCGACCGGCACCGACACCGGCGGCTCGATCCGCCAGCCCGCCTCGTTCTGCGGCGTAACCGGCATCAAGCCGACCTACGGCCGCGCCTCGCGCTACGGCATGGTTGCCTTTGCCTCCAGCCTCGACCAGGCCGGCCCGATGGCCCGCTCGGCCGAGGACTGCGCGCTGCTGCTGTCGGCGATGTGCGGCCCGGACCTCGATCGCGATTCGACCTCGATCGACCGCCCGGCCGAAGACTTCTCGCGCAGCCTGAGCGACTCGCTCGAAGGCCTGCGCATCGGCGTGCCGAAGGAATTTCTCGGCGACGGCGTCGCGGCCGGCGTGCGCGCAGCGATCGATGCGGCACTGGCCGAGTACGAGAAGCTCGGCGCGAAACGCGTGGCGATCACGCTGCCGCGCACCGAGCTCTCGATCCCGGTCTACTACATCCTGGCCGCGGCCGAGGCCTCGAGCAATCTGAGCCGTTTCGACGGCGTCAAGTTCGGGCACCGCGCTGCGAAGTACAAAGACCTGGCCGACATGTACGCCCAGACGCGCGAGGAGGGCTTCGGCGACGAGGTCAAGCGCCGCATCATGATCGGTACCTACGTGCTGAGCCACGGCTACTACGATGCCTACTACCTGCAGGCACAGAAGGTGCGCCGCATGATTGCCGACGATTTCCAGCAGGCCTTTGCACAGTGCGACGTGATCGCCGGCCCGGCCGCACCGACCGTCGCCTGGAACCTTGGCGAACACGGCGACGACCCAGTCGCCGACTACCTGGCGGACATCTTCACGCTGCCAGGCTCGCTCGCGGGCCTGCCGGGTATGAGCCTGCCGGCCGGCTTCGGCGAAGCTGACATGCCAGTGGGCCTGCAGCTCATCGGCAATTACTTTGGCGAAGCGAAGCTGCTCAACGCCGCCCACCGGTTCCAGCAGGCGACCGACTGGCACACGCGCACGCCGGAGGGCTTCTAGGATGAAACCGGGCTTTTCGATGCGATGCGGGCTGCGGGGTTTGGGGCGCTCGGGGCGCTCGGGGTGGGATCAGGCCGACGGCGTACTCTGCTCCGCGAATGTCCCCCGGGCTTCGCCCTCCTCCTTTATTTCGCTGCGCAGAGCACACCATCGGCCTGATCCGTCAGAGCGGTGGTTGATCGACGGAACCGGCGCAGCGTGTCCCGTGCCGAGGGCATCGGGTGCCTCCCGCAGCGAAATAAAGGAGGAGGCCGCAGGCCGGGGGACATTCGCGGAGGGAGGTACCCGGTGTCCTCGGCACGTACCCCGACGAACACCGTCGACCCCAAATGCAGGCACCGGGCAAAACAACCGCGCGTTGGAGCAATCGAGATGAGTGAGACCGCTGTCGTGAACCCCTTCGCCGAAGCGCAAGCCGGCCGCCCCACGGGCCCGCTGGTGCAGGGCTTCGAAGTCATCATCGGCTTCGAGACCCATGCCCAGCTGTCGACTGCGAGCAAGATCTTCAGCCGCGCCTCCACCGCGTTCGGCGCCGAGCCCAACACGCAGGCCTGTGCGGTCGACCTGGCGCTGCCCGGCACGCTGCCGGTAATGAACAAGGGCGCGGTCGAGCGCGCGATCAAGCTCGGGCTGGCGCTCGGCTCGCACATCGCGCCGCGCAGCGTGTTCGCGCGCAAGAACTACTTCTATCCCGACCTGCCCAAGGGCTACCAGATCAGCCAGTTCGAGATCCCCGTGGTGCAGGGCGGCTCGGTCAGCTTCTTCGTTGGCGACGAGCAGAAGACCGTGCGCCTGGTGCGCGCCCACCTCGAGGAGGATGCCGGCAAGTCGTTGCACGAGAACTTCGTCGGCCAGAGCGGTATCGACCTGAACCGCGCCGGCACGCCGCTGCTCGAGATCGTGACCGAGCCCGACATGCGCTCCACCGCCGAGGCCGTGGCCTATGCCAAGGAGCTGCACAAGATCGTCACCTGGATCGGCATCTGCGACGGCAACATGCAGGAAGGCAGCTTCCGCTGCGACGCCAACGTGTCGGTGCGCCGGCCCGGCGCGCCGCTCGGCACGCGCCGCGAGATCAAGAACCTGAACAGCTTCCGGTTCATGCAACAGGCGATCGACTACGAGATCCGCTGGCAGATCGGCGAGATCGAGGATGGCCGCGCGATCCAGCAGGCCACCGTGCTGTTCGACCCCGACACCGGCGAGACGCGCGCCATGCGCACCAAGGAAGACGCGGCCGACTACCGCTACTTTCCCGACCCCGACCTGCCGCCTCTGGTCATCGCGCAGGACTGGATCGACCGCGTGAAGGCCGGCATGCCCGAGCTGCCGCGCGCGATGGCCGAGCGCTATGTGCGCGACCACGGGCTGTCGGCCTACGACGCCGCGCAACTCACGCAGAGCACCGCGCTGGCGCGCTACTTCGACGCCACGGTCGTGGCCGGCGGCACGCCCAAGCTGGCCAGCAACTGGATCACGGGCGAACTGGCGCGGCGGCTCAATGCGCAGGAGATCGGCATCGAGGCCGCGCCGGTCGAGGCCACGCAGTTGGGCCAGCTGATCGCGCGCATCAGCGACGGCACGATCCCGAACAATGCCGCGCGCCAGGTCTTCGATGCGTTGTGGAGCGGCGAAGGCAGCGACGTCGACGCAATCATCGAGGCCAAGGATCTGAAGCCGATGAGCGACACCGGCGCGCTCGACAAGATCATCGATGACGTGCTGGCCACGAATCAGAAGAACATCGACGAGTACCGCGCCGGCAAGGACAAGGCCTTCAACGCGCTCGTGGGCCAGGTCATGAAGGCCAGCCAGGGCAAGGCCAACCCGGCGCAGGTCAATGCTCTCTTGAAGGCCAAATTGGGCTGAAGCGGTGAGGTGCCATCGATCCGGCCTTGCCGGTCGATCGGCGCCGCCCCCGGCAGGGGGTTGGCGCGCGCGACACGCAGTGCGCGCAGCCTGGGGGCGAGCCTTATTTCGCGAGGCCGCCTGCGTCGACCGTCCACAGCTGGCGCAGGCGCGCGCGCTCCTCGTCGAAGCGCGCATTCACGCGCTTCTTCTCGTCTTCCTGCTCGCCGATGAATCGGTTTTGCACCAGCACGCTCTGGGTGTTGTCGTCCCGCTGCCGGCGGATCGAGGCCGGCGCCTTGCTCGCATCGCCCTTGTAGAACTCGAGCTCGTCGTCGACCTTCTTGCGCTCGTCCACCAATTCGGCCTGGCGCTTGCGCGCGGCCTGGATCACGGCGTCGATCTGCGAGATCGCATCCTTGCGCTCGCGTTCGTGCGCGGCGACGTTGGGGTAGCGCATCAGCAGCGCCCGTTCGCGCCGCCGATCCTCGTTTTGCCGCAGCGCGACCAGCGCGGCCTGGCGCGCACGTTCGTCGCGCTCGGCCTGCTCCCTGGCGGTGTAGGTCGGCTCGATGCGGCGCCGGGTGGTCCCGCTCGGGTTGAGTTCGCGCTGCTCGCGGTCCATGCAATCGGCAATGGGCCGGTCCGACGTGATGTTGCGCCCGCGCGAATCGATGCAGCTGTAGATGCCGGCGGGCGCCGCCTGTTGTGGCTGCGCCTGCACGATGCCGGTCAGCAACAACGGCAGCCCGGCAAGGTATATGGCGAAGCGCACTGCATCGTTCCTTTAGATTTGTCGTCAGCTTGCGCCGTAGCGCGTCCGGTAGGCCAACACACCCTCACGGTGGGCGTCCAGCGTGTGGTCGGCGCGCCCCGTGAGGTACTGTAACAAGTCATCGAGCGTGGCGATGGCCGTCACCTGCAAGCCGAGCTGTTTTCGTACATATTGCACGGCGCTGTAGTCGACGTCGACGCCGTTCTCGGTCGCCTTCTCCTGCCGATCGAGCGCAATCGCCACCGCATGCGGCGTGGCCCCGGCCGCCTCGATGATCGCGATCGACTCGCGCACCGCGGTGCCGGCCGACATCACGTCGTCGACGATCAGCACCCGGCCCCGCAGCGGTGCGCCGACCAGGCTGCCGCCCTCGCCATGTGCCTTGGCCTCCTTGCGGTTGTAGGCAAACGGCACGTTGCGGCCCCGCCGCGCGAGCTCGACCGCCACCGTGGCGCCCAGCGGAATGCCCTTGTAGGCCGGGCCGAAGACCATGTCGAACTCCAGCCCGCTGGAGATCAGCCGCTCTGCATAGAATTCGGCCAGCCGGGCCAGCTTGGCGCCGTCGTCGAACAGGCCGGCATTGAAGAAATACGGGCTGATGCGGCCCGACTTGATCTTGAACTCGCCGAAGCGCAGCACGCCGGCATCGAGTGCGAACTGCACGAAATCCTGGGCCAGCTGCTTCGAGCCGTTGTCCGAACCACCACTCACAGCCATCTGGAAATCCTTGTTGTGTTCAAACTGACCAGCCTCAACCTCAATGGCCTGCGCTCGGCCTCCACCAAAGGCGTGGCCGACTGGGTGGCCGAACTGGCGCCGGATTGTATTTGCATGCAGGAGATTCGCGTGCAGGCCAGCGACGTCACCGGCCGCTTCGAAGAGATGGCCGGACTCAAGGGCCACTTCCACTATGCCGAGAAAAAAGGCTACGCCGGCACCGCGATCTACAGCCGGCACGTGCCGAGCGACGTGATCGTCGGCTGGGGCGACAAGGAGTTCGATGCCGAGGGCCGGTATCTCGAACTGCGCTTCGACACGCCCAAGCGGAAGTTCTCGGTCATCAGCTGCTACTTCCCGAGCGGCTCATCGGGCGAGGAGCGCCAGGCTGCCAAGTTCCGCTTTCTGGCCGGCTTCTTCCCCTACCTGATCGCGCTGAAGAAAGCGCGCGAGTTCGTGCTGTGCGGCGACATCAACATCGCGCACAAGGAAATCGACCTCAAGAACTGGCGCGGCAACCAGAAGAACAGCGGCTTCCTGCCCGAAGAACGCGCCTGGATGACCCGGCTGCTCGATGCAAGCGTGGAAGGCGCCGGCCTGGTCGACGTCTACCGAATGCTGAAGCCCGACACCACCGACGCCGCCTACACCTGGTGGAGCAACCGCGGCCAGGCCTACGCCAACAACGTGGGGTGGCGGCTCGACTACCACCTGGCCACGCCGAAAACCGCGGCACTGGCCCGCAGCGAAGAAATCTACAAGACCGTGAAGTTCAGCGACCACGCGCCAATCACGGTCGACTACGACTTCACGCTTTAGCCGCGCGAAAGCCGTGCCGTAGCCGAGGTCAGGCCAGCTCGAACAGCACGTCCTGCGCGCCTTCCCACAGCACCTTGGTGCCGAGCTTGCGCAGGTTTTCCTTGCCTTCGACGATGGTCAGGAAGTGGTTGCCCGCGAGCTGCCCCATCTTGCTGGCGAAGCTGCAGGCGCCGTAGGCCAGGATGATCTCGGTTTCGCTGTAGCCGCCCGGGTAGAACAGGATGTCGCCGACCGACGGGTGGCTGGTGTGGTTCTCGAAGCCAACGGGTGCGCCGTCGTTCTCCAGCTTGAACTCGCCCAGCGGCACCCAGCAACCTTCGCCGCTCCAACGCACATGGATCAGCTTTTGCCGATACGGCAGCAGCTTGGCGAACGCGGCCATGGTGAGCGGCGCGTCGGGATGGGTTTCGGCGACGAAGTCGAAGCCGCCGGCGGTGATCTTGAGTCGGGTCATGTCGTTTCTATGGTTTGAGCAATCAGCCGCAGCAGCCACCGAAGTGGCCGTGGCGGTAAAAAGGGGCGCGGTCTTCGGCCAGCGCCTCCCCGGTGCCGCGCCAGTCGTGGTGGCCTGCATCGGCCGCCAGCGTAGCGCGCATGCGGGCCAGCAATTCTGCCTGCTCAATGGCAGCGACCGGACCCCGCTGTAGCAGCGGAACTGATCCATCGCGTGCTCATGGTGCGCGACCGCCGCGGGAGTTGCACGTGACGACATGGCCTGCGTGATCCCAGATCATGAAAGGGCTCCCCGGGAATTCGGTGCAGACGAGGTCGCTTCGCTGGTTTGCTCCGGCTGCGAGACATCGCGAAACAGCAACATGTCGCGCACGCGGCGCGATGCGCCGTCGTAGAAGCCATGCGCGGCGTCCTCCTGAACCCGTTGCGGATTCACGAAGGTGCCGAACACCATGTCCCACAGCGGGAGATCGGCATAGTTGTGCCCGTGCACGCCGCGGGCGTGGTGCACGGCATGGCTCTCGGGCCTCTGCACGATGTAGCCGAGCCACCTCGGCGTCGCAACATTGGCATGCTGGAAGATGCCCGCGAAGGTCAGCACCGCCGTGGCGATGGCGCCGGCCTGCGGCGAAAGACCGAGCACGGGAAACAGAACGATGCTCGACAGCGACACGAAGATGGCCGCGTCGATCGGATGCAGGTAGTAAGCGCCCCAGACGTCGAGCGATTCCGCGCTGTGGTGCATCTGGTGGCCCAGGCGCCAGAGCCACCCATGGCGATGCGCGCTGCGGTGATACCAGTAATGCGCAAGCTCGTAGCAGAGCACGCCCGCGAGAGCGCCGGCCGCCGTGCCGAGTTGTTTCCCGTCGAGCAGACTCTTGCCATTGAACAGTTCGGCCCATGCGAAGCCAACGGCCAGCGAGAGGACGAAATTGAATGCGGTGACGGCGAGCGCGCGGACGCGCCACCCGCGCGCGACCGGTTGCGGACGCGCCCGGTGCACAAGGTCGAGCAGCAGAAAGGCCGGCAAGATGCCGAGCGTGATGAGTTCGAGGGTGGTCATGAAGGCTTCCTTTTGTCAAAGCGTTGGAGGGAGGACGCCGAATGTAGGAACGGCGCGTCCCCTGCGCGTCCCCTGGGCGATCCCCTTCTGCTTTCCGGGTGACTCCGGGTAAGGCCGGCTATAACCGCGCCATGGCAGATCACGCTTTGCAAGACAGGCTCGCGCTGCGCCTCTTCGGCGTTCCGGGGCTTTTCCTGGATGGCGTAGATACCGGCCTGGCACTGCGGCGCGCGTTCGCGTTGCTGGGTTACCTTGCACATGCCGGCCGGCCGGTATCGCGTTCGGTGCTGGCCGGGCTGCTGTGGCCGGACGCGTCCGAGGCGCAGGCACGCACCCGTCTGCGACGCCTGGTGTATGCGGTGGACCACCAGGTTGGCGGCGCGCTGTTCGAAGCGGACGCGACCAGCATCGGGCTCGGCACACGCACCCTGCACGTCGACGTGCTCGCGTTCGCGCGCGAGGCGAAGGCCGCTGCCTCGCTGCCGCCGGCCGACCCTCCAGCGCTCGCCGCGCTGCAGCAATGGTCTGAACGCGCCGTGCAACCGATCTTCGGCGGCATGTCGAGCGGCGCCGAGACGCTCGACGACTGGGTGCGCGGCCTGCAGATTGAACACGACCAGCTGCACCGTCGCCTGCTGGCCATGCTGGCCGAGCGGCATGCCGCCGACGGCGACGTCGCAGCAGCCATTGCACTGGCCGAACGGCTCGTGCGCATGGGTCCCGGCTGCGAATCGAGCTATGTACTGCTGATGGAACTGGAGGCACGGTCGGGCAATGCGTCCAGCGTCGAAGCGGTGTATGCGCGCTGCGCAGAAGCCTTGCGTGCCGACTACGGAATCGCACCGAGTGCGCAAACCGAGGCCGCCTACGCCACGCTCATGCGCAAGCTCGCCGGTGCGCGCGCGAGCGTCGAGAGGGAACCGCTGAACGTGCGCTATGCGGCCTCGACCTCGGGCGCGCTGGCCTACGCCATGCTGGGGGATCGCGGTGACGCTCTGGTGGTGGCGCCGGGCTTTCTGTCGAACATCGAGATCGGCTGGGAGGATCCGTACATCCGCGCCTTCATTCAGCGCCTGGCGGCGCACTTTCGCGTTGTCATGTTCGACCGCCGCGGGGTCGGCTTGTCGGAACGGCTCGACGTGAACTCCTCCGCGCACGCGACGGCAACGGACATCCGACTGATCCTCGACGACGCGGGCATCGAGAAAGCCTGGATCTTCGGCTCGTCGGAAGGCGGCCCTGCGGCGATCACGATGGCCGTCGACCACCCCGCACGGGTGCAGGGCCTGTTGCTGTTCGGCGCGATGGCCAAGGGATGCTCGGCACCGGACTACCCCCACGCGCTGCCGCCCGGCGCCTTCGACGTGTGGCTCTCCAGGCTTGTGGCGGTATGGGGCGGGCCTGCCGGCATCGAAGCCTTTGCACCCGAAGCACAGGCCGACCCGGCGCTGCGGGCCTGGTGGGCGCGCATGATCCGGCATTCCACCTCCCCCGGCGCGCTGGCGGAGACACTCCGGGCCTTCCGCGATGTCGATGTGCGCGAAGACGCTGCGCGCGTCAGGTGCCCCGCGCTCGTGATGCACCGCACCGGCGATCGTGCGGTGCGGGTGGGCGCCGGCGCCGACCTCGCCAGGCGGATCAGCGGCTCGAAATGGCTAGAGCTCGAAGGCGACGACCACTGGTGGTGGCGCGGCGATACGCGTCCGCTGCTGGATGCGATGTTTGCGTTCGTGCAGGCGCGATGACCGCATCACCCCGCCGCATGCCGCGCCAAATGCACCTGATGCAGCGTGATCTTCCGCACCTCGGCCTGGCTCGTCTCGATGTGCGCCCGTAGCAGCATCGCGGCCTGGTCGCCGCGGTTGGCGCGCACGGCTTTCAGGATCTTGGCGTGTTCGTCGTAGGTGGCGTCGATGCGCGGCTGCTTGGTGAAGTCGAGCCTGCGGATGATGCGGATGCGGTCGGTCACGTCGCTGTGCACGCGGGCCATCTCGGCGTTGCCGGCTGCGGCGACCAATGCGCAGTGAAACTCCTCGTCCCACTGCGCGACCTGCGTGGCGTCCGTGCTGCGCTGGGCGGCGGGCACCAGCCAGATGCCGACCAGCTTCTCGAGCAGGCCGCGGTCGATGTGGCGGTCGGTCTCGCAGAGGCGGTGTGCAGCGGTGGTCTCCAGCACCATGCGCAGGTCGTACAACTGCTCGAACTGGTCGAAGTCGAAGGGCAGCACGCGCCAGCCGCTCCTGAACAGCACCTCGACGTAGCCCTCTTGCTGCAGCCTGAACAGCGCCTGCCGCACCGGTGTGCGTGACACGCCAAGGCGTTCGCTGATTTCGTTTTCGGTGAAGCGGTCGCCGGGCACCATGCGGAACTCGGCCACGTCGCGCTTCAGTTGCGCATACACCTCGTCGGCGCGTGTGCGGAACACGACGGCATTGACGGTGGCGGCGGGATGGGGAACGGCTTGAACGATGGACACCGTGGAATGTTAGTCGCTGCTGCAGTCCGGGTCAGGCAGCGGGCAGAACGGCCAGCAGCGCAGCGCTCGGCGCCGTCCACCCGACGATGGCGCCTTGCGCGCGGATCATCTCGACCGCTGCGGTCTTGAACGCGGGGAAATAGCTTTCGGTGCAGTCTTCCAGCAGCAGGCCGTCGTAGCCGCGGTCGTTGGCCTCGCGCATGGTGGTCTGCACGCAGACCTCGGTGGTGACGCCGGCAAACAGCAGGTGCGTGATGCCCCTGGCCTGCAACAACTCGTGCAGGCCGGTGGCATAGAAGGCGCCCTTGCCAGGCTTGTCGATGACGATCTCGCCCGCAATGGGCGCGAGCGCGTCGATGATCTGGTTGCCGGGCTCGCCCATCACGAGGATGCGGCCCATCGGGCCTTCGTCGCCGATGCGCAGTGTCGGCGCGCCACGGTTGCGTTTGGCGGGCGGGCAGTCCGACAGGTCGGGCTGGTGTGCCTCGCGCGTGTGCACCACCAGGCCGCCCGCCTGGCGCCAGGCCTGCAGCACGGCCTGCGTGGGCTGCACGATCGCTTCGAGCAGCGAGACGTCGTTGCCCAGCGTTTCGCCAAAGCCGCCGGGCTCGATGAAGTCGCGCTGCATGTCGATGATGACGAAGGCGGTCTTGGCGATGTCGAACGGGTAGGCGAACGGGGTCGCATCGATCTGGAGCACGCTCATGCGGCCTCCGCAACAACAGCTTCGCCAGCGTGATGGCCGTGGCCGTGGTCGCCACCGCCCATGTGCGCGCCGAGCACATGGCGCTCGGCCGTGGCCGCGTCGGTCTCGTAGACGATGCGGCCTTCGCTCATCACCACGATGCGGTCGGCCAGCTCCAGCAGTTCGTCGATGTCTTCGCTGATGAGCAGCACCGCGCCGCCCTTCTCGCGCACCTGCATGATGCGGCTGTGGATTTCGGCGACGGCCGCGAAGTCGAGGCCGAACACCGGGTTGGCCGCGATCAGCACGTCGATGTCGCCGGCCAGTTCGCGCGCCAGCACCGCGCGCTGCACGTTGCCGCCAGAGAGGCTGCGGATCGGCGCGCCCTCGCCCTGCGTCTTGACGCCGTACTCGGCAATCCATTCGCGCGCGCGGCTGCGCCACACCGGAAAACGCAGCAGGCCGCCGCTGGCCAACGGCGGCTGATCGAAGTCGCGCAGCGCCATGTTCTCGGCCACGCTGAGGTCGCCGACGCAGGCGTTGCGCAGCGGCTCTTCAGGCAGGCTGCGTACCTTCAGTCGGCGGTTCTCCTCGCGCCTTGCGAGATAGGGCTCGCCGCGCACCGTGACTTTGCCGGCCAGGCGCGGGCGCTGCCCCACGAGCGCTTCGACCAGCTCGCGCTGGCCGTTGCCCGAGACACCGGCCACGCCGAGGATCTCGCCGGCGCGCACCTGCAGGCTCAGGTCGTGCACGGCCAGTGTGCCGCGGTCGCCCTGCGCCACCAGGCCTTCGACCTGGAGCAGCACCTTGGCATCTCGGGCCGTGGCCTGCGCGCCATGCAGCGCGCGGCCGGTGAGCGCGGCGGGCGCCCCGGGTGCGTCTGGCAGGCCCGCCTCGGGCGGTGGTGCGTCGCCCTCGCCCATCATCGAAGCCGCGAGCTGCGCCGGGCTGGTGTCGGCCACGCGGCAATGCTTGACGGCCTTGCCGCGGCGCAGCACCGTCACGCTGTCGGCATACGCCATCACCTCGCGAAACTTGTGCGTGATGATGAGCACGGTGCACATGCCGCTCTGCGCAAAGGCGCGCACATGGCCCAGCACCTCGTCGGCCTCCTGCGGCGTGAGCACCGAAGTGGGTTCGTCGAGGATCAGCAAACGCGGCTTCAGGTAGAGCTGCTTCAACAGTTCGAGCTTCTGCTTCTCGCCGGCCGCGAGCGACGAGGGCGTGACGTCCAGATCCAGGCTGAACGGCGTGGTCGCCAGAAAGGCCTGCAGCTCGGCGCGCTTGACCTTCCAGTCAATCAACGCCGGTGTCTTGCCGCCCGCGAGCAACAGGTTTTCGGCGACGGTCATGCCCGGCGCCAGCGTGAAGTGCTGGTAGACCGTGCCGATGCCGAGCGCGCGCGCCACGATGGGGTTGGCAATGTCCTGCTCGCGCCCGTCTATCAGGATGCTGCCCTGCTCCGCGCGCTGGAAGCCGGCCACGCACTTCACCAGCGTGCTCTTGCCCGCACCGTTTTCGCCGAGCAGCGCGTGCACCGTGCCAGGCTCGACGCGCATGGTCACGCTGTCCATCGCGGTGAAGGCGCCGAAGCGCTTGGTGAGCTGGTAGGTGTCGAGCGCAAGGGCGCCGGTGCCGGCGGGCAAGGCGCCGATGGGGGTCGTGGCGGCTTCTTCGGGCATGGTGTCCTCGCGGGGGTCAGGTGAGCGCCGCCAGCAGTGCGGTGGACTCGGCATGCGCGCCGAACACGCCGCCCTGCATCGTGATCATCTTGAGCGCGGCCAGGTGGTTGCCGTGGTCGGTGGCGGCAGTGCAGTCCGACAGAAGCAGGCATTCGAAGCCGCGGTCGTTGGCGTCGCGCATGGTGGTGTGCACGCACACGTCGGTGGTGATGCCGGCCAGGATCAGGTTCTCGATGCCGCGCGTGCGCAGGATGAGTTCCAGGTCGGTGGCATAGAACGAGCCTTTGCCCGGCTTGTCGATGACGACCTCGCCCGGCAGCGGCGCCAGCTCTGGAATGATGTCCCAACCCGGCTCGCCCCGCACCAGGATGCGGCCGCACGGCCCGTCGTCGCCGATGCCGACGCCGTTGGCGCCGATCTGGCGCGAGCGCCAGCGCTTGTTGGGCGGCAGGTCGGCCAGGTCGGGCCGGTGCCCTTCGCGCGTGTGGATGATGTGGAAGCCCAGAGGCCGCAATGCCGCCAGCGTGCGCGCGATCGGCTGGATAGGCGCCTGCACCAGCGACAGGTCGTAGCCCATCACATCGACATAGCCGCCCTTGCCGCAGAAATCGGTCTGCATGTCGATGACGATGAGCGCGGTGTTCTCCGGGCGCAGGTCGCCGTTGTACGGCCAGCCGTAGGGTTGGGCTGCAACGGTGGCGGTCATGGGATGTCTTTACCGTGTCGAAGAGAGTTCACCCGGACTGCCGATCGCCACGCTGCCCGGCTTGCAGGTGAGCACCAGGATCACGAGCGTGAGCACGTAGGGCACCGTGTTGAACAGGTGATAGCCCCAGCCCACGCCCACCGACTGCAGCGCCGGCCCGATCGCGCCCGCACCGCCGAAGAGAAACGCCGCACCGACGCAGCGCAGCGGGCTCCAGCGCGCGAAGATCACCAACGCCACCGCGATCAGGCCTTGCCCGCTCGAGATGCCTTCGTTCCAGCTGCCCGGATAAAACAGCGTGAGCGATGCACCACCGAGCCCGGCGATGGCGCCGCCCGCCGTGGTGGCCGCGATGCGGATGCCCGACACCGAGTAACCCAGTGCACGGGTGGCATTGGCCGAGTCGCCCGCCATGCGCACCAGCAGGCCGGCACGCGTGCGGGCGAAGGCCCACCAGAGAAACACCGCGAACACGATGCCGATCGGCACCAGCGCGTTGACCTGCAGCGCCGCGCGCACCACCGTGTTGTCGCTCCAGAAGCCGAGCGGAATGACCGGAAGCTGCGGCGCCTGCGGCTGGATCAGCGGCTTGCCGAGGTAGAACGCGAGCCCGGTGCCGAACAGCATCAGCGCGATGCCGGTGGCCACGTCGTTGACGCGGTCGAGCGAGCACAGCAGGCCATGCAGCAGCGCGAGCACTGCGCCGGCCGCGGCACCGACCAGCACGCCGATCCAGGCCGAGTCGAAGAGGTAGGCCCCGCCGAAGGCGGCCATGGCCGACAGCACCAGCACGCCTTCGAGGCCCAGGTTGATGCGGCCCGATTTCTCGGTGAGGCATTCGCCCAGGCTCACAAACAGGAATGGCGCACCCACTCGCAAGGCGCCGCCAACGATGCCGGCAACCAGCGCAATCCACTGGTCGGCGGTCATGCAGTGGTCTCCTTCACCAGCTTGGGCTGAACCGCGCGCGGCATGCGGTTGCGGAACAGCGTCTTCCAGTCGACCATGCGCAGGCCTTCGCTCGCCAGGATCAGCACGAAGGCCATGCCCTGCAGCACCTGCACCGAGGCATCGGGCAGGCCGAGCCGGCGTTGCAGTAGGCTGCCCGCCGCGCCGAAGCCGCCGAACAGGATGGCCACGGGGATGATTGCAATGGGGTTGTGCCGCGCGATGAACGACACCAGGATGCCCGCGTAGCCGTAGCCCGCGATCATCGAAGCGTTCGCGTTGGTGTGCACTGCCGCCACCTCAACCGCACCGGCCAACCCGGCGCACGCGCCGCCAAGGCCGCAGGCCGCGAGGATCAGCCGCGTGGCCGGCAGGCCAACGAGTTGCGCGGTGCGCGGGTTGCCGCCGACCACGCGGATCGAGAAGCCCGACGCCGTGGCGCGCAGCCAGAGCCCGAGCCCGATGCAGGCCACCGCGGCTATCGCCAGGCCCCAGTGCACGTCGGAGCCGAACATCCCGCCGATCAGCAGCCCTTCGGCCAGCGAATGCGTCGACGGCTTGTTGAGGCTGGCCGGGTCGCGCAGCAGGCCTTCGACCAGGTGCTTGAAGATGCCGATGGCAATGTAGGCCAGCAGCAGGCTGCTGATGGTTTCATTGATGCCGCGGTACTGGCGCAGCCAGCCGGCCAGCATGATCCACAGCGCGCCAGCGGTGGCGCCGGCGATGCACACGAACACGGTACCCACGATGCTGCCCGGTAGCGGCACGATGTAGGGCAGCGCGGCGCAGGCCAGTCCGCCCAGCACCAGCGCGCCCTCGCCGCCGATGATGATGAGTCCGGCGCGCGCCGGAATCGCCACGCACAGCGCCGTCAGCATGAGCGGTGCAGCGCGCTGCAGCGTGTTCTGCCACGAGAACCAGTCGCCGAACGCGCCCTTGAACAGCGTGACCCACACGTCCACCGGGTTGACCCCGGCGAACCAGACCAGCACCCCGAACACCAGCAGCGCCGCCGCGATGGCGAACGCCGGCAGGGCGATTTCCTTGATGGCATTGCGCATGATGCGGCCCCTGTTTTCAGGCTTCAGTCGCGGGCAGCCGCGGAACCGGCTTTGCCGGGCCGCCGGCTGCGCCCCCTTGCAAAGGGGGTTGGCGAAGCGACACGCAGTGCGCGAAGACTGGGGGATGTCATCCAATACTACCCAGCACGCCTTCAACCAGGTAGTTCATCTTTTCGAGCTCGAGGTCGGTCTGCTTGAGCACCTTGCCGGCCGGCACCACAACGGCGCCCTTGTTGTCCTTGATGCCGTCCTTGAAGATGTCGAAATTGCCCGCGACCATCTTGGCCTTGATCTCGTCGGCCTGCTTCTTCGCTGCATCTGTGACCATCGAGCCGTAGGCCGACATCTTCACGAAGCCTTCCTTCAGGCCCCCGCGCAGGAAGTTGGGATGCGGCTTGCCGGTCTGCGCCGCTTCGATGATGGTCTTGTATGCGGTGAGCCAGTTCCACTCGGCGCCGGTGAGGTAGGCGGCGGGCGCCAGCTTGGCCTGGCTCGCGTGGTAGCCGCACACCATCTTGCCGCGCTTGGCGGCCGTCTCGACCACCACCTTGGGGCCATCGACGTGCATCGTGAACACGTCGCAGCCCTGGTCGGCCAGGCTGTTGGTGGCCTCGGCTTCCTTCACGGCCATCGACCAATCGCCGGTGAAGATCACGCTGCAGGTGATGCCGGGCTTGACCGAGCGCGCACCGAGCGTGAAGGCGTTGATGTTGCGCAGCACCTGCGGAATCGGCTTGGCCGCGACGAAGGCAATCTTGTTGCTCTTGGTCATGTGCGCCGCGATCACGCCGTTGAGGTACTGGCATTCGTCGATGTAGCCGAAGAAGCTGCCCGCGTTCTTCGGGTGCTTGCCTTCCGTCCACATGCCGCCGCAATGCGAGAAGCGCACGTCGGGGTACTTGGCGGCCAGCGCCAGCAGGTGGGGATCGAAGTAGCCGAACGAGGTGGGGAACAGCAGCTTGGCGCCGTCCTGCGCAATCATGCCGGTCATGGTCTTCTGCACCGCGGCGGTTTCGGGCACGTTCTCTTCCTCGACCACCTTGATGCCGGGCAGCTTCTTGATTTCGGCGGCGGCCTGCGCGTGCGCCTGGTTGTAGCCGTAGTCGTCGCGCGGGCCGACGTAGATCACGCCCACGGTCAGCGGCTTCTGGGCATTGGCAAGCGCGCTCCAGCCGCCGAGCGTGGTGGCGGCGCCGAGCGCGGCGATGGATTTGAGGGAGTCGCGACGGTTGATCTGGCTCATGGTGTGCTCCAAAGAAAGACGGAAACAGGGCGGGGACAACTTGGATACAAGACGGTGTGCATAAAGCGTGCCTGCGCGGATCAGCCCAGAGGGCTGACGTGCGCGGCCACGACGCGCCAGCCTTGTGCGGTTCGCATCCAGGTCTGGCTCTGGCGCCCCGTCCTTGGGCTTCCGTGGCGCTGGAATTCGACGTTGGTGGTGGCGAAATCGGTGCCGTAGGTAGTGATGACGGTGCGCAGGATGTCGCGCGAGAGGCCCGTGGCGGGCCGGCCGGCGCGGAAGTTCTTGATGGCGTCGTAGCCGTAGAGGTTTTCGGTGGCGCCGTAGCGCAGCGTGTGCGCGCTGTCCCAGAACAGTTCGTCGAGCACCTCGACCTTGTTGTTCACGAGTGCGTCTTCGTAACGCGCAAAGGCGGCGGTGACCTCGGCCACGATGTCTGGCAGGTTGATGGCCAGGGACATTGCTTCATTCATGTCGGTTGCTTGCGTTCGTGCGTTCGTGCGTTCGGGGAGATTCAGGGCGCGTGCCGAGGACACCGGGTATCCCCCTCCGCGAATGTCCCCCGGGCTTCGCCCTCCTCCTTTATTTCGCTGCGGGGGACACCCGATGCCCTTGGCACGGGTGACGCTGTGTTGTTTTCGTCGATGAACCGCCGCTCTGACGGATCTCGCCGATGGCGTGCTCTGCGCAGCGAAATAAAGGAGGAGGCCGCAGGCCGGGGGACATTCGCGGAGCAGAGTACGCCGTCGGCGTGATCCCGCCCTGAAGCAGGCAACCAGCTCATAGCGCTGCCACCGGCGACTGCGCCACCCCAGCGCTTTCAAGCGCCGCCGCGACACGCAGCACAAGGTCTTCGCGCCAAGGCGCACCGATGACCTGCACGCCGATCGGCAGGCTGGCATGCGCGCCCCACACCGGCACGCCGCACACCGGCAGTCCGATGCACGAGATCGGCTGCGTCAGCACGCCCATGTTCGGGCGCACCGGCAGTTGGTGGCCGTTGATGTCAAACCATTCCGCACCGATCGGCGTCGCGGCGCAGGGCGTGGACGCGGCCAGCAGGATGTCGAAGCGCTCGAACAGCTTTGCCACGCGCTCCGCATACAGACGGCGCACGCGCTGCGCCCGCGCTACCCAAGCCGCCGGCAACAGCGCCCCCGCGAGGAAGCGGTCGCGCGAGAGCGGTTCGAAGTCTTGCGGGCGCTTGCGCAAGTTGGCCAGATGCAGCGCGGCGCCTTCCGAATTGGTAATGAGAAACGCGGCGGCACGGCCGGCCTCGACCATCGGCAACTCGACGACCTTGCGGGCGCCCAGCGCTTCGGCCACGCGGTCGACCGCGCTCAGGGCGTCGGCCTGCGCGCGCTGGCGGAAGTAACCGCCCAGCACGCCGATGCGCAGCCCGGCCACGCCGTGCGTCAGTTGCGACACAGTGGGCTCGGCGGCGCGCTGCGCGCAGCCGGGATCGTGCGGCTCGACCGTCTCGGGGCCCTGCATCGCGTCGTAGGCGAGTGCGAGGTCGCGCACCGAACGCGCGAACGGCCCGAGGTGGTCGAGGCTCGATATGAACGGGTAGCTGCCGGTGCGCGGCAGCCGTCCGAAGGTCGGCTTGAGCCCGAAGATGCCGCACAGCGAGGCCGGCACGCGGATCGACCCGTTGGTGTCGGAGCCGAGCGTGAGCGGCACCTGGCCGGCCGCGACCGCCGCACCCGAACCGCCCGAGGAGCCGCCCGCGATGCGCGTGAGGTCGTGCGGGTTGTGCACTGCGCCCACGTGGCTGTTCTCGGTGGTGAAGCCGTAGGCGTACTCGTCCATGTTGAGCGCGCCGACCAGCACCGCACCGGCGCTCTCGAGCCGCCGCACCAGCGCTGCGTCCGCGCGCATCGGCGTACTGCTGCGCTCGATCTTCGAGCCGGCGAGCGTGGGCAGGCCGGCGATGTCGAACAGGTTCTTGACGGCGAAGGGCACGCCCAGCAGCGGCAGCTCGCGCGTGCGTGCGCCGTTGGCCGACGCGAGCGAGCCGTCGACCTGGCCGGCGCGCCGCAGCGCGCGTTCGCGCACCACGTCTGTGAAGGCGTTGACGCGTGGGTCGGTCGCGGCAATGCGGTCCAGGCTGGCCTGCACCAGCGCGACGGCACTGACCGCATTGCTGCGCACCGCATCGGCCATCGCCGATGCGTCTTTCAGCAAAAGGTCGGCCGCACTCATGCCTCTGGCTCCCTCGGCGACACCGGCACGAAGCTCACCGCGGGCTCGGCATGCGGATCGAGCGGCACGGCCTCGACCAGCGCCGCCATTTCCGCGGCCAGCGCGAAGTAGCGCAGCACGCCGGGGCGATGCTCGGGCCGCAGCTTCAGGTCGAGCGCGGCGGCAGCCGCGTCGACATAGGCTTCGGTCTGGGCGGGCGTCATCGCCGGACTTCCCGCTGGAAGATCTCGAGGCTGAGCTTCTTCGCCGCGATGAAGCTGGCCGCGCTGAGCGTGTCGAGCGTGCGCGGCCGTGCGTCACCGTAGGCGAGGATCTCGGCCACTTTGGTCGGCCGCTTGGTCAGCAGCAGCACCTGGTCGGCCAGGTACACGGCCTCTTCCAGGTCGTGCGACACCAGCAGCATGGTGGTGCCGGTCTGCATGAACACCTCCTGCAGCTTCTCGCGGATGAACAGCGTCATCTCGAAGTCGAGCGCCGAGAACGGCTCGTCGAGAAACAGCACCTCCGGGTTGGGCGCCAGCGCGCGCATGATCGATGCGGTCTGCTGCTGCCCGCCCGAGAGCTCGTAGGGAAAGCGCTTCAAGTCGAACTTGACGTCGAACGACGCCACCAACTCTTCCATGCGGCGGTCGACCTCGACCTTCGACCTGCCCTCCAGCTTGAGCGGGTAGGCGATGTTGTCGATGGTGCGCATCCACGGGAACATCGCTTCGCGGTAGTTCTGGAACACGTAGCCGATCTTGGTGTCCTTGAGCGATTTGCCGTCGAACAGGATCTCGCCCGAGTCGATCGGGATCAGCCCCGCGATCATGTTGATCAGCGTCGACTTGCCGCAGCCGTTGGGCCCGAACACCGAGACGATCGCATGCTTCGGAATGTCGAGGTCGAAGTTCTCGTAGAGCGGCCAACCCGCGAAGTATTTGGTCAGGCCGCGAATGGTGATGTGCGTGCCGGCGGGACCGGGCGCGAAGGCCGGCTTCGGCACGTCGGCATACACCGGGCCGTTGAGGACGATGTCAGACGAAGCGCGCATACAAGGCTCCAGATGCGGTAATACCGGAATGGGCGAATCGAAGCGCCGCGCAGCGAGCGCCGTTCGCGAGCCGTCGCGGAACCGGCTTCGCCGGGCCGCAGGCGGCGCCCCCTCGCAGGGGGTTGGCGAAGCGACACGAAGTGCGCGAAGACTGGGGGTGGGCCATCATCTTCCGCTCCAGTGCACGATGCGGCGTTCGGCCACAAGGAAAAGGATGTTGAGCGCGTAGCCCAGCGCGCCGGCCGCGAGGATGGCGGCATACATGCTCTTGACGTTGAGCACCTGCTGCGCGTCGATGATGCGATGGCCGAGGCCGTTGTCGCTGCCGATGAACATCTCGGCCACGATCACGATCACCAGCGCCATCGACACGGCCGAGCGCAGGCCCACGAACGATGGCTGCAGGCTCTCCCAGATCAGCACGTCCTTGAAAATCTGCCAGCGCGAGGCGCCCATCACGCGCGCCGCCATCACGCGCTGCTTGCGCGCGTTGATGACGCCGTAGGCGCTGTTGAAGATGACGATCAGGAACGCGCCGAAGGCCGCGATCGCCACCTTGTTGATGTCGGACACGCCGAAGATCAGCAGGAACAGCGGGATCAGCGCCGACGAGGGTGTCGAGCGAAAGAAGTCGATCAGGAACTCGACGCTGCGGTAGGCCTTCTCGTTGCTGCCCAGCAGCACGCCGAGCGGCACACCGACGACTGCCGCGATCGCGAACGCCTGCAGCGTCCGCCACACGGTAACCGCAAAGTCGAGCAGCAACGGCCCGCCCGCAAGCCCCGTGATGAGCGCGGAGACGGTGTCGGCTGGCGTCGGCAGCAGGATCGGCTTGATGAATCCGAGGCGCACCACCAGATCCCACACGATGAACAGCACCACGGGGCCGATGAACGGCAGCAGGCGGTCGCGCAGCGGCGGCTTCGGTGCCGCTGTGGCGGCGCTGGCTGGCGGAGTCCACGGCGCGGCCGTGGCGGTGTTGGCTTCGCCCATTTCAAAACTCCTTCAGGATTGCTTTTCCAGGAACACCGAGGAACCGGCTTTGCCGGGCCGCCGGTGTTGCCCCCGGGTAGGGGGTAGACGAAGCGACACGAAGTGCGCGAAGGCTGGGGGCGAGCCTCATGTCAGGCCTTGTAGAGCAGGCCGTCCACCAGCACCTTCTTTTCGAAGATGCCTTTCTCGGTGAACAGGTCGTAGAACTTCTGGAAGTACGCCACGTCGCTCGGCTTGAACTCGTTGTAGAGCATGTACGACGCGAGCGGCACCTCGGCGGTGAGCGCGCCCTCGATGGCGGTGTAGCCCTTCATGTACTGGCGCGCGTCGTCGGGCTTGCTGCGCACCAGCTCGACGCCGCGCGCGTAGGCGGCGATGAACTTCTTGGACACCTCAGGGTTCTTCTTGATGAACTCGGTGGTGAGGCTGGCCGCGCCGCCGTGCCAGGGCGCCATCGGGTCACCCAAGATGTACCTGGCGACCACGCCGGCCTCGATCACGCGGGTGGTGCCGTTCATGCGGCCGATGGTGCCGGTCGGCTCGAGCGTGTAGCAAGCGTCGACCTGGCCGGCCACCAGTGAGGCGATGTGCTGGCCGATCGGCAGTTCCGACACCGTCGCGCCGGTGGCGCCGGCGCGCTCCAGCATCGTCTTGCACAGCGTGACGTTCTGGATGCCGGGGCCGGACGCGACCTTCTTGCCCTTGAGGTCGGCCATGGTCTTGATCGGGCTGTCTTTGCCGGTGATGAACTCGTCGAGCACGAATTTCGCGTTGCTCGGGTTGGTGCAGAAAATCTTGAACAGGCCCGGCTGCGCGATCTCGCCGATCGCGAGGTTGGCCGAGCCGGTGCCGTTGGAGCTGCCGTCGGAGCGGCCCGACAGCATCGCCTCCATCACCTGCTGGGCGCCGGCGAACTTGAGCGGCTCCACCTCGAGGCCCGCTTCCTTGAAGTAGCCTTTCTCGATCGCCGCGAAGAACGGCAGGCCAGCCGCCACCGGCCAGAAGCCAATGCGGATCTTCGGGCCGGTCTGGGCGCGCACGATGGCGGGTGCGGCCAGCACGCCGAGGCCGGCGGCGCCTGCTTGCAGCAGTTTGCGGCGCGAGGGCCCGGAAGAGATTGGCTTGGGGGTCATGGAACGCTCCTGCATGAGATGGAAGTTGATGAAGGCGCGGCACTCAGGCCGCAGTGACTTGTCTCGACGCTATGAAGCGGCGCCAGCCGCCGTGTTGTGTGATGTCTTCGGCGCCCTCGAGCGCCAGCGCTTCGCACAGAAAGCCCTGCACGCTGGTGCCGTCGGCCAGCGTCAGGCTGCCGATGCCGAGAGGCGCCGGAATGAGTGCGACGAAGCTGCCGTAGTGCGCGGCGGGCATCTCCCACACCTCGACCGTGATGGCGCCGCCGGTGCCGGGCGCGACGCGCACCATGCCGGGCTTGGGCGGCACGGTGCCGGGCAGGGCGTAGAGCCGGTACTGCGCCGCGGTCTGCGTTTCGGCCAGCAGCCGCGCACCGCGCTCGCGCAGCTGGCCGTTGAGCGGCATGCCCGACAGGTGGGCGCCGACGACCGCGACCTTGACGGTGTCGGCAGTCATCGGCATTGCGACCGGCGGCGGCATGGGCTGCCCGGTGGCGCCCAGCGTGAGGCCGGTGGCGTGGTGGTAGCGCTGGCCCAGTTCGGCCAGTTGCAGGTCGCTGCCGCAAGGGCCGATCAGCGTGATGCCGAACGGCAGCCCGTCGGGCCGGATGCTGCTGGGCACCGACAGCGCCGCGTAGTCGAGCAGGTTGACGAAGTTGGTGTACGCGCCGAGTTCGCGGTTGCGCGCCACCGGGTCGGCCAGCATCGCCTCGAGAGTGCAGTGGGTGGGCGCGGTCGGCACCAGCAGCAGGTCGATGTGCTCCCACATGGGCGCCACGCGCTGCGCGAGTTCGCGCAGGCGGATCTGTGCGTCGACCAAGTCGGCCGCGTTGTAATTGCGGCCGCTCGCGAGGATGCTGCGCACCGGCTCGATCACGTCGGCCTCGTGGGCATCGAAGAACGGGCGCACGGCAGCGTAGCGCTCGGCCACCAGTGCACTGTCGTAGAGCAGCGCCGCGGCTTCGGCCAGCGGTGCATAGTCGATCGCCACGCGCTCGCCGCCGAGCGCTTCGAGCCGCGCGATCGCGTCGTCGAAGGCCGCCGCGGCGAGCTGGTCGCCGAAGAATTCGAGGGCCGAGGGCACGCCGAACCGGAAGCGCGCCGGCAGCGGCGCGCCGAGCAGCCGCAGCGGCCGCGCATAGGGGTCGGCCGCGTCAAAGCCCCTGGCCACCTGCAGCACCTGCAGCGCCAGCGCCACGGTGGGCGCGAAGACCGAGACGCAGTCGACGCTCTGGGCCGCCGGTAACACGCCGCGCGTGCTCAGCAACCCCTTGGTGGGCTTCAGCCCGACGATGTTGTTCAGGCCAGCCGGCACGCGCCCTGAGCCGGCGGTGTCGGTGCCGAGCGCGAAATCGACCTGGCCAGTGGCGACCACATAGGCCGAGCCGGAGCTGGAGCCGCCCGATACATAGCGCGCGTCGTAGGCATTGGGCACGGCGCCGTACGGCGAGCGCGTGCCGTTCAGGCCGCAGGCGAACTGGTCGAGGTTGGTCTTGCCGATCAGCGTGGCACCGGCATCGAGCAGGCGCTGCACCACATGGGCGTGTTCGGCGGGGAAGCGCTCGAACGCCGGGCAGGCGGCCGTGGTGGGCACGCCGGCCGCGTCGATGTTGTCCTTGATCGCGAAGCGCAGCCCCGCGAGCGGCCCGGTCTGCGCGCCCTGCACCGGCACGGCGAAGCGCGCGATCCAGGCGGTGGCGGCGGGTTCGTCATTCGAAGCGGGCCCGGCGAGCGGAGCCATTTCATGCACCATCATCAAGCATCCTGTCTTGTGTACATGATTAGATGCAAGCGGCGTGCCAACCGGTTTTTCGGCCGCAAGGGGGTCAAAATGGCGGGAATCGAGGAAGCAAGAAACCACCCATGACCGAAGCCGATCAAGTTCCACCCCTGCCCGACCACCTGTCGATCGACCCGCGCAGCCCACACCACGTCGCTGCCGTGTTCGAGCGCGACATCGGCATCCGCTTCAACGACAAGGAGCGTGCCGACGTGGAGGAGTACTGCATCAGCGAGGGCTGGATCAAGGTACCCGCAGGGCGGACGCTGGATCGCAAGGGCAAGCCGCTGCTGATCAAGCTGAAGGGGCGAGTCGAGGTGTTCTACCGGTAGTCAACCACGGGTTTCCCGTCCAACCATCATGAAAAAACTTGCTGTCCTGGCCTTCCTGGGCCTCATGAGCACCTTCAGTGCCGTGGCCCAGAGCGACAACGACGTGTACGAAAGCGACCGCAGGTACTGCGCCAGCGGCCGCTCCGGCGTCGACTTCAACTCGTGCATGCGGCAGTTGCGACGCGACCGCGACCGATACGAACGACGCGAGTACGAACGACGGGACTACGAACGACGGGAATATGACGAAAGGGGCTACGACCGTCGCCAGCAATGGGCGGATCAGCCGCCGCCACCGCCGGCCCATCGTCAATGGCAGGATCAACCCAGGGAGCAGCCCAAGCTGAGCGACATGCAGCAGCGCGCCCTGGACAACTGCATGATGCTGGCGCCGCGCGACCAGCCGAGGTGCCGTGCTACGGTGATGTCGACGGTGCGCTGAGGGCGGCGGCGGCGCGGCAGTCTAAAGCCATCCGGTGGCCGGGTTCAACCCGTGCAGGGCGCCGACCCCTGCAACCGCCAGCCATGGCCAAAGGCTTGCCATGGTGTGCTCATGCGTGCGCAGCGCAGCACGAACCGGCCGCCGCTGCCGGCTTCGAGGCCGGTGCCGGCTCGTAGCGGTCGTGGTGGCGCACCCACTCCATCTTGTAGTCCACTTTGCGCTCGTCGCGGCCCTTCGGCATGAGGTCGAGCAGGTTGTAGGTGCCCATCATCACCTCCACGCCGCGCTCGTAGGTCGAGTAGGTGTGAAAGACATCGCCCGCCTCGTCCTTGCAAAACACGCTGATACCGGGCGCCTCCTCGCTCGGGAACGGACGCACGCTGTAGTTGTAATAGACCTCGCCCCTGGCCATCGCTTCCGGCGTGAAGCTGACGCCGAAATCGGGGTTGAAGTCGCTGCCATGCGACGAGACCCACATGAACTGCCAGCCCATGCGCTGGCGAAAGCGCTCGATCTCGGCCAGCGGCGCGCGCGAGACGACCAGCAACGTGACGTCGCGGTGTTCGAGGTGCACCTGCATCCCAGCGATGTGGTCGGCCATGAAGGAGCAGCTCGGGCAACCTTGCTCCCACCCCGGGCCGAACATGAAGTGCTGCACCAGCAGCTGGCTGCGTCCTTCGAACAGGTCAGCGAGCGAGCGCCGGCCCCCAGGCCCGTCGAAGGTGTAGTTCTTCTCGACGCGCTCCCACGGCAGCGCGCGGCGTTCGCGCGCGACCTGGTCGCGCAGGTGCGTCAGTTCCCTTTCGCGCGCCAGCAGCGTCTTGCGCTCGGCGACCCATCGATCCTTCGACACGACGGGATGGTTCAAGGTGCGGGCTTGTTCGGCAATGGCTGTGTTCACGATGGACTCCTTCTGCGCGATCACGATCTGACGGTTTTCGGGCGGCGCACGGCGCGGATCTTTCCGCTCTCCCCGCCGCCGGCATAAAAGAGGTCTGCACCGTCGGACTCGAGCCCGCTGACGCCGGTGCCGCTCGGCATCTCCAGCCGCTCGAGCACGGCGCCGCTCGCCGGGTCGATCCGGCGGATCTCGCTCACGTCGCCTTCCCATGTGCCGTGCCACAGCTCGCCGTCGACCCAGGTCACGCCGGTGACGAAACGGTTGGACTCGATGGTGCGCACCACGGCGCCGGTGGCCGGATCGATCTGGTGGATCTGGCGATCGCGGTACTGGCCCACCCACAGGCTGCCCTCGGCCCAGGTTAGCCCCGAGTCGCTCCCGCTGCCGGGCGCCGGGATCGACGCCACGACGTCGCCGCTGACCGGATCGATCTTGTCGATGCGCGTCTCGGCGATCTGGTAGAGGTGCGTGCCGTCGAACGCAGTGCCGGCGTCGCAGGCACAGGGCAGCGTGCGGGCGGGCTCGCCGCTACCGGGATCGAAAGCGACCAGGCTGGCCCCGGTGGCGGCCCAGACGCGGTGGCCGTCGTGGGTCACGCCGTGGATGTGCTCGACGCCGGGGAAAGGGCCGTACTCGCGCACGATCTCGGCCGCATGCGCCGTGGGCTGGGGACTGTCTTTGCTTGTGCTGCTGCTCATCGCTGGCTCCTGGTGGTGCGCCTCGGATCGGCGCCTGGAGACAACTCTATGCAAACGGCAGCGCAGCGGGGAGTAACAAGATCGTCGTGAATCCGGCCAGCGGCGGCGCGAGCCAGCGGCGCGCGCGTGCCTGCCCGATCGCGCGCACCCGCCCAGCCGCCTCGAGCTCGACCAGCGCTCGCTGGACAGTGCGCTGGCTGGCCCCCAGCGCCAACCCGAGCGCCGAGGTCGACCAGGCCGCGCCGTCGGACAGCAGCGCCACCAGCGATGCCTGGTCGCCGTCGATGGATGGTGCCAGCATGACGACCGCGCGATTACCGTGCGGCTTGAGGACGAAGCCTCGCGCGGTGGCCTCGATGTGCGCGAACGGCTTGACGAGCGCGCGCAGACGGCCGATCTCTACCCGCAGGCGCGCGCGATGCGTCTCGTCGGGCCGGCGTGTGTTGAATGCGTTCGCAATCAAGGCTTCGCGATCGACATCGCCAGGCCACGCTTCGGCGAGCGCACGCGCCAGCGCGAACAGCACCGGCCGGCGCGCCAGCGGCCGCCATGCATCGCCAGCGCCCAGGCCGCGACGGCAGGCGTCGACCACCAGTGCGTCCGAGGCCAGCAGCGCCGCGACTTCATCGAGGCGAAGCACCTGCTCGCCGCCGGCGAAGCGGCGCCGCGCGGCGGGACGGTCGAGCGCAGCCCGCAACTCCGCCAGCTCGGCCAGGAGTGCCGGCACGCGGGCCCGATCGGCCGCCTCTTGCGCCAATGCGAGCGCCGCCCGCGCCGGGACTGTGCGCAGCGAGCGCAGTGCCAGCTCCGCTTCGGTCAACTTGGCCACCGCCGCCAGCGCCGGCGGCAGTCCACGCGCATCGAGCCGCGCCAGCGCGTCGGCTGCCTCGTCGAGGCGGCCCAGCAGCACGAGCCTGCGCACCGCGATCAGCCGCGCCTGCAGCGCGTTGCCTCGATCGGCGCGCGCCTCGAGCGTGCTCGCCGCCGCCGCCAGCGGGCGCGGCGAACCACCGAGATCCCGCATGGCCAGCGCCACCTCGGCCTCGGCGACGACGCAGCGCGCGCGCGCCAGCTCCTCGTGGGCACCAAAGCCGCGGGCAGCGCGCCGCAGGAGCTCACGGGCACGCGGGTGCTCGCCGAGCTGGGCCATGGCAATGCCGCGCAAGGCCAGCGCCGGCGGGTCGTCGCGCAGGGCCACCCGCTTGAGCGCGCCGAGCGCGTCGCCGGCGGCGAGCGCACGCGCGGAGGCGGCGATCAGGGAGTCCATGGCGACAGGCTACACCGCGGCATATGGCGGCAGACGGCGGCACGCATTCGATGCGACGCATCAACGCATCTTGCAAGGGCTACAGTCGACCGGGCGCGAACGCACCACCGCATCCCAACGAAAGCCCTGGCAGAAATCTCGATGGAACCTGATCGAACGACCGAAGCACGATTGCTGGGTGTGCAGGCCGAACTGCAAGCGCTTGAGCCGATCTTTCATGGCCCGAAGTGGGGTTCGAATCGGGCCACCCTGGAAGCCATGACGGACTCCGACTTCTGGGAAGTGGGTGCGTCCGGAAGTCGATACAGCCGGGAGCATGTCTTCGAGGTTCTCAGGACCCGAACGACCACTGAAGACGAAGCTTCCTGGGAGGCCAGGGAGTTCTTCTGCCAGGAGCTCGCGCCAGCCAACTACCTGCTCACGTACACCCTCCATCAGGGCCACCGAGTGACCCGAAGAGCGACGTTGTGGCGCCGGGTCTCGGGGCGGTGGCAGGTGGTCTATCACCAGGGAACCCTGGTGGCGGGCCTGGGCGCTGGGGGCGCATGAGGGGCTACGCCTGCAAAGCGGAGGTGCGCCAAGCCCCTGTTGCGCTCCGCCCCGCCACCTGCTTGCTGCCCCGAGCCACCACGCACAACGCCGGATCGTGCACGGCTTCGAGCGGGGCGTCGGACTGCGCCTGGCAGATCGCCAGCCGTCCTCAGGAAAGCGGCCGCCCGCGGTTGCGTTCTGTCGCGGCCCCCATGGCTTCGGACATCGACGACACCACGGCGGCCCATTCCTCGCCTGTCAGCAACTGCGCGGTTTGCGAATGGAGCAGCGTGTCCTCCCGCTCCAGATGGGCGGCCATCAGCCGGCGATGCTCCTGCAGCAGGATTTCTACGACTCTGGCTGCGCCCATGTCGCCCGATCCGGCAAGCTTCAACGCGGCTTTCGACTGCGAGAGCAGGTCGTCACAGCGCTCGCTTTCCAGTTCGAGCTGATCGAGCAGTTCGTCTGCCTCGGCCGTCCTGCCACGCATGGTCTCGAGCAGCACGACGCCCTTGGGGCGGTGCGTCGCTTCTTCGAATTCCTGAAAGTGCTCGATGAGTTCGACGAGCGACGCGGCCTGCGATTGCGGGTGCGCCCAACCGGTTTTCAGCGTGCCGTCGACCAGCGTCGACAACTCGCGCATACGAGCGTGCTCGGCACGCAAGATGGCCCACGCACATTCGGCCGCCAACATGTTTTCGTCCCCTTTGAACCGGCCTGCCCTTGCGGGCCTGCCCGGGAGGTTCGGTCTTGCCAACAGGGTACTTGTACAGCGTTGCGGCAGGCGCTGCAACGTGACCTTCCCCCGGTGGCCCGCGACCTCGATCGACCCGCCTCAGATCACCCGGAAGTGATGCGTGCCATCGCGCGCGAGTTGCGCGACCAGGCCGAACTCCCAGTCGAGGTAGGCCTGCATCGCCTCGGCCGGCGCATCGGTGCCTTCGTAGGGACGGCGGTAGCGTTGTGCACCGGCAGAGTGAACCGCGCCAGGCGCGCCGGTCTCGCTGAACGCGGCGGCATCGACGGGCGCGAGCACATGCACGTCCCAGCCCATCTGCGCGAGCCACGATGCGGTCATCGGCGCGCGCACGGCGTCGTCGTCCGCCAGCACGATGCGTGCGCCGCGCACGGGCACGTGGTGGTCGGTTTCCTGCACCAGCTGGCCGCCCGGCGCGCTGGCGAAGCCGGGCAGGTGCCCGGCCGCGTATTCCTCCGGCGTGCGCACGTCGAAGCGGTACAGCGTGCGGCCGGGCGCCTCGAGCGAATGCAGGGCGGCCAGCGCGATCCATTGAACGCCGGCGCGCTCGGCCACGCCGCGCGCATCGGCCTGCGCCTGCGTGCGGATGGCCTCGCCGAGCGCGGCCGGTGCGCGCCGCACGGCACCCTGGTCGAGCACCTGCCCCGCCAGCTTCCAGCCGATGGTGCCGTTGCGCAAGGCCGCAACCGGGTTCGGAATGCCGACGTTCACCAGCGACTGCGTGCCGATGATGCTGCGCGTGCGGCCCGCGCAATTGACGATGACCTGCGTGGCCGGATCGGGCGCGAGCGCGCGCACGCGCAGCACCAGCTCGGCGCCCGGCACGCTGGTGGCCGTGGGGATGCTCATGGTCTGGTACTCGTCGAAGCGGCGCGCGTCGAGCACGACCACGTTCGCCTGCCCATCGACCAGTGCCTTTACCTCCTGCGCCGACAGCGACGGCGTATGGCGCTCGTGCTCGACCAGCTCACCGAAGGACTTGCTCGGCACGTTTACATCGCGGAACAGCTCGCCGCCGGCCCCGCGCCAGCCTTCGAGACCGCCTTCGAGCCGGTGCACGCGGGTGTAGCCCAGCGCGGCTAACAGGGCGGCGCCGCGCGGCACCAGGTCTTCGCCCGCATCGTCCTCGCCATAGAGCACGATCAGCGTGTCGCGGCGCGGAATGCGGCGCCGTGCGTCGGCCTCGATGCGCGACAACGGCAGGTTGGCGGCCCAGAGCGGATGGGCCTGTGCGAAGGGATGCTCTTCGCGCAGGTCGATCAGGGCGATTTCGCGGCGGGCGAGCAGGTGGGCGCGCACGTCCGCGAAAGAGAGGGTGTCGGTCATGGCGGGCGCTGCAGGTTGGAATAGCCGGAGACGAAGGGCTTGCGCCCTCCTTCGGGCGGGTAAGTATGCCGCTGCACGCGGCCGATGTCGGCGCCGTAGACATGGATGCTGATCGACACGCGGTCGTCGTGCGCGTTGCGCACGCGGTGCACGTCGCCGAGGGTGGGCGACACGGCCGTCACGTCGCCCGGGGCCAGCCGCACCGGCTCGCCCTGTGGCTGCAAGGCATCGCCGACCTGCGCATAGCCCTGGCTGTACTCCGCACCGCGCAGCATGCCGATCAGGCCCCACACCGTGTGGTCGTGCACCGGCGTGGCCTGGCCCGGGCCCCAGACGAAGCTCACCACCGAAAAACGCGCGGCCGCATCGACGTGCAGCGCGAACTGCTGGTAGCGCAACGGGTCGGGTTGCGCATACGCATCGGGCAGCCAACCATCGCGCGCGACCAGCCGGCGCAACAGCGCACCGCCTTCGCGCAGGATGCGCGCTTCGTCCGGCGCGCTGTCGAGCAGGCGGCTGAAGGCGGCGACGAAATCGTGCAGCGGTGCAATCGCGGCGGCGCTCACGCGGCGCGGCGCCAGAGCTGCGCGTCGGTGATGGCGCGCACGTCGACCCGCACCGGCAGGATGCCGTCGCGCGCCGAGCGGTCCGCCACGGTCTGCAGCGCGACGATGTCGGCCTCGCTCACGGGACGCCCGGCGACGGCCGAGCGTGCGGTGATGGTGCGCGCCGCCTCGATCGGCAGCCGTGTGAGCTGGGTGTAGGCCTGTGCATAGGCCTCCGGGTTGGCCAGGGCCCAGTCGCCGGCGCGCGCCAGCCGGTCGAGAAACTGCACGATCGCTGCGCGCTTGCCCGCATCGGCCAGCGCCGCCTCGCTCGCGGTGATGAAACCGAGCGCCGTGTTGATGCCGCGCCCGTCGCGCAGGATGCGGCCGCCCTGCTGCAGGGCAATCGTGTAGTACGGGTCGAAGATGGCCCAGGCATCGATCTGCTTCGACACGAAGGCCGCGGCAGCATCGGTCGGCAGCACGAACTTGACCGTGACCTCGTCGCGCCGCACGCCTGCTTCTTCGAGCGCGCCGTAGAGCTGGTACTGCGAGATGCTGCCGCGCGCCGACGAGACGATCACGGTCTGGCCGCGCAGGTCTGCCACGCTGCGCAACGGCGAGCCCGGCTGCACCACGATGCCGAGCGATTCGGCCTTGCCGACGCGCGTGGCCACGATCTTGAGCGGCGTCTTGCCGACGGCTGCGGCCAGCACGGGCAGGTCGCCGGCCACCGCGGTGTCGACCGCGCCGCTGCGGTGCGCCTCGAACAACGGCGCCGCGCCCTGGAAGTTGGCCCAGCGCCAGGCGAACGGCGCGCCGTCGAGTGCGCGCGAGGCTTCGAACAGCGCGCGCAGGCCGCCGGCCTGGTCGCCGAGCACGAGCGCGGCAGGGGTCTGCGCGGCCGCATGGTGGCCGATGAATCCGGCCGCGCCGAGCGAGGCAACGCCGGCCTGCTGCAGCCAGCGGCGACGGGAGAGATGAGATGCCTTCATGCAACGACCTCCTGCAGCGCGCGGCGCCCGGCGGCCACCAGCACCGCGTCGTTCTGCGGCGTGTGGATGCGGCCGCACAGCACGTCGCGGTAGTGGCGCTCCAGCGGGTTCTGGCGCGTGAGGCCGTGGTTGCCGCTCGACTGCAGCGCGAGTTCGACGGCGCGGATCGCGTTGTTCGTCACCGTGTGCTTGAGCAGGCCGCTGTCGGCGGCCGCGGGCGGATGGCCACCGTCCACCGATCCAGCGGCGTGGTCGAGCAGCACGCGGTTCACGCGCAGCAGCGCTTCGATCTCGCCGACCGTCTCCTGAATGCGCGGCAGGCTCGCGAGGGGTGCACCGAGGCCGCTGGGTGCGCGCTGGTTGAGGAATTCGATGAGCCAGTCGCGCGCGGCCTGCGCGACCGCGTCGTAGAGGCTTCCTAGCAGCACGACCATCCAAGCCTGCTGCGCCGCATGGGCATCGATGTCGGTCTGGCTGCCGGCGTCGGGCGCCCAGTCGACCGGCGCACGCAGGTCGACCGCGTGCGCGAGTGGAATCGCCACCTCGTCGAACACGACTTCGTGACTGCCCGAAGCGCGCAGGCCCAGGTGATCCCAGCTCGCGATCACGCGGATGCCTGGCGCATCGCGCGGCACGAGGAAGGTGCCGACACGCGGCGCGGCCTCGTCGGTGCGGCCCCACACCGCAAGCCAGCGCAGGCCTTCGATGCCCGTGGTGTAGAGCTTGTGGCCGCTGAGGCGCCAGCCCTCGCCATCGCGCCGCGCGGTGGTGCCGGGCAGGCCACCGCGCGCCGGCGACCCGAGTGCGGGCTCGACCCGCAGCGAATTGATCAGCGCACCGTGCGCCACGGCATCGCGCGTCACGCGCTCGCGCAGCGCCGCGGGCCAGCGGCTGTCGCTACGCGCGATCGCGTGGTGCTGCAGGTAGGTCATGGTGAGGATCAGCGCGGTGGCCGGCTCGCCGCGCGCCACCGCCGCGATCACGCGGCGCGCAGCAGCCAGCGTGGCACCGCCGCCACCAAAGGCCTGCGGTGCCACCAGGCCGATCAGGCCGCGGACCTGCAGCAGTTCGAAGTTGGCGCGCGGAAAGGCACCGCTGCGGTCGTGGTCGGCCGCGGTGGTGGCGAACAGCGCGGTCAGTTGCGCAAGCAAGGCCGCATCGGGCGATTCGGAGACGGGCGCATCGCGGCGCAGGGGTATGGCACTCATGCCGCAAAGGTAGCGGCGAGCGGCGCGCCGGGGAACAACCGATCCCGCATATGCAAACTCGTTTTTCTGCGTTCTCTTTTCAGGTCGCGATGGCTACGGTCGGAGCCATGAAACCTTCATCCCTCCATCGCCGTGCGTGGCTCCAGGCCGCAGCCGCCACCGCCGCCGCCGGCCTGCTCCCCCCGCTGGCACAGGCGGCCGGCGCGGCCCAGCCCGACCTGCGCGGCGTGACGCTTCGCGTCGGCACCTACAAGGGCCTGTGGCGCCCGCTGCTGCAGGCCTCGGGCCAGGCCGACACGCCCTACAAAATTGACTGGCGCGAGCTCAACAACGGCGTGCTGCACATCGAGGCGATCAATGGCGACGCGCTGGATCTCGGCTCGGGCAGCGAGATCCCGGCCGTGTTCGCCGCGCGGCAGAAAGCCAACGTGCGCTTCGTCGCCGTGACGCACGAAGACCTCAACAACCAGGCCACGCTGGCCCGCAAGGATGCGCCGATCCGCAGCATCGCCGACTTCAAGGGCAAGCGCGTGGGCTACGTGCGCGCCACCACCTCGCACTACTACCTGGCCAAGCAGCTGGCCGAGGCCGGCCTGTCGTTCGCCGACATCCAGCCGGTGAGCCTGACACCGGCCGACGGCCTCTCGGCCTTTGCACGCGGCGATCTCGATGCATGGGCGATCTACGGCTACAACGGCCAGCTCGCGCGCACGCAGTACGGCGCCCGCACCATCAAGACCGGCGTCGGCTACCTCTCGGGCAACTTCCCGATCTATGCCAACCCGCGCACGCTGGACGACGCGCCGCGCCGCGCCGCCATTGCCGACCTGCTGCAGCGGCTGCAGCGCTCGTTCGCCTGGATCAACGGCAACTTCCTGGCGTACGCGCGGGCCCAGTCGGCCGAGACGCGCGTGCCGGTCGGCGACCTGGTCGAACTGTTCAACGGGCGCAGCGGCGACTACAGCCTCGCGGCCGTCGACGACAGCGTGATCCGCAGCCACCAGGACGTGGCCGACACCTTCCAGAAGCTCGGCGTGCTCGACGGGCCCGCCAACGTGCGGCCGCTGTGGGATCGCAGCTTGTTATGAGGCTCGTGGGATGAGGCTCGCCCCCAGGCTGCGCGGCACTGCGTGTCCGCTTCGCCAACCCCCTACCGGGGGCAACACCAGCGGCCCGGCAAAGCCGGTTCCGCGGTGTTTCCGCAATGAACCCGAAATGAAATCCGCATCGCACCTTCGCCAATTGACAAAGAGGACTTCGCTATGAGCCAGAACAACGTTGAATTCATCGGCATGATCCAGGGCCAAAAGGTCTCTGAGATCCATGCCGCCAAGGGCCCGGCGATCGACCGCGACTACGTGCGTGCCTTCGCGCAAGCGCACGAGCAGGCCGGGTTCGACCGCGTGCTGGTGCCGCACCACTCCACCAGCCCCGATGCCACGCTCACGGTGGCCTACGCGGCCTCGGTGACGGAGCGGATCCATTTCATGCTCGCGCACCGCCCGGGCTTCGTTGCGCCGACGCTGGCAGCACGCCAGTTTGCATCGCTCGACCAGTTCAGCGGCGGCCGGCTCGGCGTGCACTACATCTCGGGCGGCTCCGACGAAGAACAGCGACGCGACGGCGACTGGCTCGACCACGACCAGCGCTACGCCCGCACCGACGAATACCTCGACGTGTTGCGCCGCGTGTGGACGAGCGAAAAGCCTTTTGACCACGAAGGCGCGCACTACCGCTTCCAGAACGCGTTCTCGGAAGTGAAGCCGCTGCAGACGCTGAACGGCAAGCCGCATGTGCCGGTGTATTTCGGCGGCGCGTCGGAGGCCGCGATCCCGGTGGCCGGCAAGCACGCGGACGTGTACGCGCTGTGGGGCGAATCGCTGGAGCAGGCGCGCGAGCTGACTTCGCGGGTGCGCGCTGAGGCCGCGAAGCTTGGCCGGCAGGTGCGCTTCTCGGTGTCGTTCCGCCCGATCCTGGCCGAGACCGAGGACAAGGCCTGGGAACGCGCCGACCAGATCCTGGCCGAGACGAAAAGGCTGCGCGTGGTGCAGGGCTTCGGCCGCGGCGGCCCGCAGCAGAGCGAGGGCGCCAAGCGGCTGCTGGCAGCGGCGTCGCAAGGCTCGCGGCTCGACAAGCGCCTGTGGACAGCGGTGGCGCAGGAGATCGGCGGCCGCTCGAACAGCACCGCGCTGGTTGGCACGCCCGATCAGGTGGCCGATGCGCTGCTCGACTACTACGACCTCGGCGTGACCACCTTCCTGATCCGCGGCTTCGACCCGCTGGAAGACGCCATCGACTATGGCCGCGAACTGATCCCGCGCACCCGCGAACTGGTGGCGCAGCGCGCGGCCTCCGTTCGCAAGGCGGCTTGATGAATTCCTCCCTCCCCTTCCGGGGGAGGGCAGGGGTGGGGGCAGCGGCCTCGCCCACTGTCACTGCTTTCGACGCCGTCGTACCCCCATCCCAACCTTCCCCCGGAGGGGAAGGAGCAATGCAAGGAGATCCTTCATGAGTGCCGTTCTTTCCATCGACCGCAACGCGGCCCAGCCGCTCAAGCTCAACCCGAACCCGCAGCAGAAGTACTGGTTCGACCCGCCCGCGCCGCGCACCAGCATCGGCGCCGAGCGCCGCCACCGGCAGGAACGGCTGGCCGGCGCGTTCCGCCTGTTCGCGCGCTTCGGCTTTGCTCAGGGCCTGGCCGGCCACATCACGGCGCGCGATCCGGAGCTGGCCGACCACTTCTGGGTCAACCCGCTGGGCATCCATTTCTCGCGCATCAAGGTGTCCGATCTGCTGCTGGTGAATTCCCGGGGCGAAACCGTCATCGGCGACCGCCCGCTCAACAAGGCCGCCTTCGCGATCCATGCGGCGATCCACGAACACAACCCGAAGATCGTCGCCGCGGCGCACACCCACTCGACCTACGGCAAGGCCTGGTCGACGCTGGGCCGCAAGCTCGACACGCTCACGCAGGACAGTTGCGTATTCCACGACGACGTGGCGCTGTTCGACGACTTCACCGGCATGGTGGTCGACGAGAGCGAAGGCCTGCGCATCGCGAAGGCGCTGGGCGACCGCAAGGGTGCGATCCTGAAGAACCACGGCATCCTGAGCGCGGGCCCGACAGTCGAAGCCGCCGCCTGGTGGTACATCGCGCTCGACAACGCCTGCCATACCCAATTGCTGGCCGAGGCAGCCGGCAAGCCGCAACCGATCGACGACGCCGTGGCCCGCCACACGCACGGCCAGATCGGCGGGCCGGACGGTGCCCGCCACGCCTTCGAGAGCCTCTACGAAGGCCTGGTCGAATCAGAACCGGAGCTGCTGGAATGAGCACGCACGACCGCAGGCGCTTTCTCGCGCTGGCCACGGGCGCCGCGTTGGCAGCACCGGCACTCTCGCTGCGCGCGCAGCCGCGCCCCGTGCTCAAGGCAGGTGACCAGAAGGGCGGCCTGCGCGCACTGCTCGAAGCGGCCGGTGGGCTTGAGGGCCTGGGCTATGACATCCAATGGTCGGAATTCCCTGCGGCAGCGCCGTTGGCCGAAGCACTGAACGCCAATGCCGTCGACTCCGGCCCGATCGGCGATGCGCCGCTCGTCTTCGCGCTGGCGGCCGGCACGCGGGTGAAGGCGATCGGCGCCAACCGTTCCGATTCGTACGGCACCGCGGTGCTGGTGCGGCCCGACTCGCCGCTGAAGACCGCGGCCGACCTCAAGGGCAAGAGCATCGCAACCAACCGCGGCTCGATCGGCCACTACGTGACGCTGAAGGCGATCACGTCGGCCGGCCTCAAGCCCGACGAGGTCAACATCCGCTTTCTGGCGCCGGCCGATGCCAAGCTGGCGCTGACGCAGGGCTCGGTCGATGCGTGGGCCACCTGGGAGCCCTACACCGCGCTGGCCGAAACCAGCCAGCATGCGCGGGTGCTGGTGAGCGGCCGCGGCCTGCTGCCGGGCCTGAGCTACCTGGCCGCCACCGACGCGGCGATCGCCGCGAAGCGCCCGGTGCTGCAGGACTTTCTGCTGCGCGTGGTGCGCGCGCAGGCCTGGTCGTACCGCAACGTCGACGCGTTCTCGGCCACGCTGGCGCGCATCATCGGCATCCCGCCGGAGGCGGCGAAGCTGCAGTTCGAGCGGCGCCAGCAACGCTGGGTGGCGATCGATGCCAAGGTCATAGCCGACCAGCAGGGCACCGCCGACTTCTACCAGCAGGTCGGGCTGATCAAACAGCGGCTGGAGGTGCGCGATACCTTCGACACGGGGTTCTTCGGCACGAGCGGGTGAGGCGGTCTTCGCGTGCGGGCTCCGGGGGCTCGCTCCGGGCCGGGGTCAGGGGCGGGATCGGGCCCGGAGGCTTCGGGGCGCTGGGTTTCGGGGCGGGATCAGGGCGGCGTGACTGCTTGCGCTGAACACCACGAGCGTGCCCTGGCCGCTGGTGGTGGGTGGCCCCTGCAGCGAAATAAAGGAGGAGGCCGCAGGCCGGGGGACATTCGCGGAAGGGGCCACCCGCCGCCGGCGGCCCGCCCCCAGCGTCAAGCCCCGAACCTGCGAACCCGCTAACCGCTAACCCGCGAACCCGCGAACCCGCGAACCCGCGAACCCGCGAACTCGCGAACTCGCGAACTCGCGAACTCGCCAACCAGCTAACCCGGTTTGGCACGCTGCCCCGTACAAGCCTCCACGGTCAATGTCGACCGGCTTGCGAGGAGCCTTTCATGTCCCATCCTGTCGCCGCCCTGCCGCCCCGTGCGGACTTGATGAACCGCCGCCTGTTGCTCGGCCTGCCGGCCGGCCTGCTCGCGGCCAGTGCGGTGCCGGCCTGGGCGCGCACGCAAGTCGACGGACGCTGGCTCCGCATCGACGTGCAGGATCGCGACAGCGGCGAAACGCTGCCGGTCTACACCGCCGCCGATGGCCAGCGCTATGTGGCCGGCCGGCCGGGCGCGCGCTACGGCATCACCATCCGCAACCTGCGGCGCGAGCGCATCCTGGTGGTGATGTCGGTCGACGGCGTCAACGTGCTCAACGGCCAGACCGCCGGCTGGAACCAGGACGGCTACGTGCTCGGCCCGCTGGGCGCCGGCCAGATTGCCGGCTGGCGCAAGAGCGACCGCGAGATCGCGGCCTTCGAGTTCACCGCGCCGGGCGATTCGTATGCATCGCGCACCGGCCGGCCGCTCGACCTCGGCGTGATCGGCGTCGCGGTGTTCAGCGAGCGGCGGCCCGAGCCGCGTCCGGTGCCGCCGCCGGTAATGCAATCCTCGCCAATGCAGGATCGCGCGGCCGCCAACAAGGCCGCCGCGCCGGCCGAAGCCGAGGCGGCAGCGCCGGCACCGGCTGCGCCCGCCGGCTCGCTGGGCGCGGGCGCGGCCAGCGACGCCGCGCCCTCGGCACTCGCCAGGCGTGAGCGCTCCGCCATGGCGGAACAAAAGCTGGGCACCGGCCACGGCCAGCGCGAGGAATCGGTGATCACGCACACCCGCTTCGAGCGCGCCCGCAGCACGCCCGACGAGGTGATCGCGCTGCGCTACGACAGCCGCGCCAACCTGATCCGCATGGGCGTCATTCCCGATCCTGACGAGCGCGTGGCGCGGCCGCGGGCGTTTCCGCAAAACCCGCAGACGGGCTACGTGCCGGATCCGCCGGCGCGCTGGTGATCAGCGTCAGCGCTTGGCCGACCGGTACAGCCCCTCGACCTTGGGCACGTTGGCTTCGAGCTTCTTGATGCGATCCGGCCCGCTCGGGTGGGTCGACAGGAAACTCAGGCCGCCCGCCTTTCTGTTTGCCTCGGCCATCTTCTTCCAGAGCGAGACTGAAGCCGTCGGGTCGTAGCCCGCGCGCGCCGCCAGTTCCAGCCCGACCAGGTCGGCTTCGGTTTCGTCGTTGCGGCTGAACTTGAGCGTGATGAGCTGCGTGCCGGCGCGCGCCGCCATGTCGCCGGCCTGGCCGAGGCCGAGGATCTGCGCGCCGATGGACAGCGCCGCGCCGGTGCCGACGCTCTTGGCCAGCCGCGCGCGTGCATGTTCGCGCAGCGCGTGCGCCATCTCGTGGCCCATCACCATCGCGACCTCGTCGTCGGTCAGCTTCAGCGTATCGAGGATGGCGGTGAAGAACGCGATCTTGCCGCCCGGCATGCAGAAGGCGTTGATCTGCTTGCTGCCGATCAGGTTGACCTCCCACTTCCACTTCGCCGCACGCGAGTTCCATTGCGCGGCGAACGGAATGATCCGTTCCGCGATGGCGCGCAGCCGCTGCAGTTGCGGGTTGCCGTCACCCGCCAGCGCGCCCTTGGCCTTGGCCTGTGCGAGCAGTTGCCCGTATTGCTGGGTTCCGGCCTGCTCGATGTTGTCGGCGGGCACGAGGTTGCGCGCCATCGAGGGATTGCCGACCTCGACCTGCGCCAGCGCGGGGGGCGCAACGGCAGCACCGGCCGCGAGCAGGAGGAACGCGCGGCGCGCAACGCCGGGGTTGGAAAGGCGGAAGCCAAAGCAGCGTGAACACATGGGGGAATAATAAGCAGCCTGCCCCGTTCGCACTCCATGTCCCTACCCACCGCCGAACAAACCCTCCCCGCTTCCGAAGAAGACCGCAAGCTGCCCTGGCGCGACACGCTCAAGGTGTACCTCGAGCCGGCCACGCTGCGCATGCTCGCGCTCGGCTTCTCGGCCGGGCTGCCGCTGCTGCTGGTGCTGGGCACCTTGAGCTTCCGGCTGCGCGAAGCCGGCATCGACCGCACCACCATCGGCTACCTGAGCTGGGTTGGCCTGGCCTATGCGTTCAAGTGGGTCTGGGCGCCGCTGGTCGACCGGTTGCCGTTGCCGCCGCTGACCACGCTGCTCGGGCGCCGGCGCGGCTGGCTGCTGCTGGCGCAGGCCATCGTCATCACCGGCCTGGTCGGCATGGCGATGAACGATCCGCGCGCCGGGTTGCATCCGCTGATCTGGTGCGCGCTGCTGGTGGCATTCGGCTCGGCCACGCAGGACATCGCGCTCGACGCGTTCCGCATCGAATCGGCCGAGACGCGCAAGCAGGCGGCGCTGGCCGCGGCCTATCAAACCGGCTACCGGCTCGCGATGATCTGGGCCGGCGCCGGCGTACTGTGGGTCGCGGCCTGGGCCGAGGTGAGCGGCAGCGGCGGCTACCAGAATGCCGCCTGGCGCACCGCCTACCTGGTGATGGCGGGCTCGATGGCCGTGGGTGTGCTCACCGTGCTGCTCTCGCCCGAGCCGGCCCGGCGCGTGCTGGCCAGGCCGAAGAACGCGGCCGAGTGGCTGCAGAGCGTGCTGGTCGAACCCTTTGCCGACTTCATCCGGCGCTACCAGTGGCAGGCCGCGCTGATCCTTGCGCTGATCGCCGTCTACCGCATCAGCGACGTCGTGATGGGCATCATGGCCAACCCGTTCTATGTCGACATGGGCTTCACCAAGGACGAGGTGGCCACGGTCAGCAAGATCTTCGGCGTGATCATGACGCTGGTCGGCGCCTTCGTTGGCGGAGTGCTGTCGATGCGCTTCGGCGTGATGCGGGTGCTGATGCTGGGCGCGGTGCTCAGCGCGGCGAGCAACCTGCTGTTCGCCTGGCTCGCCACGCGCGGGCACGACCTCCGGGCCCTGGTGGCGGTGGTGTCGGCCGACAACCTGGCGGGCGGCATCGCCTCGGCGGCCTTCATTGCGTACCTGTCGAGCCTCACCAACATCAACTATTCGGCCACGCAGTACGCGCTGTTCAGCTCGATGATGCTGTTGCTGCCCAAGTTCATCGCCGGCTATTCGGGCGTGTTCGTCGATGCGTACGGCTACGGCACCTTCTTCACCGCCACCGCGCTGCTGGGCGTGCCGGTGCTGTTGCTGGTGACGCTGGCGGCGCGCGCCCGGAGCGTGTCCGAGCCCCGCTCCTAGCCCAGGATGGCCGGTCGCTTCTGTCGGAAAAGCCCCACGTGGCGGCGGCGACCGAACTGGTAGGCTTTGCCGCTCCGGCCTGGCGCCAATCTGCCCCGGCCACGATTCCGTCTTCTCCCTTTTCGAAACACCGTCGTGCCCTCCCCGATTCCTCCCCTCCAGATCAGTGCCTTCACCGCCACGTCGGCTGTCGGCGTCGGCAAGGCGCCGCTGCTCGCCGCCCTCGAACAAGGCCGCAGCGGACTGCGCGCCAACGACTTCGGCGCGGCGCCCCTGCCGACCTGGATCGGCCGCGTCGATGGCCTCGAGGAACTGCAGTTGCCGCAAGAGCTGGCCGAATGGGACTGCCGCAACAACCGCCTGGCCTGGCTCGGCCTGCATGCCGACGGCTTCATGGAAGCGGTCGCAGCGGCGCGCGCGCGCCATGGCGCCGCCCGCATCGCGCTGATCCTCGGCACCTCGACCGCCAGCATCGGCGAGACCGAGCTGGCCTACACGCAGCTCGACGGGAACGGCGGCTTCCGCCCCGACCAGCAACGCCCGCGCCTGCACACGCCGCACTCGCTCGCGCTGTTCGTACAGCAGGTGCTGCAGCTCGAAGGGCCGTGCGAAACCATTTCGACCGCCTGTTCCTCGAGCGCCAAGGCCTTCGCCTCGGCCGAGCGGCTGATCCGGCTCGGGCTGGTCGACGCGGCGGTGGTCGGCGGCGTCGACACGCTCTGCGGCAGCGTGCTGTTCGGCTTCAACTCGCTGGAACTGGTGTCGCCGCAGCCTTGCCGGCCGTTCGATGCGCAACGCGACGGCATCAGCCTCGGCGAGGCGGCCGGCTTCGCGCTGCTGGAGCGTGGCTCGGGCCCGCTGCAGCTGCTGGGCTACGGCGAATCGAGCGACGCACACCACATGTCGACGCCGCACCCTGAAGGCCTGGGCGCAGAGCATGCGCTCGACGACGCGCTCGCGCGCGCCGGGCTCGGCACCGACGCGATCGACTACATCAACATGCACGGCACCGCCAGCACCAAGAACGACGAGGTCGAAGGCGGCCTGGTGGCGCGGCGCTTTCCCGCCACCACCCACGCCAGTTCGACCAAGGGCTTTACCGGCCACACGCTCGGCGCGGCCGGCATCGTGGAGGCGGTGATCAGCCTGCTCGCGCTCGAAAGCGGGCTGAAGCCCGGCACCGTCAACTGCCAGGAGATCGGGGCCGACTTCGGCCCGCAGATCAGGCTCGATCCGGCTCGCGGCGAGGTGAATTACGCGCTCTCCAACTCGTTCGGCTTCGGCGGCAACAACTGTGCCTTGATCTTCGGCAAGGGGGTCGCGGCATGAGCACGAGCGCCGCACGGGCGCCCGAAGGCGCGAGCGCTCCCTCGGGAGGCGCCGCCCCATCCACGCCCACGCTCTATATCGAAGGCCCGTCGTTCTGGGCGCCGTCGCTTCCTGGCTGGGACGTCGCCCGGGCCGCCTTGCGCGGCGAGGGCGCGCTGGTCGACCCGCCGGCCAAGCGGCCCGCGCCGCAACTGCTGGCGCCGGCTGAGCGGCGCCGCGCCCCCGATACGGTGGCCCTGGCGCTGGAAGTCGCGACCGCCACCGTTGCGGCGTCAGGCCGCGACGCGAAGGAACTGCCCTGCGTGTTTGCCTCGGCGCACGGCGACCTCGGCATCAACGACTACATGTGCAGCACGCTTGCAAGCGACCCCACGCTGCTGTCACCCACCAAGTTCCACAACTCGGTGCACAACGCCGCGGCCGGCTACTGGACGATCGGTACCGGCTGCATGGCGGCCAGCAACTCGCTGACCGCCTACGAAGCCAGCTTTGCGGCCGGCCTGCTGGAGGCCGCCACCCAGTGCGCGGCCGACCAGCGCGCCGTGCTGCTGGTGGGCTTCGACGTGCCGGCCGTCGGCGCGCTGAGCTCGGTCACCACCAGCCGGGGTCTGCTGGCCGTGGCGTTCGTGGTGGCACCCACCCGCACAGAGCGCACGGTGGCATCGTTCGACTGGTCGCTTCATTCAGGCCCGGTGCAGTCGCCGATGCTGCAATCCGAAGCGGCGCGCACACTACAGGTGAACGCGATCGCCGATGCGCTGCCACTGTTCGAGGCACTGGCTGCCAACAACCCGCTGCCGCTGCTGATGCCGCTGGCACCCACCCTTTCGCTGCGCGTCGCGCTGCACCAACATACGGATTGAGACCATGACAACTGCCACAACCCCTCAACACGACGTCGTGATCATGGGGGGCGGTCTGGCAGGACTCACCCTCGCACTTCAGCTCAAGCAGCGCTTCGAGGGCATCGACGTGCTGGTGCTGGAACGCCGCGGCCACCCGCTGCCGCATGCGGCGCACAAGGTGGGCGAATCGTCGGTGGAGATCGGCGCGCACTACTTCGACACCGTGCTCGGCCTCAAGCCCCACATGCACTCGGGCCAGCTGTACAAGTTCGGCTTCCGCTTCTTCTTCAGCGAGGGCCGGCGCGACATCGACCAGGTGACCGAGATCGGCGCCAGCCGCTACCTGCCGATACCCAGCTACCAGATCGACCGCGGCATCTTCGAGAACTTCCTGGGCGAGGAAGCGCTGCGGCGCGGCGTGCGCTTCGTCGACAACGCGATGGTGCGGAAGATCGAGCTGGCCGAGGGCAGCGACACGGACGGCCTGCACCGCGTGAGTTGGACGCAGGGCGGCGAGACCCACAGCGCCCAGTCGCGCTGGCTGATCGATGCCTGCGGCCGCGCCGGCCTGCTCAAGCGCAAGCTGGGACTGGCCGAGACCAACGCGCACGACGTCGACGCCGCGTGGTTCCGCATCGGCGAGCGCATCGACGTCGACCAATGGAGCGACAACGAGGAGTGGCGCGCGCTGTGCGAGCCGCAGTCGCGCTGGCTCTCGACCAACCACATGTGCGGCGCGGGCTACTGGGTCTGGCTGATCCCGCTGGCCTCGGGCTCGCACTCGGTCGGCATCGTGGCCGACCCGAAGCTGCACCCGCTGGAAACCTACAACACCTTCGACAAGGCCATGGACTGGCTGAAGCGCTGGCAGCCGGCAGTGTTCGACAAGCTCGACGACAAGCGCCACCTGTTGCAGGACTTCTTGTTCCTGCGGCACTTCTCGCACGGCTGCAAGCAGGTGTTCTCGGGCAAGCGCTGGGCGCTGACCGGCGAGGCCGGCCTGTTCCTCGACCCGTTCTATTCGCCCGGCAGCGACTTCATTGCGATCGGCAACACCTACATCACCGACCTGATCGCGCACGACCGTGCCGGCGATCCGCTGGAAGCGCGCGCGCAGCTGTACGACCAGCTCTACCACTCGTTCTACGAGAGCACGCTGGCGCTCTACCAGGATCAGTACCCGCTGTTCGGCGACCCCGAAGTGCTGCCGGTGAAGGTGATCTGGGACTACACCTACTACTGGAGCGTGCTGTCGCAGATCTTCTACCAGGAGCGGCTCACCGATCTGGCGGTGCTCGGCAGCCTGAAGAACGAGTTGGTGCATTGCCAGAAGCTCAACGTTGCGGCGCAGCATTTCATGCGCGAGTGGTCCGGCGTGAGCGCCAAGCGCAACCCTGCCGTGATGCTGGACCATGCCGCGCTGCCGTGGTTCGTCGCGCTCAACCAGAGCATGAAGGACAAGCGCGACGACGACGACGCCTTCCGCCGGCGCATCCGGTCGGCGGTGGTGCTGCTGCGCCAGCTGGCCACCGAAATGGTCGAGCGCGCCAACCAGGACTACCCCGGGCTCGGCAGCGGTGCACTCGGCCCGCTGCTGGCGCAGGAAATCCCCGGACTGCCCGTGGATCGGGCGCAGACCGCGATGCTTTTTACGGCAACCCCCGTCCTCGCGTAACCCGCGCGTTTACCCAACTTTACGCAGCGTTCAAGCCGCCTTGCCGGCGCGCCGCGACGATCGTTCCATGAGCACACCGCAACTCCTGATGATCGAAGACGACGCCCGCCTGGCCCAGATGGTGAGCGAATACCTCACGCAGTCGGGCTTCGGCGTCACGCATTCACCCGACGGAATCAGCGGGCTGGAGCAGTTGCAGCAGCGCGCACCGGATCTCGTGATCCTCGACCTGATGCTGCCCGACATCGATGGGCTCGAGGTCTGCCGCCGCATCCGTGCGCTGCCCGGCGGGCTGGCCAAGGTCTCGGTTCTGATGCTCACCGCCAAGGGCGATCCGATGGACCGCATCATCGGCCTGGAGATCGGCGCCGACGACTACCTGCCCAAGCCCTTCGAGCCACGCGAGCTGCTTGCGCGCATCCGCGCCGTGCTGCGGCGCCGCAGCGAGACCGCCAGCGAAACCGCGGCAGCCACGCTGATGCGCTTCGGCTCGCTCGAGATCGACCGCAACGCGCGCGCCGTGACAGTGAGCGGCGAACTGGCCGACCTCACCTCCTACCAGTTCGACCTGCTGGTGGCCATGGCCGAGCGGGCCGGCCGCGTGCTCACGCGCGACCAGATCATGGAAGCCGTGCGCGGACGAGAGCTCGAGGCCTTCGACCGCTCGATCGACGTGCACATGGGGCGCATCCGCGCCGCGATCGAGGTCGATGCGAAGGTGCCGAAGCGCATCCTGACCGTGCGCGGCGTTGGCTACGTCTTCGCCAAGCAGCAGGACTGATGGCCAATCTCTACTCCCGCCACCTCTACGTCCGCATCTGGCTGGCGGTGGTGGCGGGCGTTGTCATCCTCACGCTCACCGCGAGCTGGATGGTGCGCGTGGCGACCGAGAGCGAACGCGACCGCATCTCGGTGCTGCCGCGCACGGTGGTCGTGCGCGACGCCGAAGACCGCGTGATCGGCACCGGCCAGGCCACGCGCGTGCGCGGCCAGGGCCTGGAGTTCGACCTGACCCTGAGCGACGGCCGCGCGCTGACGCTGCAGATGCCGCCGCGCGACCAGCAGGCCGGCCCGGCCAGCCGCCAGACGCCGCCGGCCTGGCGCACGCCGTTCGGCTTCATCTGGATGATCGCGCTGGTCGGCGTCGCGGTGGCGCTCGGCGTCTACCCGATCGTGCGGCGCATCACGCAGCGGCTCGAGACCCTGCAGCGCGGCGTGCAGCGCTGGGGCGACGGCGATCTATCGGTGCGCGTGCCCGAGCAAGGGGACGACGAAGTGGCTGACCTTTCAAAGCGCTTCAACGCTGCGGCGGCACGGGTGGAGACGCTGGTGCGCTCGCACAAGTCGCTGCTGGCCAATGCCTCGCACGAACTGCGCTCGCCACTCACCCGCATCCGCATGGGGCTGGAGCTGATGGGCACCAACGCAACGCCGACCACCACCGCCCGCGACGAGATCTCGCGCAACATCGGCGAACTCGACCAGCTCATCGACGAGATCCTGCTGGCGAGCCGGCTCGACGCGCACGAAGCCGACATGGGCACCATCGAGACGGTCGACCTGACCGGGCTGGCCGCCGAGGAATGTTCGCGCGTCGGCGCCGAGCTCGACCTGGTCGATGGCACCAGCAGCAACGGCCTCAACGTGCCGGGCGTGGCGCGCCTGTTGCGCCGCGCGATCCGCAACCTGCTCGAAAACGCGCGCCGCTACGGCGCCGGCGAGATCAGCGTGGAGCTGGCGGTCGATGCACACAGCGCCGAGGTGCGCGTGAACGACCGCGGCCCGGGCGTGCCGGTCGCCCTGCGCGAGCGCATCTTCGAGCCCTTCTACCGGCTGCCCGGCGCGAGCGAGCGCGAAGGCGGCGTCGGGCTCGGGCTGGCGCTGGTGAAATCGATCGTCGAGCGCCACGGCGGCAGGGTGCGCTGCGAGGGGCGCGAGGGCGGCGGCGCCAGCTTCGTCATCGCACTGCCACGTGCCGGCGCCGCCGTGCTATAAAAATCATAGCTACCCGCGTCCGGAAGACGGGCGCCTCCGCCTCTTTTGATCCACTTTTGATCCCTAGAATCTCGCCCATGTCGAGAAATTGGTTGGTTCGCCCGGCAGCGATGCTCTGGGGCTTTGTGGTCTTCATGCCGGTCGGCGCCAACTACGGCGCCTTTGCGCTGCTGTTGCTGGCGCTGCTTGCGGGTGGCGGCTGGCGCGAGCGAGCACAGCGCGTGCGCCACCATCCGCTCTGGTGGCCGACCGTGGCCTACGTCACCTGGACGCTGCTGGTGCTGGCCTTCGGCGCGCACTATCCGCAGACGCCGTCGAACATCGTGCATGGCCTGCGCATTGCGGCCACGGTGCTGATGGCGCTGGCGCTGACGCGTGAAGAAGCCGTCTGGGCGCTGCGCGGCTTCCTGCTGATGGCGGTGATCGGCATCGCGATGATCGCGCTGTACTACACGGTCGGCTTTCCGATGGCGGAGGCCTGGCGCGCCCTGCTGGTGCTGGTCGGCAACAAGTCGATCAGCAACGCGTTGCTGCTGACCATCTTCGGCGCCAGCGCGGCCGTGCTCGGGCTGGCCCTGCTGGCCGGGCGCCGCCCATGGCCCGTTGTGTTGGCGTTCGGCTTCACGCTGGCGGTGATGGTGATCATCACGTTCACGCTGCCTTCGCGCACCTCGATGCTGGCCCTGCTGCTGGCCGTGCCGCTGGCCTGCCTGCACCAGTGGCGGCGGCAGTTGCGCGTGCTGGCGATCGCGATGCTGCTCGGCGGCGCGCTGGTCGGCGTGGCGGTGTGGCAATCGCCCGCGGTGCAGCAGAAGTTCGCGCTCGGCGTGCAGGAGATCGAGGCGGCTCAGGCCGGCGCCGTGTCGGAAGGCAGCTGGGTCGTGCGCTTCTACATGTACCGCGACACGGCGCGCATGATCATAGACAAGCCGCTCACCGGCTGGGGCATCGGCGGCTGGACGCAACAGTGGCACCTGCGCGGACCGAAGCTGCTGGCCGACTACAACATGCCGCACAACGACTTTCTGTGGATGGGCGCGCAGGCCGGCGTGCCCGGTGCGCTGAGCCTGCTGGTGATCGTGCTCGTGGGCATCTGGCAGGCCTGGCGGCGGCACGACCTGACCGGCCGCTTCGCGCTGGTGGCGATGTTCGTGCTGCTGGTGGCGACCAGCGTTAACTCTGCGCTGCGCGATGCGCAGATCGGCCTGAGCCTGCTCTGGATCGCGATGCTCTACCTGCGGCTGGTGCAGGAGCCGGGCGAGCCGTGGCGCGAGCTGTGGCCTCGGCGGGGCGGCTTTCCTTTGTACCGGGTCGGGGTTGAAGACAAGGCTTGACGATTGGGGCGGGCCGCTGGCGGCGGGTGGCCCCTTCCGCGAATGTCCCCCGGGCTTCGCCCTCCTCCTTTATTTCGCTGCAGGGGCCACCCACCACCATCGGCCAGGGCACGCTCTGAATGTTCAGCGCCAAACGGTCACGCCGCGTCCAGGATCAGGGCGGTGGGGCACGCTGCGCAGCGAAATAAAGGGGGAGGCCGCAGGCCGGAGGACATTCGCGGAGCAGCGTGCCCCGCCGCCCTGATCCCGCCCCGGACCCGGACCACCCAGCCGCCCAGTCCGAGTCAGTGCCGGTGGCCCAGCATCTCGCCGGCCTTGAGCCGGTAGACCGTGCCGCAGTAGGGGCACTTGGCCTCGCCGGTGCGGCCCACGTCGAGGTACACCTTGGGGTGGTTGTTCCAGAGCGGCATGTCGGCCTTGGGGTTCGGGCAAAACACGCCGCCCTGGTGGTTCAGTTCCTTGCCGAGCAACTCGACGACAGCGGTGGTGGACATGTTCAGACTTTCGCGAGCCAGTGGGCGTATTTGGGATTTCTGCCGTTCACGATGTCGAAGAACGCAGTCTGGATCTTCTCGGTGATCGGGCCGCGCGAACCGGCGCCGAGCTCGATGCGGTCGAGTTCGCGGATCGGCGTGACTTCGGCGGCGGTGCCGGTGAAGAAGGCCTCGTCGGCGATGTAGACCTCGTCGCGCGTGATGCGCTTTTGCACCAGCTCCAGGCCCAGATCCTTGCAGATGTGCAGCACGGTGTTGCGCGTGATGCCGTTCAGCGCGCCGGCCGACAGGTCGGGCGTGTAGACCACGCCGCCCTTGATCACGAAGATGTTCTCGCCTGCGCCTTCGGAGACGAAACCGCTCGCATCGAGCAGCAGCGCCTCGTCGTAACCGTCGTCCAGCGCTTCCATGTTGGCCAGAATGGAATTGGTGTAGTTGCTCACCGCCTTGGCCTGCGTCATGGTGATGTTGACGTGATGCCGCGTGTAGCTCGATGTCTTGACGCGGATGCCGCGCCGCATGCCCTCTTCGCCGAGGTAGGCGCCCCAGGCCCAGGCCGCGACCATCAGGTGGATGGTGTTGCCCTTGGGGCTGACGCCCAGCTTCTGCGAACCGATCCAGGTGAGCGGGCGCAGGTAGCAGCTCTCGAGCTTGTTCTCGCGCACGACCTGCTTCTGGGCCTCGTTGACCTCTTCCTTGCTGAAGGGAATCTTCATGCGCAGGATCTTGGCGCTGTTGAACAGGCGCTCGGTGTGCTCCTCGAGCCGGAAGATCGCCGTGCCGTCGACCGTGTTGTAGGCGCGCACGCCCTCGAAGGCGCCGCAGCCGTAGTGCAGCGTGTGGGTCAGCACGTGGATCTTGGCGTCGCGCCAGTCGACCAGCTGGCCGTCCATCCAGATCTTGCCGTCACGGTCCGCCATCGAAGGCGCGGGAGGGACGAGGGCGCTCATTTTTGTGTCCTTTGAGGGAAAGGGGTTCGCAGAGCCGGCGATTTTACGGCCCGGCCACAATGACGGTTTCGCCCAACGTTTCGACCCCCCGCTTCAGGAAAGAGTGTCCCTTTGTCCTTCTTCAAGAACGTCATCGTCTATCGCATCGAATCTTCATGGTCTGCCACGCTCGCGCAGGCCGAACTGGCCCTCGATGGCCAGCGCTTCGTGCCCTGCGGCCCCTCGCAGGAAAAATCGGCCGGCTGGATCGAGCCGCGCGGCGCGGCGCACGGCCCGCTGGTCGAATCCATCGACGGCCAGTGGCTGCTCGAATTCATGATCGAGGCCAAGGCCGTGCCGGCCTCGGTGGTGCGCCGCAAGGTCGACGAGCGCTGCGCGCAGATCGAAGCCGCCACCGGCCGCAAGCCCGGCAAGAAAGAAAAGAGAGAGCTCAAGGAAGACATCGCGCACGAGTTGCTGCCGATGGCCTTCACGCGCCAGGCCAAGGTCGCGGTGTGGATCGACCCGGTCGAGCGCCGGCTGGTGGTGAACAGCTCGAATGCGACGCGCGCCGACGAAGTGGTCACGGCGCTGGTCAAGGCGCTCGACGGCTTTGCGGTCGCGCAACTGTCGACCCAGATCGAACCGGCCGCCGCGATGTCGAACTGGCTCTCGACGCAGGAGCCGCCGGCCGGCTTCAGCATCGACCGCGAATGCGAGCTCAAGGCCAGCGACGAGTCGAAGTCGGTGGTGCGCTATGCCAAGCACGCGCTCGACATCGACGAGGTGCGCCAGCACATCGCCGCCGGCAAGCGCCCGACACGGCTCGCGATGACCTGGGACGACCGCGTTTCGTTCGAGCTCACCGAAGCGATGCAGCTGCGCAAGATCGTGTTCCTCGAAGGCACCGACAGCGCCACATCGTCACGGGATGCGAAGGACGACAACTTCGACGCCGATGCCGCCATCGCGACCGGGGAGCTGGGGCAACTGGTGCCCGATCTGCTCGAAGCGCTGGGCGGCGAAATGGCGCTTGGCACGGCGGCACCGGTGGCAGCCGACCCCGTGCCCGCCGCAGAGGAAACCGAAGACGCGCCGTTCTAGGCCACGGGCGGCTGGTACGCCGAATCTTCCGGCTCCGGCCGCGTCAGTGACCACTGGCGCAGCTTGCCGTCCTGGAATTCGGCATCGACCCATGAGCCGCCGCCATCCGTCCAGCGGTACAGCTCAGGCTGCTGGTCTTTGGGCGAGCGCAATTCGCCGATGGCGCGCGTGAGCGCCATCGCATGCAACAAGGTCACGCCGGGCTTGAGCTTGGCGTTGAGCATCACCGCGCTGTCGACGTAGCCGATCGGCCGGTTCGCTGCGCGCCGCATCACCTGCATGGTGCGGTTGAAGTGCATCAGCAGGAACATCACGATCGCGCCCGACACCAAAGCCACCCCGGCCCAACCGTAGCTCTTCCAGGCGAAGCCAAGTAGCACGAGCCCGCCGAGCGGCACCAGGATTTTGCGCAGGTTCATCGACCCATTATCGCGGCGGCTCAATGGAGCTGCCGCACCACGTCCATTGCTTCCTCGACGCGCTCGACCGCGTGGATGGTGAGGCCTTCGATCTCTTTCGCTCCCTTCTTCGGTGCGTTGGCCTTGGGCACCACCGCGATGCTGAAGCCGAGCTTGGCCGCTTCGCGCAGGCGCTCCTGGCCGCGCGGCGCGGGGCGGACTTCGCCGGCCAGGCCCACTTCGCCGAAAGCGATGAAGCCCTTGGGCAGCGGCTTGCCGCGCAGGCTCGAGGTGATGGCCAGCATCACGGCCAGGTCGGCCGCGGGCTCGCTGATGCGCACGCCACCGACCGCATTGACGAACACGTCCTGATCCATGCAGGCCACGCCGGCATGGCGGTGCAGCACGGCGAGCAGCATCGCCAGGCGGTCGCGGTCCAGGCCGACGCTGAGGCGCCGCGGGCTCGGGCCGCCGTTGTCGACCAGCGCCTGGATCTCGACCAGCATCGGCCGCGTGCCTTCGAGCGTGACCAGCACCACGCTGCCCGGCACCGGCTCCGGATGCTGGCTCAGGAAGATCGCGCTCGGATTGGTCACGCCCTTCAGGCCGCGCTCGGTCATGGCGAACACGCCGATTTCGTTGACCGCGCCGAAGCGGTTCTTGATGGCGCGCACGAGGCGAAAGCTCGAGTGCGTGTCGCCCTCGAAATACAGCACCGTGTCGACCATGTGTTCGAGCACGCGCGGTCCCGCCAGTGCGCCCTCTTTCGTGACATGCCCGACCAGCACCACGGCCGTGCCGCTGGTCTTGGCGAAGCGCGTGAGGTGCGCAGCGCATTCGCGCACCTGCGCCACCGAGCCGGGGGCCGACGTGAGCTGGTCGGAATAGACCGTCTGGATCGAGTCGATCACCGCGATTGCCGGCCGGTTCGCGTCGAGGGTGGCGATGATCTTCTCGAGCTGGATCTCGGCCATCACCTGTACCTGCGAATGATCGAGCCCGAGCCGCCGGGAGCGCAGCGCCACCTGCGCGCCGCTTTCCTCGCCGGTGACATACAGCGCGTTCTGCCCGGCGCGTTGCAGCGCATCGACGGCCTGCAGCAGCAGGGTCGATTTGCCGATGCCGGGGTCGCCGCCGATCAGGGTGACGCCGCCGGCCACGATGCCGCCGCCGAGCACGCGGTCGAGTTCGTCAAGCCCGGTGGGCGTGCGCGCCACGTCGTTGGCCTCGATCTCCGACAGTGTGGCGAGTTCGGACGCACCGGCCAGCGCCGCGTACTGCGTGCCGAAGCGGTTGTTGGCGGTGCCTCCGGTCGGCCCGGCGACCTGTTCGACCAGCGTGTTCCATGCGCCGCAGCTCGGGCACTTGCCGAGCCATTTGGGGCTGATGCCGCCGCATTCGCTGCAGACGTAGTTTGTTTTTTCCTTGGCCATCGGGCGAGTGTAGGCAGCGCCGCTGCCGGGCCCGCGCGACGCCCCCGGGAAAACCCCCGCGCCACAGGCTTCGGCAAGGCTTTGCAAAACACTTAACATGTTAAATAATAGCCACCATCCATGAGCACCACCCCCTTCGTTCACCGCAACCTGCCGCGCCTCCTGCTGCAGGCACGCGAGGCCGTCATGGCCCACACCCGGCCAAGCCTGCGCGAACACGCGCTGTCGGATCAGCAATGGCGCGTGCTGCGCGTGCTCGGCGAACACGGCGCGGTCGAAACCGGCCGCGTGGCGCGCGAAGCCTTCATCCTCGGCCCCAGCCTGACCGGCGTGCTCGCGCGGATGGAGCGCGACGGTCTGGTTCGGCGCGCCCGCGATCCGGACGACCAGCGCCGCACGGTGATCGAGGCCACGCCCCAGGGCAAGAAGCTTGTGAAGCGCCTTTCCACCACCATCGAGGCGCACTACGCATGGATCGAGGCGTCGATGGGCAAGACCAAGCTCGGGGAGTTGTATGTGCTGCTCGACCAACTCATCGCACTGGAGCAACCATGAGCTTCGTTCCCCAAGGCACGGTGTACGGCGTGCTGCTCAACTTCAAGGCGGAAGCCGAAGCGCTGGCACCGCAGATGGGCCTGCCGCCCTACAAGGCGCCGCCGCAAGCACCCGTGCTGTACGTGAAGACGGCCAACACCTGGAGTCCGCATGGCAGCACGGTCACGCTGCCGCGCGATGCGGCGCAGGTCGAAGTCGGCGCCACCATTGCGATGGTGATCGGTGCCCAAGGCAGCGTCGCGGGCCATGTGTTGATGAACGACTTCTCGCTGCCGCATGCGAGCTTCTTCCGGCCGCCGGTCAAGTACAAATGCGTCGACGGTTTTCTGGGCATCGGCCCGACGCTGCGTGTCGGCGGCGATCCGTCCGGCTTCTCGCTCGAAGTGCGCATCAACGGCGAGACACGCCACACGGCCGACTTCTCGCAACTGGTTCGCAGCGCACCCCGGTTGCTGGCCGACGTGAACGCATTCATGACGCTGGCACCCGGCGATGTGCTGATGTTGGGCTGCAATGCGGGCCGCCCGCTGGCGCGGGCCGGCGACCGCATCGAGATCGTGGCGCCAGGCTTCGAGACATTGAGCAACACGCTGGCGCAGGAGGCTGCATGAAGCACGCACGCGTCATCTACGAAGGCCGCGAACATAGCGGCACCGCCCACGAATTCGGTGGCCATCCCGACGCGGCCGTGCGCCTCGACGACGGCCGCGTCGTGTTCCAGGACTTGCTCACCTGGCTGCCGCCGCTCGCGCCGACGCCGCGTCCGCGCACCATCCTCGCGCTCGGCCTCAACTACGCCGACCACGCGAAGGAACTCGAATTCAAGGCGCCCGAAGAACCACTGGTCTTCGTGAAGGGCGAAGGCACGCTGACCGGCCATCGCCAGCTCACCCGGCGGCCGGCCGGCGTGCAGTTCATGCACTACGAATGCGAGCTGGTCATCGTGGTCGGCAAGACCGCGAAGAAGGTGCGGCGCGACGATGCGTACGACTTCATCGGCGGCTACACGGTCGCCAACGACTACGCGATCCGCGACTACCTCGAGAACTGGTACCGCCCCAACCTGCGCGTGAAGAACCGCGACACCTGCACGCCGATCGGGCCGTGGTTCGTCGACGCAGCCGACGTGCCCGATCCGATGGCGCTTGCGCTTTCGACCACGGTAAACGGCAAGGTCACGCAATCGGGCAACACGCGCGACATGATTTTTGATGCGCCGTTCCTGATCGAGTATTTCAGCAACTTCATGACGCTCTCGCCGGGCGACCTGATCCTCACCGGAACACCCGACGGCGTGGTCGATTGCCAGCCGGGCGACGTGGTCGTCACCGAGGTCGAAGGCATCGGCGCGCTCGTGAACACCATTCGAGGAACCCCATGAGAATCGACCACTTGATCGACGGCAAGGCCGTTGCTGGTACCGACTACTTCGAGACCGTGAACCCCGCGACGCAGGAGGTGCTGGCCGAAGTGGCCTCTGGCGGCGAAGCCGAAGTGAACGCCGCCGTGGCCGCCGCCAAGGAAGCCTTCCCGAAATGGGCCGGCATGCCGGCACCGCAGCGCGCCAGGCTGATCCGGAAGCTCGGCGAATTGATCGCAGCCAACGTACCGGCCATCGCACGAACCGAGACCGACGATTGCGGCCAGACCATCTCGCAGACCGGCAAGCAACTGGTGCCGCGCGCAGCCGATAACTTCACCTATTTCGCCGAGATGTGCACCCGTGTCGACGGCCACACCTACCCGACCGAGACGCACCTCAACTACACGCTGTTCCACCCGGTCGGCGTCTGCGCGCTGATCTCGCCATGGAACGTGCCGTTCATGACGGCCACCTGGAAGGTCGCGCCCTGCCTCGCGTTCGGCAACACGGCGGTGCTCAAGATGAGCGAGCTGTCGCCGCTCTCGGCCGCACGGCTCGGTGAGCTTGCGCTCGAAGCCGGCATTCCGCCCGGCGTGCTGAACCTGGTGCACGGCTACGGCAAGGAGGCCGGCGAACCGCTGGTGGCGCACCCCGACGTGCGCGCGATCTCGTTCACCGGCTCCACCGCCACGGGCAACCGCATCGTGAAGAGCGCGGGCCTCAAGAAGTTCAGCATGGAGCTCGGCGGCAAGAGCCCGTTCGTAGTCTTCGACGACGCGAACCTCGACCGCGCGCTCGACGCGGCCGTGTTCATGATCTTCAGCAACAACGGCGAGCGTTGCACGGCCGGTTCGCGCATCCTGGTGCAGAAGTCGATCTATGCCGACTTCGCCGCGAAGTTCGCGGCGCGTGCGAAGCGCATCACCGTCGGTGACCCCCTGGACGAGAAGACCATCGTCGGCCCGATGATTTCGCAGGCGCATCTGGCCAAGGTGCGCAGCTACATCGAGCTGGGTCCGAAAGAAGGCGCGACGCTGCTGTGCGGCGGCCTCGGCACGCCCGAATTGCCCGATCGCGTGAAGCGCGGCAACTACGTGCTGCCAACGGTGTTCGCCGATGTCGACAACCGCATGCGGATCGCGCAGGAAGAAATCTTCGGCCCGGTCGCCTGCCTGATTCCGTTCGACGACGAGGCCGATGCGATCCGTCTGGCCAACGACATCGCCTACGGCCTCTCGAGTTACGTGTGGACGGAGAACATCGGCCGCGCACACCGCGTCGCCGCTGCCGTCGAGGCCGGCATGTGCTTCGTCAACAGCCAGAACGTGCGCGACCTGCGCCAGCCGTTCGGCGGCACCAAGGCCTCGGGTACGGGGCGCGAAGGGGGCACCTGGAGCTACGAGGTTTTCTGCGAGCCGAAGAACGTTGCGGTGTCGATGGGTTCGCACCATATTCCGCATTGGGGGGTCTGAGATGAGCCCCTGCTTTTCGCTTGACTGGGTTGAGCGTCGGGCGCGTTGTTCAGGGCGCGCTCACGCCGACGGGGTACCTTGCTCCGCGAATGTCCCCCGGCCTGCGGCCTCCTCCTTTATTTCGCTGCGCAAGGCACCCCATCGACGTGATCGTTGTTCAGAGCGGTCGTTGATCGGCGGTTCACCCACAGCGTGCCCTGGTGCACAGGGCATCGGGTGCTCCCCGCAGCGAAATAAAGGAGGAGCCGAAGGCGGGGGACATTCGCGGAGGGGAGTACCCGGTGGCCTGGGCACCCGCCCCGAAAGAACGCACCCGCTTCATGCGCTAAAAAACGCCAATCGGCGCCCTGGATCATCGAGATGAGCCTGTACGCCATGCAGAAATTCCTGTTCGCACTCAACCGCGACGCCGATGTGCAACGCCACTACAAGGAAGGCGGCGACATGCGCGCGGCGCTGTTGGGCGCCTATGACTTCACCGACGAAGAGCGCGAAGCTATTGACGGCGGCGACATCGGCAAGCTCTACGTGCTGGGCTGCAACGGACAGCTGCTGATGCACTTTGCACCACTGCTCGGCATGCCGTGGGCCGACTACCTCGAAGCCATGCGGGAAGGCGTGCGCAAATACGGCCCGGTGCGCGCAGGAATTTATGCCATGACGACAGGCACAGACGAAAAGGTGGCAGGCGTATGAGTTTGGTCTTTGCAGGCGTCTGCAGCCACGCCCCCGGCATCACCGGCCGCGCTCACCTCGCCGATCCTGCGGTGAAGGACGAATTTCACGCGCAGCTCCATCGCTTCGGCGAAGCGATGCGCGCGACCAGGCCCGACGCGGTGATCGTGATCGCAGCCGAGCACTTCGCCAACTTCTTCATGAACAACATGCCGGCCTATGCAATCGGCATGGCAGACCACTACGAAGGGCCGATCGAAGACCCGGCCTGGCTCGGCATTGCGAAGACCTCGGTTCCCGGCAATGCCGCGCTGTCGCAGCGCCTGATCCGCGAGGTGATGCAAACGGTCGACGTGGCCTATGCGGAGGAATGGAAGTTCGACCACGGCATCATGGTGCCGCTCAACTTCCTCACGCCGAAGTACGACCTGCCGGTGATCCCGGTCAACATCAACTGCCAGGGGCCACCGCTCACGCCACTGCACCGGGCCTGGGCCTTCGGCGAGGCGCTGCGCCGCGCCTGCGATGCGGCGCCAGAGCGCATCGCGCTGGTCGGCACCGGCGGCATCTCGCACTGGCCGGCAACGCCCGACTCTGGCAAGGTCAACGAAGCCTGGGACGCCGCCTTCATGCAACACTGGTGCGCCAACGACCGCGCAGGCATGCTGGGCTATACCGACGAGGCCACCTATCGCGAAGCAGGCCAGGGCGGCTTCGAGATCCGCACCTTCGTTACCGTGGCCGCCGCAGCACGCGGGCGCGGCGAGATCTTTCACATGAAAGCGATTCCGATTTTCGCGGTGAGCTGCACGGCCGCCACGATGTCGGTGGAGTAACGCAGATGCCCCATCTTGTCATCCTCTACACGCCGAACCTCGAAGCGCAGACCGACATGTCGGTCTTGTGCCGCGCGCTGGCCAACACCATGCTGGCGCAGCAGGACGAGGCCGGCAAGCAGGTGTTCCCGACCGGCGGCACGCGCGTGCTGGCCTACCCGGCCGCGCACTATGCGGTGGCCGACGGCCACGCTGACTATGCCTTTGTATACCTGAACCTGCGCATGGCTGCCGGACGCTCCGGCGCGGTCAAGACGACCGTGGGCGACGCCCTGCTGGCGAGCGTCAGGGAACATTTCGACCCGCTGTTCTCAAAACGGCTGCTCGGTGTGACACTGCAGATCGACGATGCGCCAGGCCAGGTTTACGACGGCAAGCACAGCAACCTGCATCCCCTGTTCAACCAATAGCTCCATGCTCTCCAACAGCGTCATCCAGCAACTTGCGGCCGAGCTGCACCGCAGCGAGCAGTCGCGCGTGCAGGTCGAGCATTTCTCCAAACGCCATCCGGAGATGACGGTCGAAGACGGCTATGCGGTCTCCCGTGAATGGGTCAAGACCAAGCTCGCCGAAGGCCGCACCGTCAAAGGCCACAAGATCGGTCTGACCTCGCGCGCGATGCAGCAGGCCAGCCAGATCACCGAGCCCGACTACGGCACCCTGCTCGATGACATGTTCTTCGACCAGGGGGGCGACATCCCGTTCACGCGCTTCATCGCGCCGCGCGTCGAGGTCGAGCTGGCTTTCGTCCTCGGCAAGAAACTCGAAGGCCCGAACGTGACGATCTTCGACGTGCTGGCCGCCACCGACTACGTGGTGCCCGCGATCGAGATCATCGATGCGCGCATCGAGCAGTTCGACCGCCACACCAAGCAGATGCGCAAGGTGTTCGACACCATCGCCGACAACGCGGCCAACGCCGGCATCGTGATGGGCGGGCGGCCGGTCAAGCCCGACGCGGTCGACCTGCGCTGGGTCAGCGCGCTGCTGTACAAGAACGGCGTGATCGAAGAATCGGGGGTGGCGGCCGCCGTGCTGAACCATCCGGCCACCGGCGTCGCCTGGCTCGCCAGCAAGCTCGCCCCCTGGGGCGAATGCCTCGAGGCCGGCGAGGTGGTGCTGGGCGGCTCGTTCACACGGCCGACCAGTGCCGCGCCGGGCGACACTTTCCACGCCGACTACGGGCCATTGGGCTCGATTGCCTTTCGTTTCGTCTGAACAGGACTCCATCATGCAAACACCCGTCAACCACTTCAAGCAAGCCTTGCGCGAAAAGCGCGCGCAGATCGGCCTCTGGCTCGGCCTGGCCGACGCCTACAGCGCCGAGATCTGCGCCGGCGCCGGCTTCGACTGGCTGCTGATCGACGGCGAGCATTCGCCCAACGGGCTGCAGAGCATCCTGCAGCAGGCGCAGGCCATTGCCGCCTACCCCGGCGCGAATGCGATCGCGCGGGTGCCGCTGGGCCATGGCGACGCGGGCACGGCGCTGATCAAGCAATACCTCGACCTCGGCCTCCAGACCTTGCTGGTGCCGATGGTCGACACGGCCGAACAGGCCGCCGCAATCGTGCGCGCGATGCGCTATCCGCCGCAGGGCGTCCGCGGCATGGGCGGCGCGCGGGCCTCGCGCTGGGGCCGCTACGCCAACTATCCGAAAGAAGCCAACGACCAGGTCTGCCTGCTGCTGCAGGCCGAGACGCGCGAGGCGCTGGCCAACCTCGACGCGATCGCCGCAACCGAGGGCGTGGACGGCATCTTCATCGGCCCGGCCGATCTTTCAGCCTCGCTCGGCCATGTCGGCAACCCCGGCCACGCCGAAGTGCAGGCCGCGATCGCGGACGCGATCGCGCGCATCCAGCGGGCCGGCAAGGCCGCCGGCATCCTGACGCCTGACGAAACGCTGGCGCGCAAGTACCTGGATCTCGGCGCCACCTTCGTCGCCGTCGGGCTCGACACCAACCTGCTGATCCGCCACACCACCGCACTGGCCGCGCACTTCAAGGCGAGCGTTGCCGCGGCCCCGGCCAGCAAGACCTATTGAGGCCACCACGTCAGGTAAACGCGGGGACGCAGCAAGGCCTCTTGCTGGAAAAATATCCGCTCGAAACCACCTCTGGAGACACCATGGACACCACCCGCCGCCACATCCTGCAATCCACCGGCGCCGCCGCCCTGCTCGCCGCCATCGGCCAGCAGGCCTTTGCACAGGCGCAGATCGAAACAGCACGGCTCATCACCGGCTTTGCCGCGGGCGGCACGTCGGACACGCTGTGCCGGCGCGTCGCCACCAAGCTCGGCCCGCCGTATGCGAACACCTGCGTGGTCGAGAACCGCACCGGCGCGGGCGGCCAGATCGCCGTCGCCTACGTCAAGGGCCAGCCGGCCGACGGCGCCACCATCCTGCAGACGCCGACCTCGATCCTCACGATCTACCCGCATATCTACAAGAAGCTGCCGTACGACCCGCTTGTCGATCTGACGCCGGTCAGCGTTGCCTGCATCTTCGACTTCGGTTTCGCCGTCGGCCCGGCGGTACCGGCGGGCGTGAAGACGGTGCCCGAATTTCTGGCCTGGGCCAAGGCCAACCCGGCCGGTGCCAACTACGGTTCGCCGGCCGCCGGCTCGACGCCGCACTTCATCGGCGCGCTGCTCGGCAAGAACGCCGGCGTGGAACTCAAGCACGCCGCCTACCGCGGCACCCAGCCCGCGATGCTCGACCTGCTGGGCGGCAACATCTCGGCCGTGTCGGGCCCGATCGGCGACATCACGCAGCACCTGGCCACCGGCAAGGTGCGCATCCTGGGCGTGTCGGGCGCCAAGCGCAGCCGTTTTGCACCCGACGTGCCGACCTTCGGCGAACAGGGCATCAAGGACATGGCGCACAGCGAGTGGTTCGCGTTCCTGCTGCCGGCCAAGGCCTCGCCCGAAGTCGTGGCGCGCCTGAACACCGCGATGAAGACCGCGCTGGCATCGAAGGACGTGATCGACGGCCTCGGCACCTTCGGCCTGGAAGCCATGTCGTCCACGCCAGGCGAGCTGACCGAGCTGATCAAGAAAGACACCGCCAAGTGGGCCCCGATCGTGAAGCAGGTCGGCTTCACTGCAGAGGGCTAGGCTCGCCCCCAGTCTTCGCGCACTTCGTGTCGCGCGCGCCTTCCCCCTACCGGGGGCAACACCAGCGGCCCGGCAAAGCCGGTTCCGCGGTGTTCCACGAAAGGAGAACTCCATGAACACCCTCGCCACAACCTCCCAGCTCATCCACCCCTCCCTCCACCCCGACGAGCGCGCCGCGCGGCTGCAGCTTGCGGCCTGCTACCGCGTGTTTGCGATGCTGGGCTGGACGGAGATGATCTACAACCACATCACGGTGCGGTTGCCCGACAGCGTGACGGGCGGTGCCAAGCAGTTCCTCATCAATCCCTTCGGCCTGCACTACAGCGAGGTGACGGCGAGCAACCTGCTGAAAATCGACCTGCAGGGCAAGGTGCTCGACGGCGGCGCGTACCCGGTCAACCCGGCCGGCTTCACCGTGCACGCAGCCATCCACGACGGGCTGCCCGACGCGCACTGCGTCATGCACACGCACACCACGGCAGGCGTGGCCGTGGCCTGCCTGCAGGGCGGCCTGCAGCAGACCAATTTCTACACCGCGCAGTTGCACGACATGGTGGCGTACCACGACTTCGAGGGCATCACGATCCATGCCGACGAAGGGCCGCGCCTGCTGAAGAGCATGGGCAACAGGCCGGCCGTGATCCTGCGCAACCACGGGCTGCTGGCCTGGGGCCAGACGCTGCCGCAGACCTTTGCGATCCTGTGGACGCTGCAACGCGCCTGCGAGATCCAGATGGCGACCTTTTCGATGGGCGCCGCGATCCCGGTCAGCGACGAGGTAGCGCAGCGCTGCACCCGCGACTCGCTGCAGTTCAACCCCGACCACGGTGCGGGCCAGGACATGTTCGACGCGCTGGTGCGGCAGGTCGACCGCATCGACGACAGCTACAGGCACTGAACGATGAAAGTCTGCATCTACGGCGCCGGCGCGATCGGTGGCTGGATCGGCGTCGCGCTGGCCCAGGCCGGCGAACGCCTCAACGTGGTGGCGCGCGGTGCCACGCTCGAAGCGTTGCAGCGCGACGGCCTGTCGCTAATGCGGGGCGACGTTCGCACCCGCGTGCCGGTGAACGCCGTGGCCGACCCGGCCGAACTCGGCAAGCAGGATCTGGTGGTCGTGGCCGTGAAGGCGCCCGCGCTGGCCGGCGTGGCCGAACGCATCGGCCCGCTGCTCGGGCCCGACACCATCGTGCTGGTGGCGATGAACGGCGTGCCCTGGTGGTTTCTGCAAGGGGGTTTCGGCGGCGCGCTGGCCGGCACGCGGCTCGCTACGGTCGACCCCGAAGGCGCGATCGCCGCCGCCATTCCCGACCGGCACGTGATCGGCGGCGTGGTGCACGCGAGCTGCTCGCTCGATGCGCCCGGCGTGGTGCGGCACCACTTTGGCAACGGGCTGATCATCGGCGAGCCCTCGGGCGAGGCGACGCCGCGCGTCACGCACCTGCTGGCGCTGCTCACGCGTGCCGGCATCGACGCCAGGCTGTCAGCCCAGATCCAGAAAGACGTGTGGTTCAAGCTCTGGGGCAACATGACGGTGAACCCCGTCAGCGCCCTCACCGGCGCCGCCACCGACCAGATCCTGGGCGACGAGTTGCTGCTGGGATTCATCTCGGCCGTGATGCTCGAAGCCAAGGAGATCGGCGCGCGCATCGGCATCGCCATCACCGACAGCCCGGACGACCGCCATGCCGTGACGCGCAAGCTCGGCGCGTTCAAGACATCGATGCTGCAGGACGTGGAGGCCGGCCGCGCCGTGGAGCTCGACGCGCTGGTCGGTGCGGTGCGCGAACTGGGCCAACTCACGAAGGTGCCGGCGCCCTTCACCGACGCACTGCTGGGCCTGGCCCGGGTGCAGGCACGGCAGCTCGGCCTGTACTGACCCGCTGGTGAAGGCCCGCCCGCCCCCTGCTCCCGAGGCCATCTGGCCGTTGTGCCTGGCAATCGCACAACGACAACGAAGCGGTGTGGATGCGGCCGACGTACTGCCCGACGTGGCGGCCGGCGTGGTGTGGCATGAAGCCACCGGCCATGCGCTGCAGGGCGGGCACGATCCGGGCGCGCAGGCGCTCTTCGATTTGCTCAAGCCGCTGCTCGACGGCTGCCGGCGCGGCACCGGCTGGGCGGTCGGCCAGCTCGGCCAGAGCCTGGACGGCTGCATCGCGACGCACACCGGCGACTCTTGCTTCGTCAACGGCCCCGAAGGGCTGGTGCATGTGCACCGCCTGCGCGCGCTGTGCGATGCCGTGATCGTCGGCGCCGGCACCGCGTCGCTCGACAACCCGCAACTGACGACGCGGCGGGTGCCGGGGCCGAACGCCACGCGCGTGCTGCTCGATCCCTCGCTGCGCGTTCCTGCCTCGGCGCGCATCTTCAACGATGGCCTGGCGCCGACCTTGCTGGTGTGCGGGGACGACCGGCGCGCCGAAGCCGAGGCGCGCTTCGGCGCCGCGCGCGTCATCGCCGTGGCCCGCCGTGCGGACAGCCGCATGCTCGCCCTGCCGGCCGTGGTCGAGGCGCTGCATGCGCGCGGACTGCAGCGGCTCTTCGTCGAAGGCGGCGGCATCACCGTGTCGGAGTTCGTGCGGCAAGACTGCCTCGACCGCCTTCACCTGATCGTGGCACCGGTGCTGATCGGCGGCGGCCAGCGCGGTCTGTCGGTGCAGCCCGCGACCGCGATGCGTGATGCCCTGCGGCCGCCGGCACGCACCTTTGCGCTTGGCAGCGACGTGCTGTGGGATCTGGACTTGCGCGCTGCGCCGATGCCAAACCCACAGCCCTAAGGCAGCCAGGCCTGCACGTCGGTGTGTCCGACCTGCAGGCGCAATGCGTCGAGCCGCGCCAGCTTGCGCGCCTGCCAGTGCCTCGCAGGTTCGGCCAGCGCGGGCGCCTGCTCGGCGGCCGCGGCGGCGATGCCTTCGACCATGGCCCGCAGCAGCGGGCGATCGGCCGCGCCCCGGCGCCCGTCGACCTGCCAGTCGGTCGCGCTGCGGACGACCCGGTAGCCGGCTTCCGCAAGGCGCTTCGCGGCACGCTCCGCTGCGCCGCCGCCGAGCGCCGGGCCGAAGCCCTTGTCGCGCTGCTGGTGGGCGTGGAACTGCGCGAGCACCAGCGCGTCTTCGGGATCGGAAGGCGTCCACGTGATCCGGTCGTCGACGGTCAGCGCCCACCAGACGGCGGCGCCGGCCGCGCCGCAGCGAGCCACCAGCGCATCGAGCCAGGCCGCGGACACGAGATCGAGCAAGGCCGAGGCGGTGACCAGGTGCACGCCCGCGAGCGGCACCGCGTCGAGCCCGTAGGACAGATCGGCCTCGCAGCGCTCGACCTCGATGCGCAGGCCGTTGCCGCCTTCGATCACCAGCAAGGCCTCGCGCAGCTGCAACTGCAGTCCGTGCGTGGCAGCCCACGGCGCGAGCGCATCGGGCAACGCGGCCAGCAGTTGCGGGTCGTGGTCGACCAGGCGCCAGTGTTGCAGGCCACCCAGGCGTGGCGCAATCTCGCGCAGGTTGGCGCCGGTGCCGCTGCCGAGGTCGACCACCTGTAGCGCCTGTCCGCGCGGCATGGCGCGCCGCCATGGCGCGTGCAACCATTCAGCGTCCGGTGTTGCGGCGCGCGCGGCGCGGTCGAACGGCTCGCGCAGCGCCAGCCAGTCCGCGCTGAAACCGCTCATGGCGTCGCGGCCTCATCGGCCCCGCCGGCCTCTCTCGCCCCTCCAGCCTCTCTCGCCTCGCCGCCCCCTCCTCCCGGCTCGCCGACCTGATGCAGCACGGTGGCGAAGCGCGCGACGGCCTGCGGCCAGGTCGGCAGGCGCGAACCCGCTGCACGCGCGCCGGCCGCCAGCGCAGCGCGCAGACCGGCCTCGTCCAGCACGCGCCGCAGCGCCGCCTGCAGCGCGGCCGCATCACCGGGCGGCACCAGCAAGCCCGCAGAGGGCGGCACCGTGTCGGGAATCGCGCCGGCAGCGCAACTGACGACCGGCAGGCCACGCACGAGCGCCTCGGCCAGCGCCATGCCATAGCCTTCGTGGAAGGACGGCAGCACGAACAGGTCGGCCTGCGCATAGAGCTCGTCGAGCCGGGCGCTGTCGACCTCGCCGTGCCACACGATGCGCTCCTGCAAGCCGTTCTGCGCCACCAGCGCCTGCACCGCAGCGACCGCCGCCGGGTCGCGTGCCAGGCTGCCCGCGCAATGCAGCGTCCAGCGGCGATCCGCCAGGCCGGCCAGCGCCTCGACCAGCACTGCGTGGCCCTTGCGGGTGGTGACCGTCGCGACGCAGAGCAGGCACAGCGCCTGCGCACCGGCACCGCCGCCAGTGGCGAGCGGCGCCGCGTCGGTGCCGGGCTCGATCACCGTCACGCGCGACGGCGGCACGCCGAACGCGCCGAGCGCGCGGGCGGTGGACGGGCTGGTCACGACGACCTGCCGCGCATGCGCCAACGCGCGCCGTTCGCTGTCGAACAACTGGCGCCGCACGTCGTCCGGCAGGCCGGCCTCGAACGACAGCGGGTGGTGCACCAGCGCCACCCAGCGCAGGCGCCGCGCGTGCGCTTCAACCAGTTCGGGCAGCGCGCCGAAAGCCAGCCCGTCGGCCACGACCAGGGCGTGGTCGGGCAGCGCGGCGATCACGTTGCGTGCAGTCTCGAACGTGGCGGCATCGGGCAGTGGAAACGCGTCGCCCGGCGACCGCACCTCGACCGCCCACCCCGCGCCCCGCAGGCCGGCCGCGATGCGCCGGTCGTAGCCGTAGCCGCCGGTGGCCGCGTTCCAGTCGCCGGGCACGAGGAAGAAGCAGGCCTCGGTCATGCGGTATCAGCGCGGATCGAGCGCCGGCATCGGCCCTTCGTAGGCCGCCCATGCCACGTGCGACTCGTGGAGCCGCACCCGCAGCGACGCCAGCCCGCCGGCATGCGGGCCGAGTTCGCCGGCGGCACTGCGCGCGGCGATGCGGTCGAAGATGACGCGCGCCATGAACTCGGTCGTGGTGTTGCGGCCTTCGAACGCCGGCTCGTCGTCGAGGTTGCGCAGGTTCAATTCGCCCAGCACGCTGCGCAGGACGTCGGTGGCGCGTGCGATGTCAACCACCATGCCGTCGACGTCCAGCGCAGCACGGCGGAATTCCACGTCGACCACGTAGGTGGCGCCGTGCAGCCGCTGGGCCGGCCCGAAGGCCTCGCCGCGGAAGCTGTGGGCAATCATGAAATGGTCGCGAACATTGACGCTGTACATGGTTTCCTTTGTCTCACGATCCAATGCAGACCCATCGGGGAAACACCGCGGAACCGGCTTCGCCGGGCCGCTGGTGTTGCCCCCGGCAGGGGGTTGGCGAAGCGACACGAAGTGCGCGCAGACTGGGGGCGAGCTTCATGGATATTCGATGCGCTGGCACAGCGTGTCGGGCGCACCGGCTGCCAGCCGCGCCAACACCGCCGGCAGTTCGTCGAAAGGTGCGGTGTCGGTGATGAGCACGTCGAGCACCGGGTCGCACAGCAGCGTGAGCGCGAGCGCCATGCGCCGGTCGTGGCTCCAGCGGCTGCGCTGCGCGCTGGCCACCTGCCCGACTTGCGAACTGCGCAGCGTCAACCGGCGCGCGTGGAATGCCTCGCCGAGCGGCAGCGACACGGCGCGCTGGCCGTACCAGCTGAGTTCCAGCACGGTCGCCTCGAAGGCGGCCAGCCCGAGCGCGGTCACCAGCCCGGCAGGCTGGCCGCTGGCATGCACCACCAGGTCGGCGTCGCGGGTGGCAGCGTCCGGGGTCGCGAAGCGGAGCCCGAGTTGCGCGGCGACGCGCGCCCGCGGCCGGTGCGTGTCGATCAGCTCGACCTGGCAGCCCGGCATGCGCGCGGCCAGCCAGGCCACCAGCAGGCCGACCACGCCGCCGCCGACCACCGCGATGCGGTCGCCGAGCCGCGGCGCTGCGTCCCACAGCGCGTTGACGGCCGTCTCCATGTTGGCCGCCAGCACCGCACGCGCAGCCGGCAGGCCCTCGGGCAACGGATGCACGGCCATCGCCGGCACCACGTAGCGCGTCTGGTGCGGATGAAGACAGAACACCGTCTTCCCCAATAGATTTTCTGCCCCACCCTCGACCACCCCGACGCTGGCGTAGCCGTACTTCACCGGTGCCGGAAACTCGCCGGCCTGGAACGGTGCCCGCATGCGGGCGAATTCGCTGGGTGGAACTTCGCCGCGGAACACCAGCAGTTCGGTGCCGCGGCTCACGCCGCTGTGCAGGGCGCGCACCTGCACCTGGTTCGCGTCCGGCGCGGCGAGCGTCTCGTGGCGCAGCGCCGCGCGGCCCGGCGCCTCGGTCCAGCAGGCACGCGAATCCCCGGAGGCGACGCGGGACTGAATTGCTGGCATGCTGCTTTGGGTAGTGATGCCGACCGATCTTAAGGCGATGCTTTCAAGCCATGCTTCCCCCCGCCCCGCCGACAGCGCCGGCCTGGCCGCGCTGCGGCACGATGCCGCGCGCACCGTGGCGGCAGTCGGGCTGCTGCTGGCCGGTGCGGCGCTGGCGGCGGCACAGGCCTGGCTCGGCGACTGGTATGCGGTGAAGGCGCTGGCCGTGTTCGGGTTGGGCTGTGCGCTCGCATGGCGGGCGCTGCCGGCGCACCGGCCGCATGCACGCTTCGGGTCGGCCAATGCCGTCACGCTGCTGCGGCTGGCGCTGATCGCCATGCTTGCGGCGAGCATCGGCGAGGCGGCGGCAAGCCCGCCCGCCGGGGCCTGGGCCCTGGTTGCAGTGGCCACGGTGGCGGCGCTGCTCGACGCCGTGGATGGGCCGCTGGCGCGTCGCAGCGGCTCGGCATCCGCGTTCGGGGCGCGCTTCGACATGGAAACCGATGCGCTGCTGATCCTGGTGCTGTGCGTGCTGGCAGTGCAAACGGACAAGTTGGGCCCGTGGATCCTGCTCGCCGGGCTGCTGCGCTACGGCTTCGTCGCCGCCGCCGCGCCCTGGCCCTGGCTGGCGCGACCGCTGCCGCCGCGCCTGCTGCGCAAGGCGATCTGCGTGGTTCAGACCGTGACGCTCATCGTCTGCCTCGCGCCGTGGGTGGATGTATCCGCCGCGCGCTGGATCGCAGGGGCCGGCCTGGCCGCGCTGCTCTACTCGTTCATTTCAGACATCGGCTGGCTGGCACGCCACCGCCACGCCTGAAGCGCGGTCGCGGCGGCCGTTCAACGACCGAGCAGCACCCGAACCGCCTGCGGCAGCGTGCTCACGCCGGGCATGAAGTGGTCGATGGCGGCGCCCAGCACGACCGCGCAGATCACGGCGCCAAGCAGCGGCTTCCAGGTCAGCCGCAGCGCGGCCGACAGCCAGCCCTCGCGCGCCAGCCGCACGGCGGCACGAGCCGACACGTAGGAGAACGCAATCTCCAGCGTGACGGCCAGCAGCACGTCGGAGCCGAAGTACAGCAGCACCAGCCAGCCGGCGCCGAACACGATGGCAATGCCAATCAGGAAGATCGCGAGCACCGGCACCACGACGATAGCGCCCTCGTCGGCTCCGCCGGCCACCTCGAGCGCGCCACCGGCGAGGTCGCCGAGACCGGTGCCGTCGGCATGGGCCAGGTCGGCATAGCCGGTGTCGATGCCGTGGTCGCTGCCCCCGCCGGAAACATCGGGCATGTCGACATCGGGATTGAAATGCGTGCGGTCTTCCGCCAGCCGCTGCGCCCACCAGCGCAGGATCAGCAGGTAGGCGATGTAGCCGACGCCGAGCGTGAACAGGTAGCGCACCGCCAGCGAGTCGGTGCCGAATCGCATCACCAGGCTGGACACGCCCCACATCAGCAACAGCGTGAAGGTGCCGATCAGGAGGCCGTACGCCCGCAGGCTGTGGCGCCGGTGCAGATCGCGCTCGAACGCGCTCTCCCACAGCTTGACCGAGCGCCAGTTCGATAAAACCTTCATGCGGCCGCCGCGGCGAGCATCAAGCGACCACCGTCGGCACGCGCAGCGCGAGCGCGCACATGAGTTCGTAGCCCACCGTGCCGGCGGCCCGCGCCACCTCGTCGATCGGCAGCACGGCGCCGTTGACGGCCGAGCGGCCCCACAACGTGACCTCGCTGCCGAAGCCGGCTTCCGGCACGGGCGTGAGGTCGACCGTGATCATGTCCATGCTCACGCGCCCGACCATGCGCGTGCGCACGCCGTTCACCAGCACCGGGGTGTCGGTGTGGGCGTGGCGCGGGTAGCCGTCGGCATAGCCGACCGCCGCGACGCCGATGCGCATCGGCGCCTCGGCCGCAAAGCTGGAGCCGTAGCCGACCAGCGCGCCCGCCGCCAGCGTCTGGATGCCGATGAGCTTGCTGGCGAGCGTCATGGTCGGCTGTAACTGCCAGTGCGCCGCGTCGTGCTCGGGAAAGTCAGGCGCGCTGCCGTACAGCGCAATGCCGGGGCGCACCCAGTCGGCGCGGGTGCTGTCGGCATGGCGCAACAGTGCCGCGCTGTTGGCAATGGAACGCTCGCCCGGCAGGTCTTCGGTGGCGTGCTGGAAGGTGGCGACCTGCGCCGCGATGCCGCGCGCACCGTCGGCATCGCTGAAGTGCGTCACCAGCGAAATCTCGTCGACCTGCGGCAGCGCGTTCAACCGGGTCCAGGCCGCGCGGTAGCGCTCGGGCGTGAAGCCCAGCCGGTTCATGCCCGAGTTCATTTTCAGGAACACGCGCTGGGGCTGCTGGGTCTTGTGCGCGGCCAGCATGTCGATCTGCTCGTCGCAATGCACCGTGTGCCAGAGGTCGAGCCTGGAGCACAGCTCGAGGTCGCGCGCGTCGAACACGCCTTCGAGCAGCAGCACCGGCCCGCGCCAGCCGAGTGCGCGCACGCGCTCGGCCTCGGCCAGGTCGAGCAGCGCAAAGCCGTCGGCGCCGCGCAGGCCTTCGTAGGCGCGCTCGATGCCATGGCCGTAGGCGTTGGCCTTGACCACGGCCCAGACCCGCGCATCGAGCGCGGAGCGACGCGCGCGGTCGAGATTGTGGCGAAGGGCGTCGGTGTGGACGGTGGCGAGGATGGGACGCGGCATGGTGGGGCGTGGACGAAGGGGAAGGCGAGAAAAACAGCACGTTCGGGCTACGGGCGAACCCGCATACGCGCTCCTTATTCTGTCATTTGACCCCATGCTATAACCGCGCATCCGCCAGGGGGCGGAGACCTCTTCCACTATTGCCAGCGGCCCTCACTCCTCTGGCCAGCCAGCCCATCGATGAAGCGCGGTTTCTACACGATCATGTCGGCCCAGTTCTTTTCGTCGGTGGCCGACAACGCGCTTTTCGTCGCCGCCATCGAACTGTTGCGAAGCACCGGGGCTCCCGAATGGCAGCGCGCGGCGCTGGTGCCGATCTTTGCGGTCTTCTATGTGGTGCTCGCGCCGCTGGTGGGCGCGTTCTCGGACGCGCTGCCCAAAGGCAAGGTGATGTTCATCAGCAACGCCATCAAGGTGGTCGGCTGCGTGATGATGCTGTTCGGCTCGCACCCGCTGTTGTCGTATGCCATCGTCGGGCTCGGCGCCGCGGCCTACTCGCCGGCCAAGTACGGCATCCTGACCGAACTGCTGCCGGCCTCGCAGCTGGTCAAGGCCAATGGCTGGATCGAGGGCCTGACCATCGCGTCGATCATCCTGGGCATCCTGCTTGGCGGCCAACTGGTCGGCCACATGGTGTCGAGCCATCTGCTGGCGTTCGACCTGCCCATGCTGGACACCGGCGTCGACACCGCGCCCGCTGCCGCGATCAGCGTGCTGATCTTCGTGTACCTGATCGCAGCCTGGTTCAACACCCGCATTCCGCACACCGGCGTCGAGATGCGCCCGCTGCGCTCCAACCCGCGGCACAGCTTCGTGCGCAACCTGTTCGCGCTGCTGCCGGACTTCTGGCACTGCAATTCGCGCCTGTGGCGCGACAAGCTGGGCCAGATCTCGCTCGGCACCACCACGCTGTTCTGGGGCGCGGGCGGCAACCTCAAATACATCGTGCTGGCCTGGGCCTCGCTCGCGCTCGGCTACAACACGGCGCAGGCCACCGCGCTCACCGGCGTGGTGGTGATCGGCACCGCCGTCGGTGCGGTGGTGGCGTCGATGCGCATGAAGCTCGACATGGCGACCCGCGTGATCCCGCTCGGCATCGGCATGGGCGTCCTGATCATCTCGCTGAACTTCATCACCAACCTCTGGGTGGCGATTCCGTTCCTGATCCTGCTGGGCGGGCTCGGCGGCTTTCTGGTGGTGCCGATGAACGCACTGCTGCAGCACCGCGGCCACAACCTCATGGGCGCGGGCCGCTCGATCGCCGTGCAGAACTTCAACGAGCAGGCCTGCATCCTGCTGCTCGGCGCGTTCTACAGCGCCTGTACCGGAATGGGCCTGTCGGCCTATACCGCGATCACGGCGTTCGGACTCGTGGTGGCCGGCTTCATGTGGCTGATCAAGCGCTGGCACGATAGCAACTGCGTGAAATACCCCGAGGAAATCGCGCACCTGCTGGCCATCGCTCGCAGCGACAAACACCACTGAGGTGGCGCCCGCACTCGCCCTGCTGCTGAACGCGTTCGTCTGGGGCGTCTCGTGGTTTCCGTTCCGCCAGATCGAAGCCCACGGCGTGCACCCGGTGTGGGCAACGGCGCTGATCTACATGGCGATCGCGCTCGCGACCAGCCTGGTGCGCCCGCAGGCGTGGCGTGGCTTCGCGGCCTCGCCGCGGCTCGCGCTGCTCGGGCTCGCTGCCGGCTTCACCAACGTCGGCTTCAACTGGGCCGTGACGCAGGGCGACGTGGTGCGCGTGGTACTGCTCTTCTATCTGATGCCCCTTTGGAGCGTGCTGCTCGGCTGGGCCTTTCTCGGCGAACGGCCGACAGCAGGCGCGCTGCTGCGCGTCGCGCTGGCACTGAGCGGCGTGGCCGTGGTGCTGAAGGCACCCGGCGTCGAATGGCCGGTGCCCGCGAGCCTGCCGGACTGGCTGGGCATGGCCGCAGGCTTCAGTTTCGCGGTCGTCAACATCCTGCTGCGCGACCTGCATGCAGCACCGGGAATGTCGCGCGCGCTCGCCATGTTCGCTGGCTGCGCGGTGGTGGCGGGTACCACGGCGCTGGCCGGCACCGGCCTTGGCGCGATGGCCGCGCCGGCCATGACGCTTGCGGACGCGGGCTGGCTCGGCTGGGCCGCCGCGCTCGGCCTCGGCCTGGTGCTGGGAAACGTCTGCCTGCAGTACGGCGCCGCGCGGCTGGCAGCCAGCGCAACGGCGGTGATCATGTTGTCGGAGGTGCTGTTCGCCAGCGTGTCGTCGGCCGCACTGGGCGCGGCCACGCTGGACCGGCGCGTGCTGCTGGGCGGCGTGCTGATCGTTGTCGCGGCGGCATGGGCGTCGTTTGCACGAACGCCGGGGTCGGACGATGATCGGCCACCACCTACCTGAAAGACATGCGATGACCACCGTCTACGACTTCGAAGCCCAGCAGATCGACGGCAAGAAGGTGAAGCTTTCCGCCTACAAGGGCCGGGTGATGCTGATCGTCAACACCGCCAGCAAGTGCGGCTTCACGCCGCAGTTCGCCGGGCTCGAAGAACTGCACGAGAAATACGCCGAGCAGGGCCTCACGGTGCTGGGTTTTCCGTCCAACCAGTTCGGCGCGCAGGATCCGGGCAGCAACGAGGAGATCGGCGCCTTCTGCACCAAGAACTACGGCGTGAGCTTTACGATGATGGAGAAGATCGACGTCAACGGCAGCAGCGCCGCGCCGCTCTACCAGTGGCTCACGAAGGAAAAGCCCGGCCTGCTGGGCAGCACCGCGATCAAGTGGAACTTCACCAAGTTCCTGCTCGGGCGCGACGGCAAGGTGCTCAGGCGCTACGCGCCGCTCGAAACACCCGCCTCGATGGCGCGCGACATCGAGGCTGCCCTGGCCGGCTGAAAGCCCGGCGCCGCGGCGCCGCATCAGCCATCAGCCCGCAGCCATCAACCCGCATCCGCCTCATTGCTGTTTTTCAGCAGGAACCGATGGACCAGGGCGCCGATCGCGGCGCCCGCAAGTGGCGCCACCACGAACAGCCAGAGCTGGGACGAGGCCCACGCTGGCCCGAACAGCGCCGGCCCGATGCTGCGCGCGGGATTGACCGACGTGTTGGTCACCGGAATCGAGACCAGGTGGATCAGGGTCAGGCACAGGCCGATTGCAAGCCCTGCAAATCCTGAGGCAGCGGGTTTTGCGGTCGCGCCCAGAATCACGATCAGGAACATCGCCGTCATGACCACTTCACAGAGCAGGGCAGCGACCAGACCGTACTTCCCGGGCGAGTGGACGCCATAGCCGTTCACCGCAAAGCTGCCGATATCGGCACCCGGGCGCCCGGTCGCAATGAGGTACAGCACGGCCGCCGCGGCACAGGCGCCGAATACTTGCGAGATCACATAGCCCGGCAGCATCGATGCGCGCATCCGGCCGGCGACCACCAGGCCGAACGAGACGGCCGGATTGAAGTGCGCGCCCGAGACCGGCCCGAACGCGTAGGCACCGGTGACCACCGTCAGGCCGAAGGCCAGCGATACGCCAAGAAGCCCGATGCCCAGACCGGGAAAGGCGGCGGCAAGAACCGCGCTCCCGCAGCCGCCCAGCGTCAGCCAGAACGTTCCGAGAAACTCGGCCGACCAGATGGAAATGTTGGTTTTGTGCATGTTGTTTGCTCCCTATTTACGCCATCGTCGGCGCTGCCTCGCGAGCATAGGCACGGGCGCGTTTTCATACGGCCAGCTTGACAATTGTTCAGAATTGAGATCGCGAATACATGTACCTTCACGACCTGCGGTCTTGCGCAAACAACAGGCATGCATATTGCTGTAACAAAAAATCACATATCCTCTCGGCCAAATGCATTCAATCGACAACGACAACAGCACTCGCCTGGCCCGCCGTACCTTCTGCATGGGCGCAGTGAGCTTCGCAGCACTGGGAACCGCAGCCTGTGGCGACGGTGGAAACGGCGGATTCACGGGCACCGGCGCGCTCGGCGCCGCCCAACAGGATGGGGCGGCTTCGTCCGGGTCCTCCGTCGCGTCGGCCGCGTCCACCGACGCCGTTGTGTCCGGCGGATCCAGTGCGTCGGGTGATTCCCAGCCCGACTCGATCGCGCCGCCGCAAGCGCGCAAGTTCACGCATCCGGGCCTTCTGCACACCGAGGCTGACTTCGAGCGCATGCGCCTGAAAGTTACGGCCCGTGCCGAGCCCTGGCAGAGCGGCTGGAACGCATTGACATCCAACGGCCGCGCCCAGCTCGGCGCCAGCCCGCGTCCACTGGCCACGGTGATCCGCGGCGGCGACGACTCGAACTTCGCCCAGATGTACATCGACATCGCGCGCGCCTACCAACTGGCGCTGCGCTGGAAGGTCTCGCAGGACACGCGCTATGCCGACCTGGCGGTGGTGTTCCTGAACGCCTGGTCTTCCACGCTGACTGCCATCCACGGCAACGCGGACCGTTTCCTGGCGGCGGGCATCTATGGCTACCAGTTCGCGAATGCGGCCGAGATCATGCGCTCCTACCCAGGCTGGGCGGCAGCCGATCTGGCGCGCTTCCAGAACATGATGCTGACGGTGTTCTACCCGCTCAACCACAGCTTCCTGGTCAACCACAACGGTTCCGTCATCACCAACTACTGGGCCAACTGGGACCAGTGCACACTGGCCTCGATGCTGGCCATCGGCGTGCTGTGCGACCGGCAGGACATCTACGACGAGGCGCTCGGCTACTACAAGACCGGCCAGGGCAACGGGGCCGGCCTGCAGGCGGTCTACCACGTGCATCCCGGTTATCTCGGTCAATGGCAGGAGAGCGGACGCGACCAGGGGCACTGCACGCTCGGCATCGGTCTGGCGGGCGCGTTCTGCGAAATGGCGTGGAACCAGGGCGACGACATCTACGGCTACGAGAACAATCGCTTCCTGGCCGGCGCGGAGTACGTGGCGAAGTCGAATCTTCTGGATGGCTCCGGCGCCTTCAACACGGTGCCGTTCTTCACCAACATCAACAGGCAGGGCACGCAGTCGGTGCTGTCGAACGCCGGCCAGGGCCACCGGCGCGGCATCTGGGAGAGCGTGCACAACCACTATGCCAATCGCCTCGGCATCGCAACGCCCTATGCGGCGCTGCAAGTGGCGCAGATGCGCCCCGAGGGGGACGGTGGCAATGGCGACCAGCTCGGTTTCGGGACGCTGACCTTCACGCGCGACCCGCTCGCGACTTTGCGGCCGAGCGGCCTCACGGCGCGGCTGCGCGGGCCGCAGGTGCTGCTGTCGTGGTGGGGCTGCACCGACGCACTGAGCTACACGGTCAAGCGGGGCGACAACGCGGGCGGCCCCTACGCCACGCTCGCTGCCGGCATCACCGACACGCTGACTTTCACCGACAGCACCGCCGTCGCCGGCGCCGTGTACTACTACGCGGTCGTTGGCGTGAATGCGGCAGGCGAGAGCGCACCCTCGACCGAGGCGAGGGTGGCGATCAAACCCGAACTGCTGCTGCACAAGAAGACCGACGACGGCGGCAACGGCCATGCCACGCTTGCCACCGGCGTGGCAAAGGATATCGCCGACTTCACGATCGCAGTCCGCGTGTTCCTGGACAGCACGGCCACATGGTCGCGCGTGTTCGACTTCGGCTCCGGCCCCCGCCGCTACATGATGCTGACGCCGCGCAGCAATACCGGCACGGTCCGCTATGCGATCTCCACGGTTCACGGCTACAACGCGGAGGAGATCGACGGCAACGCGGCACTGCCGACGGGCCGCTGGGTGCATGTGGCGGTGACCTTGTCGGACAGCCTCGGCACGCTGTACGTCGACGGCATCGCGGTCGGCACCAACACGCAGATGACGCTGGCGCCCTTCCATCTCGGCGAAACCACGCAGAACTGGCTCGGGCGCTCGCAGTTCGCGTCGGATCCGTCGCTGCCGGGCCGGCTCGACGACTTCCGGCTCTACAGCGGGGCGCTGAGCGCGGCGGAGATCGCGGCGCTGGTCTAGGCAGGCAGACCCCTTGGCCGGCCCGAGCTGCCCGAGCGTGCCGGGAAAAGCAAAAAACCTGTACAGCCGGCAGGCCGTACAGGTTCATGATCTTGAAGGGAGGGCTCGCTGCGAACTACTCCCCTCGATCGCTAGCGGGTCGGGGCTTTACCGATCCCCGCTCACCTCGATCTCCACGCGACGATTGGGCTGCAGGCAAGCCACCAGCGTGGGCGTCTTCGCGGCGCCCTGACATTGCACGAGCGGCTGTCGCTCGCCCATGCCTGCGGTACGGATCACCCCCTTCGGAACCCCTCCCTGCGCCAGCAGATCAGCTACGGTGCTGGCACGAGCGAGCGAGAGCTTCTCGTTGTAGCTTTCGGAGCCCAGCCGGTCGGTATGGCCCGTCACGGCGACGTGGTTCAGCTTGCGGAAGCTGCGCTTGATTTCCGCGGCCAGCTGCTCGATCTTCGCGCGCCCTGCGGGCTGCAGGTCGGCAAGGGAGCCGCCATCGAAGCGAAACAGCCCGTCGGCACCCAGCGTCACCTTCTGCGCAGGCGCAGGCGACGGCGACGGCGTGACCACTGCCGGAATCGGCTTGACCTGCGGCGGATCAACCAGCATCGCGCAATCGGGCTCCTTCCAATACATGCCGTTGGTCAGCATGTCGCGGTTGAAGCGCACCATGTACTGGCAAGTAGTGAACTCCGGGCCCTTGCCGGTGTGAAAGTGGAAGAGGTAGTTCCACTCGCGCACCCCCGCGATGCCCTCGCTGAAGTGAGGCGATCCGAGCAACTCGCGCACCTCGTCCTTGCCCATTCCGGTACGCATGGTGCGCAGGGCCTCCGTACTCGGGAACGCGCCCTCCTTCCACTGCACGGCGTTGACCTTCGGGAAATTCTCCGCCCTGGGCGGCGGCGAATCTTCCTTGATCATTCCGGCCTGCGGCGCGATGGCCGCCGAGCCGGCACAACCGCCGAGCGTGAGCAAAAACGCAGCCACGACCGCCAGCGGCAGGAACTGCAGCATCGGCACGAGGGGCTTTGCCCGCTGTTGAATCATTTTTTTCAAGATCGAAACTCCGCGAATTGGTTGAACGTGCGCCCGGCGCCCCCCGAGGGGGAAGCCTTCGAGCGCGGGGAACAATGTCGGCTCCGCAGGCGCGCCAGGCGCGCCTTGGGCCGACACGGCAGCGGCAAGGCTGTTGCGAGTGAAGTGCATGGTGTTTTGCATGGTTTCTCCAGGCGCCCCATCAATCCCAGACACCCGAGATCCCCGCTCGTACCGCAACGCCGCCTGCCGGACTCGCGGAGACACCGCCCGTGACACTCCAGCGGCCGTTGTCTGCCGTGCGCCGCAACGAAACGCCGACCGCACTCTGGGACTGGTAGTAGCCCAGCCCTGCGGCATAGGTCAGCTTGCCCGGGATGTACGGCGCGCTTTCCATTGCCATCGCCGACGCAACCCCCGCATACGACTTCTTGGCGACGTCGTTGATGTTGGTCTGCAAGCCGTTGACTCGCGCGTCGGTATAGGCAGTGGCCGCGGCGACGCCGCTGTTCAACTGGTTCACGTTGACCGCGTCGGTGCCCTTCACCCCAGGCGCCACGTTCGAGATCACCGTGCCGTTGGGCGCCTGGCCATTCCCCAGAGTGAGTTGGTTGTAGTTGACGCTGCCATCAGGATTGGTGGCGTACTGCACCGAAGCAGCACTGGCCGCCTGCAACTGCCGCAGATTCACCGCGTCGGTGGCCTGCGTGCCGCCTGCCACGTTGGTGATCTGGCGCTCGTTGCCTGCACTGCCGACCGACACCGCCGCCTGCGCGTTGACAGCCACGCCGGTGTACGCCTCGGTGACCGTGCCCGCGGCCCTGTTGGCGACCGACCCGGTTCCCAGTGCGACACCACCGCTTTGCTGGACGACGGCGCCGTAGCCGATAGCCGTGCCTCGCGAGATCGTCGGTGCGGCACTCAGCGGCGTACCGCCTGCGTCGGCGAAGTCGCCGACCGCCGTGCCCCCGCCACCGGCGCGGGAGCTGGCGCCGAGCGCCACGGAACCCGTGGCAAGCGCACCGGTACCGATGGCAACGGCGTTCGTGCCGGTCGCCTGGGCGCCAAGGCCCACTGCGATCGAGTTGTCACCACTTGCCACTGCGTTCGGCCCAACCGCGACCGAGTTCGCACCGCTCGCAATCGAGTCCGGCAGGGTCGAGTTGGTGTGGAAGTACTTGGTGCCCTGCGTGTAGACACCGGTCAACGCATCGCCCACGTTGTCCACGGTGCTGACCGTGCCGTTGGCGTTGTTGATGGTGTACGAAGGCGCCGTCCAGGTACCCGTCGTCGGGTTGTAGGAAGCGCCGCCACCCAATGCTGCGGCTGCGCCGGTTCCGACGTTGCCCAGGTTGCTGCTGGTGGTGCTCAGGCCGGTGGACAGCGAAGCAACGCCGGTCGAGAGACTGCTGATTCCGGTCGAGGTCGACGTCGACAGGCTGGCCACGTTGCTGTCGGTCGTGCTCAAGCCCGTCGACAGGCTGCTGATGCCGCTGGTCGCCGTGCTCAGACCCGTGGAGGTCGAAGTCGACAGGCTTGCAACGGTGCTGTCGGTGGTGCTCAGGCCAGTCGACAGGCTGCTGATGCCGGTCGAGGTCGAAGTCGACAGGCTGGCAACGGTGCTGTCGGTCGTGCTCAGGCCAGTCGACAGGCTGGCGATGCCGCTGGTCGCCGTGCTCAGACCCGTGGAGGTCGAGGTCGACAGGCTCGCAACGGTGCTGTCGGTCGTGCTCAAGCCAGTCGACAGGCTGCTGATGCCGCTGGTTGCCGTGCTCAGACCCGTGGAGGTCGAGGTCGACAGGCTGGCAACGGTGCTGTCAGTCGTACTCAAGCCAGTCGACAAGCTGCTGATGCCGCTGGTCGCCGTGCTCAGACCCGTGGAGGTCGAAGTCGACAGGCTGGCAACGGTGCTGTCAGTCGTGCTCAGGCCAGTGGACAGGCTGCTGATGCCGGTCGAGGTCGAGGTCGACAGGCTGGCAACGGTGCTGTCGGTCGTGCTCAAGCCCGTCGACAGGCTGCTGATGCCGCTGGTCGCCGTGCTCAGACCCGTGGAGGTCGAGGTCGACAGGCTCGCAACGGTGCTGTCGGTCGTGCTCAAGCCCGTTGACAAGCTGCTGATGCCGCTGGTTGCCGTGCTGAGGCCCGTGGACAGGCTGCTGATGCCGCTGGTCGCCGTGCTCAGACCCGTGGAGGTCGAAGTCGACAGGCTGGTCACGTTGCTGTCTGTGGTGCTCAAGCCCGTGGACAAGCTGGCGATGCCACTGGTTGCGGTGCTCAGGCCGGTCGAGGTCGAGGTCGACAGGCTGGCAACCGTGCTGTCGGTCGTGCTCAGGCCCGTCGAAAGGCTGCTGATGCCGCTGGTGGCAGTGCTCAGGCCGGTGGACAAGCTACTGATGCCGGTCGAGGTCGAAGTCGACAAGCTGGCAACGGTGCTGTCAGTCGTGCTCAAGCCAGTCGACAGGCTGCTGATGCCGCTGGTCGCCGTGCTCAGACCCGTGGAGGTCGAAGTCGACAGGCTGGCAACGGTGCTGTCAGTCGTGCTCAAGCCCGTGGACAAGCTGGCGATGCCACTGGTTGCCGTGCTCAGACCTGTGGAGGTCGAAGTCGACAGGCTGGCGATGCCGCTGGTTGCCGTGCTCAGACCCGTGGAGGTCGAGGTCGACAGGCTTGCAACGGTGCTGTCAGTCGTGCTCAGGCCAGTGGACAGGCTGCTGATGCCGGTCGAGGTCGAAGTCGACAGACTGGCGATGCCGCTGGTGGCGGTGCTCAGACCCGTGGAGGTCGAAGTCGACAGGCTCGCAACCGTGCTGTCGGTGGTGCTCAGGCCAGTCGACAGGCTGCTGATGCCGGTCGAGGTCGAAGTCGACAGACTGGCGATGCCGCTGGTGGCGGTGCTCAGACCCGTGGAGGTCGAAGTCGACAGGCTCGCAACCGTGCTGTCGGTTGTGCTCAGGCCCGTCGAAAGGCTGGCGATGCCGGTCGAAGTCGAGGTCGACAGGCTGGTGATACCGCTGGTTGCCGTGCTCAGACCCGTGGAGGTCGAAGTCGACAGGCTGGCAACGGTGCTGTCAGTCGTGCTCAAGCCAGTCGACAGGCTTGCAACGGTGCTGCCGGTCGTGCTCACCGCAGTCGACAGACTCGAGAGACCGCTCGCCGACGAACTCACCGTGGTAGACAGGCTTGCAACGGTGCTGTCGGTGGTGCTCAGGCCGGTCGAAAGCGAAGTGATGCCGGTCGAGGCCGAAGTCGACAGCGAGGTCAACTGGCTGAAGTTCACCGCGTCCGTGGGATTCACGCCCGCGGCGACATTGGTAAGACCCACTGGCACTGTTGCACCCACGCCGCCCAGCGTCACGGACGTGTGGCCGGCGTTGTCATACATGACCGTATTGGAAAGGCCCGTCGACAGCGAAGCAATGCCGGTCGACGTCGAAGTCGACAACGCGGTCACGGTGCTGTTGGTCGTGCTCAGGCCAGTCGACAGGCTGGTGATTCCGCTGGTTGCCGTGCTCAAACCCGTAGAGGTCGAAGTCGACAGGCTGGTGATGCCGCTGGTCGCCGTGCTCAGGCCCGTGGAGGTCGAGGTCGACAGGCTGGCCACGGTGCTGTCGGTCGTGCTCAAGCCGGTCGAGAGCGAGCTGGCCGTGGTTGAGGTGGAGGTCGACAGCGATGCAATTGCACTGCTCGACGTACTCAATCCCGTGGACAGCGTTGCAACCGTGCTGTCGGTCGTGCTCAGGCCTGTCGACAGCGAGGTGATGCCCGTAGACGTTGAAGTCGAGAGCGACTCGATCGCCGTGTTGGTGGCAGAGAGCTGGCTGCCGTTGATTGCGTCGGTGCTGGTGCCGTTGATCCGGCCTGCCGCCACGTTGGTGATGGTGCGTTCGGCGCCCACCGAGCCGACGCTGACGGTGCTGGCAGGTGTCGTGCCGGCGAAGTTGTAGGTTGTGCCGCCGATCGTCGCGCTGGCCGTGCCCACAGCGGCCGCTGTGCTGGACCCAGAGCCCAGTGCCACATCGCCTGCGTTACCGGCGTTAGTGAATGAACCGATAGCAACGGAGTCGCCGCCACTTGCCGAAGACAGGTAACCAACTGCGACATCGTTCTCGGTCGGCGTGCTGCCATTGCCCGCGACAGCAAGGGCGCCACCGGCGAAGGAATTCACCCCTCTGGCCCACGAGGACTCGCCGATTGCCGTCGCATTAGTCGCGCTTGCTGCGGAATTGTTGCCGAACGCCTCGGCGCGGAACGCGCTAGCTGCCGAGTTGTTGCCCACGGCGATCGCGCTGCCTCCGGTGGCTCTGGCATTCACACCAGCAGCGATGGAGAAGAAGCCCGAGGCGGTAGCCTGTTGCCCGAGAGCAAGGGCCGAAATGCCGCCTGCCGTCGCCTGGGGGCCAAATGCGCTGCTATTGGCTCCGGTGCTGCTGGCAGCCACGCCAGCCGCAATGGAGTTTTTGCCCGTCGCCCCGTCGTTGGCGTAGTTGGCGCCTGTCGTGCCGCCGTCGTTGACACTGACATAGTGCGTGGCGCTGGCTGTCAGGCTGTTGATGGCGCTGTTGGTCGCGAAGAGTTGCGAGCCATTGACTGCGTCGGTGCTGGCGCCGCTGATCCGGCCTGCCGCCACGTTGGTGATGGTGCGTTCGGCGCCCACCGAGCCGACGCTGACGGTGCTGCCGGGGGTGGTGCCCTGGAAGTTGTAGGTTGTGCCGTTGAGGACGGTGCTGGACGTGCCCACCGCCGCCGCCGTGGTGGAGCCCGAGCCCAGTGCCACAGCGCCTGCGTTACTGGCCACGGCGCCCGAGCCCATCGCCATGGCATTGCTGGCGCTGGCACTGGCGGTATCGCCCAAAGCGACGCCACCGGCGGCAGTCACCGAGGAGGCGTTGCCCAGCGCCACCGCGCCTTGTCCCTGAGCAGTGTTGCTGTTGCCCACCGCTACGGCGCCCTGGCCGACCACGGTGTTTTGGAAGCCGATGCCCACTGCGCCTTGCGCCGCGGTACCCGCCGTGCTGACAGCCTGGCCGCCGCCGCCCACCATGTTGGTGTTACCCAGCGCCACCGAGCCGTTGCCGGTGGCCGTGCTGTCCATGCCCAGTGCCAGCGCGCCAGCGCCGGTGGCTGTGGTAGGGTCGCCGATGGCCACGGCGCCATTGCCAGAGGCAGTGTTGCGCGAACCGATGGAGACGGCCCTGCCGTTCAGAGCCCGCGCGCCCACCCCGATGGCCACAGATTCGTCTGAGGAAGCCACTGCGTTGTCGCCAATGGCAACGGACGAGACACCAATGGCTGTTGCGCTAACGCCAAAGGCAGCGCTGTTGCCGCCACTTGCCGAAGCCCCAATGCCGAAGGCGGAAGCATTCCCGCTGCTTGCCTGAGCCCCAGAACCAACGGCGGTGCCGCCGACACCGCCAGCATTGGCGCTGTGGCCGATTGCGACACCCTCAATGTTTGAATTCGCGGCGAAGCCTACGGCAGTGGAATTATCGCCAGAGGCGGTGGCGTTCGACCCGACTGCCGTTGCATTGTTCCCGTTCGCCACCGCCTGCGTACCGAGGGCATTTGCGTTTATGCCGCCGAATGCAGCGGCTTGATACCCAAGGGCAACTCCTTGCTCATTAACAGGTTGCGTGAATGCAAAGGCACCGATGGCCGTCGAATTCGTTCCCTGCCCGAGAGCACCCACACCGATCGCGACTGCGTTGTTGGCAGAAGCGGCAGCCAGGCACCCGATGGCGACGCTACTGCTCGTGAAGGATGTGGCCTCACAACCGAAGGTCGGATTGCTGAAGATGCCGCCGCCAAGGACGACGGCCGACGTCGATTGGGCCATTGCATCGCGCGGAGCAAACACGCCACCGCCAAGCAACATGCCCGCCGCAAGCAGCGTAAGCGCGAAGCGCCCCGCCCCACTCCCGGCCGAAAGCCAAAGGCCCGAACCATCGCCGAGCGCGCCACCCTCCACGACGTTCACCGAAGAGCCGGCTTTCTTGCCAGCCGCCTTGGCCGTTTCCGGGGCGGCCACGAATGTGCCGAGCGTCGTGTTCCAAATTGATCGATATACCTTGTTCACCGTCTTCTCCTCTTGGGCCGTACCGTTAATCGGAGCGCCGGTGAACGCGTTTTCGCGCCTTCCCCATTGCCCACTTCGTGCAACAAAGATGTCGGCATCACTTGATGCGCAACACTTCATCGACAGACGGAGCGGATGGTGAAGGGGCCCTATCGGCGAGTGAGGATTTCGCGAGAATTGATCAGATTTGGACCGCAACAGGGGCCCTGAAGCGGCACTACTTCACAGATTTCTCCCAGAAGCTGTGGTGCCGGTGCGCTGCGGGCTGGCCAGGAACTGGCCGCGCAGCGCTGCTCTCTTTGCCTATCTGGCGGGGCGCTGCATCAGGCCGAGCAGCAGGGTGTTGTAGGCCTCGGTGCCCGCGGCGTTGCCGGGGAGGTAGCGGCCGATCAGGCTGCGCTGGCGCTCACGGTAAGCCTCGGCCTGGGCGTCGTGCGTGTCGATGGCTTCAAGCAGGCGGGCGCTGCCGGCGGCCACGTCGTTCCCCGCGTAGTAGTAGCCAAGATCCGCGCACAGGTGCGCGTTGTGCACGAGCGCATAGCCCTGCCAGCAGGTTTCCAGGTAGAAGTAGTTGAGCGGGTTCTCCCACTGGTGCGAGACCACGATGTCGGTGTTCTGCGCCAGGAAGACGGGCGTTTCGTGCCGGCCGAGAAACACCGCCTTGTGGTCGCGGATGAGGTCGAGCTGGTTCATCAGCGTGATGAATTCCATGCTCTCCCTGGCCTGCCGTTCGGCGTTGGTAACCTGCAGCTGCGCGATGGCGTCGGGCCGCGTGCGGTAGGCCAACTCGGCAATGAAGATCGGGTAAAGGCAGAACTTGACGACGTTGATGTTGGGCTCCATCACGCTCAGCCGGCGGGGGCCGGTGTGCGGCTGGTAGATGCCGGCATCGGGCAGGCCGCGCGTGCGTTCGTCCAGAAACACGGGGCTCCAGACGAAAGGCACGGGGCGCGCCTCGGCCCGGCGCAGCACTTCAAAGTAGGGCTGGCTGATGTTTGCCACCTGCGGAACCATCCAGATGTCGTCGTAGCGCTGGTTGACGAACAGGTTCTGCCCCCAGAGCGGCTTGTTGAACAGCATCGACTCCATGGCGCTCACGTATTCGCAGCCGCAGCAGTAAGACACGAGCCGCGCGCCGCGGCGCTTGAGGTAGTCGGTCTGCTCCGGGCCGATCTGGCCGCCAAGCTCGATGAGCACGTCGACGCTGTCCTTGGCGCTCTCGAAAGGAACCGTGGGCCAGCGTGTCTGGTCCCAGGGCAGGGCGGGCGTGATCGGGATGGCCGTGGTGTTGACCAGTACCACCGAGGCGACGGCCGGGCAGTGCTTCAGGGCTTCCGCCAGGAACACGGCGTTTTGCTTGATGCCGTTGTTCCACAGGGTTTCGGCTTCGTGGTGGAGGCCGATGGTGATTCCTACTCGGAGGCTTGTATTAGTCGCCATTGCCTTGATTGTCAAAAATAGTTAAATGTCGCAATTATTTTGGTGGCCCGCATCATAGGGTGTGATCGCCAGCATCGATGGAATGCAAAAGAAGGAAATAAGCCACAGCATCGGCCGCGGCCGGGCCGTTTTTTTTGGTACACCTTGAGCCCATGCGAATTGGTATTTCAATCCTTACACACGCGGAGCAGAACATCTGGGAAAACGGGATGGGGCAGAACGTCCTGTTTCTGGCCCGGCTGCTGCAACGCATCGAGTTCGTCGAATCGGTCACGCTGATCGACGCCGGCGATCAGCCGAGCATGCCGCCCCAGGTCGACCTGGCCGCGATGGGCCTGGCCGTCGGGCGGGCGCCCGAGCTGACCGACGCGCTCGACGTGGTCATCGAGATGGCCGGCGCGCTCGATGCGCAATGGCTCTCTTACTTCCGCGCGTGCGGCGGGCGCGTGGTTTTTCATTGCGTGGGTCAGCCTTTCGTGGCGCTGGCCGAGCCGATCGTGTTCACCGGCAAGGGCCACTTCAGCAAGCCCGACCGCTGCGACGAGGTGTGGCTGCTGCCCAAGGACGCGGTGTTCACGCCCATGATGCGCACCCTGCACCGCCGCCCGGTGTTCGAGGTGCCTTACCTGTGGTCGCCGTATTTCCTGGCGCAGCGCGCGGCGGAGGTCGAGGCCGCGGGCCACCGTTTCGGCTACACGCGGCGCACGGCGGAGCAACCGGGTTTTCGCGTGGCGATCTTCGAGCCCAACATCTCGGTGGTGAAGTCGAGCAGCGTGCCCATGCTGATCTGCGACGGGGCCTACCGCGCCGACCCGGCCGCCGTGACCTCGATGCAGGTGCTCAACACCTTGCACATCAAGGATCACCCGACCATGCTCCACCTGGCGAACTCGCTCGACATCGTGCGCCAACACAAGGCGGTGTTCCATGGCCGGCACGACTTCGCGGGCTTCATGGTGCAGTTCGCCGACGCGGTGGTGTCGCACCAGTGGCAGAACGACCAGAACTACAGCTACCTCGATGCGCTCTACGGCAACTACCCGCTGGTGCACAACTCGCCCTGGCTGCGCGATGCGGGCTACTACTACCCCGACTTCGACATCGCCGCGGGCGCGGCGCAGTTGCTGCAAGCCGTGCGCGACCACGACCAGCAGCAGGGCGACTACCGCGCCCGCTCTTTGCGGGTTCTGGAGTCGGTCAACCCGCTCAACCCCGCGAACGTCGACGGCTATGCGCAGCGCCTGCTGCACCTGGTGGGTGGCAATGCCGCATTCCGGGCCGACGGCATGAGGGCGGCCGCATGAGCGGGGCACAACAACAAAAGACCGTCATGCCGGCGAAGCTGAAGGTCGGCGTTTCGATCTTCATCCGCAAGGGCGAGCAGAGCCTGTGGGAAAACGGCGTGTACCAAAACTGCCTGTTCCTCGTGATGCTGCTGCTGCGTTCGCCGCGCATGGAAAGCGCCGTGCTGGTGGCTGGCGGCGGCGACGGCGGCCCGGCGGATGCCACCAACTTTCTCGCAGATTCGCCTGTGCCCATCATCGACATGGCCACGGCCGGGCAAGAGCTCGACCTCATGATCGAGATGAGCGCCCAGCTGGCCATGCCGTGGTCGGTGGCGTTCCGCGAGCGCGGCGGCAAGATCGTCTCGATGCGCGTGGGCAACGACTACGTGATCGACATCGAGCGCATGATCTTCGACAAGCCGAACGGCCTGCTGATCTCGGGCGCGCCTTACGACGAGGTCTGGACGATCCCCGAGTACGAGGTGTCGTGCAAGCCCTACTTCGAGAGCACCTTCCGCGCGCCGGTGCGGCTCATGCCGCACCTCTGGAGCCCGATGGTGCTGGAGCGCGCGATGGCCCGCGCGCCGCAGAGCCCGCCCTTTGCCTACGAGCCCGGCCGCAAGCAGTGGCGCGTAGCCATCTTCGAGCCCAACATCTGCATGGTGAAGACCAGCTTCATCCCGATGCTCGGCTGCGAGGTGGCGCACCGCGCGCAGCCCCGGCTGATCGAGAAGGTATGGGTCTACAACAGCTTCCACCTGAAGGACAAGCCGCTGTTCATTGGCTTCGCCCAGAGCCTGGATATCGTGCAGCACGGGCTGGCCACCTTCGAGGGGCGCTTTCCGATGTACCAGGTGATGCCGGGCCGGATCGACGCCGTGTTCGCGCACCATTGGGAGAATGCGCAGAACTATCTCTACTACGAGGCCCTGTACGGCGGCTACGCGCTGATCCACAACTCGCACCTCATCGGCGACTGCGGCTACCGCTACCACGGCTTCGACTGCGAGGAGGGTGGCCGCGCCCTGCTGCGCGCCCTGGCCGAGCACGATGCCAACCTGCCGGCCTACCGCGAGCGCGCCCGCCGCTTCATCGCCACGCTAGACCCCGAGGGCGAGGACAACGTGCGCGCCTACACCGCCGCCATCGAAAACCTGTACGCATGAGAACCAGGATGAAGCCGACCCAACGATTTCCTCGCGTGCTGACCGCTGCCCTTGCATGGGCAGCCGCCGGCGCAGCACTCGCCCAGGGCGTGCTGGTTCCCCAGGCGCCCCCCGCGGCGCCGCAGGACACGCTGACGCGCGCCGCCACCAGCGTGGGCATCAAGCGCTGCCTGCCGGCCATCACCCGACTTTCCACTCTGACCGTGCAGGGTGCCCGCAGCCACGACGTGCTGCTCGACTGGGATCGCAAACGCCCCGATGCCGGGCCGACGTTCGCGTTGATCGGCATGGAATTTCCGAACGCCGGCGTGGCTGCGTCGATTACCGCCATTCCCGACGAAAGCGGCGCCTGCACCGTGTCGGCCGAGCGCATTTCGGTCGCGCCCTTCACCTGCGCGAGCGTCGCCCAGCAGGAGCTGGCGAACTACAGGATGACGCGGCTGCTGCCCAACTACGCGGTCTATACCGATGAGAAGGAGCCGACCTCGTCGGTCTCGCTGATCGATTCGCCGCCGGGCTGCCTGATCATCCGGCGCTATGTCGAGTATGGCTGGCAGAACGCCGCAGCCGCGCCGGGCGCGGCGCCTGCGGGTGCGATGGGGCAGTTGCCGAAGAAGCGATAGGCAGGACAGTCAGGGAGCCTGTACGGCCGGCAGGATGTACGTGTTCATGATCTCGAATGGACGCTGCGCCTTTCTCGAGTTGTAGTTTCCTCCGGTGAAGACGGCCACGAGTTCGAGTTCAGGAACCACGAAGATGTACTGGCCTCCATTTCCATCCGCAATGATCGCCCGGACCAGACGCCCTCGATACGGCACGGGCTGGGGCCACCAGAGATAGCCGTACGGCCTTCTGTTGTCGATTCGCGTGTGCTCACGGGTTGACAGTTCGATCCACTCGCGGGACACCAGTTGGCGCCCGTTCCACACGCCTCCTTGCAGCACAAGCTGGCCGATCCTGAGCATGTCCTGCGGCCGCAGGAAGAGATGGCCACCAGTGTCTGTTTGCCGACCATCGTCGAAGCGGCTCCAGCGCGCGCCCGTGATGCCCAGTGGATCAAACAAGGTGGTGTTGGCAAACTCCGGTACGGAACCCTTGCTGGTCTCGGCGAGGATCCTGCCGAGAGCAACCACGCCGCCCGTGCAGTAGTGCGCCACTTCGCCTGCCGGGTTTGCCAGGGGCAACGCCAGGAAGAAGCCAACCCAGTCCCGCTCGCGGTACATCTTGTCTTCCTGGCCGGGGGAGCGCCCATCGTGATCGTTGCACGCGGCGCCGCTGCGCATCGTCAGCAGATGCTCCACCGTGACGTTCTGCTTCAGCAAGGCGCTCTCGGGATAGATCGTGCCGAGATAGGTGTGCACGGGTTCCTGCACGCTCTTGACGAGGCCTCTGTCGATGGCGATTCCGAGCAGAAGCGAGGTGATGCTCTTGGTCGCAGAACGGATGTCTTGCTGGACATTTCCATCGCGTCCGTTCCAGTAGGTTTCAAGAACGACCTTTCCGCGGCGCATCACCAGCATGCTTCGTAGGCCATGCTCGCTCTCCGGGGGCAGATCCGAAACGGCCTGCCGCAGGAGCGCGCCATCCATTTCGACCTCCGAGGGCTGTGCCGATGGCAGCGGCGCGGAGAGTTCATCCGCTGCACGGACAAGCGGCTCCGGCGAGCTGCATCCTTGCACCGAACCAAGCACGATGAGCAGCATCAGTGCGTGGCCGATGTTCTTCAGTTTCGCGGGCAGTGCTGAGCTCATGCGTCCCTAACAAATGAGGGACGAATATAGGCTAGGCGCCCGGCGTCAGCGCTCGCGAGGCCGATGCGACAAGCGTCCTTCGCAGCCTGCGTCTCTTGCTACCTGAGCCATTCCCTTTATGGAGGCACGGTGCGGTGCACTACGAGGTAGCGATTGATTCAGGTCTTGTCGTCGCGGCAGCGCCCGCGCGGTTGATCAGGACATAAAGGATCGCGCCCGAGCTCGCGCCGATCAGCCATCCCCAGTCACCCACGTTGAACATCAGCCCAAACGCGCCGGCCAGTGCCAGCCCGATCGACAGTGCTCCCGACAACGCCACCGCGATCAGCGCTTTCCTGTTCCAGCCGCCGTCGAAGTGCAGGCTGCCCTTGGGCGACAGCGTGTAGAGGTCTTCCAGCACGATGGTCTGCTTCTTAACCAGGTAGTAGTCGGCCACCATGATCCCGAACATAGGGCCGAGCACGGCGCCGAAGATGCTCACGAAGACTGTGATGGCATGGGCACTGGACACGAAGAGCCAAGGGCAGACCAGAACCGACAGGATGGACGTGATCAGGCCGCCCATTTTGAAGTTGATCTTCTGTGGCGCGAGGTTGGCGATGTCGTAGGCCGGCGAGACGAAGTTGGCCACGATGTTGATGCCCATCGTCGCGACGATGAAGGTGATGGAACCGACGATGGTCGCTATGGGATTGTTGATCTTCTCGACAATCAGCACCGGATCCATGATGGCTTCACCGAACACCTTCATCGATCCGCCGGTGACGATCACAGTGATGATCGCGAACAGTATGAAGTTGACGGGCAAGCCCCAGAAGTTGCCGCGCTTCATGGCCGAGTCACTCTTGGCGAAGCGGGAGAAGTCGCCGAAGTTCAGGAGCAACGCGGCGAAGTAGGCCACGATAAGCATCGCAGCATTGGCCATGAGGCCGATTGACTCGATGCCCGTGAACTTCTTGTCCGAAAGCTGCATCGAGAAGCTGTCCATGCCTGTCTTGGAGATCATCCATCCGGCCAGTACGAACATCACGATGTAGACGATCGGCCCGCAAAAGTCGATAAATTTGCGAATCGACTCCATCCCCGACAGGAAGATGACGAGTTGGAAAAACCACATGAACAGGAAGCTGGCCCAACCGAGGGTCGAGAGGCCGAACATGTTGTTGTGCGTGAGGTCGGCCGCCGACGGAAAGAGCGTGATGACCAGCACCTCGACTGCCTTGGACGCGAAGTACGTTTGCACGCCGTACCAGACGATGCCGACGATGCCGCGCACGATGGCCGCCAGGTTCGCGCCCATGACACCAAAGGCCATCCGGGCGAACACCGGAAATGGCACGCCGTATTTCTGCGACGGCCGGCCCACCAGGTTCATGAGGTAGTACACGATGGTGATGCCCACGACCATCGACAGCAGCACTTGCCAGCCCGCGAGTCCCAGGAAGAACAAGCTCGCCGCGAAGGTGTACCCGCCGACCGAGTGGACATCGGACATCCACATGGCAAACAGACTAAAGGTGCCCCACGTTCGGCCCTCGGGTGCGACAGGCGCAAGGTCGTGGTTGTAGAGCTGCGGATGGGCGCCGGTAACGACGATCACCGGAACTTCATTTGCACTGGATGACATGGTGACTCCTTGAAGGATTGGTTGGCGACCCCTCTGATCAGGTGTCGTAACCGATGTGCTTGCAATAAGCAGGCCAGATTGAATGCAAGGCGCTTTTCTCTTTGTCGGCAAACCATGGCTCGTTTGACGGCAAAAAGTGCAATCATCTGGTCACCGAGATCGAGCAGAACGCCTGTCTATGGGGCGGCCGAGGCGCGAAACTGGTGCGATCCGCAGCGGGCGATCGATTTGCGCCAACAGATAATCGAACCAACCATGCGTATCAGCAAACCTTCATGACGACGTCGCTCAGCAACCAGGAAATCTACGAACGCATCTACTCGGCGATCAGTGAGCGGCGCTTGCTTCCCGGGACGAAACTCAACGAGGAGCGGCTGGCCGAGGCGTTTCAATCCGGCCGCGCTCGCATTCGCGAGGTACTGGCGCGACTGAGCCAGGAAATGCTGGTGGAATTGCACGCCAACCGTGGCGCGTTTGTCGCCTCTCCTTCGCCCCGAGACTTGAGGGATGTATTCGAGATGCGTCGGGCGTTGGAACGGGCCATCGTTGCCCAATTGACCACCCAGTTCGGGGGGCAGCCCGTGGTGGTGCTGCGAAGTCACATCGACGACGAAGACCGTGCCCGCGCGGCCGGTGATCGGGCTACGCTGGCACGTCTTACAGGTGATTTTCACGTCAGGCTGGCGCTGATCACAGAGAACAAGATGTTCGGAGATAACCTGCGCCGCCTCGCCACACTCACCAGCCTTGCAATTTCGCAGTACGACTCCCTCGCCACAAGCGCCTGCCCTCCAGACGAGCATGCCAAGCTGGTCGAAGCAATCGAATCCGGTGATGTGCGCCGCGCAGAGCGTTTGATGCTGGAACATCTGGATCATGTTGAGCGTGGTATCCAACAACCCGCGACTCAAGAGGAGTTGGACTTCAAGACTATCTTTGGAGTCATGTCTCCCAAGCCAGCGGGCGATTCGCGAAAGGAGCGCAGACCACGGGCCAAGAGGCCGTAGCTCGGCATCAGCGCGACCTCTACCGCGCAACTGGCTTCAAATAGATCTCGACACGGCGATTCTGTGTGCGGCCTTCTTCGGTGGCATTGCTCGATCGGTGTGGCCGACCACCTGGGCGTTGATGACTTTCATGGATTCTCCCTTTTAAAAACTTGAGATCAACGCCCGCCGTCAGCGCTTGCGAGGCCGACGCGGCAAGCGTCTTTGGTACGGTGTTTCGCCGCTTCGAAGCAGCGCGCTTGCGCCGCGCGTGCGGCCGCCTCGCGTGCCTGGCGCTCGCGGCCGGTTTCGACCTGGGACTCGGCGAGCCACTTCATGACCAGCACCTGCGCGATCAGAATGCCGATCAACACGCCGAGCAGGATCGGGCGCCAGGGGTACGAGCTGGCGCCTGCGGACGGGCGGCCAGGTTCATGGCGGCCTACGCGCATCGCGTGCCCACGATGCGGCCGTTCGGCTCGACGTCCACGGTCAGTCGCGCGGCATCGTATTCGGTGCTCTGGGGGCCATCGACCGGCTGCGTGCGGGCGCGCCGGGCGCCGGTACGCTGGCGCAGTTCTTCCAGCAGCGGAGCGCTGATGCGCTTGGCCAGGGCGAAGTGGCTCCGGGAGGCATTGCAGGCCTCGGGCGGAGCGACAAAGGCCGGGGGTCGCGGCACCTCGGACGACAGCGGCCGCACGTCGCCGCGCATCTGGCAGCCGGCTGCCAGCGCGATGGGCAAGAGGATCAGGAAACGACTACGGTCACTCATACAGTTCTTTCCTGCCTTGCTGCTAGCGCGCGCCCACCACTTCGATTTCCACGCGCCGATTGGGCTGCAGGCAGCTCACCAGCGCCGGGGTCTTTGCGGTGCCCGGGCACTGGGCCACAGGCTGGCGCTCCCCCATGCCTTCGGTGCGGATCAGCTTGCGGTCAATGCTCTGCTGCGCCAGCAAATCGCGCACGCTGTTTGCACGCGCCAGCGACAGCGCCGCGTTGTAGCTTTCGGAGCCCAGCCGATCGGTGTGCCCGGCCACGACGATGCCGTGCAGTTGGGTGAAGTTGCGTTTGATGTCGGTGGCGAGATGCTCGATCTTCGTGCGCCCCTCGGGCAGCAGGTCGCCCACGGCCCCGCCGTCGAAGCGGAACAGCCCGTCGGCACCCAGCGTCACTTTCTGTACCGGCGCAGGCGGCGGCGTGACCGACGGCGCGACCACCGCCGCCGGAACAGGCTTGACCTGCGGCGGATCGACCAGCATCGCGCAGCCCTGCCCCTTCCAGTACATGCCGCTGGTCAGCACATCCTTGTTGAAGCGCACCATGTACTGGCAGGTGACGTACTCGGGGCCCTTGCCGGTGCGGAAATGGAAGATGTAGTTCCACTCGCGTACGCCACCCAGGCCCTCGCTGAAATGCGGCCAGCTCAACAACTCGCGCACCTGATCCTTGCCCATGCCGGTGCGCATTGCACGCAGCGCTTCGAGGCTCGGGAACGCGCCCTGCTCCCACTTGGCCGTGCTGAGCTTGGGGAAGTCTTCGTCCTTCGGCGGTGGCGGGTTCTCCCGGGCTGCGTTGGCATGCGCGTGCGGAGTGATGGGGTAGCTCGGGCTGGCGCAGCCGCCGAGCACCACCACGCATATGGCGGCAATAAGCGGCGGCAAGGCCACCAGCACCATTGCGAGCATCGTCGCGCCCAGTTGTTTTTGCTTTTCCATGATCTTCACTCCCTGATTCAATTGAACACCCACTCGGCACCGACTGTCGCCGCCGCGCCGGCACGGCTCATGCCCACGCCGCCCGTGACGCTCCAGCCATTGCTTTCGGCCGTTCGGCGCAAGCTCACGCCCACCGCGCTCTCTCCCTTGAAGACGCCGTAGCCGATGCGCATCACCGTCTTGCCGGGAATCGCCTGGCCGGGCATCTGCACCGCCATCGCGGCGGCCACGCCGGCATACGCATTGCGGCCCACCTTGTTGATCTCGTCGCCAAGCGCGGTAACGCGGTTGTTCACCCCGTTGAGCTGGTTCACGTTGACCGCATCGGTGCCCGCCACACCCGGCGCCACGTTCGAGATCACCGTGCCGTTCGGCGCCTGCCCGTTGCCGAGCGTGATCTGGCCGTAGTTGGTGGTGCCGTCGACATTGGTGTCGTAGCGCACCGCGCCCGCCTGCACCGCCTGCAGTTGCCGCACGTTCACCGCATCGGTGGCTTGGGTGCCACCGGCCACGTTGGTGATCTGCCGCTCGCTGCCTGCGCTGCCGACCGAAATCGCACCCTGCGTGGAGCCCACCGACACGGTCGAGAAGGCCTCGCGCTGGCCGTTCATGCCCGCGCGGTTGGCCGTGGATCCGCTGCCCAATGCAACGCCGCCGCTGCTTGAGGCCACGGCGCTCGTGCCGATGGCGATGGCGCTGGCGCCGCTGGCAGCCGCATTGAGGCCCACCGCCACGCCGGCCGTGCCGCTCGCGCTGGCACCCACGCCGCTGGCCACCGAGTTCACCCCCGTCGCACCGTTGTTGTTGTAGTTGGCGCCCTGCGTGCCGCCATCGTTGACGCTGTAGTAGTGCGTCTGGCCGCCAGCAACGGCCGTACTCAGGTTGTTGATGGCGGTATTGGTGGCGTAGAGCTGGCTGCCATTGATGGCATCGGTGCTAGTGGCGCTGATCTGCCCGGCCGCCACGTTGGTGACCTGGCGCTCGGCGCCGGCACTGCCCACGCTCACCACGCCAGTGGGCGCGGCGCCCGCAAAGGTGTAGCTGGTGCCGTTGAGGGTCGTGCCCGTCACGGCCACGGCGGTGCCTGTGGTGCTGTTGTTGCCCAACGCCACGCTGTTGGCCGTGGTTGCGCTGGCGCCGGTGCCTACGGCCACGCCGTTGGCCGCATTGACCGACGCGCCGGAACCGACGGCCGTGCTGTTGGCGCCCACAGAGGTCGGCGCCACATAGGTCGAAGGCGAGCCGGTGATCCACATGTTGGCCGCCGTATTGGTCGCACTGGTCAACTGGCTCATGTTGACCGCGTCGGTCGCGTTGACTCCCGCACCCACGTTGATGATGGTGTTGCCGCCCATGTTCAGCGTGTTGCCGGCGTTCATCGTGATGCCGCTGCTGTTGATGGTCGGCCCGCCGTTGATGGTCAGGCTGTTGGCCACCAGATCCGGCGTGGTCGCTACCGTGATGGTGCTGCCGCTGTGCGTGAGGGCGATGTTCTGCCCGCTCACAAACTGCACCGTGCTGCCCGGCGCCACGTTGGTGGCCGTGTCGCCATCGGCCTGCAGGTTCCAGCCCTTGTTGGCGGTCGTCGTCACCGCATCGATCGCGCTGTTGGTCGCGTACAGCTGCGAGCCATTGATGGCATCGGTGCTGGTGCTGCTGATGCGCCCTGCTGCCACATTGGTGATGGTGCGCTCGTTGCCCACGCTGCCCACGCTGACCGTGCTGGCCGGCGTGGTGCCGGCGAAGTTGTAGGTGGCGCCGGCAATGGTGGTACTGGCCGTCCCCACCGCGGCGGCCGTCGTCGAATTGGCGCCGAGCGCCACATCGCCTGCATTGCTGGCGGTGGCACGGTTGCCCAAGGCCACGGCATTGTCTGCACCAGCGCGTGACTCAGTGCCGATGGCCACCGTGTTGCTGGCCACAACGGCCGGCAGCAGCGAATCAGAATTGGCCAACCCGCCAATGGCTACGTTGCCCGAACCCTGCGTGCCCTTGCCAGCCTGGAAGCCCGTCGACACGTTGTCGTCGCCGGTGATGTTGGAGCCCGCGTCAATGCCACTGGCGGTGTTGACGTTGCCAAGCACGCCCTGCCCCGAACGCACCCCCAGCGCCGTGTTGCCAAAGCCCTGGGTCAAGTTACCAGAGCCCGCCCCGACCGAGGTATTGTTCACCCCCGAGGTTGTGCCCGATGTGCTGCCCACTGCCGTGTTGTTGACATCGGTCGCCACAGCGTTTTCACCCAAGGCCGTGGCATTGGCGGCCGTGGCTTGTGCGTTGGAGCCCACCGCCAGTGCATTCGCCCCGCTGGCCACCGTGGTGTATGGCCCCGTGTTGCCAGAGCGCACCGGGAAATCAATCGCGCTGATCGACTGGCTCAGTGTGTTGGCCACGCTGTACAACTGGCTGCCATTAATGGCATCGGTGCTGGTGGCGCTGACGCGCCCCGCCGCCACGTTGGTGATGGTGCGTTCGGCGCCCACGCTGCCCACGCTGACCGTACTGGCCGGGGTGGTGCCGGCGAAGTTGTAGGTGGTGCCGGCAATGGTGGCGCTGGCCGTGCCCACGGCTGCAGCCGTGGTCGAATTGGCGCCCAGCGCGACGTCGTTGGTGAAGTTGGCCACCGCATTGGAACCAATGGCTGTGGCACGATCTTGCAACGACGAGCTGCCAGAACCCACTGCCACCGAGTTGTTGAAGGCGGTGAGCGCAGCCGAGCTGTTGGCCGAATCGCCCAAAGCCACGTTGTTGCTGCCTTGCGCAAACTGCAGGGCACCGACGCCCATGCCCACGTTGCGGTCGCCCTGCACACCATACATGGCGCCATTGCCCACGCCGGTGTTGAAGTCGCCGGTGCTTCCCAGGCCGGAGGCGAAGCCGACCGAAGTGTTGCCCAGGCCACTCTGGCTGCGTCCGGCGTCGCCGCCGATGAAGACACTCTGCCCGGTCGACGCGGCGCCTAGGCCTGCCAGCGAGCCGATCGTCACGTCCCGAGCACCCGACGCCGTGGCGTTGTCACCCATGGCGAGGCTGCTGGTCGCGCTGGCGGTCGACTGCGGGCCGATGGCAATGGCGCTTGCGGCCGTGGCGAAGGTTGAACTTCCGATGGCGATGGTGTTGAGGCCTGAAGCGGTTCCCCCGCCCGCTGCGTATTGCGCGGTCGCGGCATTGGGTAGCAAAGCCAAGGCGCCCACAACCGCGAGAGAAATCGTTGCAAGAAGTCCGGGAAGCCCCCGCGCTGCCGACCTGCCGCCCGCCGCTTCGTGCACCGCCGAACCCTGCGCACTCCGGTCGGAGCTGCTGCCTGCCTTGCCACCGCATGTCTTTGCTGTTTCGGGCGCGGCAACGAAGGTGCCCGACGCTTCATTCCAAATTGATCGGTATGTTTTGTTCACTTTTCTACTCCCACCATTAAGTTCGCACAGGCCTTTAGTGCGCGACAACCGAAGCACTCCCTCGCCTGAGTACAAATGATTTCAAAAGTCGCTTTGGTTTTGAAAATGTCGCGAGAATCCGTCAGATTTAGGTCGCACGCCGAGCGCAAAAAGCAGAACAAGTTCACAGACTTCGGCCAGAGGCCATTCGAGGCTGTTCTGTTTAACCGACTGTTCTGCGCCTCGACCGATACCTCGCGGTGCGAAGCGGGCGGGCAAAAAAAAGCCGCCCGCAGGCGGCTTCTTGCGAGACCGGGTGCTTCTCAGCGGGCGTCAACGCGCACGCTGTACCCGCTTGCGCGCCATGTCTTGTCTTCGTCGAGCCGGAACGAAACCAGTTCGCGCACCGCCTTGTTACCCTGAAACAGGGTCTCGAACTGGACGGTGCTGTACATGCCGGCCGGCACTGACTCCGTGGCTGCCGCCAGTTGCTGGCGCGAGATCGCAACCCAGTAGCGGGTGCCCGGGGTGCCCAGGGGCTGGCGTGCGCGCAGGGTTGCCTCGGTGAAGTCCTTGCGCGTGACGCGTTGCTTGACCACGCTGGACATGGCCTCCCAAACGCCCGCGGGGCTGCCCTCGTCGATCTGCCGGATGGTGGCTTGCGCTGCTTTTACCAATGCAGCCGGGTCGACGTCCTGGGCGGATGCCGCGCTGCAAATTGCGAGCGCCAATGGCCACGCTGCCTTCGGGTTGATTCTCATGATTGGATCTGTTCTATTGGTTGATTGGTGGCCGTGTTACAGCGGCATGATCCGGCATTCGTCGCCGTACCGGCTTTCGATGAACCCCTGCATTCGGCGCGCAAGCTCGACGTTGACCTGGCGGCTCCAGTTCAGATACAGCATCCCGAGCCGCGTGAGGAGCTCTTCGTCCGAGAAGGGGCCCATCAAAAAGTCGTAGTAGTCGCTTCCCATGACGTCGGCCGCGAGGTCGACCTGTTCAATGTCTATCAGCAGCATGATCGGCACCTCGGGGCCGACGCATTCGATCAGGTGCTCCAGCTCGACGCGCGCGCGGGCGATGCTGCCATTGAAGGCCACAACGAGCATGGTGAAGCAGTGCCCCGCGGCGAGCTTGGCTATCAGTTCGGCAGAGCGCTCGAAGCCCAGCGTTGACAGGCCGAACCCCGCTAGCAGGCGGCGCGTGCGCGCCCGCTTGTAGGGCACCGGGTCGAGCACGGCAACAAACTCGGCCGGCTTCGGTTCTGTGGCGGTGGCGATGCCGGCGTGCCGGCGCTTCGGAGGTTCGTGTGTCGTGTTCATGTGGTGCCTCAACTGTGTGACTTGCCAATTGGGCAAGAAGCAGTGCCGACCGCTGGGCCCCTCGCGAGAATTGCTCAGAATTGGGGTGTACCAGGCGACCAAAAGCGTTAATACCGCACATACGGCGCCGGGCGGGGGATCAGAATTCGACGGCCATCGTGGCCATCGTGGCCATCGTGGCCATCGTGGCCATCGTGGCCATCGTGGCCATCGCGGCCACTGCGGGCACTGCGGGCAAATGCAGCGGCAGGTCGAGCACGAACGTCGTTCCGACGCCCGGCGCGCTAGCGCCCCTGAGCAGCCCGCCGTGCCGCTCGACGACGGCGCGCACGATGGCCAGCCCGATGCCATGCGAGCGCGCGGTGCCGGGCGGTGCGAGGACCACGGACAGGGCCGCCCGGCTGCCCGGTTCAGTCGGTTGCAGCAACGATTGCAACTGGTGCGATGTCATGCCTTCGCCCTGGTCGCGAACGGCCAGCAACACGCGGCCGGGCGTTGCGTCGGTATCGGTAGTGATGCAAAGCTCGATCGTGCTGCCCGCCGCGCTGTGGCGAATGGCATTGCGCAGCAGGTTGACGATGGCGCGGGTCAGCAGCGCTGCGTCGACCCAAAGCATTGCGTCTTCTGCTTCAATGCGGGTCGACAGCGCCACGCCGTTCGCCGTCGCATGGGCCCACACCTGATCGACTGCATCGAGTACCACGGCGCCGGCGGGCACTTCGGCGAAGCGGTAGGTGTGCAGGCGTGCCTGAATCAGGTCGACGAAGCCGTCGGCGAGCGCCAGTGAGCGTTCGGCCTCGCGGCGCACGCCTTCGGTCAATCGGCCGGGATTCATGCCGGTGGCACCATCGGCATGCAGGTCCAGCATGCCAAGGATGTTGATCTGCGGCGTGCGCATGTCGTGCGACATGAAGCTCAGCCATTGCTCGCGCTCGCGCTCGGCGCGGCGTTGGTTGGTGAGGTCGCGCAGCACCACCATCCAGGCCGTCACCCTGCCGTGCGCATCGGCCAACGGTGCGGCGCGCCCCCGGAACACCTTGCCTGTTACTGCCTTGCGCTCCGTGTACAACGCATCCGACCAATGCTCGGCCACGTTGGGCTCGAGCCGCGCGGGCGGGCTTTCGCACGTCGTTTGCTGAAGCACTCCGCGCACTGTGCTGCCACGCAATGGGTCGTCCGCGAAAGATCCGCTGGGCAACCCCGCGAGCAGCAGTGAGCGGGCGGCAGCATTGCTTTGGACGATCGTGCCGGCGTCGCTGCAGACCAGCACCGCCACTGGCATTTGCCATAGCCCGGTTGCGAGCAGCGCCTGCATCCGGGCGATGCGGTCGATGGCGCCGTCCAGCGCCAGCGTCTGCGCTTCCACGCTGTCCCAGGCTTGCACGGGCGTCCGGGGTTCGGGTTCAAAGGCACCGGCCGGGACGGCATCCAGCGCGGCCACGCGCTCGCGGAAGAAGCGCAGCAGCGCGTTGAGCCGGCGCCAGCTCCACAGGAAGTAAGTCAGCATAATGCCAAGCAGGGGCGCCGCCGGCGGCAGCCACAGGTGCTGGCGCCAGAGCTGGCCCAGACACACAACAAGGCAGGCTACGCCCAGCGCAAACGCAATTGCCCAGGCGTGCCGCGCTGCGCTCAAGAACAGCGCCAACGCGAGCCAGACCGGCAGTGCCGTCCACAGCAGCAGCCCCGCTCCGTCGGCAAAAGTTACGGTGCGCCCGTGCCGCAGCGCGTCGATGGCATTGGCCTGCAGTTCGATGCCGGAAAAATGCATCACCGCCCCGGCACCGCCCACCGCAATCTGGTCGCCCAGCCTGGCGTTGGGGAGCGCTCCAATGAGCACCAGCTTGCCGCGCAGCAACTCCGGCGGCACCTCGCCACGCAGCACGCTCGCGTAGGAGACGGTGCGCCAGGTGCCGGTGGGTCCTGCGAACGGTATGCCGAAGGACCCCTGCGTCTGCCAGCCCTCGCGCTCCGACGTTGCCTGCGCAGCGATTGCCAGTGCAGGCGCCCTGCTACCCGGCAACGCATTTGCCATTTGCCAACCCACATAGGGCTTCATGGCGCCGGGCGGGCCTTCATGCAGGTTCATTCGCCGCGCCATGCCGTCCGTATCGGTGGTGACGATGGCGTGGCCGACCGCCCTGGCGTTCTGGGCGAACATGGGCAAGGGTTCCTGGAAGCGAGGCACTTCGCCCGTTGCGGCTTCTGGGGGGTTGACATAGCGCAAAGGCAGGTACACCGGCACTTGCGCCAGCGCCCGCGCCAGGCGCTGGTCGTCGTCGGAGTTCTGGGAGGGCGAATCCAGGAACAGGTCGAGCAATACGGCCCGCGGTGCCTGCAATGCCAATTGCTCCAGCAACCGGGCATGCACGCTACGCGGCCATGGCCAGGGGCCCAGTGCGTTCAGGCTGCGCTCATCGATGCCGACCACCAGGACGTCAAGCGAGGGATCGGGCCGTCCGCGGGCGATCGCCCAGTCGTACAGCGCCAGGTCGGCTTGCGCCAGCCCGGGCGCACTCTGCAGCCACCACAGCACCGGCGGCAACAGCAATGCCATGAGCAGCCATTCCGCAAGAAAGCGCCGTCTGCGCCGCTTCACCGTCCAAGAACCCGGGGTGCTTGGGCAGGCACTTCGAAGCTGCCTTGCTGGACGCCGCCCGGTGCATCGGTGCCTGGCGTCAATTCGCGGCTGCGCCAGTGGTATGGCCCGGGCGTATCGAGCGGCCCCACGACCACGCCGCCGCCGAACACGACCGGCTCGCTCACCAGCAGCGGTGCGAAAGCCGCCGTGCGCGCCAGTTCGAAGAGGTAGCGCTGTGCCGGGCGTGCCGGCCAACGGATCTCGTAGCGCCCGTCGCTCATGCGCAGCACGCTGCTGCGCGGAATGCTGCCGGGCGCGTAGACGATGCTGTCGCCGGGCATCCCTTCGATCAGATGCGGGTCGAGGGCGGTCAGCCGCAGGTGGTAGAAGCCGGCGTCCAGCTCGCCCGGGAGCGTGAACCTGCCTTGAGCCGAACGCGCCTCGTGCACGATCTGCAGAAAGCGTTCGTCGCGCGCCAGTTGCAATCGGTAGCTTCGGGTCCCCTCGATGGGCATTGCTGCCAACTCGGCGCCGGATGTGTCCGGTGCCCGCTGCGGCGGCGGCAACAGGGGTTGCGCCTTCAGCGCGTCGGCACCGTCGAGCCGCGTGCCGCTCGCAGCGCCCAGCACAAGCGCCGGTTGGCCGTTGCTTGAAACCGCCACCGCGCCTTCGATCACCTCGGCGGCCGTGACGCCGTCTTCGTCGCGTGCACGGAAATGCGTGCCCCTCACGCCGAGCCCCGAAGTGCGATTGCGTATTTCGAACTCGCGGCCGTTCTGCTTTTCGACGTGCGCTTCGACCCGCCCGCTCAGCAGCTCAAGCCGCGTCACGCGCCCATTGGCGACGAGCACCTGCAGCGCGCTGCTCGAAGGCACGACCACGCGGCTGCCGTCGCCCAGCTCAAGGCTGAGGAATGCGCCAGGGTCTGTGACGAGCACGTCGTCGGCCTGCACCGCGGTGCCCACCAGCAGTGTGCGCGGCGCATCGTTGCCGCGCTTGAGCCATGCCATGCCCACAAGCTCCCGCACGGCGGCAACCGCACTGCCAAGCTGCAGCACCTGCCCAGGTTGCAGCTTCCGCGGTAGCGGCACCGCGTTGTCGCGCTGCAGTTCGGGCCAGCGCAGCGGCGTGTTCATGTGCTGGCGCGAAATGTCCCAGAGCGTCTCGCCCGGCCGCACGACGTGGGTTCCCTGCGCCTGCACTGCGCCGGGCAGCACCAGGGCCAAGGCCAGAGCCAGCGCGCCATTCAGCCTCGCGCTCATGGGGCCTCCTTGGGGCTCGCCTCGGCGAGCAGTTCCAGCCGATAGCCCAAGCCGTACACCGTCTGCAGCCGCAACCCGTGCGAAGCATAAAGGCCGAGCTTGGTGCGCACCCGGTAGATGTGGGTGTCAAGCGCGCGGGTGGGCCCTTCGCCGTTCTGGCCGATGCACTCCGCCAAGTAGGCGCGCGACACCGGCCGGCCGAGATTGCGGAACAGCGCCAGTGCGAGGCGGAATTCGCTGCCGGTCAGCACCAGCTGCCACCCGGGCGCCTGGCCGTAGGCATCCACTTTTACGCGGGACGAAGCCCGATCGAATGCCCAGGCACCGAAACGCTCCTCCGGTACTGCCACGGCCGGCTGTTGCCGCCCCAGCAGGCGGCTGATGCGTGCCACGAGTTCCAGGGGGCGAAAAGGCTTGGCCACGTAGTCGTCGGCGCCGGCGATTAGTGCGCCTGCCACGTCGCGCTCCGAGCCGCGCGAGCTAAGCATGATCACCGGCACAGAGGATTGCTGCATTTGGCGCAGCCATTGAAGCAGCTCGACGCCATCCAGATCGGGCACGTTCCAGTCGAGCACCAGCAGGTCGAAGGTTTCGCGACGCAGCGCGCGGCGCAAATCCTCGCCCTGATCGAAGGGCACACACACCACCGGCTCGTCGCCCAGCGACAACTGCCGCTCGATGGTGGAGATGAAATGGCTCATCTGGGCGGGTTCGTCTTCCAGAACGGCGATGCGCATGGCGAAGGGAATAAAAGGGGGTCAAGAACAGGTTTTGCGCGATTGTGCTGCTGGGTCCAGCGTCGAAATCTGATGAATTCTGACGAAACCGTTGCAGCGCAGAGGTAAGGAGCGCAGCGTGTGAGGTAGTACCGCATTTGGGTGCGTTGTCGCCGTGGAATCTGATGAATTCTTGCCAACGGCTCGCCGCACGACAGCCCCACGGCACCATGCGAACCCAAGGGAATAAAACTCAAAAGCGGGAGCGACTTGCAGATGGCGCACGATCAAGTGGCGGCGATGGGCGGCGGGTGCAACATGAGCCTGGCATCGCGGGCGCACGCCGAGCGGTGCGTGGCCATCGTCGACCCAGATCGGCGTTCCCGCCGCCGCGTCAGCAGCGTGGTCAACCGGCTCGGCCACATGCCTGTCGCGTTCCAGGACGCGCAAGCGATGCGTGCGCACGGCGTGCGCCCGGGTGAGTTCGACCTGTTGCTCATCGTCTGCCCCTCGTCCAACGCCGAGGACCTGTCGATGGAAACGGTCGAGGAGGTGTGTTCGCTCGTGGGGCGCAAGGTGCCTGTGGGTCTGGTCACTGGCTCCCGGGATCTGTTGCGGATGTTCTTGATCTCGCACGCGGGTTCGGGCGACGACGCGATCAGGACGCCTCCTTCCCGCGAGGAGCTGCACCACTTCGTCAGCAAGTTCATGGCGCATCACGGCATTCCGACTTTGGGGTTGAGCCCGGTGTGGGGACGCTACCGTTTCTCGCTGGCGACGGGCGCTGCGGCGGTGGATGGCGAGACAGTCTTGCTGAAGCCGATCGAGTTCGATCTGGCGATCGCATTGTTTCGCCACAGGGGCCGGACGCTGTCCCGCGAGTGGCTCTACGCGATGGTGTGGGGCGCCCGGATGGAGGAAGGCTCGCGCGCGCTCGATATTCATGTCTCGCGCCTGCGCGGGCGACTTGGCCTGCGCGCCGAACATGGCTGGATGCTGCGGGCCATCGCGCGGTGCGGGTATGAATTGCAGGAACCCGTGCGTGAACATCTGCCTGAGCTTCATGGGTAGAGCACTTCCTTGCGGATGCTGACGCAGCCGGCTGATGAGCCGATCAGGTAGACGTGATGGGTCGGGCCGATCGCGAGAACGCCGACGCTGCGGCCGACTCCGACCAACGGACCCGCATGGTTGAACACTTCGCGCGCCACGTCCTGGCAGGCCTTGGGCCACACGTCGATCAGGTCGTAACCCACGTCGCAGTTGCCGCGCGGGGTAGGCGCGAACCAGGCGCTGACCAGGCTCGGCCCGCGCTCGGTGGTTCGTTCGATGGTGGCACCGAACATCGCGGCATCTGGCGCCGCCGGGTGCGCCATGAGCATGGCCCCGTGTTCCGCGCCGAAGCCCGTCATCGACGGACTCACTGCGGCGGCGGCCTGCGCGCACTTCTGAGCCCCCGCGGTGCGGGCGAGCTGCTCCAGCGTGTTGGCATTCGGGCCGGCCGGTGCGCCCTGCTGCGCGTACGCAGCCACCCCAGCCAGCGCGGCGAGGGCTGCAATGCCTGCGAAGCCGGCGCGACGACACATTGCCTGCAGCAGGTCACGCACGGTGTTGGCACGCGCGGTTTCGGCAACGAGGACAGGCTCCTTGCCAGAGGTTGCGGTCAATGCGGTCATAGGATCTTCTTTGTGTGTTCCATCAGTTTGTTTGCGCAAACACATAAGTTGTTTGCGCAAACAAGCGATTTTGGTTGCACTGTTTGCGCAAACAAATAGGTATGAACCCTGAGATTCGTCCAGAACGCTGAAGGGCTGATCCAATGCGGCCGCTATGCTTGCCTAGCGCAACAAGCACCCAGGCGAGCGATGAAAGAGGGCTCGGGGTGCTGAGTTTCCGGGTGCTGAGTTTCCGGGTGCTGAGTTTCCGGGTGCTGAGGTGCCGGGGTGCCGGGGTGCCGGGGTGGGATCAGGGCGGCGGGGGACATTTGCGGAGGGCGCCGCCCGCCGCCAGCGGCCTAACCCACAGGTCTTACCTGAAAACCTCAAGCACGATGCGCGGACGCGATCCCTGCAGTGCAGAGAGCGGCGTTCGTCACGCCACGCCTGCTCAGAAGCGGAAGTCCGCCGTTCTCGGCGCGCCGCCGACAGTGACCGACTCCTTCAGCGTGGCACCGCCTGTCGCAGCTTGCACGGTGTAGCGGCCGGCCGGCAGATCGATCAGGCAAACTGGGCCGTCCGCGCGCAGCGCCAGCGTCGGGCCGCCGTCGCTGCGCTGGATCGTCACGTCGATCTCGGCCAGGTAGGCGCCGTCCTTGCGCGCGAACAGCAGCGAGAGCGGATGCGATTTCATCGCCGACCGCATTGCAGTGGACTCGTCCACGCCGATGCCGCCACAAACCCAGCGCACTGCGCCATCGCCTTTCATGGGCGGTATCGCGACTGCAGTCTGGGCCTGGGCCTGCAGCGCGCCGGCGATGCTCACGGCGGCGATCCATTGAAGACGGTTCATGACGTTTGCTCCTTCGAAGACGGTGAAACCACCAGGGCGGCATCGAGCAGCTCGACCCAATGCCTGACCGGGACTTCGCTGCCGCTTTGCAGGTGCGTGATGCAGCCGATGTTGGCCGAGGCGATGGTGGTGGGCTGCAACTGCTGCAGGTGGCCCAGCTTCCGGTCGCGCAGCGGATAGGCAAGCTCCGGTTGCAGCACCGAGTAGGTGCCGGCCGAGCCGCAGCACAGGTGGGATTCGTTCCTCGCCACCTGTAGGTCGAAGCCGAGCGCGCGCAGGTTCACTTCGACACCGCCGCGCAGCTTTTGCCCATGCTGCAACGTGCAGGGCGGGTGGTAGGCGACCACGCCGGCCGGTGCTTTCACACGGGCCTTGAGCAGCGGCACCAGTTCGGGCAGCAACTCGCTGAGGTCGCGCGTGAGTTCGCTGATGCGCCTGGCCTTCGGCGCATAGGCCGCATCGTCGCGCAGGATGTGGCCGTATTCGCGCACGGTGACACCGCAGCCCGAGGCGTTCATGACGATCGCTTCCACCTCGTCGCGCTCGATCTGCGGCCACCAGGCGTCGATGTTGGCGCGCATCTGCGCCATGCCGCCTTGCTGGTCGTTCAGGTGAAACTTGACCGCGCCGCAGCAGCCGGCCTCTTTCGCGATCACCGTCTCGATGCCAGCGGCATCGAGCACCCGCGCGGTGGCGCTGTTGATGTTGGGCATCATCGAGGGCTGCACGCAGCCGGCCAGCATCATCATCTTGCGTGCATGCTTTCGCGTCGGCCATGCGCCGGCGTCCTGCTTCGCCGGCACCTTGGCCTTGAGCGCCGCGGGCAGCAGGCCGCGCACCGATTGCCCGAGCTTCATCGCGGGGCCGAACAGAGGCGAGGGCAGCGCTTCCTTCAGCAGCCAGCGCGTGGCCGATTCCATGGCGGGGCGCGGCACTTTCTGGTCGACGATCTTGCGGCCGATGTCGACCAGGTTGCCGTACTGCACGCCGCTCGGGCAGGTGCTTTCGCAGTTGCGGCAGGTCAGGCAGCGGTCGAGGTGCAGCTGCGTGCTGCGCGTCGGCGCCTTTCCTTCGAGCACCTGCTTGATGAGGTAGATGCGGCCACGCGGCCCATCGAGTTCGTCGCCGAGCAGCTGGTAGGTGGGGCAGGTCGCGGTGCAGAAACCGCAGTGCACGCACTTGCGCAGGATGGCTTCGGCTTCGCGGCCATCGGCGGTGTCACGGAATTCGGGGGCGAGTTCGGTTTGCATGGAAGGTGTTCAACGTTGGCTGGCGTGCGGCCGCAGTGCCCGCGCAACGCGCCCGATGGCTGCGCGCAGGTAGATGGAATGCCGCAGATCCTGCAGCACCGGCGGCAGCGACACCGCGAACAGCAGTGCCGCAAGCGGCACCACCCAGATGAAGCCGATGTACTTGAAGCCCGTGGCACCGACCAGCCCGCCGATCAGAAACATCGCGAGCAGCAGGCTGAAGAGCCGCAGCTTCGCGCGGTTGGCACGCACCTGCGCGGTGGCGGGCGTGCCGGCCTGGTTCCAGTAGAAAAGCTTGCCGAGCTCGATGCCGAGGTCGGTGATCACGCCTGTCATGTGCGTGGTGCGGATCTGCGCCGACGACACCTTGCTGACCAGCGCGTTCTGCAGCCCCATCAGGAACGCCAGCAGCAGCACGGTCAACGGCACCGCGAACGGCGTTGCCTGGCTCAGCGTGGTGGCACCCACAAGCCCGAACAGCAACAGCAGCACGGCTTCGAACAGCAGCGGCAGCGCGAAGCCGCTGCGCAGACGATGCTGGCGCGCCCAGTTCACGACCACGGCCGTGAAGGCCGCGCCGCAGACAAAGGCCAGCAACGCGCCCGTGGCACCGAGCACCAGCGCCATGTTGCCCAGCACCAGGTTGTCGGCCAGCATCGAGACGAAGCCGGTCATATGCGAGGTGTACATGTGCACCACCAGAAAGCCGCCGGCATTGACGGCGCCCGCGATGAACGCGAGCAGCAGCCCGAGCAGACGGTTGATGGACGGCGTGCGGTGCCGGCCGGTGAGGAAGCGCAGGCGCCGCATGCTTGCCTACCAGGTGGCGTGCAGCCGGCCACGGTTGAACACGCCGTGCGGATCGAACTCGTGCTTGAGCGCGCGGTGGATGCGCTCGAGCACCGGCGACAGCGTCTCGAAACTGGAACTGGACGGGGCTCGCGCGCCCGTGCCGGCTGCGGCCGCTGCCCTGAAAAGCGTGGCATGTCCGCCGACGGCACCGGCCGCCGTGCGGATGGCAGCACCCTGCCCCGGCGCCGCGCGGTACCAGCGCTGGCCGCCGTGCCATTCGACCAGCGGCGGCGCACCGTCGATCGCCAGCACCGGCGCGGTTTGCGGCACCGACACGCGCCACAGGTCGTGCGCATCGGTGTCGAACCACGGGTTCTGCTGGTCGCGCAACGACTGCCACTCGGCCGCACCGGGGTCGGTGTCCTGGCGCGCACCGCCCAGCTGCGCGCAGGCCGCTTGCACGGCGGCCACTGCGCCGCGCAGGCGCAGCGACAGCACGCCCACGCCGTTGCGTTCGCTCCAGACGCTGGCGTTCAGCGGCAGCGGCTGGCCGCCCCATGCGTTCAGCAGGCGCAACGCATCGGCCTGGCTGCATTCGAAGTCGAGCGTGGCTTCAGCCGGCGCCGTCGGCAGCACCTTGAGGCTGACTTCGGTGATGAGCCCCAGCGTGCCGAGCGCACCGGCCAGCACGCGCGACACGTCGTAGCCGGCGACGTTCTTCATCACCGTGCCGCCGAAGCGCAGCAGCTCGGCCTTGCCGTTGAGCAGTTCGGCGCCGAGCAGGTGGTCGCGCACCGCGCCGACGCTGGCACGCGCCGGGCCGCTCAGGCCCGCAGCCACCATGCCGCCCACGGTGCCGCCGGGCTGGAAGCGCGGCGGCTCGAACGCGAGGCACTGCCCCTCGGTGGCGAGCAGGGTTTCGAGTTCTATCAGCCGCGTGCCGGCGCGCACCGTGACCACCAACTCGCTCGGCTCGTAGCTCGTGATGCCGGCGAGCGGTGTGGTGTCGAGCGCTTCGCCCTGCAGCGCTTCGCCGTAGAAGTCCTTGGTGCCGCCGCCGCGGATGCGCAGGGGGCTGGCGTGCGCAGCGGCGGCGCGCACGCGGTCGATGAGGTCATGGAGGGCTTGGGGTGCGGAATCGGTCAAGGTCACGCGCCTCAAAACCGCGGCAGTTCGGCGAACGCAAGCGTCTTGCCACCGCGCACCACCTGCTTGCCGTATTCGGCGCAGCGCTGCAGCGTCGGGATCACCTTGCCGGGGTTGAGCAGGCCGGCCGGATCGAACGCGCGCTTGACGCCGAACATCTGCTCGTTTTCGGGCGCGGTGAACTGCACGCACATGCTGTTGAGTTTTTCCACGCCCACGCCATGCTCGCCCGACACGGTGCCGCCCATCGCGACGCTGGTTTCGAGGATGTCCGCGCCGAACAGCTCGCAGCGGTGCAGCTCGTCGGGGTCGTTGGCGTCGAACAGCACCAGCGGGTGCAGGTTGCCATCGCCGGCATGGAACACGTTGCAGCAGCGCAGTTTGTATTTGATTTCCATCTGCTGGATCGCAAGCAGGATGTCGGCGAGGCGCTTGCGCGGAATGGTCGAGTCGAGGCACATGTAGTCGGGGCTGATGCGGCCCGAGGCCGGGAACGCGTTCTTGCGGCCGCTCCAGAACTTGAGGCGTTCGTCTTCGTTTTCGCTCACCGCGATGGCGGTGGCGCCGCAGCGGCGCAGCACCTCGCTCATGCGGCCGATCTCTTCCTCGACCTCTTCGGGCGTTCCATCGGATTCGCACAGCAGGATGGCCTCGGCCGTGAGGTCGTAGCCGGCGCGCACGAAGTCTTCGACGGCGGCAGTCATGGGCTTGTCCATCATCTCAAGCCCCGCCGGGATGATGCCGGCCGCGATCACAGTGGCGACCGCATCGCCTGCCTTTCGCACGTCGTCGAAACTGGCCATGATGCAGCGCGCCAGTTGCGGCCTGGGCACCAGCTTGACCAGCACCTCGGTGGTGACGGCCAGCATGCCTTCGCTGCCGATCACCAGTGCGAGCAGATCGAGGCCCGCGGCATCGAGCGCGGCGCTGCCGAACTCGACCGGTTCGCCATCGGCCATGAAGCCGCGCACGCGCAGCACGTTGTGCAAGGTGAGGCCGTACTTGAGGCAGTGCACGCCGCCCGAGTTCTCGGCCACGTTGCCGCCGATGGTGCAGGCGATCTGGCTGGACGGATCGGGCGCGTAGTAAAGCCCATAGGGTGCAGCGGCTTCGCTGATCGCGAGGTTGCGCACGCCGCACTGCACGCTGGCCGTGCGCGCGACCGGATCGAGGTCGAGGATCTTGTTGAACTTGGCGAGCGAGAGTGTCACGCCCATGGCATCTGGCATCGCGCCGCCCGAGAGCCCGGTGCCGGCGCCGCGCGCCACCACGGGCACTCCGAGCTGGTGGCAGGTCTTGAGCACGGCCTGCACCTGCGCTCCGGTCTCGGGCAAGGCCACCACCAGCGGACGCTGGCGGTAGGCGGTGAGGCCGTCGCATTCGTAAGGCGTGGTGTCCTCGTCGTGCCAGATCAGCGCGTGCGAAGGCAGATGCGCCTGCAGCGCCCGCACCACCTGCGCCTGGCGCTCTGATTTCGAGAGCAGATCGTGCTGGGTCGGGCTCAACGGCGCATTCATGCAGATACCTTCATGCAGCCGATGGTAGACCCGCCAGCCCGGCGCGTCAGTCCTCAAAGAACGCGACGGGCAGCCCGGGCGTGGCTGCACGCTGGCGAATGACGCTGCCCGACGCCGGCAGCCGCGCGATCTCGGCTGCCGGACGACCCTTGCGCCCGCTCGTGACGAACAGCGTGCGCAGGTCGTCGCCGCCGAAGCAGGGCATCGTGGGACATTGCACCGGCAGCGCGATCGCCTCGCGCGCTTCGCCGGAAGGCGAGAGGCGCAGCAGTTGCGCGCCTTCGAACATCGCGACCCAGTAATCGCCGCCCGCGTCGACCGTGGCGCCGTCGGGCCGGCCCTGGTAGGGCACGCCGCTCTCCGGCGCCCAGCCTGCGGGCTTCATGTCGAACTGGTGGAACACGCGTTCGTGCGTGAGGGCATTGGCGTCGCCGGCCCAGTCCCACGCGCGCACCGAATGCGCCGCGGTATCGGCCCAGTAGACGGTGCGCGCATCGGGCGCAAAACCGAGTCCGTTGGCCGTGGTGGCGGCATTGGCCATCTTCGTCACGACCGGCGCGCGCCCGCCGCGAGCATCGAGGCAGTAGAGCGTGGCATTGGCCTGGTCTTTCGGCTCGTTCAGCGTGCCGGCCCAGAAGCGGCCGAGCGGATCGCACTTGCCGTCGTTGAAGCGCAGGGTGGCAGTGTCGTAGTCGGCCGGCGCGATCATCTGCAAAACCCCGCCCCATTCCTTTGCGCGATGGATGCCGCTGCGCAGGGCGATCACCAGTCCGCCGCGCCTTGCCGGTGCAATGCACCCGGGCTCTTCGGACAGCGGCCAGCGTTCGATGGTGCATGCGGCGTCGATTTCGCCGCGCGTGCGCAGCACGGCGCGGCCCGGAATGTCGATCCAGTAGAGCGAGCGCTCCTGCGGATGCCAGAACGGCGACTCGCCGAGTTCGCAGAGGGAGTTCGAAAGCGTTTGCCACATGGTGCGGGATTGTGCGGGCAAGGGCGGCCTTGTGAGCCCGTCCACACGCTCCTAAGATGCGGCGGCTGGCCTTTCCAGCATTGGAGCAACACATGGAACTCGACGGATCGAACGCCTCGCTTTCACGCCGGACGGCGTTGCAACTCGGCTTGGGGGGCCTCGGCGCCATATTTCCGGGTTTCGCCTCAGCGCAAGCGACCTGGCCGACCAAGGCGGTGACGCTGGTGGTCGGCTATCCGCCCGGCGGGCAGACGGACTTTGCCGGACGGGTGCTCACCGCCGGCATGCAGACCAGCCTGGGCCAGGGGGTGGTGATCGACAACAAGCCCGGCGTCAACGGCAACATCGCCACCGACTACATCGCGAAGTCGCCGCCGGACGGCTACCGGCTGCTGGTGGGCAATGGCAGCAACATGGTGCTCAACCCGCACACCTACCGCAACACCACCGTGGCGGATCCGCTCAAGCTCACGCCCATCGGGCTGCTGCTGACCTCGTCGCTGATGCTGGTCGTGCCGGCGAGCCTGCCGGTCAAGACGGTCGAGGAATTCATCGCCTGGGTCAAGGCCGAAGACAAGGCCGGCAAGACTGTCGACTACGCCTCGGGCGGGCCCGGCAGCCTGGTGCAGACCGCCATGGAGCTGTTTCGCGAGCGCATCGGCAAGCCGAAAATGAGCCATGTGCCCTACAAGGGCAGCAGCCCGGCCATGATCGACCTGATCGCCGGCCGAATCCCCTGCATGTTCGACGCTTCTTCCGTGGTCGCGCCCATGCTCAAGTCCGGACAGCTCAAGGCGCTGATGTCCACCGGCGCGAAGCGCGTGCCAGCCTTCCCCGACGTGCCCACCGCGAAGGAGCGGGGCATCAAGGACTTCGAGATCATTTCGTTCATCGGCCTGTACGGACCGGCCGGCCTGCCCGCCGACATCGTGAAGAAGGTGAATACGGCGATGAACACCGCGATCAAGGACCCCGCCATCCAGAAGACCATTGCCGACCGCGGCGACGATGCCGGCGGCGGCACCCCCGAGCAGTTGGGCGCGATGACGCGCGACTACTACAAGCTGCTCGGCGAGGTCGTGAAGAAAAACGACATCCGCGCCGAATAGCCAAGAGCCCCCTCCGAGTCAGACAAGAAAAAGCCACCCGAGGGTGGCTTTTTCTTGAGTTCCAGAAACACCGCGGAACCGGCTCAGCCGGGCCGCTGGTGTTGCCCCCAGCAGGGGGGAAGGAGAAGCGACACGCAGTGCGCGAAGCCTGGGGGGTTACCTGTTATATGCGGTTTCGCCGTGGGCGGAGATGTCGAGGCCTTCGCGCTCTTCTTCTTCCGTCACGCGCAGACCGATGGTCAGGTCGGCGATCTTGAAGGCGATGAACGAGACCACGCCCGACCACACAATGGTCAGCACCACAGCCTTGAGCTGGATCCAGACCTGGGTGCCGATCGGGTTGGAGATGACCGACGCCGTGACCCAGTCGCCCACGAGGCCGGGGCCGCCGAGTGCCTGCGTGTTGAACACACCGGTGAGCAGCGCGCCGACGATACCGCCGACACCGTGCACGCCGAACACGTCGAGCGAGTCGTCCGCACCCAGCAGCTTCTTGAGGCCGTTGACGCCCCAGAGGCAGGCGAAACCGGCGATGAAGCCGATGATGATCGCGCCCATCAGGCCGACGTTGCCGGCGGCCGGGGTGATGGCGACGAGGCCGGCGACGGCACCCGAAGCGGCACCCAGCATCGAGGCCTTGCCGCGCATCAGCGCTTCACCGATGCACCATGCGAGCACGGCAGCGGCGGTGGCCGAGAAGGTGTTCATGAACGCGAGCACGGCGCTGGTGCCGGCTTCGAGGGCCGAACCGGCGTTGAAGCCGAACCAGCCCACCCACAGCAGCGAGGCACCGACCATGGTCAGCGTCAGCGAATGCGGCGTGAAGGCTTCCTTGCCGTAACCGACGCGCTTGCCGATCACATAGGCACCGACCAGGCCGGCAACGGCCGCATTGATGTGCACCACGGTGCCGCCTGCGAAGTCGAGCGCGCCCCACTGCCAGAGCAGGCCGGCCTTGCCGTTCATCTCGTCGACCACGCCAGCGGCGGTGTAGGCATCCGGGCCCATCCAGAACCAGACCATGTGCGCGATCGGCGCATAGCTGAAGGTGAACCAGATCACCATGAACAGCAGCACCGCCGAGAACTTGGCTCGCTCGGCGAAGGCACCGACGATCAGGCAGCAGGTGATGCCGGCGAACGTGGCCTGGAAGGCGGCGAACAGCAACTCGGGGATGTAGACACCCTTGCTGAAGGTCGCGGCTGGGGCGAACACGCCGGTGGCCGGGTCGAAGATGCCCTTCATGAACAGCCGGTCGAACCCGCCGATGAAGGAGTTGCCCTCGGTGAACGCCAGGCTGTAGCCGTATATGAGCCACAGCACCACGATCATCGAGAAGGTGACCATGACCTGCATGAGCACCGACAGCATGTTCTTGCTGCGGACCAGGCCGCCGTAGAACAGTGCGAGGCCCGGGATGGTCATCATGATGACCAGCAGCGTCGACAGCATCATCCAGCTGGTGTCGCCCTTGTTGAAGGACGGGGCCGGTGCAGCAGCAGGTGCTGCGGCGGGCGCGGCGGCAGCTGCCGCGGGCGCTGCTGCGGCGGCGGGCGCGGCCGGTGCGGGTGCGGCGGCCGGGGCTGCCGCGGCAGCGGGGGCCGAAGCTTCCGCGGCCGGAGGCGTCTGGGCAAAGCCGGTGACGCCAGCGGTGAGAACGCTCAGGCCGAGCGCGAGGGAGACGAGCAGTTTTTTCATTTCGGTGTTCTTTCGTGCCTTGAAGTACCTGATCAGAGGGCTTCGCGGCCGGTTTCGCCGGTGCGGATGCGAACGACCTGCTCGAGGTTGTAGACAAAAATCTTGCCGTCGCCGATCTTGCCGGTGCGGGCTGCGCCCTCGACCGCCTCGATCACGCGCTCAACCAGTTCGTCGGACACAGCCGCTTCGATCTTGACCTTCGGCAGGAAGTCGACCACGTACTCTGCGCCACGGTAGAGCTCGGTATGGCCCTTCTGTCGGCCGAAGCCCTTGACTTCGGTCACGGTGATGCCTTGCACACCGATCGCCGAGAGCGCCTCGCGCACCTCGTCGAGCTTGAAGGGTTTGATGATGGCTGTGACCAGCTTCATGGTTTTATGACTCCTGAGGAATAAAGGGATGGGCGCGGCACGCAGGCCGCGCCTGGCTGTGCCGCGTCAGAGCGTCTTGGTCAGGGTGACGATGAAGCGGGCCTTGTTGATGGATTGCTGCTGGGCGCCGAAGGTACCGAAGTCCGGGATTTCGATGCCGGGGTTGCTGGTCAGCAGGTAGGAGCTCTTCTTGTTGGCGCCCACGACCGCGCCCGAAAGCGACAGGCCGCCACCGAAGTCGTAGCTGGCGCCCACGTTGTAGTCGACATAGCTCTTGTAGCCCAGGCTGCGGATGTCGCTCGACATGCGCGTGTAGCCGACCGCCGCCTTCAGCGTGAGCTTCGGAACGATTTCCTTGCTGTAGGCAAGGTTCAAGTAGCCGGTGCCGCGGCCCTTCAGGCCCGAACCGTTCTTGGTGCCGGCAAAGCCGAAGTAGTCCTTCGACACGGTGTGCGAGTACTTCAGCGTGAAGGCGCCGATGACTTCGTTGGTATAGGTACCTGCGCCGTAGATTTCGGTGGTGTTGCCCAGGCTGTTGCCCGGGTAGATGTAGGTCAGCACGCCCACGTCCCAGTCGATCGGGCCGCCCTTGAACTTGTAACCGCCGTAGATGTCGCTCTCGATGCTGTTGCCCTGGAGCCAGTTGACGCTGGAGTTCCAGTTGCCGACGTAGAAGCCGCTCTCGTGCGCGTAGTCGAAACCGCCCTGGATCGCGGGCTTGACGGCGCGCGTCTTGTAGTAGTCGTTCTTGCCGATCTGATCCTGATCCTGGCCACGGAACTTGTAGTTGGTGGTCAGCGAGATGTTGGCCGTCAACGGCGACGCGGGCGCCGGGTCCGCTGCCGGCGTCGTTTGGGCCAAGACTGCGCTCGACGCGGTCAGTGCTGCGGCCAGCGCGACCAAAGCCTTGGCGGTTTTACGGTGCATCATCGGGGGAACTCCTGGGAGGGTGTGGATTGAGGGTGGAACCCGTTCAAAGCAGGGAGCGTGCCAAAGTGGGTAGCGGCGATGCCGCGGCGCAACACGAGTTCCCTTGCAAACAACCGATTCGTCATCCAATGTTTCGGCATGGGGGCGAGTAGACAGGAAAGAAAGCAAGATTGCACCAAAGATGGACGCACCATCTTGGTGAAGGGAGAGAAAAATGAGTTTATCTTTGGTGCAGAGCCGTGCCTTGCTCGGCCTGGAAGCGGCCAGCGTCACGGTCGAGGTGCATCTGGCCAACGGCCTGCCCAGTTTCACGCTGGTCGGCCTGGCGGATGTCGAAGTGAAAGAGGCGCGTGAACGGGTGCGCTGCGCGATCCAGAACGCCGGCCTCGAGTTTCCGAACAACAAGCGGATCACAGTCAATCTGGCACCGGCCGATCTGCCCAAGGATTCTGGCCGCTTCGATCTGCCGATCGCACTCGGCATCCTTGCCGCCAGCGGCCAGATCGACGCGGCGCGGCTGGCCGGCTACGAATTTGCCGGCGAGTTGTCGCTCTCTGGCCAGCTGCGGCCGGTGCGCGGCGCACTCGCCATGGCGCTGGCACTGCACAGCCGGGGCATTGCGACCCGGCTCGTGCTGCCGACCGACAGCGCCCGGGAAGCCGCCCTGGTGCCGGACTCGCAGATCTACGGCGCCCGTCATCTGCTCGATGTAGTGCGCCAGTTTCTGCCGGCAGGCGCCACCGATCTTCCGGAGCCAGCGCCCGGTGATGATGGATGGACAAGGGTTTCAGCCGAAGCCGGCACTCACCTCGAGAATTATCCGGAGCTGTCCGACGTGAAGGGCCATGCCGGCGCCAAGCGCGCGCTGGAGATCGCTGCGGCAGGTTCGCACAGCCTTCTGATGGTCGGCCCGCCAGGCTCCGGCAAGTCGATGCTGGCGCAGCGGTTCGCGGGCCTGTTGCCGGCCATGACGGTCCAAGAGGCGCTGGAGAGCGCAGCGGTGTCGAGCCTTGGCGGCCGCTTCGCAGTCGAACGCTGGATGCGCCGGCCGCTCGCGGCGCCGCACCACACCGCGAGTGCGATCGCGCTGGTGGGCGGTGGCTCGCCGCCGCGCCCCGGCGAAATCTCGCTGGCGCACCATGGCGTGCTGTTCCTCGACGAGCTGCCCGAGTTTCCGCGGGCCGCGCTGGAGGCGCTGCGCGAGCCGCTGGAGACCGGCACGATCACGATCGCGCGGGCCGCCAGGCGCGCCGAGTTCCCGGCGCGCTTCCAGCTCATTGCCGCGATGAACCCGTGCCCCTGCGGTTTTTCGGGCTCGGCGCTGAAGGCCTGCCGCTGCACGCCCGACCAGATTTCGCGCTACCAGGGCAAGCTCAGCGGCCCGTTGCTGGATCGCATCGACCTTCACATCGAAGTGCCGGCCGTGTCTGCGCAAGAGTTGCTGACGGCGCAGCCGGGCGAAGCGACCGCCGGCATCCGCGCCCGGGTCGAGGCGGCGCGCGAGTGCGCGGCTACGCGCCAGGGCAAGCCGAACCAGGCGCTGCAGGGACAGGAAATCGACACCCACGCCGCGCTGGACGATGCGGGCCTGCGCTTCATGCAAACCGCCGCCACCAAACTCGGCTGGAGCGCCCGCTCGACGCACCGCACGCTCAAGGTCGCGCGCACCATTGCCGACCTGGCCGGCGCCACGCAGGTGCAGACGGCGCATGTGGCCGAAGCGGTGCAGTACCGGCGTGCATTGCGCGGTGCTGCTTGACCCGGCGCGCTGCGGGCTAAACTGCCGCCCCTCGCTGTCAGCGCTTGCTGGCAGCGTTGCAACAGGCAAGTGCCTGATCTCTAGTCCAAGGAAATCTCTCAGTGAACCGCATCGAACTCGTCGAAAAAATCGCCACCGCCCATACCGTCAGCAAGGCCGAAGCCGCGCGCATCCTCGAAACCGTGACCAGCGCCATCGTCGCTGCAGTCAAGAAGGGCGACCCCGTTCAGATCGTCGGCTTCGGCACGTTCAAGCAGGTGGCGCGTGCTGCGCGCACCGGTTTCAATCCGCAAGCTGGCACGAAGATCAAGATTGCCGCACAGAAGGTGCCCAAGTTCGTGCCGGGCGCATCGTTCAAGGCGGCGGTGGATCCCAAGGCCGCTAAGCGCAAGGCCGACAAGGCAGCAGTCGCAAAGCCGGCCGCCAAGCCGGTTGCCAAGAAGGCCGCTGCCAAGAAGAAGTGATCGGTCTCGCAGCGCATGCTGCGGAGTGAGCACCGCGGCCCTGAGGGGCCGTTTTTGTTGAGAGAACGCACGCGTGGCGCTGATGGACGGGCTCGGCGCGCTGATCTCGCCCGCACGAGACGGCTGATACGCCGACAAGCTGCAGTCGCCCCAGGCGTAGCTGCGCTGCCTGCCGGTGTAGCTCAGCAGCTGCAGCCGACTACGGCGATGCGGTGCAGGTTGTCCACCGGGCTGCCAGCAGGGTTTCGATGTCATGCACGTGGCGCCCGGTCGCGCGCGCGACGGCCTCGCGGTAGGGCGGCATGTTCGTGCATTCGAGCAGGATGTCTTCGACCGACGGAAACAGGTTGACGAGGCGGCGTGCCGCGTCGACCACGTTCCTGCCGGCTTCGACGAGGTCCATCCGCTCTTCGTTGTTGAGGATGCGCCGGTGGAATTCGCAGCCCGGCTGCACGCCTTGCAGGGGCGTCGCCTCGGGAACGCCGGCCGCCCTGAGGATGCCGGCACTCAACGAACCCGCATCGAAGGTGACGATGCCGGGCCGGGCGAAGTCCTTGCATTGCAGCAAGCTCGAGGTGACGACCGGAACCGGAACGGCTTCGGCCAGCGTCTCCTGGTAGGCGGCCAGAAAACCGCAGCTGGTCGTGATCATCGCGGCGCCCTCCTCGACCAGGCTCAAAGCGGCGGCGACGAATGGCTGCAGCAGCGCGGGATCTGCCTCCTTCACGATGCGCCGCGGCGAGGCACCCCGGACAACATGGAAGCGAACCGGAATTCCGTTCCGGCGGAAGGTCTCCGGATTTCCGATATCGCCCGGCGGCCGCGGGAACCGCGTGTCGAGCATCAGAACACCCAGGAAGCGTTCGGAAGTTGGGAGCATTTTCTTGTCGGGATGGCTATCCGCTATTGGAGACGGTGCTGCGACGATCGATCTTTCGGCTGAGCACGATCGAGGTGTGGGTCTGGTTGATGCCATCGATCTGACCCAGCTGATCGAGCAGCTTGTCCAACTGCTCGGGTGTGTCGCAGCGCAGAAGAACCATGTAGTCGAATTGGCCGCTCAAGGCCCAGACCTCCTCCACCTCGGGCAGGCGCTCGAGCGCCGCGATGACCGCGGGGGCGCTCTTGGCGTTGACGCTGAGCCCGCAGAACGCGCGAACTGCAGCGCGTTCAATGCGTTGGCCGAGGCGAACCCCATAACCCGAGACGATGCCCTCGCGTTCCAGTCGGGCGATGCGAGCGACCACGGTGGTTCTGGCGATCTTCAGCTTGCGCGCCAGGTTGGCCGCCGGCTCACGGGCGTTGGCCTGCAGCAAGCTCAGAAGGTGGCGATCAAGGTCATCAAGTCGTAAGTCCATGGGCAGCCCTGCAGCAAAACTCAGCGATTGTGGCCCGCCCCGACAGGTGCTCGTGCGTGAAGCGCCTCTTCAAGGCGCGACACCCCCATGGCGATGCCCGCTTCATCCTGGCTGGCGAACGAGAGCCGGAAAGTCGCGGTGTCCGCTTCCTGCGCATAAAAGGCGACCCCCGGCACGAACAGCACGCGGCGCTCGATGGCCGCCTTGAGCCATTCGGCCGTGTCGACCCCGGGCGCACGACCCCATACGAACATGCCGCCGCCCGGCGCGGTGAACTCGATGCGGTGGCCCAGTTGCTCGCGCAACGCGCACACCAGCGCGTTGGCGCGCTTGCCGTAGCTGGCGCGCAGCCGGGGCAGGTTGTCGGCGAAGAGGCCCTGCGCCAGGTAGGCCGCCGCGGCTGCCTGCGTCAGCGTCGATGCGTGCATATCGTCGGTCTGCTTGGCGAGCACGCACGCACGCCGCACCTCTGCAGGCCCCAGCATCCAGCCGAGCCTCAGCCCCGGCGCGAGCGTCTTCGAAAGGCTCGACAGATAGGCGACGACGCGCTCGCCGCCGTCCACCGCATGCCGCATCGAATAGATGGGCGGTGGGGGAGCCTGGTCGAACCAGAGGTCGCCATAGGGGTCGTCCTCGATCACCAGGCATTGATGCCGAACCGCCAGCTTCAGCAGTTCGCGTCGCCGGCCTGCGCTGAGGGTGCGGCCGCTCGGGTTGCCGAACGTGGGTACGGTGTAGAGGAGCTTGGGCTTCAGCTGGATCAGTGCCCGCTCCAGATCCTCGACAACAAGTCCCTCGTCATCGGTGGCGACCTGATGGATCGCGGCGCCCGCGAAGCGGAAGGCGGAGATCGCGGCCGGGTACGTGGGTGCTTCCACCAGGACAGTGTCGCCCCTGGACAAGAGCGTCCGCGCCAGCAAGTCGATCCCTTGCTGCGAGCCGCTCAGCGCAAGAACCTCGCCGGGTTCCACGGCGATACCGCGTGTGCTGGACAGACGCGCCAGCTCCGTGCGAAGGGCAATGGCGCCCTCGGTCGCGCCGTACTCGAGCGCGCTTGCGAACGCAGGCCCCGTCAGGCTGCTGAAGATCTTCTGCAATCCGCCGGAGTCCATCAGTTCCGGCGCGGGGTATCCACCGGCCAGCGAGATCATCCCCGGCAATTCCGTGAAGCGCTTCAGCTCGCGTATCGGAGATCCCGGGGCACTGGCGTAGCGGTCATTGACGAATGAGGTGGAGGTCATCTTTTGCTTTGTTCAGTCGAGCCGGACATTCCCGAGCCGACCCCGGGGATCCAGCTGGGCATGGAGGGCACCTGCCAGCGCGAGCGTCGGCCGATCGGTGAAGCGCCGGTAGAAGGCCTGGTTGTAGGGGCCGATCCCATGCTCTGCACTGAAGCTTCCATCGAACTCCTCGACAACGGCCTGGTAGAGCTTCGACCGGAGCTGCGCGATGGCATCGGCGCTGGTTCCGGGAGGAACGACGATGTTGAGATGCACCCCGCCGTCGCCCAGGTGGCCGAAGTCGCACACATGGGCCGACGCAATTTCAGCGGCGATCAACTCGACGGCTCGCGTGCGAAACGCAGCAAAGCGCGAACGGCTGACGGACACGTCGAAGGCGACGAGCTTGCCGAGCGCCTGCACCGATTCGCTGACGGCATGGCGGATGCGCCAGAGACGTTCAGGCTTGTCGACCACGGCGTCTAGTATTCGGGCGAGCTCCATCTGCGCCTCGAGCCAGCCCATCAGCATCGACTCCAGATCCAGCCCGGCGGCCTTCGATACCGCGCTCGACACCTCCAGCAAGACGGCATACGGCGGCGCGACCGGAAAAGGGGCCGAGACGCTCGGGAGATGCCGTACGGCTGCAGTCAACGCATTGCCGGACATGCCTTCGAACGCGCTCACGAACTCGCCAAGCGCATCCTCGAGGGAGCACAGCAACGCCATGGCCATTTCTGCGGACTCGAGCGCAACCAGCGCAGCGGCGGTTTGCCGCTGGACAGGATGAAGCTTCAGCGTCGCATGCGTCACGATGCCGAAGGCACCGAAGGTGCCCGTCATCAGTTGCGTCCAGTCGAGGCCGGTATTGTTCTTGCGCAATCCGCGCGTCGATCCAACCCGTGCGCCCGGCGGATTCGCGAGAACGCCGGCGACGGCCAGCAGGTTCTCGCGCACGCTGCCGTAGCGGATCAGCCTCGAACCGCCGGTGTTGGTGGCCACCATTCCGCCGATGGACGGATCCGCGCCAAGATCGATCGGGAAGGTCAGTCCATGCTCGGCGGCGGCGCGATTGAGATCCGACAGCCGGTAGCCGGCCGCCACGACCGCCGTTCGATTGACCGGGTCGATCTCCAATCGGTCCCGCAGACGCTGAGTGGACAGCACCCATTGCGTGCCGCAGTCGGTCGGGGTGGCCGCTCCGACGAGGCCGGTGGCAGCGCCCTGGACAACGAACGAAGCATCCGCCTCGACGAGCTCCTGAACCACCCATGACAGTTCCTCGACCGTTGCCGGCCGCACCACGGCGCGCGCTTGGCCGTGCCCGTGCCGGGCGGAGACTTCGAACGGCGCCTTGTCGCGTGCGTCCGTCAGAAGTCCCGGCACGCCGAGCCGGCTGAGCAGCCTGCCGACCAAGCCATGTTCCGGTGCTTGCGCCACAACGCCGGCGCGGTGGGTTTGCAGGTTCATGGCGTTCAGCTCGACGCCGCGGCTACAAGGTCGGCCAGTTCGCGCCTGCATTGTTCGAGCGAGGCTGCCTGCGCGGCCTCGTACAAGGCGAACTCGTCCATGACGCGCACTCCCAGCGCGGCTTCGAAGGCCTCGCGGTTGCCGCCGGCGGCGTAGTGCGCGGCGCCTTCTGATCCCAGGTTGGAGCGGAAGATTCCGGCGGCACTGACCGGCAGGAAGTCCTCGTACACGAGGGGCTCGGCACGCACAAGGCCCCGATCCAGGAGTTCTTCGATACTCGCGTTCGCCGATACCGGCCCCGGCTGATCCGCGCAGTCTCGATCGACCGAATAACGAAAATAGGCGAGCTGCTCCCGCCGCAGCACGCGCACGTCATCCGGGAAGGCTTCGAAAGCCTGCGCCAGAGCCGATGCATTCGACGCTGCACCAGGTCCAGCCGCCAGAGCGACGCTCAGGAGCTCGTCATAGAGCGCACGCCCTTTGGGCGTGAGCGCGCAGCCACGTTGCTCGATCTCGCCGAAGCGGGCGGTGTGGGTGCCATCCACGCCATGGGCGCCCTGGAAGCGGATGGGCTCTTCGAGAGCGAGAAAGCTCGTTTGGCGCAGCAGGATCGGACACCTGCGCTTCGGCGGCCCCTCGATCGCGTCTTTCGCACGGATGCCCCGCGCCAGCATTGCCGCCTGCGCCTGGTCGATGTCGAGCACGCGTGGGGTCAGATGGTTGATGTGCGGCCCCTTGAAACACACCACATCCGCGATGAGCGGGTGCGAAGCCCGTAGTTGCCGGTAGGTCTCGATATCGACGGTCGCCTCGCTGTGCCAGCGGAAGGTTTCGAGCGCCTGCGCGACGAACTCCTGAGCGAGCGCATCGGGCAGGCCGCCATCGCGCTCTGCACGGCCGATGAGCGCGAGGCACCGCGGCGTGAAAATGCTGCGCCCGGCGAGGATCTGCGCGGCACGCTCGCGCAGCGCGGCATCGTCGATCAGGTCCAGGCGCAAGAGCGAGGTGAACACGCGGAACGGGTTTCGCTTGAGCGAAGACTCGTCGACCGGGCGGAACGCCGTGGCATGCACCGGGACACCGGCCACCGAAAGGTCGTAGTAGCCGACTGCCTGCATGCCCATCACCGCGAACAAGCGGCGCATGACGGCAAGCTCGTCGACGGTTCCAAGACGAACGGCGCCGTGGCGCTCCACGTCCAGGCGGTCGAGCTGGCCGGCCTCACGCAGGCGATCGGCGAGCCCCTCGCGCTCGCGCAGCACCTCTGCATTGATGTCGGCAACGAGATCGAGCAGGTCACCGTACTGGGGCACCTCGGTCTTGTACATGCCGGACAGTGCCCGCGAGAACAGTCCGCGAATGTCGTCAGGGTCAACAAGAGCGTTCGTCTGCATGGCGGTTCGCGTGAAGATTTTGGAAGGCCAACTATCGTCCGGTTGGCGTGCGATGGATAGCGATAAGTCGGAACGATTTCATGTGAAAATGGAATCAACCTGCTCAGCAGGCATGCACGCTGCATTCAGAGCAACCGCTCCACATATTGCGCATTGGTCATCATGTTCAGACGAGAATTTCTGCCCTCCATGGGGCAGCTCATGGCTTTCGAAAGCGCTGCACGCCACGCCAGCGTTTCGCGAGCGGCGCAGGAACTCCACCTCACGCAGAGCGCGATCTCGCGGCAGATCAAGCTGCTGGAAGACCAGCTCGGGACAGCACTTTTTCATCGTGTGCGCCAGCGCGTCGTCCTGACGGATGCGGGCCGCGTGTACGCGGCGGAGCTTCGCGCAGGCCTGGAGACACTGTCGAACGCGACCCAGCACGCGATGACCATGGGCGGCATTGGCGAAGTTCTCAATCTGGCCGTGCTGCCAACGTTCGGAACGCGATGGCTCATTCCCCGGATGAGGCGCTTCGCCGCGGTGCAGCCTGGTGTCACGGTCAATTTCGCATCCAGAACGGAGCCCTTCGACTTCGCGCGCGAGCCCTTCGATGCGGCCATCCACTTTGGCGCCGATTTCTGGCCGGGCGCTTCCTGCGACTACCTTCTCGGCGAGAGCGTCGTCCCTGTCTGCAGCCCCGAGTTCAAGCGCCGCAGCGGCATTCACACGCGCGAGGATCTTGCGGGCCAGTGCCTCCTTCATCAATCGTCGCGGCCGATGCAGTGGGCGGAATGGTTCGAGCAGGTCAAGATCGCGGCGCCGCACGCCATGCGCGGCCCGCGCTTCGAGCAGTTCGCAATGCTCGCGGAAGCTGCGGCGAATGGACTCGGGGTGGCGCTGGTACCCCGGTTTCTCGTCGAGGAAGAACTTGCATCCGATCGATTGATCGTCCTGTTCCGCGAGGCGCTGATCACCCAACGGGCCTACTACGTCGTCGTTCCGGAGACCGGCGCAGAAAATCGCCTGGTGCTGGCGTTCCGGGACTGGCTCGTTGGCGAGGCCGCCGCGGCGCGGCCGCGCGGCCCGACGAAATCACGCGAGCCAGCTACGGCCGTCGTACGCTGAAACCTCGATGCCGGGGCTCATTGCGGCGACCGCGTCGACGCAGTTCAGGTTCACGTTCACCTGTTCAGGCGCCGACCGCGGATTGCAGTGCGTGTGAATACCGCAGTGCCGACAGAAGTAGTGGTTGGCGCGCCGCGTGCCGAAGCGATACACGGACAGGTCGTCTCCCCCTGACTTCAGGACGAAGCGCTGCGCCGTGACGCGGTGATGCAGTGCGGCCTTGCGCACGCAATAGCTGCAGTTGCAGCGCACACCCCCAGCGAGATCCGAAGAGAAGTCGAAGCGAACTGCACCGCAGTGGCATTGCCCGGCGTACCAGGACAGCCGTGGGCCGGCTTCAACCCCCGCGCTCATGCCAGCGCAGCGTTGGCCGACTCCGACGCCTTGAAGCGCCCCAGAAAGGCACGCGTCGATTCCTGCCGCGGGTTGTCGATCACGACGCTCGGCGGGCCGCATTCCGCGACCACGCCGTCGCGCATGAAGATCACCTGGTCGGCGACCTCTCGCGCGAAGCCGATCTCGTGCGTGACCAGGATCATCGTCATGCCTTCCTTGGCCAGCGCCTTGATGACATTCAAGACCTCCCCGACCAGTTCCGGATCCAGGGCCGACGTGGCCTCGTCGAACAGCATGACCGTCGGCTTCATGGCGAGTGCCCGTGCAATCGCGACGCGCTGCTTCTGGCCACCGGAAAGCTTGTCCGGGTAGTAGTCCGCACGCTCCAGCAAGCCCACCTTCGCCAGCAGTGCACGCGCCTCCGTCTGGGCTTGCGCCTTGGGCGTCTTCAGGACGGTGACCGGACCTTCCATGACGTTCTGAAGCGCCGTCATGTGCGGAAACAGGTTGAAGTGCTGGAACACCATGCCGGTGGACGCCCTGAACCGCGCGAGCTTGCGTTCGTTGGGCAGCGTCGTGTGGACGCCGTTGAACTCGATCGTCTGCTCGCCCACCGTGATGCGGCCGCCGTTCGGGATCGACAGGAGATTGATGCAGCGCAGGAGCGTCGACTTGCCGGAGCCGGACGGCCCGATCATGGCGACCACCTGGCCACGCTCGATCGTGAGCGAGATGTCCTTCAGGACCACGTTCTGTCCGAAGGCCTTCTTCAGATTGGAGATTTCGATCAGGGGACTGGACATTTCAAACCTCCTTCGCGCCTGCGCCGAATTCCATGCGCTTGGCCCAGATCGTGATAGGCAACAGAACCGCGAAGTACGTGATCGCGATGAAGGTGTAGATCTCCAGCGGACGGTAGGTGTCGTGTGCGATCACCTGCCCCTGATACAGCAGGTCGGGGACGGCCAGTACGGAGAGCAGCGAAGTGTTTTTCAGCTGCATGATGGATTGGTTCATCAGCGGCGGAACCATCTTCTTGAACGCCTGGGGCAGGATGACGCGCCGCAGCAGTTGCAGGCGCGTCATGCCGAGCGCCTTGGCTGCCTCCGTTTGTCCGGCATCGATCGAGATGATCCCCCCGCGAACGATCTCCGAGTAGAAGGCGCCGCCATAGAGTGTCAGGCAGACCGTGGCGGCCACCATGGCTGACATTTCGATGCCGGTCAGAACAGGCAAGGCGTAGTAGAACCAGACAAGCTGAACGAGCACAGGCGTGCAACGGAACACCTCGATGTAGGCGCGCAGTGGCGCGGTCAGCAGAGGGTTGCTGGAGAGCCGGCCCAGGCCGGTCACCAGGCCGACCAACAGCCCGAGGACGACGCAGACCACCGTGAAGATCAGCGTGTACATCAGGCCGGTCAGCAACAGGCTCCGGTACTTCCACAACACGCCGAAATCCCAGTCATACCCCGCGGCCCCAGCACCCGGGACGCCGCCCGAAAAATGCTTCATGGCCGCCCAGATGCCCGCAATGGCGAAAAGCACCAACAGCGCTATGCCAAGTTGAGAGCGGCTCTTCGGCTCGTCCGAGGTTTCCACGGAGTTCATGAGAGCCTCCTCAGAACTTGATTTCAGGCGGGAACGAGCTGGCGGGCACGCCGGCCAGTTTTTCCATGTTCTTGAGGATCACGCCGCGGACTTCGCCCTTCGCGCGAACCTCTGTCAACCAGGCGTTCACTGCCTTCTGCATGCCGGGATCCGGCTCCTTGCGCAGCCCGATGCTCACCGGCGCGGTGTAGACGGGCTGCGGGATGTACATGGTGCCGATGGAGGCGCGCTTCGCAAGCAGCGGCTGCGCCAGCAGGATCACCAGAATCTGGCAATCGGAGCGCCCCGCCTGCAGGGACATCGTGGCAGCGCCCGAATTTTCCAGGCGGGTTACCTCGGCCTTGGGCAGCACGCGCGTCGCCAGCTGATCGTGGCTCGAGCCAACGTCCACGACGATCTTGGTCTCGGGCGTGTTCAGCTGCTCCCAGGTTTTCTGAGGAATGCCCTTCTTGCAAACGACTGTGTAGGTGTTGTCGAAGAGCGTCTCGGAGAAGTTCACGACTTCCTTGCGGGCTGGCGTCGGCGCCATACCGAACATCGCGTCGATCTTGTTAGATTGCAGGTCGAGCACCGCGTTGCCCCAGGTGGTCTCGACGTACTCGACCTTGGCCCCGAGCTTTTGTGCCAGGCTCTCGGCGAAGTCAGGCCCGAAGCCTTCCCATTTCCCGCTGCTGATGTCCTTGGCGAAATAAGGAATGGCGCCAGCCACCGCGCCGACGCGCAGAACCTTGGTTCGCTGCACTCTGGCCAACGAGTTTTCAGCCTCTTGCGCGGAGGCTGAACCGAAAGTGCAGGCGGTGGTCAGGGCCACCAGGGCGCAGAAGAAATTTCGTTTTGTGAACACGGTATCTCCAAGCAAGAAGCTCGCCATTGAAAAAAAGGAAAGAACACTTTCCAGCTCGGGATGAAGTCTAGAAGTCAGTGCTGTCACAAACAACGTGGCAGATCGTCAATATGACGAAAATCTCTCGTCATACCGACAGCGTTCTCGGCGAAACGTATGCTATCTCGGCTTGGACCCGTTTCCGGAGGCCTGCAGCTCTCAAGCGGCGCGCTGGCGACTTCAGACCGAAAGCTCATAGCAGCCTTGGCGACGCCTGTATTCGGGATGCGGCCTGCGCCGGATGCCGCAACCTGACGAACGCCCTCGTCAGATTGACGAAGCGGCGCGCTCTTTCGACGATCTGCTCTCTACCATCTGCCAGCACTCGCTCCTACAGTTTCCCCAGCGGGCAAACATGCTCACAGGAGAAATGAAATGACGAAGCTGCAGATCGAAAACGTTCTGGTTCTGGGTGCTGGCAAGGTCGGCAGCACGGTGGCGGACATGATCGCGGAGTACCACCGCTTGCCGGTGACGCTCGCCGATGTGAAGCCGGGCCGCGCCGCCGAGAGCGACGCGCTGGTTCGCCGGGTCGCGCTCGATGTCGAGAGCACGCAGGACTTGGGTGCGGCGCTCTCGGCCCATTCGGTCGTGATCAACTGCTTGCCCTTCTACCTCGCGCAGCGCGTGGCGACCGAGGCTGCAAGGTGCGGCGTCCACTACTTCGACCTCACCGAAGACGTGGCGGCGACGAAGGCCATCCGCGAGCTCTCGAACGACGCGACGTCGATCCTCATGCCGCAGAGTGGCCTGGCGCCCGGCGTGATCGGCATGCTCGGCGGCTACCTGGCCAGCCACTTCGACGAACTCTACGACCTGCGCCTGCGCGTCGGCGCCCTCACGCGCAATGCGACGAACAGCCTGCGCTACAACTTCACGTGGAGCATCGACGGCGTCATCAACGAGTACTGCAATCCGTGTGATGCCATCGTCAACGGCCAGCTCGTGTCCGTGCAGCCGATGGAAGGGCACGAGACCTTCACGCTCGACGCGGAGGCGTTCGAAGCCTTCAACACGTCGGGCGGCCTGGGCACGCTGTGCGAGACCCTGAAGGGGAAGGTCAGAAACCTCGACTACAAGACCATTCGCTATCCCGGCCACCGCGCCGCGATGGACTTCCTCCTGCACGACCTGCGCCTGATCGAGCGCCGCGATCTGCTGCGCCAGGTGCTCGAGCATGCCGTGCCGCACAGCCGCGAAGACGTCGTGATCCTGTTTGCCTCGGCGTCCGGCCTGCGCGATGGCCGCTTCGAACAGGAGACACGCGTCGCACGCGTGTTCGGTGCGCCGCTGCGCGGGAAGGATCGCACCGCGATCGAACTCACCACCGCTGCCGGCGTCGTCGGCGTGTTCGAGTTGCTGCAGCAAGGCAAGCTTCCGGCCCGCGGCTTCGTCGGCCAGGAGCAGGCCCCGCTTGAGCAGTTCCTCGCGACCCGGGTCGGCCACTACTACAAGGGCCTCGGCGTCTCGTTCGCCCCCAGCGCGGCCACTGGCGAACCCGCGCACGCTTGATCGGTTTTTCGGCTGTGCCGGCATCGGGCCGGCACAGCTGCCCCTCTTTTCGTCAATCCAAAAAATGGAGCTTCCCATGCGTGGTGCAGATGTGCTCGTGCAAATGTTGATCAACTACGGCGTCGACGTTCTCTTCGGTGTCCCGGGGGACACGAACGTCCCGTTCTACGAGGCGCTCCAGCGCCGCGCCGGCGATATCGAACACGTGATGGCGCGCGACGAGCGCTCCGCGGGCTACATGGCCGACGCGTATGCACGCCTTACCGACAAGCCTGGCATCTTCGAGTGCCCTTCCGGTGCCGGTGCCATGTATTCCCTGCCCCCGGTTGCCGAGTCGAATGCGTCCTCGGTGCCGGTCATTCTTCTGACGATCGACCTGCCGCTGCCCGGCGAAGGCCGCGGCATGATCACCGAACTCGATTGCGCGAAGCTGTTCGAGCCGGTGACCAAGATGTCGGTGCAGATCAAGTCGGCAGACAAGCTCCCCGAGATCATCCGGCGCGCATTCCGGGTCGCCTGTTCCGGCACTCCGGGCGCGGTGCACCTGCAGATCCCGGAGGACATGCTCCTCGCCGAAATCGATCCGGCCACGATCTCGCTGCACGTCGAGCCGGAGTGCAAGACTTTCCCCGCATTCCCCATGGCGCCCGCCCCCGGGAAACTGGACGAACTGTTCGGCCTGCTCAAGGCCGCGCGCAAGCCTTTGTTCGTTGCGGGCGGGGGCGTGAACCGCTCCTGCGCCGGCAGCGCGCTCACCGACGTTGCAGCCAGGCTGAACGTTCCCGTCGTCAACACGATCACCGGGCAAGGCGCCTTGCCGGACGACCATGTCTTGGCGATCGGCGTCATCGGCGACAACGGCTTCCACCCGCACGCCAACCGCGCCTTAGAGGAGTCCGACCTGGTCATCTTCGTGGGCTCGCGCATGGGCTCCGTGGTCACGGTGGGCTGGACTTTCCCGAAGTCGACGTTGAACAAGCGCGTCGTGCAGATCGACATCAACCCCGAGCGTCTCGCGAACAACTACGAGAACCTGCTGTCGATCGCGGGCGATGCCCAGCTCGTGCTGCAGCAACTCCTGAAAGAGACCCCGGCCGATTTCGACACGTCGAAGCATCAGAAGTGGGTCGACCACCTCAACGAATACCGCTCGAATTTCTGGGCACATGCCGAGTCGGTGCTGTCGCTCGACGACGTGCCGCTGCGGCCCGAGCGCGTGGTTCGCGAGTTCAGCAAGCGCCTGGAGAAGTACGGCAAGGCCGTACACATCCTCTCGGACGCCGGAACACCGACCCCCTACATGACGCGCTTCCTGCGGATCGGCGATCGCCGCACCCGCTTCGTGATTCCTCGCGCATTCGGTGGCCTCGGTTCGGCCATCCCCGCGGTAGTCGGCGCCTGGTACGCGGACAAGAACCGCCGGCCGATCGGCATGTTCGGCGACGGTTCGTTCAACATGGCCGTCGGCGAGCTCGAAACGCTGGTACGCAAGAAGGTGCCCGCGCTTCTGATGCTGTTCAACAACGGCTGCTTCGGCTGGATCAAGGGCCTTCACCGCCTGAAGGGCCACGACGAGTGCTTCGGCGTTGACTTCCTGCCCCCGCGCGGCCAGGCCATCGCTGAGGCCTTCGACATCAAGGCCTGGACCGTCACAACGCCCAACGAGCTGATCGCTGCGCTCGACGAAGCTTTCGAATACGACGGCCCCTGCCTCATGGACATCCATGTCGAGTCGCTTGCCGATCGCGTGCCGCCGGTCTATTCCTGGCTCAGCAGGAAGGGCCTCGATCCCCTGGCGCTGCAGCCCGAAGACGTCGCCTACCTTTAAACTTTTGGAACCAAGGAACACCATGAGTGAACTGTCGTCCGTCTTTCAACGCTGTGGCTTCGAGCCTGATGAATATCAAGGCGGCTCGCTGGCCGTGCGCTCTCCCGTCGACGGCGCCGAGCTGGCCCGCCTGCACGAGACGCCTGCATCGCAGGTGGACGAGGTCATCGCCAAATCCAGGGCCGCTTTCCTGAAATGGCGCAACGTGCCGGCACCCGTGCGCGGCGAGCTGGTGCGCCTGTGGGGCGAGGAACTGCGCAAGGCCAAGCAGGACATCGGCTACATCGTCTCGATCGAGGTCGGGAAGATCATCGAAGAAGGCCTGGGCGAGGTGCAGGAAGGCGTCGACATCTGCGAATTCGCGCTGGGCCAATCCCGGCAGTTGTGCGGCAAGACCATCGTGTCCGAGCGGCCGGGTCATCGGATCATGGAGCAGTACCACCCGCTGGGGCCGGTCGCCATCATCACGGCGTTCAACTTCCCGAGCGCGGTGTTTGCGTGGAACGCAGCGCTCGCGCTGGTGTGCGGCGACCCGGTGATCTTCAAGCCTTCGGAGAAGGCGCCGCTGTCGGGCATCGCCACTTTCAAGGCGCTCGAGCGCGCGATCGCCCGCTTCGGCGACAAGGCACCGGAAGGACTGGCCCAGATCGTGATCGGCAAAGCGCCCCTGGCCGAAGCCCTGGTCGAAAGCCCCTCGATTCCGCTTATCTCGGCCACCGGATCCACGCGGATGGGCCGTGCGGTCGGCCCCAAGGTCGCCAGCCGGTTCGGCAAGCGCATCCTTGAACTCGGGGGCAACAACGCCATGGTCGTCACGCCCGCAGCGGATCTCGACATGGCGCTGCTTGCCATCCTCTTCGGCGCCGTCGGCACCGCGGGCCAACGCTGCACATCGCTGCGCCGCCTGATCGTGCATCGCACCGTCAAGGACGCGCTGCTCCAGAAGTTGCTGAAGGCCTACGCGACCCTGCGGATCGGAAATCCTCTGACTCCCGGCACGTTGGTCGGCCCGCTGATCGATGAAGCCGCCTACGACGCCATGCAGGAATCGATCAAGGCAGCCAAGGAACAAGGCGGCAAGGTGTTGATCGGCGGAGAGCGGGCGCTGGAAAAGAATTTTCCGAACGGGTTCTACGTGCATCCAGCCATCGTCGAGATGCCGGCGCAAACGGCCATCGTGCGCCACGAGACCTTCGCGCCACTGCTCTATGTGCTGACCTACGACGACTTCGACAACGCGATCGAAGTGCACAACGACGTGCCGCAAGGCTTGTCGTCATGCATCTTCTCGAACGACATGCGCGAGGTCGAGACCTTCATCTCCGCAGCCGGCTCGGACTGCGGGATGGCCAACGTCAACATCGGGCCGAATGGCGCGGAGATTGGCGGCGCCTTCGGAGGCGAGAAGGAAACGGGCGGCGATCGCGAGAGCGGCTCCGACGCGTGGAAGCAGTACATGCGCCGCACCACCAACACGATCAACTTCTCCAAGGAGTTGCCGTTGGCCCAAGGCATCACCTTCGCTTGACCCTGCAACGATGACCGTCGCCTGATGAGAAACACTGTTGCCGTTCTGGGTGCCGGAATTGTCGGCGTGTCGTGCGCGCTCGAGCTGCAGCGGCGCGGCCACGACGTCACGATCTTCGATCGCGTGGCGCCAGGCCGCGAGACCTCGTACGGCAACGCCGGCGTGATCGCGCGCAGCTCGCTGATGCCCTTCAACCATCCCGGGTTGTGGGCAATGCTGCCGAAGCTGCTGAAGAACAATTCGGCGAGCTTCCGCTACGACCCGCTGTTCCTGGCCAGGAACCTGCCCTGGGCGCTGGGCTTTCTCTCCCGCGCGCGCCCCGGCAGTTTCCAGGAGACCACGACGGCGCTCGACGCGTTGATCCGGCTCTCGACGAAGGAGCATCAGCGCCTGCTGGTCGAGGCAGGCGCTGCGCATCGGCTCCGCGCCACTGGCTGGCTGTTTCTTTATCGGAGCGAACAGGGCTTTGCCGGCGGCCGGCTTGCGCGCGACACGCTCGACAAATTCGGCGTCTCGACACAAACGCTCGATGCGCATGAGCTGTCGGAGCTGGAGCCCGACCTGAAGCCTCTTTTCCCCCGCGCGCTCTGGATCAAGGACGCGTCCTCTGTGGACAGTCCGGGCCGCGTGGTGGAGGCGTATGCAAAGCTGTTCGTCGCCCGGGGAGGACGGATCAAGCAGACGCTCATCGGCGGCATCAGCCGGTCGGGCGCGGGTGACGGCTGGCAGATCACCGAGGAGAGCGGATTGGTTCACGAGGCCGCCCGGGTCGTGCTCGCGTTGGGCCCGTGGACCAAGGAGTTCGCCCGGAAGTCACTCGGCCTGTCGGTGCCGATGGCCTTCGAGCGCGGCTATCACATGCACTATGGCGCCATCGGCAGCGCCTCTCTTGGACGTCCGATCTACGACACCGGCGGCGGCTATGTACTGTCCCCCATGGAGCAGGGCTTGCGTTTGACCACCGGCGTGCAGCTCGCCGCGCGCGACGCGCCAAAGAACCTGGCCCAGCTCGAACTCGCCGAGCGCTCTGCACGGGAAGCCTTTCCCCTGGACAGCCGGCTCGATACGGACGCCTGGCTTGGAAGCCGGCCCACGCTGCCGGACAGCCGGCCGATCATCGGCGAATGCCCTCGGCATCCTGGCCTATGGCTCGCGTTCGGCCACCAGCACATCGGCTTCAGCACCGGCCCCGGAACCGCCTCCCTGTTGGCATCCATGATGGCCGGGGAAGCCTGTGCCTTCGACCCGACGCCGTTCCGCCCATCCCGCTTCATTCGCTGACTGTCGGAGGCGGCGGCGCCGCGAGGCGCGGCATGTCCCGGGTCAAGCCGCCCTGATGGCTTGCAAAAGCCGCGTCTTGATGCACGCGGGCTTCGGTGCGCTCATGCCGTCGGCGCCCCGCCCTGCAGCAGCCCGCGCCCGGCCAGGTTGCGCATCAGTGCGCCGATGCCGAAGTTCCAGCGCGCGGCCTGCTGCGAATGCACCACGCGGTTGACCAGCGCGCCGAGCTCGGGGGCGCTGACGCTGACGCGGTCGCCCACCACGTGCGTGAAGCCCTGCCCCGGACCATGGCGATCCTGCGTGGGCGCGAACATGGTGCCGAGGAACAGCATCAGGCCGTCGGGGTAGTCGTGCTGCGGGCCGATCGCCTGGCCCACCAGGTCGAGCGGGTCGCGGCTGATCTTCGCGAGCGAGCTCGCGCCTTCGAGCTCGAAGCCCTCGGGCCCGGTGACCTGCAGGCCTACCGTGATGCGGCGCACGTCGTCGATGCCGAAGTGCTCGTCGAACAGGCGGATGAAGGGGCCGATCGCACACGACGCGTTGTTGTCCTTGGCCTTGCCGAGCAGCAGTGCGCTGCGGCCTTCGAAGTCGCGCAGGTTCACGTCGTTGCCAAGCGCTGCGCCGCGGGTGTGGCCCTGGCTGTTGACAGCCAGCACGACTTCGGGCTCGGGGTTGTTCCAGGCCGAACCTTCGTGGATGCCGACATCGGCACCGGTGCCAACCGCCGCCAGCACGGGTGCCTTGGTGAAGATCTCGGCATCCGGGCCGATGCCGACCTCGAGGTACTGCGACCACACGCCCTGGGCAATCAGCACCTCCTTGACCTTCGCGGCTTCAGCCGAGCCCGGCACGATGCCGGCAAGGTTGTCGCCCAGCACGTCGGTCAGTCCGGCGCGAATCGATTCGGCCCTGGCCGCGTCGCCGCGCGCCTGCTCCTCGATCACGCGTTCGAGCAGGCTGGCGACGAAGGTCACGCCGCTGGCCTTGATGGCCTGCAGGTCGCAGGGCGCGAGCAGCCAGGGCTTCGAGGTGTCGCGCAGCGTCTCGTCGCTGTTGGCCAGCACCGCATCTAGTGCAGCAATGCCCGGGGCCGTGCCGTCACGCAGCGCCGTGCGGATGTGCGCCACCGGCGCGTCGAGTTCGAGCAACTGGCTCGCGGTGGGCGCGATGCGCGACAGGTCGTGCAGTTGACCCTGGTGCACGGCCACCAGGACCGGGCCCACGTCGGGTTGCCAGAGGCGGCCGATCAGGGTGGCGCGATCGGCGTCGCGTGGCAGGGCATCTTGCGGGGTCAGGGTGGCGCTGGGCATGTCGATGTGTCTCCGGGTTTCTTCGCCCGATGGTACCGGGATGTGCTCAGCGCGCCGCGCTGTGCGAAGCGCTCGCACGGACGCGCGCCACCTCCTGCGGCAGATCGCGCCAGGGCGGCTCGCCGGGCGCGAAACGCGCACGCATGTAGCCGGCGAGTTCGGCGATCTGCGCGTCGTCGAGCGCCTCGCGGAAGGCGGGCATGAAGCCGATGTCCTGGGTCGCCGGCGCGCGCACGCCGTCGAGGATGGTGCGCAGCAGGTTGTCGGGGCGGCTGCTCGTGAGATTGCTGTTGAGCGCGAGCGGCGTGTTCACGCCGAGCAGCGTCGGGCCGTTGCCGTCGTGGTGGCAGCTCGCGCACGCACTGTCGAACATGCGCTGCGCCGGGCTGAGCAGCTGGCCCTGGCGGCTGGCGGCCGTGGCGATCACCTGCTGCGCCTTTTCAGCGGCCTGCGCTTCGGTCGATTGCGGGTTGAAGCTGGCGAGATAACTCGCCATCGCGCGGATGTCAGCATCGGGCACGGCGCCGAGTTCGCGCACCACCTCTGCCATCGGGCCTGCGGCGATGCCGTGCTGCGGCGCATGGCCATGGCGCAGATAGCGGTAGAGCGCATCGGCGTTCCAGGGCACCGCCGAGGCCGAGCGCGCAGTGAGCGCAGGCGCTTCCCAGCCCTCGACCATCGCGCCCGCCAGATACGCGCTGCCGCCCTGTTCGGCACCGAGCGCATTGCGCGGCGTGTGGCAGGCGCCACAGTGGCCGAGGCCGTTGACCAGGTAGGCGCCGCGGTTCCATTCGGCCGTCTGCGTGGCCACGGGCTGGTACGGCGCCGGGTCGTGGAACATCGCGTTCCAGAAGCCCATGAGCGGGCGCACGCTGTACGGGAATTTCAGCTCGGCCGATGGCGTTTCGGCGCGCACCGCGGGCTGCGCCATGAAGTACGCGTAGAGCGCATTGAGATCGTCGTCGCTGGTCTTGGCGAACGCGGTGTACGGGAACGCCGGGTAGAGCTTGTGGCCGTCGCGCGAGACGCCTTCGCGCATCGCGCGCTGGAACGCGCTGAACGACCAGCGCCCGATGCCCGTCTCTGCATCGGGCGTGAGGTTGGTGGTGTAGAGCGTGCCGAACGGCGTTTCCATCGCACGGCCGCCCGCGTTGACGGCGCCGCCGGGCGCGGTGTGGCAGACGGCGCAGTCGCCGATGGCGGCGAGCACGCGGCCGCGTTCGATCGTTGCTTCGGTGTAGACCGGTGCGCTGAGTGCGACCGGTGCGATCGCGGGGCGCCAGCCGAACAGGCCGGCGATGGCGCCGAGGCTGCCGAGCAGGAAGGCCGTGGCCCAGGCGGTTTTGCTCCTTCCCCTTCCGGGGGAAGGCTGGGATGGGGGCACGAGGGCGTCGCCATTCGACCGCTGCTCGCCCCCACCCCCGCCCTCCCCCGGAGGGGGAGGGAGCAAGTCCGGGTGCAAGCCTGCACGAACCACCTCGGGCGTGAACGGCGGCGACCGGAACCGCACGCCGGTCGCATCGAAGATCGCATTGGCGATCGCCGCCGTGCCCGGCACCGACGACGACTCGCCCGCACCGAGCGCCGGCTCGCCGGGCCGCGGCATGTGCATCACCTCGATCACCGGCACTTCGCGGAAGTTGAGGATCGGGTAGCTGCCCCATTCGCGGTTCACCACCACGCCGGCGGGCGGCACGCCGGGCAACAGCCCGGCCTGGTTCGTCGCCTGGGGCGCGAACTGCACCTTCTCCTTCAGTGCCCGGCTGGTGGTCTGGATCACGTTGCCGTGGATCTGGTGCTCTACGCCGGCCGGGTTGATCAGCAGACCCGCGTCGTGGCCGACAACCACGCGCCGCACATGCACTTCACCGGTCTTCTGGTTGACCTCGACATCGGCCACCCAGGCGGCCCAGGCCGCGCCGAAGCCGGGCCACTTGCTGTGGATGTAGCGCGCATACGCCACGCCCTGGCCGAACAGGATGTCGCCGCCGGCACCGAGCCCGCCGTCGGCGTTCTCCTGCGGGCCGGTGCGCATGCGCCAGCCGGCCTTCTGCGCGGTGGCGCGCAGCAGCTCGGCGGCGCGCGGGTCGGGCAGGTGCCGCAAGCGGAACTCGACCGGGTCGATGCCGGCAGCGGTGGCCAGCTCGTCCACATACGACTCGTGCGCGAACGAGCTCGGCAGCGCCGACACGCCGCGCAGCCACGAGGCACGCACGATCGGCGCCATGTCGTTGACCTTGACGCGCAGGTTCTCGTAGGCATAGGGCGGGCGCGCGGTGCGGTCGCCCATTTCGAAGGCCTGCGCCACCGGTTCGATGGTGCGCGTGAGCAGCAGCGCGAGCGTCGGCGCGCCGTTCGACGGGTACGAGGTTTCGAAGTCGTAGGCCGCCACGCTGCCGTCGGCCGCGAGCCCGCCATTGACCTGCATCAGTTGCGCCGCGCCCTTGGGCTCCCAGGCATGCTCCTGCTCGCGCGTGAGCTGCACGCGCACCGGTGCACCCACGGCACGGGCCAGCAGCGCCGCGTCGGCGGCCACGTCGTCGGCGCCGTTGCGGCCATAGCAGCCGGCCGCCTCCATGCGCACGACCTCGATGGCCACATCGGGCAGGCCCATGAGGCGCGCGAGGTCGGCGCGCAGCACGTGCGGATTCTGCGTGCCGGCCCACACCGTGAGCACCGTGCCCCCACGCTCACCCACTGCGTGTGGCTCGCTGCCCCCCGAGGGGGCCGCATTCCGCCCTGGGAGCGGCCCGGCGGCACAACCATCGCCGCGCCAGTCGGCCAGCGCACAGGACGGCCCGATCGACGCATGCATCTGGTAGGGCCACACATACGTGCGCGGCATCGGTTGCGCTGCAGCGGCGAGCGCGGCGTCGACATCGCCTTCGTCGACAAGCAGGCGCTGTGTCGACGGATTGGCACGGATCGCGCCTTCGAGGTCGTCGAGCGACGGCAAGCCCGGCCAGGGCTTCCACTGCACGCGCAGTTCACGCAGCGCCTGCTCGGCATGCTCCTCGCGCTCGGCCACGATGCCGACGAAATCGCGGATCACCACCACGGCGCGGATGCCGGGAATGTGCGCGATCGACGCCTGGTCGACCGCCTCCAGCGTGTTGCCGATGAACTCGCCGTGGTCGGCGCCCGCATAGGGTGGCCGCACCACGCGGCCATGCAGCATGCCGGGCACCCGCATGTCGTGCACGAACACGGCATCGCCGGCCAGCTTGGCCGGAATGTCGACGCGCGGCACGCTCGTGCCGACCAGGCGATAGTCGTCGGGATGCTTGAGCGGCGTGTCGACGGCGAGCATCAGCAGGCCGCGTTGCCCCACAAGCAGTTCGGCGAACGACCGGCCAACCGAGGCATCGGCCCGCGCATGCACGCGGCCTTCGGTCACCGTGAGGTCGGCTTCGGGAATGCCGAGCCATTCGGCCGCCTGCGCGATCAGCCAACCGCGCGCCTGCGCTGCGGCGAGCCGCAGCGGCGCTGCGTGCAACTGGATCGATGCGCTGGCAATGGTCGCGCCCTGGTTGGGCGCGCGCGCGGTGTCGCCCAGCACCACGTGCAACTGCGCGAGCGGCAGGTCGAGTTCTTCGGCCACGATCTGCGCGAGCGCAGTCTGCAGGCCGGTGCCGAGATCGACATGGCCGTTGAGTGCGGTCGCGCTGCCGTCGTCCCACAGCGCGAGCAGGACTTCAGGGCCCTCGGCCGGATTGCCGGAAACGAGTGGTGGCTGCCCCGGGGTTGGAGGCGGCGCGGGCGGTGTCTCGCGCAGCACGACCAGCACGCCATCGGCCTCCAGAAAATCGGCCCGCGTGCGCGGCGCATCGGCGCGACGCGTCACAAGGGCTCGTCCTTGTCGGCGATGCGCTGCGCGGCGAGCTGCACCGCGCGCAAAATTTCCACATGCGTGCCGCAGCGGCACAGGTTGCCCGACAGCTCGGCACGGATGCGATCCTCGCTCGGCCTGCGCTCGCGTGCCAGCAGCGCGGCGGCCTGCATCACCATGCCGTTGAGGCAATAGCCGCACTGCGCCGCCTGTGCATCTTCAAAGGCCTGCTGCACCGGATGCCAGTCGTCGCGCGAGCCGAGGGCCTCCAGCGTGGTGATGCAGCGGCCTGCCACGCCGTGCGCCGGAATCACGCAGGATCGCGCGGCCACGCCGTCGACCCACACCGTGCAGGCTCCGCACTGGCCGAGCCCGCAGCCGTACTTCGGGCCGTTGAGCCCGAGGTCGTTGCGCAGCAGATGCAACAGCGAGGCCTCGCGCGGGACGGCCAGCGCCTGCAGCCGGCCATTGACCTGCAGTTCGAGTCTCTGTGCGGCTTCAGCGCCGCAGGCTGCCGTCACGGGTGTACATCTCCAGATCCACGAAGTTCGAGCCGTTGTGGTTCTTCGCGCTGTAGGTCACGGGAAACTCGCCGAAGCGCGCGTTGCCCATGCCTTCGAGCGCGGTGATGAAGCCTTCGCGCGTGAGGCTGCGGCCCGCGCGCTTGATGCCGTCGACCATCACGCGCGAGACGATGTAGCCCTCGAGCGCTGTGTAGCTGTCGATCTTCTGGCCGAACTCGGCGCGGTCGCGCTGGTAGTCGGCCACGATCGGCAGGCGCGGCACCTGCGGCGGCGGCACGATGCTGGCCGTGACCAGGCCTTCGAGCTTGCCGTTGAGGCGCTGCGCAGAGCCTTGCGCATCGGTGATGCCGACCGACAGCGTGTAGAGCGGCGCAGCGGCGCCGCTGGTGCGGTAGTCGCGGATGAACACCTCGCTCATGCGGCCGGCCATGATCATCACCACCGCGCCGGGTTGTGCCTTGGTCAGGCTCTCGCCGATGGCCTTGGCGTCGGTTGCGGTGATCGCCATCGGCAGGGTCTGAACGACCTTGACGTTGTACTCGGCCGCCAGCTGCTCGCAAGTGGCGAGGTTCGCCTTGCCGAAGGCGCTGTCCTGGAACACCACGGCGATGCTCTTGTTGCCGATGGTCGAGAGGTGGCTGATGATCTTGCGCAGCTCGAGGTCGTAGCCAGCGCGCACATGGAACAGGTGGCGGTCGAAGTTGGTGCGGAACGATGTGGTGCCGACCAGCGGCGCGAACATCGGCACGCCTGCCTTGGTGGCCAGCGGCATCGCGGCCACCAGATTGCCGGTGGCCACATAGCCGGCGAGCGCGAACACCTTGTCTTCGTCGATCAGCTTGGCTGTGTTGGCGGCCGTGCGCTGCGGCTCGTAGGCATCGTCGTAAGACACCAGTTCGAGCTTGCGGCCGTTGACGCCGCCGCTCTTGTTGACCCGGTCGAAGTAGAGCTGGATGCCGGCCCGGTAGTCGATGCCGAAGTCCTTGGCCACGCCGCTGAACACGGCCGACTGGCCGATGCGGATGGTGCTGTCGGTCACGCCGTTCTCGGCGAGCGCCAGGCCGGGCAGCGCGGCGGCCAGCCAAAGCGCCGCGTGCCACGCCGCGCGGGCATGTTGTTTGAAGTGCAAGCCCATACCTCAGGCAGCCACTGCGATGTCGGCCGACTGGATGCGCTTGACGCCCTTGGCGGTCATCTGCTTCCAGGCCGCAGCCAGCGAACCATTGAGGTCGATGCCGCGTGTCGCGTCTTCGATCACATAGGCTTCGAAGCCTGCCTTGCGTGCATCCATCGCGGTCCAGGCCACGCAGAAGTCGGTGGCCAGGCCGGTGACGAACACGGTCTTGATGCCGCGCGCCTTGAGGTAGCCGGCAAGCCCGGTCGCCGTCTTGTGGTCGGCTTCCTCGAAGGCCGAGTAGCTGTCCATGTCCTTGTGGAAGCCCTTGCGGATGATGAGTTGCGCGGTCGGCACCTTGAGTTCCTTGCCGAGCGCGGCATCCTCGGTGCCCTGCACGCAGTGATCCGGCCACAGCACCTGCGTGCCGTAGGTGAGCTTGGTGGTCTCGAACGGCTTCTTGCCCGTGTGCGTGCTTGCGAACGAGGCATGGCCTGCGGTATGCCAGTCTTGCGTGACGACGACGTTCTCGAACACCGGTGCCAGCTTGTTGATGATCGGGATGACTTCGTTGCCGCCCTTGACTGCGAGCGTACCGCCGTCGAGGAAGCAGTTCTGCACGTCGACCACGATCAGTGCAGCCTTGCTGCCGGGCTTGATCTTGCCGGCCGCGAAGGCGGACAGGCCGAAGCCGCCCATGAGGCCGAGGGCGGCGCCGGACTGGAGAAGGGTTCTGCGATGCATTGCGGACATGGTGTGGGCTCCTGTAAAAAGCTGAGAGACAAAAACTCAAAACGTCGCGACTCCATTCCAGGAACACCACGGAACCGGCTCTGCCGGGCCGTCGGTGTTGCCCCCTGGAAGGGGGTTGGCGAAGCGACACGAAGTGCGCGAAGACTGGGGGTCATACGCTCAAATACGCGCGGCGAATCTCGTCGTTCGCGGCAAGTTCCGCCATCGAGGCTTGGTAGCGAATCTGGCCCTTTTCGAGCACATAGGCGCGATCCGACACCAGCTCGGCAAAGTGCATGTTCTGCTCCGACAACAGGATGCTCACGCCATGTGCCTTGAGCTCGAGGATCATGTTGGCCATCTGCTCGACGATCACGGGCGCCACGCCTTCCGAGGGCTCGTCGAGCAGCACCAGATACGGGTTGCCCATCAGCGTGCGCGCCACGGTCAGCATCTGCTGCTCGCCGCCGCTCATGCGGCCGCCCGGACGGTTCGGCATTTCACCCAGATTGGGAAACAGCTTGAACAGCCGTTCAGGCGTCCACACCGGCGCGCTGCTGCCGTCCGTCCAGCGGCGCTCGGGCTGCCTGCCGACCTCGAGGTTTTCCATCACCGTGAGGTCGGTGAACACGCGCCGGTCTTCGGGCACGAAGCCCAGGCCCAGCCGTGCCGCCACGTGCGGCTCCCGCTTCGAGATGTCGTGGCCCAGAAAGCTCACTGCGCCGCGGCGCTTGGGCAGCATGCCGATCAGCGCCTTGAGCGTGGTCGATTTGCCGGCGCCGTTGCGACCCATCAGCGCGACCACTTCGCCGCGCCGCACTTCGAGATCCACGTCGAAGAGGATCTGCGCGGCGCCATACCAGGCGCACAGCGATTTCGCCTGAAGCAATGTTTCGTGTGTGCTCATTGAATACCTCCGCCCTGCGGGCTGCGGTGCCGAGCGCCTTCGGGCGGCCGGGCGGCGCTCATATCGCCGCTCCCACTGCCGCGTTCACTTCCGCGGCCTTCTCTGCAATCTTCTCGAAGGTCTTGCCGCTGCCGAAGTACACCTCCTGCACCTTCGGATGGTCGCGGATCTCGAGCGGCTTTCCCTGCGCGATGAGCCGGCCGCGGGCCAGCACGATCATGCGGTCGGCGTAGGCAAACACCACATCCATGCTGTGCTCGGTGAACAGCACGGCCAGGCCGCGCTGGATCACGAGTTCCTTGGTCAATGCCATCAGCGAATTGCGTTCCTTCGGCGCCATGCCGGCCGTGGGCTCGTCCATCAGCAGCAGCTTCGGGCTGTTGGCCATGGCGATCGCGAGTTCGACGCGCTTGACGTCGCCGTACGCGAGTTCGCTGCATGGGCGATCGGCCTGCGCCTTCATGCCGACCTGCTCCAGCAGCGCGAGCGCCTCGTCGCGCTTGTGCTCGGCCGCGCGGCGCCACATCGAAAACAGCTTGCCGTCGTGCGAGAGCATCGCCATCTGCACGTTCTCGACCACGGTGAGCGACGCAAACGTTTCGGCGATCTGGAAGGTACGGCCGACGCCCAGGCGCCAGATCGCGCGCGGCTTGCGGCCCACCAGTTCGTGCCCGTCGAACAGGATCGAGCCCTGATCGGCCTTGAGCTGGCCGTTGACCATGTTGAAGGTGGTCGACTTGCCGGCGCCGTTGGGGCCGATCAGTGCCAGCAGTTCACCGGCCGCGAGTTCGAAGCTGATGCCGTCGACCGCCTTCACGCCGCCGAACGACTTGCCGAGGTTGTCGACCTTGAGAAGGGACGTCGTGCTCATGCCTTGGCCCCCTTCACTTCGACCGCATCCGGCTTGCGCTTCAACCGGTCGAACAGCTGCTTCGTGAAGCCCGCGATGCCCTGCGGGAACAGCAGCACCAGGATCAGGATGATCGCGCCCAGCATCGCGCGCCAGTAGTCGGTGTTGCGCGCCACCGAGTCGTGCAGCCAACTGAAGGTGAAGGCCCCCACCACTGGCCCGGCCAGCGTCTGGATGCCGCCCAGCAGCACCATAACCAGGCCGTCGACCGACTTGCCGACGCTGAGACTTTCCGGCGAGATGCTGCCCTTGGAGAACGCATAGAGCGACCCGGCGAGCCCGGCCGCGGCACCCGCGATGACGAAGGCCGTCCATTGCATGCGCTTGACGTCGATGCCGATCGCGTCGGCACGCAGCACCGAATCGCGCCCGGCGCGCAGCGCGTAGCCGAACGGCGAGAACAGCACGCGGCGCAGCATGAGGATGCCGCCGCCCACCAGCACCAGCGTGAGCCAGTAATAGGCGCGCTTGTCCGACAGGAACGAAGAGGGCCAGACACCGGTGAGGCCGTTGCTGCCGCCGGTGAACGAATCCCACTGGTAGGTGATGGCCCAGGTGATCTGCGCGAAGGCCAGCGTGAGCATCGCGAGATACACGCCCGACAGCCGCACCGCGAACCAGCCGTAGACGAAGGCGCCGATGGCCGCGACCAGCGGCGCCGCGATCAGCGCCACCTCCATCGGAAGGCCGCTCGAACGCACCATCAGCGCCGCGCCGTACGCGCCAAGGCCGAAATACGCCGCGTGGCCGAACGAGTGCATGCCGGCCGGGCCCATGATGAAGTGCAGGCTGGCCGCGAACAGCGCGGCGATCAGCAGGTCGATCAGCAGTACCGTGGTGTAGGGCGAATCGGCCGTGAGCAGCGGCATCGCCATCAGCACGGCGCCCAGTGCGGCGACCAGCCAGAGGTAGCCCTTGCCGGCGCGGCGCAGCGGCTCTTCCTGCATGCCGACATAACGGCTCGGCGCCTGCGGCCTGCCGAACAGGCCCCAGGGGCGCCAGACCAGCACCACGGCCATGACGAGGAATTCGACCACCAGCGTAAGCTTGGAGAACGAAACGCTATAGCCGAACACGTCGACCACGCCGAGCCAGATGCAGACGGCCTTGATCTCGGAAATGAGCAGTGCCGCAACATAGGCCCCCGGGATCGAGCCCATGCCCCCGACCACCACCACCACGAAGGCGGCGCCGATGGTGTTGAGGTCCATCTCGAGCGTGGCGGGCTCGCGCGGCAACTGCAGCGCACCGCCGAGCCCTGCGAGCAGGGCGCCGAGCGCGAACACGGCCGTGAACAACCAGGCCTGGTTGACGCCGAGCGCGCTGACCATCTCGCGGTCTTGCGTGGCGGCGCGCACCAGCGTGCCCCAGCGCGTGCGCGTGAGCAGCAACCAGAGCAGGCCCAGCACCACCGGGCCGATCACGATCAGGAACAGGTCGTAGCTCGGAAACTGCCGGCCGAGGATTTCGACCGAGCCCGACAGGCCCGGCGCACGCGGGCCGAGCAGCTCGTCGGGGCCCCAGAGCCACAGCACTGCGTCCTTGATCACCAGCACGAGGGCAAAGGTCGCGAGCAACTGGAACAGCTCGGGCGCCTTGTAGATGCGGCGCAGCAGCACCACCTCGATCAGCGCGCCGAGGATGCCCACGGCGACGGCCGCGATCACGAGTGCCGGCCAGAAGCCCAGGCCGGTGCCCAGCTTGTCGACCAGTGTGTAGGCGATGTAGATGCCCACCATGAAGAAGGAGCCGTGCGCGAAGTTGACGATGCGCGTGACGCCGAAAATCAGCGACAGGCCCGCCCCCACCAGGAACAGCGAAGAAGCCGATGAGAGCCCGGTGAGGAACTGCAGCAGCAATGACGAAAGACTCATCCGAAGACCTTCAGGTGGCGGTTTTCATTTGGGCAAGGTATCCGCATTCAACGCAGCCCCGCGGTTGGCGCCGTCGTGCCCCACCCCAACCCTCCCCCGAAAGGGGAGGGAGCCCTACCAGGAACACCGTGGAACCGGCTTTGCCGGGCCACCGGTGTTGCCCCCGGCAGGGGGAAGGAGAAGCGACACGAGGTGCGCGTAGCCTGGGGGCGAGCCTCATTGCGCCGCGCGTGCCTTCTTGACGTCGGCGGCCGACGGCTGGAACTTGGCGCCGTCGAGGTAGACGTAGTCGACCATCACGCCCTTGCCGCCTTCGTTCTTGGTCTTGCCGACGAACGCACCCATGGTCGACTGGTGGTCTTCCGGACGGTAGGTGATCTTGCCGAACGGCGTGTCGACCTGCAGGCCCTTGAAGGCGGCGACCAGCTTCGGCGTTTCGGTGCTCTTGGCCTTGGCGATGCCGGCCGCGACCGACTTGATCATGCTGTAGCCGACCACCGAGCCGAGGCGCGGATAGTCCTTGTACTTGCCGTGGTAGGCCAGGAAGAAGGCCTTGTGCTCGGGCGTCTGGATACCGTACCAGGGGTAGCCGGTAACGAGCCAGCCGTTGGGCGCTTCGTCCTTCAGCGGGTCGAGGTATTCGGGCTCGCCGGTCAGCACGCTGACCACGGCACGATCCTTGAACAGTCCGCGCGTGTTGCCCTCGCGCACGAACTTCGACAGGTCGGCGCCGAACAGCACGTTGAAGATGGCATCGGGCTTGGCATCGCCCAGTGCCTGGGCCACGGCACCGGCGTCGACCTTGCCCAGCGGCGTGGCCTGCTCGACCACGAACTCCACGTCGGGCTGCGCAGCCTTGAGCAGGTTCTTGAAGGCGGCCACGGCTGACTGGCCGTATTCATAGTTGGGGTAGACGATGGCCCAGCGCTTCTTGTTGAGCTTGACCGCCTCGGGCACCAGCATCGCAGCCTGCATGTAGGTGCCGGGGCGCAGGCGGAAGGTGTACTCGTTGCCGCCCTGCCAGGTCATCTTGTCGGTGAGCGGTTCGCCGGCCAGGAAGAAGAACTTCTTCTGCTTGGCGAAGTCCGCCACGGCCAGGCCGGTGTTCGACAGGAAGGTGCCGGTCAGCACGTCGATCTTCTCGCGTGCCACCAGCTCTTCGGCCACGCGCACCGCATCGCCGGGGTTCGCGTTGTCGTCACGCGTGATGAGCTCGAGCTTCTTGCCGTTGACGCCGCCCTTGGCGTTGATCTCTTCGACGGCCAGCTCCATGCCCTTCTTGTAGGGCTCGAGGAAGGCGGGCTGCGCCTTGTAGCTGTTGACCTCGCCGATCTTGATCACGCCCTGCGCATGCGCGGGAACGAGAGCGGTGGCCAGGGTGGCGAGTGCCGCGGCGCTGAAGACATGACGCAGTGGTTTCATGAAAAACTCCTTGAGGACAGGGAACAAAAACGAATAACTGACTTTTCGCGAAACACCGCGGAACCGGCTTTGCCGGGCCGCCGGTGTTGCCCCCGGCAGGGGGTTGGCGAAGCGACACGAAGTGCGCGAAGACTGGGGGCGAGCTTCATACTCGAGCTTCATTTCAGACCGTCTTCGCCCTTGATTTCAGAGACCTTCAGGCCGCCGATGCGCGGCAGGGGCCGGCCGCTGTCGGTGACCGCGACGGCGACGACGATTTCGTTGGCGCGCGGGGCATCGGAGACGCGGGCCTCGACTGCATCGAAGTGGCTCCGCACGAAGGCTGCATCCTTGTGGCCGAGCGGCACGTCGATCGCGGTGCCGAGCGTGCCGCGCTTCTTGCTCGACGGCACCAGGGCCGCGCCCTTCTCCACCGCCAAGCGCAGCGGCGCGCCAAGTTTGGGATGAAGGATGGCCGCGGCGTGCTCGAGTTCGCCGGCTTCGCCGACGATCGCGGCCTTGCCGTAGCTCTGCGCGGCACCCGGTGCGATGCCGAGCGCGGCCACGCATTTCTGGCCGAGCAGCGCACCAAGCTCTTCGCCGATCGCGATCAGTTCGTCGAGGTTTTCGCTGTAGCGGCCGGCATAGGGGTTCTCGATCACGGCGATGGCCACGGCGCGGCGCGTCGGCGGGTCGATGGCTTGGCCCATTTCGATGCGGGTCTCGTCCACCTGGACGACGAGTTTGCGGATATTGGCAGTCATCGGAGTCCGTCCCACTTGGAAATGTCTTTGGCGAGCAGCCCGCCAACACGGGCATGGATGCGGTAGCCGGTGCTCATCGCGAGAATGAAGACGATCTCGTCCGCGGCCGGCGCGCCAGGCACGCGCACCTCGATGGCATCGAATTGGCCGCGCACGTAGCTGGCATTGATGTTGGTGAGGGGCACGTCGAGCGCGGCGCCCGGCGGGCCGACTTTCTTGGTCGAGGGCACGATCGACAGTGCATTTGCAGGCTGGCCGGTTTTCTCTTCGGCCTCGCCCTTGCGGTAGGCATTGCGGTCGCCCTTCCAGCCGAGCAGCTCGCGCATCGCATAGCCGCCCGGAACATGCCAGAGCGCACCGTGTTCGAGTTCGCCCGCGGCACCGACGATCGCGCCCTTGCCGTAGGTGGCGATCTGCTCCGTGCCCACGTCCATGGCCGCGAGCAGCCGGTGCGCCATGTCGACGCCGACCGGATCGAGCAACGTCATCATCGGCAGGATGTCGGGTTCGTAGCGGCCGGCGAAAGGGTTGGTCAGCACGGCGCCGATGGCGCCCCGCACCAGCGGGGTTGCGGCGCGCGGGCCGAACTCGTGGTGGATGTGCTCGACTTGCGTGAACACGCGGCGGATTTCGATCATGGACATTTCGTTAAGCAAATACTGAACCAACGGCCATCCGGGATGCGCGAACCGGCAGCCGGGCCTTGGAGCATAAGGGCTCGGCCACGCGGTACTGCCCCTGGCAAACGAGCACCGCCGAGTCGATCGATCCGCCCTGCTGGAGCACGAGGGCACGCGCCACGCCCGCATCCAGTGCGCGGCGCACCTGCGACGGTGCCAGCGCGTCCACCCCGACCGTGACCGGAATGTCGCCCAGATCGCTCTCATCCTTGCATTCGCTGGCGGGGCGGCGCGTGATGCCGGCGTCTTCCACATTGACCGCGTTGGCGATGACGGTCGCAGCCGCATCGGCCTCGGCCGCGCTCCTTGCCAGCACCGTGACGCTGTCGGCGATGCCGAGCGAAAAGCTGCGCCCGCGCCAGCCGCTGGTCGCGACGCCGCGCACCGGCATGTCGGCAGTGATCTCGAACTGCCCGTCGGTCGTTATGGCGCCAACATCGCGCGGGTCGAAGCGCGCCAGGTCGGAGAACAGGCCCACGCGCACCGAATACCCCGTAGCGAGGTGCAGCGCGATGTCGCCGCCGTTGTTGAGCCAGGCGCGGTCGATGCCGGGACGCTCATAGAACCGGATCAGTTCCTGCGCCACCGAACCGGCCACCGCGGCCATCGGCGTGATGAAGGCCGCACGGAACGGAAAGCAGGCGCTCCACATGCGCCGCGCCACCGGGCCGTGCAGCGCGCAACGCTCGCCGACCGGCTGGCGCAGCAGCGGCAACTCGTCGACCAGCTCGCCGAGCACGGTGCCGAAGCGCTGCCATGCCGCCTCGTGCGCGGCAGCGACCGCCCGCGGCTCACCATGTGCCTCGGCCACGATGTCGATCGGGCCGTGACTCAGGTGCCAGCGGTGCGCGTCGAGCGCGTTTCGTTGCGCAGACATGGTGTTCAGCCGAGCATCGGCGGTTGGCCGAGCGGCCACGGATTCGCGGCATCGATCTGCTGCCACTGCCGCGCCAGCGGCGCCCCGTCGTCCTGCCAGGCGCCGCGTGCCAGTGCCTGCTCGAGGGGGAACACATGGCCGGTGTGGCCGCCCAGCGCGGCATAGTCGTCGAGCCGCATGCTGAATTCGATCGGCGCGACGATTGCCGGCGTCGGCACGGTGCCGAAGCTGTTGTCGGGCATGCGCATCACGTCGACCATCACCGTGATGCCGCCGCCGGGCCACACATAGGCCGGCGCGCCGCCGCAGGTCACGTTGACCAGCGCGCGCTTGATGGCGCGGGTGAGCAGCACCGGGTTCTCGCTGACGCCCGCACGCAGGCTGCCGCCGGCGCCGCCGAGGAACAGCACGGTGCAGAGCGAGGGTTCGCAGTTCTCGCCGATGCGCTCGACGATGCGGCGCACTTCGTCGGGCATGGGTTGCTCGACCGGCTGCAGCGTCTCGTCGAGCACATACCACTGGGCGTGCTCGCCCGTGGTCGAAGTCATGAGCAGGCGCAGCCCGGGTTTGGCAACCCCCGCTTCCCATCCCTCGATGATCGACAGCGGATCGGCGATGTCGGTGCCGCCCCAGCCGTTGCCGGGATTGGCGACCTGGAAGTAGCGCCCCGGCGTCGACTTGCGCCCGCGCATCTCGATGCCCGAAGGCGCCATGTCGAGGCAGCGGCCGGCCTGGTGCTGGGTGAGCACGCCGGTGATGTGGTCGTCGACCACCACCACCTCGTCGGCCACGCCGGCGAACTGGCGCGCGAAGATGCCGACCGCGGCCGAGCCGCATCCGACACGCATGCGTTGCTCCTCGACGCCGTTGACGATGGGCGCGCGGCCGGCCTGGATCACGAGGCTGGCGCCGCCGTCGATGGTGCATTCCACCGGCTTCTTGTTGCCGAGCAGCTGCATGAGCTCGACCGTCATGCGGCCTTCCTTCTTGCTGCCGCCGGTGAGGTGATGCACGCCGCCGAGCGACAGCATCTGCGAGCCGTATTCGGCCGTGGTCACGTGGCCGACCACCTCGCCCTTGTAGCGCACGTTGGCCTGCTCGGCACCGAGGAAGCGGTCGGTGTCGATCTTGATCTTGAAACTGCAGTAGCTGAAGATGCCTTCGGTCACCACCGTGACCATGTCGACACCCTTCGCCTTCGAGCCGACGATGAAGGGCGCCGGCTTGTAGTCCGGGTAGGTGGTGGAAGAGCCGACCCCGGTGACGAACACTTCGTCGGCCAGCAGCAGGTCGCCGTTCCAGTCGGGTGCACCATCGGCGGGCGATTGCGCGGATGCATCGGCCGCCGGGCGTGCAAACGGCACCAGTGCGGTGGCATCGGCTGCGACCGCGCGGCGCAGCAGCACCACCGGATCGACCCGCACCAGCGTGCCCGCGCGGTTCGCATAGCGGTCGCAGGCGCCGCTGCGGCCCTCGGAAATCTGGCAAAGCACCGGGCACGCGTTGCACTCGACCTTGGCCGTGCTCATCTTGTCGTTGCGCAGCGGCGCGCGCCCGGCAAGGTCGCCCATGACCGGCATGTCCATGCCCGGAAGCCCGTCGGTTTTTGTGTGTTCGGTCATCGTGGAAAATCAGGGGGATCACCCGCATCGGCTGGCTCAGAAGATGCTTGTGATCGATTTGCTCTTTGTGTAGCATTCACTCCACTTTGATGTTGTGAACGCTACATTCAAAATCAATGTAGCAAATGCAATGCCAACGCGCAACGGCGTTTTTACCGAACCAACTTCAAGTCATGAGTGCATTCAGCGAAGAAACCGTCCTCAGCGTCCACCACTGGACCGATCGCCTGTTCACTTTCACCACCACGCGCGACCCCGCGCTGCGTTTCTCGAACGGCCACTTCACGATGATCGGCCTGCGGGTGAACAACAAACCGTTGCTGCGCGCCTACAGCATCGTGAGCGCCAACTACGAGGAACACCTCGAGTTCCTCAGCATCAAGGTCGAGGAAGGTCCGCTGACCTCGAAACTGCAGCACATCCAGCCGGGCGACAAGATCATCGTGGGCCGCAAGCCGACCGGCACGCTGCTGATCGACTACACGCTGCCCGGCAAACGCCTCTACCTGCTGGGCACCGGAACCGGCCTGGCGCCGTTCATGAGCGTGATCCGCGACCCCGACACCTACGAGAAGTTCGAGAAGGTGATCCTGGTGCACGGCGTGCGCCAGGTCGACGAGCTGGCCTACCACGACCTCGTGCTCGACCACCTGCCCCAGCACGAGTTTCTGGGCGACCTGATCAAGAACCAGCTGCTCTACTACCCGACCGTGACGCGCGAGGACTTCCGCAACATGGGCCGCATCACAGAGCTGATGGAAAGCAACAAGCTGACCGACGACCTCGGCCTGCCCCCGCTCAATGCCGCCGAAGACCGCGTGATGCTGTGCGGCAGCCCCGGCATGCTGACCGACCTGAAGCACATGCTGGAGGCCAAGGGCTTCAAGGAAGGCAACACGAGCACCCCCGGCGATTTCGTCGTCGAACGCGCCTTCGCCGAAAAGTAAGCATGGCGGCGGTCAAGGCTACCGCTGTCAACGGCCAACGTCGCGGCACCGGCGTGCGCGACGCTGCCGCGCAGGCCACGCGCAAGGCGATCCTCAAGGCGGCGACCAAGGTGTTTGCCAAATACGGCTACGACGGCGGCAGCGTCGAGAAGATCTCGAAGGCGGCCAAGTCGTACGACCGCATGATCTATTACTACTTCGGCAGCAAGGAAGGCCTGTTCATCGCGGTGCTCGAGGAGATGTACCGCGCGATGGACGACGCGGAGACGGCCATCGCACTCGATGCCGGCCGCCCGGTCGAAACGCTCACCGCCGTGATCCGCTTCGTGCATGGCTACTACCGCAAGAACCCCGAGTTCGTCACGCTGCTGAACACCGAGAACCTGCACAAGGGGCGCCACATCGCGAAGTCGCTGCGTGCCGGCGAATACTCGTCGCACGCGATCGCGGTGATCCGCGAGGTGCTGGCCAGCGGCGTCGCCAAGGGGTTGTTCCGGCCCGACGTTGCGGCGCGCGACGTCTACCTTCTGATCGCCTCGACCGGCTACTTCTACATGTCGAACCGGCACACGCTGACCGCCTTTCTCGGCGAGCCACTGGAAACCGCGGAGGCCGTGGCGCGCTGGGAGGCGTTCGCGATCGACACGGTGCTGCGCGCGGTCAGCGCGGCACCCCTCTCCCCCTAGAACATCTCCACCCACGAGGAGTCCCCATGGCAGAAGCTGCTGCGGCCGGCAAGTCCGGCAAAGTCGTCATCAGGAACATCGGCTTGCTGCTGTCGGGCGACATCGACAAGCCCATCCTCGATGCCGACACCATCGTGGTGAACGACGGGCTCATCGTCGCGGTCGGCAAGGAGAAGGACTGCAACATCGAGGGTGCGAAGACCGTCATCGACTGCAGGAACACCTGCGTCGCCCCTGGTCTGATCGACAGCCACGTGCACCCGGTGTTCGGCGACTGGACGCCGCGCCAGAGCCAGTTGGGCTGGATCGACTCGACCATGAACGGCGGCGTGACGACGATGATTTCGGCCGGTGAAGTGCACCTGCCGGGCCGCCCCAAGGACATCGTCGGCCTGAAGGCACTGGCCATCACGGCGCAGCGCGCGTTCGACAATTTCCGCCCGGGCGGCGTGAAGGTGCTGGCCGGCGCCCCCGTGATCGAGAAGGGCATGGTCGAGAGCGACTTCAAGGAGCTCGCCGAGGCCGGCGTCGGCCTGCTTGGCGAGGTGGGCCTGGGCTCGGTCAAGGCCGGCTACGAAGCGAAAGAGATGGTGGCCTGGGCGCGCAAGTACGGCATCCAGAGCACGATCCACACGGGCGGGCCTTCGATTCCGGGCTCGGGCCTGATCGACAAGGACGTGGTGCTGGAGGCCGACGCCGACATCATCGGCCACATCAACGGCGGCCACACCGCGCTGCCCGAGGCGCATGTGTGCGAGCTCTGCGAGAAGAGCAGCCGCGCCATCGAGATCGTGCACAACGGCAACGAAAAGGTCGCCATCGCGGCGGCCAAAGCCGCGCTAGAACTCAAGTGCCCGCACCGCGTGATCCTCGGCACCGACGGGCCGGCCGGCTCGGGCGTGCAGCCGCTGGGCATCCTGCGCATGGTGGCGATGCTGTCGTCGATCGCCAACATCCCGGCCGAACTCGTTTTCTGTTTCGCGACCGGCAATACGGCCAGGATCCGCAAGCTCAACTGCGGACTGATCGAGGTCGGCCGCGATGCCGATTTCGTGTTCATGGACCGCGCCCAGCACTCGCCGGCCCCGGGCCTGCTCGAGAGCGTTCAGCTCGGCGACATTCCGGGTGTCGGCATGGTGATGATCGACGGCATCGTGCGCTGCGGCCGCAGCCGCAACACGCCACCTGCGACCGAGATTCCGGTCGTCCTGTAGACCCGGCGCCGGCTACCTGCGGCCGCCGCTCGGCGTCGAATAGTCATAGCGCGGTCCGGGCCCTATCGCGATCGGCGGGCCGAGGTCGCCGGCGGGCGCGGCCGGTGCATCCTGCGCTGCGACATACGGCTCGCTCGGCCCCGGCCCGGGCACGATCGGCGGCCCCGCATCCCGGAACTGCGGCGAGGACGTGACCGCGGGCGGCCGGGACGGCATGACCCACGCGCCGGAGCCCGGCGCAGCGATCTCTTCCTCATTCCACACCGGCGTCCGGCTGCGCTCGCGCGAGGCCTGCCGTTGCGAGCCCGCGGGGCGTTGCGGCGACGCCTCGGCGCTGCGGCGGCGGGTATCGGCCTCGGGCGCACCGGTCATCGCCACGCGCGCCGCTGGCGGCGACGGCGTTGCTGCTGTTGCTGCTGTTGCTGCTGTTGCCGCCGTTGCTGCCGCGACGGATCTCGGCGGCGTGGACACCGCCGCTACGGCGGCCACCGGCGGCGCCGTGGATGCAGCAGATGCCGATGGCGGCGCGCTTTGCGACATCGGCGCAGTGCCGCCCTGCCCCAGCGGCAGTGGCGGCACGGCCTTGCTGCCGGTCAGCACGTAGACCGCCCAGGCGATGAATCCGAGCATCACCACCAGCCCGGTCATGCAGAACTTGAACCAGAAGCCGAGCGCATCCGAAGGTGGCGCGTGCAGCGGCATCGGCCGCGAATAGACGGTGCGCGGCGCATCCAGGCCGGTGTCGCGCAGCGGCGGCACCGTCGCGGCCGCCGCGGCCCGCTGCTGGGCGCGCGCGATCGAAGGCTCTTCGCCGAGCCGGGCGGCGCATGCCGCGCAGAATGTCGCCTGTGCGCGATTGGGGTTCCCGCACACCGGGCAGACGACCGATGGAGACCTGAACTTGAACATGCGCTTAACTTTGCATGAATACGAGCGCTTTAGTTGTCAGTTTGCGTCCAGAGTGCGTGTCCACATGTCACTGAACGCAGCCGGGCATGCCTCTCGTGCTGGCGCCTGGCGGCGCGGAGGGTCTTGAAGAACTCCGTCAATGCTTGAACACCAAGTAACGTGCCGATACGAAATTGACCACCAGACCGGCCGCGCTGCCAAGCGCGACGCCGACGGCCGCCGCCCAGGCACCCGCGAGCCAGTGCAGCGTCAGCACGTAAACCGCATAGTTGACCGCTGCCCCCCCGAGCATGGCCGACAGGTAGGCCAGGTACTCGCGCAGCAGCGAAGCATGGGGGGCCGCATCGGCGAAGGTGTAACGGCGATTGACCTGCCAGGTGACCGTGGCCGCCGCCAGGAACGAGAGCACGCGCGCCGCGTACCAGCCGAGCCACGGCGCTGCAAGGTACAGCACGGCCACGTCGACCAGCAGACCCAGCAGGCCCGCAACGAGGAACCAGCCGAAGCTGCGCGCCGCCTTCATCGGCCGCGGCCGTACCGGACGACGGACAGCACGCCCGGAATGGCCAGGTAGCGCAGGCGCTTGGCCTCCTGCCGGCCGATGGTGACGGTGTTGAGCACGATGCCGCACACCAGCGAGAGCATCGCGACCAACACGGTGCCGGTGGCCAGCACGGCGGTCGGCAGGCGCGGAACCAGGCCAGTGCGCAGATAGGTGACGACCAGCGGCTCGACCAGAACCAGCGCGCCCAGCGTCAACAGGCCGGCTGCGATCGAGAAGAACGCCAGCGGCCGCTCGCTGATGAAGAGCCGCGTGATGGTGCGCAGGATGCGCCAGCCGTCGCGGTAGGTCGACAGCTTGCTTTCGGACCCCTCGGGCCGCGACAGGTAGCGGCAGGGCAGCTCGGCATAGGGCATGCGCAGCTCGAGCGCGTGCACGGTGAGCTCGGTTTCGATCTCGAAGCCTCGCGCCAGCGCCGGGAACGACTTTGCATAGCGGCGCGAGAACACGCGGAAGCCTGACAGCATGTCGGTGAAGCCGCCGCCGAACAGGTTCGCGACGGCGCCGGTCAGCAGCCGGTTGCCGAAGCGGTGGCCGCGCCGGTAGGTCAGTGCATCGCGCTCGTCGTCGACCCGCGCGCCCACCACCATGTCGAGGTTGCCCGCCACCAGCATGTCGACCATGCGGTGCACCTCGCCGAGGTCGTAGGTCGCGTCGCCGTCGACCATCACGTAGACATCGGCATCGACGTCGGCAAACATGCGGCGCGCCACGTTGCCCTTGCCGCGCAGCGCCACGTGGGTCACGTGCGCACCTGCGGCGGCGGCAACGGCAGCCGTGTCGTCGTTCGAGTTGTTGTCGAACACGTGGATCTCGGCCTCGGGCAGCGTAGCCCGGAAAGCCTCGATCACCTGCCCGATGGCCAGCGCCTCGTTGTAGCAGGGGATCACGGCGGCTATTCGCAATGCAGGCAGTGCAGGCAGTGCAGGCAGTGCGGCCAGTGCGGGCAGCGGGGACGCTAGAGGCTCGGTCATGGCGAGGTCGGGAGAATGCGGTAGGCCTTCACGCCGTCCTTCTCGGTGATGAGTTGGAAGTAGCGGTCGAAGTCGGGTTTGGTGTGAATGTAAGGCGCCAGCGCGGTCTGGATCACGATGCGGCTGAACTGCTGATCCCGCAGCTTGCGCGCCATCTGGTCGGCCGGCAAATAGACGAAGTCCGAATACCGCCAGGGCCCGAAGATATCGCCCCAGACCGGGTTCGGCGCGAAGTAGAGCGAATCGTTCAGCGCCACCTGGTAGAGCTTGCCCTCGACCGGGTGCGTGCGCAGGTGGCTCAGCACCTCGTAGCCCGGAATGCGCTCGCGGAAAAAGGCCTCGCGGCTTTCCGGCGTGGGCGAGATCATGCGCACGTTGCGCAGGCTGTGGGACAGAGAGGTCGCGACGAGCGCGGCAATCAATACGCCGCCGGCGATCTGCGGCGACCTCGCCGGCAGGCGCCAGCGCCAGGCGCGGCCGATCCAGACGAAGAGCTGGTGCCAGCCCACCGCCGCCATCAATGCAATCAGCGGGTACGACGGCAGCAAGTAGCGCGGGTAGCGCGAGGTCACGCCCCACACCAGCAGTGCCCAGGCGCAGAACACCACGGCGGCACGCACGGCGGGCGAGCGCTTCCAGGCCAGGCTGAACGGCGCCAGCAGCACCGGCCACAGCATCACGTTGGGCGGATTCGCGTGGTGCTGCTGCACATCGATGATCTGCTGCGCGTAGTCCGCGGCGTTCCAGTTGGTGAAGCCGAACAGGCGCGCGCCGATCGGGTTGAACGGATCCCCCGTCATAAGCGCATTGCGCGCATACCAGTAGATGCAGGGCAACAGAAAGCAGAGCAGGGCCAGCGCCCAGACCTGCGGCCGGCGCTCGCGCCGCACCACGAACACCGCGACCAGCGGCAGGAAGATCAGCGCCTGGTACTTCGAGCCCGCGGCCACACCGAGAAAGAAGGCGGCCAGCGCCAGCCAGCGCACGCCGCGATCCGGCGCCGCAGCCTCGCGCCACCACCAGAGCGCCACGCAGGCCGACAGCACCAGCAGCGCCACGCCCATGTCGATGTACGAGTTCGGGTAGTCGCCGAGCGCCAGCCAGATCGCGGCGCCGATGCAGGCCACCAGTCGGTTCACGTGGCGCAGCCCGAGCCGGTAGACCATCACAACCGACAGCCACCCCGCCAGGGCATGCAGCAGGTGCGTGAAGACGTCGTCGTAGACCTGCAGTCCGGCCGCATAGAGCAGGTCGTAGTTGTACGGAAACCAGGGATAGCGCAGCCACTCGTACACGCCCATGCGGCCGCTCTCGGCGAGCTGCCGCGCATAGGGCAGGTGGTACATGATCTCGTCGAATGCCACCGGCGGCGCGAGCGGCGCCGTCAGCGTGGGCAGCGCAACGCATGCCAGCGCGGCCAGCGCAAAGCGGTCGACCCGCGTGAGGGCGGGCGCTGGGGCGTCCGGTTGCCGATGCCAGGCGCGCCACTGGAGCGCGCCGGCCAGCGCACCGGCAGCCACCAGCACAAGAACCGCGCCGCGGCTCAATGCACCCGCGAGCGCGAGTGCTTGCAGGGCGACGACGAACAGCCCCAATCCGAGCGCCGTGGCCATCGCCGTTTCGAGCCACCGGTCACGGTGTGCAGGCGCCGCCAGGCGCGACAGCAGCAGCCGGCCGAAGCCCCAGCAAGCCGCCACGAACACCGCAAAGGCCGCGTAGTGCGCGGCCGCAAAAACAAGCTTCTGAATAACGACTCCCGGATGCAGCGTCAGAGGTTGGGCGCCAGCAGGCGCTCGAGGTCGGCCTCGCTGGCCTGGCGACGCCGGGCCTGATCCGCCAGCTGGTCGTGCCCGATCTTGCCGACGTTGAAGTACGTGGCATCGGGGTGCGCCAGATAGAAGCCGCTCACGCTGGCCGCCGGCAGCATGGCCAGGCTCTCGGTCACGCTCATGCCGATGTCGGCGCAGTGCAGCAGGTCGAACATCGGGCCCTTGACGCTGTGGTCGGGGCAGGCCGGATAGCCGGGCGCCGGGCGAATGCCGCGGTACTTCTCGGCAATCATGTCTTCGTTGCTCAGCCCCTCGTTCGTCGCATAGCCCCAGAGGTCGGTGCGCGCGCGGTGGTGCATGGCCTCCGCAAAGGCTTCGGCCAGGCGGTCGGCGAGCGCCTTCAGCATGATGGCCGAGTAGTCGTCGAGGTCGTCGATGAAGTACTTTTCCTTCTTCTCGATGCCGAGGCCGGCGGTCACGGCGAACACGCCGACGTAGTCCTTGATGCCGCTGTCTTTCGGCGCCACGAAGTCGGCCAGGCAGCGGCTCGGGCGCATCACGCCTTCGATCACCTGTTTTTCGGCTTGCTGGCGCATGCCGTACCAGGTGAGCGCGACTTCGGTGCGCGACTCGTCGGTGTAGAGCACGATGTCGTCGTCGTTGACCGTGTTGGCCGGCCAGAAGCCGACGATGCCGCTGGCACTGAGCCAGCGGCCTTCGATCAGGCGCTGCAGCATGCGCTTGGCATCGGCATACACGCGCACGGCCTCGGTGCCGACCACCTCGTCCTTCAGGATCGCAGGGAACGGCCCGGCCAGATCCCAGGTCTGGAAGAACGGGCCCCAGTCGATGTACCTGGCGAGCTCGGTCAGGTCGAAGTTCTTGAACACGCGGCGGCCCAGGAAGCGCGGCACGGTCGGCGTATAGGCCGACCAGTCGACCGGTGTCTTGTTGGCACGCGCCTTCTGGAGCGGCCAAAGGGTCACCTGCTTCTTGTTGGCATGCTGGTGGCGCACCTTGTCGTAGTCGGCGTTGAGTTCGTCGATGTACTTCGTGGCCTGGTCGGAAAGCAGCGACTGCGCCACGCTCACGCTGCGCGAGGCATCGGGCACGTAGACCACCGGGCCTTCGTAGTGCGGCGCGATCTTGACCGCCGTGTGCACGCGGCTGGTGGTGGCGCCGCCGATCATCAGCGGGATCTTCCTGATGCGGAAATGGTCGTCGCGCTGCATCTCGCCCGCGACGTACTGCATCTCTTCGAGGCTCGGCGTGATAAGGCCGCTGAGGCCCACGATGTCGGCGCCCTCGACCTTGGCGCGCGCCAGAATCTCGTGGCAGGGCACCATCACGCCCATGTTCACGACCTCGAAGTTGTTGCACTGGAGCACGACGGTGACGATGTTCTTGCCGATGTCGTGCACGTCGCCCTTGACGGTAGCGATGATGATCTTGCCCTTGGTGCGCACGTCGCGCCCGGCTGCTTCGTCGCGCAGCTTTTCTTCCTCGATGTAGGGCAGCAGGTGCGCCACCGCCTGCTTCATCACGCGGGCCGACTTCACCACCTGCGGCAGGAACATCTTGCCCTGGCCGAACAGGTCGCCGACCACGTTCATGCCGTCCATCAGCGGGCCTTCGATCACGTGCAGCGGGCGGCCGCCCTTGGCGAGGATGTCCTGGTAGGCCTCTTCGGTGTCTTCGACGATGAACTCGGTGATGCCGTGCACCAGCGCGTGCGTCAGGCGCTGCCCGACCGTGACGGGTGCATCGGGCGTGCCGCGCCAGTCGTTGCGCTTGCTCTCGTCTTTGGCGCCGCTCTTGGCGGTTTCGGCCACCTCGACCAGGCGCTCGCCGGCGTCGGGCCGGCGGTTCAGGATCACGTCCTCGACGCGCTCGCGCAAGGTCGGCTCGAGGTCGTCATAGACACCGACCATGCCGGCATTGACGATGCCCATGTCCATGCCAGCCTTGATCGCGTGGTACAGGAACACGGTGTGGATCGCTTCGCGCACCGGGTCGTTGCCGCGGAAGCTGAAGCTCACGTTGCTGACGCCGCCCGACACCTTGGCGCCGGGCAGGTTCTGCTTGATCCAGCGTGTCGCCTCGATGAAGTCGACCGCGTAGTTGTTGTGCTCCTCGATGCCGGTGGCCACCGCGAAGATGTTGGGGTCGAAGATGATGTCTTCCGCCGGAAAGCCGATCTCGTCGACCAGGATGCGGTAGGCGCGCTCGCAGATTTCGATCTTGCGCTGGTAGGTGTCGGCCTGGCCTTTCTCGTCGAAGGCCATCACGACGGCGGCCGCGCCATAGCGCCGCAGCAGCTTGGCCTGGTGCTTGAACTGCGCCTCGCCCTCCTTCATCGAGATCGAGTTGACGATGCCTTTGCCCTGGATGCAGCGCAGTCCGGCCTCGATCACTTCCCACTTCGAGCTGTCGACCATGATCGGCATGCGCGCGATGTCGGGCTCGCTCGCGATCAGGTTCAGGAAACGAACCATCGCCGCCTTGCTGTCGAGCATGGCTTCGTCCATGTTGATGTCGATCACCTGCGCGCCGTTTTCGACCTGCTGGCGCGCAACCGCCAGCGCCTCTTCGAACTGGCCGTTCAGGATCATTCGCGCAAAGGCCTTCGAGCCCGTCACGTTGGTGCGCTCGCCGATGTTGACGAACAGCGAGCCCTCGCCGATCGTGACCGGCTCGAGGCCGGACAGCAGCATGGGGGGAACGGGGACTTGGGACATGGCACTCACCTGTGTGAATCGGATCAGCAGGTGAGCGTCGTTGCGGGAGACCTGGAACCCCAAGCCTGACACCTCCGCGCGGGGGATGTTGCAACGCTCCTTGGGAGCGCGGATTTTAAGTCGTCTTGGCCAGGGCCGGTTCACAAACCCCGAGCCGCCCTGGCGGCGCCCCCGCGGCCGAGGCCGGCAGGCCGAAGACGCGGTCGAAGCCCCAGTTGAAGGCAAAGGTGTAGACCAGGAAGAACAGCACCAGGCCGAGGTCCATCACCAGGGCCTCCCACAGGCTCACGCCCAGCCCCCACGCGAACATCGGCACCAGAAAGGCGATCAGCCCGCCCTCGAAGCCGATTGCATGCGCGATGCGGCGGCGCACGCTGCGGCCGCGCACGGCCTGGCGCGACTCCCAGCGCTCGAACAGGGTGTTGAACGCGAGATTCCAGACCACCGCCACGACCGATGCCGCCACGGCCAGTGCGCCCGAATGCCCCAGCCCCTGGCCCGTCATGAGCGCCAGGCCGCCGGCGGCCGCGACGATGGCAATGCCTTCATAGAGGCTGATGTAGACGACTTTGCGTTGAATTCCTTGCATGAAGTCGACTTTATGACGGGTGAATTGATATAAAAAGTCATCTTCTTTCAGATAAATTGATAGTCAACCCATGGCCTTTTCCAGCGACACGGTCGAAGTTTTTCTCGCGGTGATCGACCGCGGCTCGTTTTCGGCCGCCGCGCGCTCGCTGGGGCGCGTGCCTTCGGCCGTGAGCATGGCCATCGCCCACCTCGAAGCTGAGCTCGCCCTGCCGTTGTTCGACCGCAGTGGCCGCGAACCGCGCCCCACCGCAGCGGCGCGCTCGCTGGAGCCGCAGGCGCGGCTGCTGGCGGCCCAGCTGAAGGCGCTGCAGGTGCAGGCGCTCGGGCTGACGCAGGGGCTCGAAAACCACCTCACGCTGGCGATTGCGCCGGAACTGCTGTCTGCGCCCTGGAGCGCGCCGCTCGCCGCGCTGGCGCAGGAGCACCCCCTGCTCGAAGTCGAAGTGCTCGCGGCACCGCAGGCCGATGCGCTCGAAATGCTGCACACCGGTCGGGCCCAGCTCGCGCTGGTGTTCGAGCGCCCCAGCATCGACGGGCGCGAAGGTTTTCAGGAGGTCGCGAGCGAGCTGCTGGTGGCGGTGATCGCGCCGAACCACCCGGTGTTCGTGGCCGCCGGCCGGCGCCTGCGCGAGCAGCACCTGACCAACACGCGGCAGGTGGTCGTGGCCGGCCGCGACCTCGCATCGAGCGACCCACGCCTGGTGTTCGCGCGGCACATCTGGCGCAGCGACAACGCCCAGGCGGCGCTCAGCCTGATCAAGGCGGGGGTCGGTTGGGGCTGGCTGCCGCGCAGCTTCGCGCAGCCCCATGTGGCGGCCGGCGAACTGGTCGAGATCGAGTTCGAGAACCTCTCGAACGGGCTCGATCTGTGGGTCGACGTGGTGTGGTCGAAGGAGCGCCCGCTCGGCCTGGGCGCGCAACGCTTCATTCAGCTCATCCAGCGCGCCGACAGGAGCGAGGGCGCACCGGCGCCCGCCGCCTGAAGGCTGTCAGCCCCCGTCGGGCCTCTGCGCGCCCGAACCGTCCCCGAGATTGGGCCGGCCGCCCGGGGGGGTATGCGGTCGCGGCGCCTGCGGCACATTGACGTTGGGCGGCGCTGGCGGCGTGGCCGGTGCTACGCCGACATTCGGTCGGCCACCGCCCTGCTGCGGCGGTACGACGGCCGGGCCGGGAAGACCGATACCAGGGCCGGGTTGCGGCGCGCGGAAGCCCGGATCGCGAGGTGGCCGTTGACCATCGCCAGGGTGCGGTCGGTTGCCCTGCTCGGGCCGGTAGCCCTGATCGGGTCGGTTGCCCTGCTCGGGCCGGTAGCCCTGATCGGGCCGGTAGCCCTGATCGGGCCGGTAGCCCTGATCGGGCCCGTAGCCGGGGCCGCCCCGGTCAGGCCGATAGCCGGGCTGGGGCCTGTTGTAGCCGTGTTCGGGGCGGTAGCCCGGTTCGACCGGGCGCGGTTGCCAGCTCGCCCGCGGCGGCGGGGGCGGACGCCAGCCCTGCTGGGGCGGCGGCGGCGGGCGGTTGCCCCACCAGCGGCGGTCGCCATACCAGGAACGGTCACGGTAATGGTCGCCCCAATAGTTCCCGATGTTGAAGCCGACGATGGGCACGCCGATGGTGGCGCCGTAGGTGGCGAGCGGCACGTTGCCGCCGCGGTAGGGGTATTCGAGGCGCCGTGCCGCAGCCCAGCCGCGCAGGCCGTCGGGCAGCACCACGTCGCACCAGCCATAGCCGCTGGTGCAGCCGAGCACTTGGAGCGGCTGGCCTGGCCCGAGCCGGGTGATCGAGGGGTAATCGTTCGATGGGCCGGCGCGCAGATTGACCGGGCCTCGTGTGTAAGCCTCCTGGGCCGCTGCCGCCAGCGGCAGGGCCAGCGCAACCGCTCCCACGGCGAGCCAGCGGGTGACGTGTTGGTTGTTCATGGCGTTGTTTCCTTTGCAATCGAGGGTAGGCCGCGTTGGGGTGTTGTCAATCAGCCCACACCTCCACAGTCAACGCCTGGAAGGCGCATGTGGTGCACGACTGCAACCTTCGGCAATCAGCTTCACCTGCGCTTGACATGGGCGCAACCGGCCCTCGCGCAACAGCGCAGGTCAGGCCGCGGCTTGCGCCTCGCTGCTTTCGCGATAGAACGGCGTGCGCTGCAACGCGCGGCCCGCGATCGGCAAGACCGCGCGCCCGATCGCGGCGATGTGGTCGGGCGTGGTGCCGCAGCAGCCGCCGACGATGTTGACCAGCCCTTCGGCCGCAAACTCGTGCAGCAGCCGCGACGTGACATCGGGCGTCTCGTCGAAGCCGGTGTCGCTCATCGGGTTGGGCAGGCCGGCATTCGGGTAGCAGCTGATGTAGGTGTCGCCGGCCACCTTGGCCAGCTCCTGGATGTACGGCCGCATCAGCGCCGCGCCCAGCGCGCAGTTGAGGCCGACCGCCAGCGGCTGCGCATGGCGCACGCTGTGCCAGAAGGCGGTGACGGTCTGGCCGCTCAGGATGCGGCCCGAGGCATCGGTCACGGTGCCGCTGATGATCAATGGCAGCCGCTGGCCGCTGTTGTCGAAGTATTCGTCGACCGCAAACAGCGCAGCCTTGGCGTTGAGCGTGTCGAAGATCGTCTCGACCAGGATCAGGTCGGCGCCGCCTTCGACCAGCGCCTCGGTCTGCTCGTAGTAGGCCGCCCGCAGCGTCTCGAAATCCACATTGCGCGCGCCGGGGTCGTTCACATCGGGGCTGATGCTCGCGGTCTTGGGCGTCGGGCCAAGGGCGCCGGCCACGAAGCGCGGCTTGTCGGGCGTGCTGTATTTGTCGCAGGCTGCGCGCGCCAGCTTGGCGGACTCGAGGTTCATCTCGCGCGCGAGGTGGGCCATCTTGTAGTCCTCCTGCGCGATGGTGGTCGCGCCGAAGGTGTTGGTCTCGATCAGGTCGGCGCCCGCCGCCAGGTAGGCCTCGTGAATGTCGCTGATGACATCGGGCCGCGTGAGCGAAAGCAGTTCGTTGTTGCCCTTCACGTCGCGCTCAAAGTCCTTGAAACGCTCGCCGCGGTATTGCGCTTCGTTGAGCTTGAAGCGCTGGATCATCGTGCCCATCGCGCCGTCGAGGATCGCAATGCGCTGGGCGAGGATGCCGGGCAATGCCTGGCCGCGGGTGTAGGTGACGGGCTTCATGCCCCGATTGTAGAAACCGCGCCTTAACGTTGTTCGACGAAGGCCAGCACCGCTTCGAGCATGCGGCGCACATGCGGCTGCACACCCGCCGCGACCTCGGGCAGGTAGTCGAACGGCAAGGCCTCCTGCATGTAGCTGCACTGCGTCATCTCGAGTTGCACCGCATGGATGCCCTGTACGGGGTTGCCGTACTGCCGGGTGATGTAGCCGCCCTTGAAGCGGCCATTGAGCACGCCGGTGTAGCCAGGCGCCGAGGTCGCGATGCCCAGCAAGGTTGCCGCGAGCGCCGGGTCGCAACTCGCGCCGTTGGCGCTGCCGAGGTTGAGGTCGGGCAGCTTGCCCTCGAAGAAGCGCGGCAGCACCGAGCGGATCGAATGCGCGTCCCACAGCGCGATGGTGCTGTGCGCGGCTTTCAGGCGCCCGAGTTCGGCCTCCAGCTGCCGGTGGTATGGATGCCAGATCGCGTCGCGGCGCGCGGCGATCTCCAACTCGCCCGGCAGGTCGCCGGCCGCGTAGATCGGCGTCTTGTCGAAGGTGTCGACCGGGCACAGGCCGGTGGTGTCCTGGCCCGGGTAGAGGTTCTGGTCGTCGGGCGGGCGATTCAGGTCGACCACGTAGCGCGAGTGCGTGGCCACGAGCACCGACGCGCCGAGTTCATCGGCGAAGTCGTAGAGCCGCTCCAGGTGCCAGTCGGTGTCGGGCACATGGCGCGCCTGCGCAGTGAAGCGTTCGGCCAGCGCGGGCGGCACGTGGGTGCCGACGTGCGGCATCGAGATCAGCAGCGGGCGGGTACCCTGGCGGAATCGGAAAGGCGGTTCGGTGGTCTCGAAGAGGCTCATGGCGTGTGGGTCAACAATTGGCTGCGCGCGGCAACGAAGCCGGCCGTCGCGCTGTCGTGGAGAAGATGGTGCCCGGCCTGCACGCGCTGCCGGCCCGCGACCCACACGGCATCGATCGCGCTAGTGCGGTGGCTGGCGAACACATGGGATGAGAGCATGTCGGCGGCCGGCAGACCGGCCAGCGCCGGGTGCTTGGCATCGAGCACCGTGCAGTCGGCCTGCTGGCCCACCGCGAGGCCGGCAATGCGGCGTCCGGCGGCCTGCGCGCCGCCCTGCACCGCCGCGAGCGTCATGGCCGTGGCGACCTGCGGCTGCGCAGCGTCGGCCGCCACGTTGCGCTGGCGCGTCGCGAGCCGCTGGCTGTATTCGAGCATCAACAGCTCTTCGGCGGCATTCACGCAGATGTGGCTGTCGGAGCCGATGCCCCAAGCGCCGCCGGCCGCACGCCAGGCGACCAGGTCGAAGATGCCGTCGCCGAGGTTCGCTTCCGTGGTCGGGCACAACCCCGCGACGGCGCCGCTGGCGGCCGCACGCCGGTATTCGTCGGCGTCCATGTGCGTGGCGTGCACCAGGCACCAGCGCGCGTCGACCGGTGCGTGGTCGAGCAGCCACGCAACCGGGCGCTGGCCGCTCCAGCCGATGCAGTCGTCGACCTCGCGCGTCTGCTCCGCAATGTGGATGTGGACGGGCGCGCTCGCATCGATCGCGGCCAGCCCGCCAAGCGCTTCGCGCAAGCCCTCGGGCGGCACGGCGCGCAACGAGTGCGGCGCCAGGCCGAGCCGCGCGCCTTGCGCATTACACAGCGGCTTCAGGCGCTCGAGCAATGCGAGCATCGAATCGGTCGAGCGGATGAAGCGGCGCTGCCCCTCGTTCGGCGCGAGGCCGCCAAAGCCGCTGGTCTGGTAGAGCACGGGCAGCAGCGTGAGGCCGATGCCCGCGCGTTGCGCCGCACGCAGAAGGGCGAGCGCGAGCGTGGCGTCGTCGGCATAGGCCCGGCCATCGGCATCGTGGTGCACGTAGTGGAACTCGCACACCGCCGTGTAGCCGGCTTCCAGCATCTCGACGTAGAGCCCGAGCGCGATTGCCTCGAGCTGCAGCGGGTCGAGCCGCGACGCGAAGCGGTACATCAGCGTGCGCCAGCTCCAGAACGAATCCTGCGCCTCGCCCCGAAACTCCGTGAGGCCTGCGATGGCGCGCTGGAAGGCGTGCGAATGCAGGTTGGGCATGCCGGGGATGACCGGGCCCCTGGCCACCTGCGCGCCCGGCGCCGGTTGTGCTCCTGCTTCGACGCGGGTGAAGGTGCCCGCCGCATCCCACGACAGCGACACGTTGCGGGCCCAGCCACCGGGCAGCAGCGCATCGGCTGCGAACAGCGTCTGCGTCATGCGCCCACACCCTCCGCGATGCGGCCCTGCCGCACCACCGTGCGCACCGGCCGCTGGCCGAACCAGTAGGCCATCTCGGCCGGCTCGCGCAGATTCCACAGCACGAAGTTGGCGGGCATGCCGACCGCGATCTCGCCATGCGTGCCCTGCAGGCCCAACGCACGCGCCGCATGCCGCGTCACGCCGTCGATCGCTTCGGGCACCGTGAGGCGAAACAGGGTGCATGCCATGTTCACCATCAGCAGCAGACTCAGCGCGGGCGAGGTGCCGGGGTTGTGGTCGGTCGAGACGGCCATCGGCACGCCGGCTGCGCGCAACGCGGCAATCGGCGGCAACTGCGTGTCGCGCAGCGTGTAGTAGGCGCCCGGCAGCAGCACGGCGACGCTGCCGGCTTCGCGCATCGCGTCGATGCCGGCTTGCGACAGGTGCTCGATGTGGTCGCACGAGAGCGCGCCGTAGCGCGCCGCGAGCGCGGCGCCGCCCATGTCGGACAGTTGCTCGGCATGCAGCTTGACCGGAAGGCCAAGCGCCTGCGCGGCCTGGAACACACGCTCGGTTTCTTCCAGCGAGAACGCGATGCGCTCGCAAAACACATCGACCGCATCCACCAAGCCTTCGGCCGCGAGCGCGGGCAGCATCTCGCGGCACACGAGGTCGATGTAGTCGCTGCTGCGGCCTGCGTACTCCGGCGGCAGTGCATGCGCGCCCAGGAAGGTGGTGCGCACCGTAACGCCGTGCGCCTGGCTGAGCCGGCGCGCCACGCGCAGCTGCTTGCGCTCGTGTTCGAGTGCGAGGCCGTAGCCCGACTTGATCTCGATCGCGCAGACGCCTTCGGCCAGCAGGCTTTGCAGCCGGGCGCTGGCGCTGGCGAACAGCTCGTCTTCGCTCGCCTCGCGCGTTGCGCGCACGCTCGAGACAATGCCGCCACCGGCCTTTGCGACCTCTTCGTAGCTGGCCCCGGCGAGCCGCATCGCGAACTCGTTGGCGCGCTGGCCGCCATAGACCAGGTGCGTGTGGCAATCGACCAGGCCGGGCGTGACCAGCGCGCCGCCGCCCTCGTGCACCGGCAGGCCGGTGTGCGCGGCCGGCAGTGCGGCGCGTTCGCCGATCCAGCGGATCGTGCCTTGCCCGACCACGATCGCCAGGTCGTCGCCGCCATCGGAGCGCAAGCCCGTCCAGAGTCCGTCGGCCGAGGGATGGGCGTCGAAGCTTTTCATGCTGAAGGGGTCTCTCCCTGTATCGGCCACCACGTCACCATCGCCAGGCGCGCCGAGCGGCTGGCAGGTTTCACATGCCATTCCTCGACCTGGTCGGCCCACCAGACGCCCTGCCCCTGCGCCAGGTTGCTGCCACCCATGCGCCACTGGCCATCCACGCTCATCAGCAGCCCATGGCTCACGCGCGGCAGCGTCGCCGCTTCCGCGACGATGCGCAGCTCGGCCATGCCGCGCGCGCGCCTGCTCATGACGTTGAAGTCGACGGAGGGCCCGCCCAGCAAGGTGCACTCAACGGCGGCGTCGCCGCTGAAGACGAAGGGCTCGAGCGGCGCGACCAGCCGGTGATCGAAGTCGTCGGACTTCAGCCGCACGCCGTCGCCCTCGAGCAGCATGATCTGGCGGTCGACCCCCGTGAACACCGAGAACGGCCCGCTCGCGGTGATGTTGGCGATGCTCACGCGCCAGTCGAAGGCATCGAGCCCCGCGCCCGGCGGCCAGTTGACGGCTTCGCGCGTGGCACCGCCGCCGTTCTTCCAGCGCATGACCGGCAGTTCGTTGAATGTGAAACGTTGAATGCTCACCGCAGTAGTCCTCCTTGCCGCAGTTTCTGCTCGAAGTGCCTCAGGATCAATGTGACCGTGCCGGTCAGCACGAAGTACACCAGCGCGATCGCAAGGTACACCTCGAGCGAGCGGTACGACACGCTGATGATCTTCTGCCCCTCGTGCATCACGTCATGGATGGTCAGCAGCGACACCAGCGCCGAGTTCTTGATCAGCGCGATGAACTCGTTGCCGAGCGGCGGGATCATGCGCACGATGGCTTGCGGCAGCACGATCTGTCGCATCGCGACGAAGGGCGTCATGCCGAGCGACTCGGCCGCCAGCGTCTGGCCCCGGTCGATCGACTGGATCGCCCCGCGCACGATCTCCGACACATAGGCCCCCGAGTACACGCCGAGCCCCAGCACACCGCAGAAAAACGCCGGCAGCAAAATGCCGAAGTGCGGCAGGCCGAAGAACAGGATGAACAGTTGCACAAGCAGCGGAGTGCCCCGGATGACCGCGACGTAGGCGGTGCAGATCGAATAGAGCCAGCGCCGCGCCGGGTTCAGCCGTCCGATGCCGACCAGCAGGCCGAGCACGCAGCCGAGCAGCAGCGCACAGGCGGTGATCTCGACCGTGACGAGCGCGCCCTGCAACAGCGCAGACCAGCCTTGCCAGACGGGTGAGAAGTCGAGATCCACGCAAGACTACTTGGCCGTGTTGCTGAACCATTTCTTCACGATGGCGGCATAGGTGCCATCGGCCTTCATCTTCTCGATCGCGCCGTTCACGGCCTTGGTGAGTTCGGGCGAGTCCTTGCGGATCGCCATGCCGTATTCCTCGGTGGTGAGTTGCTCGTCGAGCACCTTGAGGCCGGGCCGCGTGCGCACGTACTGGTAGGCGGCGGGCTTGCCGGTCACGGCGGCGTCGCTGCGGCCGATGTCGACCAGGTTGAACATCTCCTGGTTCTTCTCGACTTCCATCAGCTGCACCTGCGGGTACTTCTCTTTCACGTAGCTGACCGACTTGGTACCGACCTGCACGCTGACCTTCTTGCCGTTCAGGTCGGCTGGCGCCTTGATCGTGGTGTTGTCGGCCTTCACCATTGCAACCAGGCCGCCCGCGTAGTACGGCGTGGTGAAGTCGACCACCTTCCTGCGCTCGTCGGTGATGTAGATCGCAGACACGGCCATGTCGAAGCGCTTCGAGATCAGGCCCGGGATCAGGCCCTTGAAGTCGATGTCGACCCACTCGACCTTGCGACCCAGGGTCTTGCCGATGGCTTCGACCAGTTCGATGTCGAAGCCGGTGCGCTTGCCGTTGTCGACGAATTCCATCGGCGGAAAGGTGGCGTCGGTGCCGACCGTGAGCACGGCCTGGGCCTGTGCCTGGGCGCTGACGCCGAAGGCCAATGCGGCGAAGGCGGTGGCAAGAAGGAACTGGCGGCGGATCTGCATGGTGACTTTCGTTGGAGAGGAAGGAGGGTTACTTGACCATCGGCAGTTGAAGCCCCTGCTTCTTCGCCGTTGCGATCGCGATGTCGTAGCCCGCATCGGCATGGCGCATCACGCCCGAGGCCGGGTCGTTCCAGAGCACGCGGGAGATCCGTTGCGCTGCAGCATCCGTGCCATCGGCCACGATCACCACGCCCGCGTGCTGCGAGTAGCCCATGCCGACGCCGCCGCCATGGTGCAGGCTGACCCAGGTGGCGCCGCCCGCGGTGTTGAGCAGCGCGTTGAGCAGCGGCCAGTCGGACACGGCATCGGTGCCGTCCTTCATGCTTTCGGTTTCGCGGTTCGGGCTCGCGACCGAGCCGGTGTCGAGGTGGTCGCGGCCGATCACGATCGGCGCCTTCAGCTCGCCACTCTTCACCATCTCGTTGAAGGCGAGGCCGGCCTTGTGGCGCTCGCCGAGGCCGAGCCAGCAGATGCGCGCCGGCAAGCCCTGGAACGCGATGCGCTCGCGCGCCATGTCGAGCCAGCGGTGGGTGTGCTTGTTGTCGGGGAACAGCTCCTTGATCTTGGCGTCGGTCTTGTAGATGTCTTCGGGGTCGCCCGAGAGTGCGACCCAGCGGAACGGGCCCTTGCCCTCGCAGAACAGCGGGCGGATGTAGGCGGGCACGAAGCCGGGAAAGTCGAACGCGTTCTTCACGCCCTCGTCGAACGCGACCTGGCGGATGTTGTTGCCATAGTCGACCGTGGGCACGCCCATGGCCTGGAAGTCGAGCATGGCCTGCACATGCACCGCGCAGGACTTGGCCGCCGCCGCCTTCAGCCCCGCATGCCTGGCTGGGTCTTTCATGGCGTCCTGCCATTGCGCCACGCTCCAGCCCGAGGGCAGATAGCCGTTGATGAGGTCGTGCGCAGAAGTCTGGTCGGTGACGAGATCGGGCTTGATGGCGCCGGCGCGGGCACGCCGCACGAGTTCCGGCACGATGTCCGCCGCATTGCCGAGCAAGGCGATCGACACGGCCTCCTTCTTCTCGCAATGGTGCTGGATGAGCGCGAGCGCGTCGTCGATGTCCTTTGCCTGCTTGTCGACATAGCGGGTGCGCAGGCGAAAGTCGATGCTCGACTGCTGGCACTCGATGTTGAGCGACACCGCGCCCGCGAGCGTGGCGGCCAGCGGCTGCGCGCCGCCCATGCCGCCGAGGCCCGCCGTGAGGATCCACTTGCCCGACCAAGGCGTCTGCGCCTGAGCGCCGGGCCGCCCCAAGCCAGGCGCGCTCCCCTCGGGGGACGGGCCGCCGCTTGCGGCGGCCAAGGGGCTGACATTTCCGTAATGTTGGCGGCCGGCCTCGACGAAAGTCTCGAAGGTGCCCTGCACGATGCCCTGGCTGCCGATGTAGATCCAGCTGCCGGCCGTCATCTGGCCGTACATGAACAGGCCTTGCTGGTCGAGTTCGTTGAAGTGCTCCCAGGTAGCCCACTTCGGCACCAGGTTCGAGTTGGCGATGAGCACGCGCGGCGCGTTCTCGTGCGTCTTGAACACGCCCACCGGCTTGCCCGACTGGATCAGCAGCGACTCGTCGTCTTCGAGCGTGCGCAGCGATTCCAGGATCTGGTCATAGCAGGCCCAGTTGCGCGCGGCACGGCCGATGCCGCCATACACCACCAGATCCTGCGGCCGCTCGGCCACCTCGGCGTCGAGGTTGTTCTGCAGCATGCGATAGGCCGCTTCGGTGAGCCAGCTCTTGCAACTGAGCTGGCTGCCGCGCGGTGCGCGGATCACCCGGGTCGGGTCGTGGCGCGGGTCGGCGGCTGCGGGGATGAATTTGTCGGGTGCGTTCATGGTCAGAGCTCCTTGGCGTGACTGGGGAGGATGTTCAGCAGGACGTCGGGCAGCGCGGCCTTCAGGGCCCACAGCCGCATGGCTTCGATGTCGGGGGCGAGGTAGCGGTCGCGTTCGAGAAACGCCACCTTGCCGCGGATGGCCGCGAATTCGGCTTCGACCAGCGGCGAGCTTTTCAGCCCGCGCTTGAGCTCGATGCCCTGCGCCGCGCACATCGCCTCGACGCCGACGACGACCGCCGTGTTGTTCACCATGTCGCCGAGCCGGCGCGCTGCGAAGGTGGCCATCGACACATGGTCTTCCTGGTTGGCCGAGGTCGGCAGGCTGTCGACGCTGGCCGGATGCGCGAGCGACTTGTTCTCCGACGCGAGCGCGGCGGCCGTGACCTGCGCGATCATGAAGCCCGAGTTGAGCCCACCGTCGTGCACCAGGAACGGCGGCAGGCCCGACAGCCCGGTGTCCAGCAGCAGCGCGATGCGGCGCTCGGCGATCGCGCCGATCTCGGCGATGGCGAGCGCGAGGATGTCGGCCGCAAACGCGACCGGCTCGGCGTGGAAGTTGCCGCCCGAGATCACCTCGCCTGTGTCGACGAACACCAGCGGGTTGTCGGAGGCTGCGTTGGCTTCGATCACCAGCACGCGCGCCGCGTGCGCGAGGTTGTCGAGGCACGCCCCCATCACCTGGGGAATGCAGCGCACCGAATACGGATCCTGCACACGGCCGCAGTCGGCGTGCGAAGGCACGATCTCGCTGCCTTCGAGCAGGGCGCGCACCGCGCCCGCCACCGCCATCTGGCCCGGCTGGCCGCGCGCGGCGTGGATGCGCGCGTCGAAGGGCTTGATCGAGCCCTGGATCGCTTCGAGCGACAGCGCACCCGACATCAGTGCCGAGGCGAACACGTTTTCGGCGCCGAACAGGCCGGCCAGGGCGAGCGCGGTCGACACCTGCGTGCCGTTGAGCAGCGCCAGGCCCTCCTTGGGGCCGAGCACGAAGGGCGCGAGGCCGGCCAGGCGCATCGCTTCGGCACCGCTGACGCGCCGGCCCTCGGCCGTGGTCGCCTCGCCTTCGCCGATCAGCACGCACGCCAGGTGGGCGAGCGGCGCGAGGTCGCCCGAAGCGCCGACCGACCCCTTGCACGGGACCGACGGCGTGATGCCGGCGTTGAACAGCGTGAGCAGCGCATCGACCAGTGCCGGCCGCACCCCCGAGTGCCCGCGCGCGAGGCTCACCGCCTTGGTCGCGAGCACCAGCCGCACCACGGCCGCGTCCAGCGGCTCGCCGGTGCCGACGCTGTGCGACAGCACCAGGTTGCGCTGCAGTTCGGCCAGATGGTCGTTGCCGATGCGCGTGCTCGCGAGCTTGCCGAAGCCGGTGTTGATGCCGTAGACCACCTCGTCGTTGTCGACGATGTGCTGCACCGCGGCCTGTGCGGCGCGCAGGCCCGCTTGCACCGAAGGGTCGAGCGTGAGGCGCAGGCCGCCCGCATGGATGCGGCGCAGCAGCGCGAGATCGACCTGGCCGGGCGTGAGTTCAACGGTGGATGCATTGGTCATGAAGCTGTCTATACAAGGGGTGTGGGCCGGATGCGAAGCAGAACGCGCCGACCTAGGAAACGGGATTGCCGTCGGCGCGAAAGCGGCTGCCAAGCCGGTAGCGCGAGGCCGGGTGCAGGCAGCGCACCAGCGTCACCGGCACGGTGCGCGTCCAGGTGCGGCGCGTGAGCAGCAGGCAGGGCTCGGCGGCCGGCATCGACAGGCGCAGGGCCTGCTCGACCGTGGGCAGCACGGCGTCGACCAGGTGCTCGATCTGGTCGAACGGAACATGGCGCACCAGGTATTCACTGGGCGGCGTGGCGGCAAGGTCCTGCTCCAGGAAATCGGGCACCACGCGCGGGTTGACGAAGCGGTCTTCCAGCTGCACCGGCACGCCATCCTCGAGATGCAGGCAGACCGTGTGGAACACCGACTCCCCGGCGCGCAGGTCGAGCCAGGCCGCCACATCGGGCGACGCCGCAAAGCGCTCGGCCGCCACCAGCTGGTAGCCGTAGTCGTGGCCGCGCGCGCGGATCTCGCTCGCGATGTTGGCGATCTGCAGCAAGGTCGATTGCGGCTTGTCTTCGGCCACGAAGCTGCCGACACCGGCCACGCGCACGATGCGGCCCTGCTCGACCAGCTCGCGCAGCGCGCGGTTCACCGTCATGCGCGAGATGCCGAACTGCGCGACCAGCTCGTGCTCCGACGGCAGCCGGTGCCCGGCCGGCCAGGTGCCGTCCTGGATCTTGCGGGAGATGTGTTCCTTGACCTGCGCGTAGAGCGCGAGCGTCGGCAGATCACGCTTCATGTCGGGCCTTCCGCGAATACACGAAGTGATGGGCGTGGGGGTTCACGTCAGGCCTCCCGCCGGGCCGCCCCAAGGGAGGCCTGCGCCCCCCCGGGGGGCAGCGAATACACGAAGTGATGAGCGTGGGGGTTCACGTCAATGCTCCGCCGCCGCCATCGATTCCGCGCGGATCTCTTCGGTCAGCCTGGCCTTGATCTCCATGAACTCCGGCGAGGTCTTGATCGTGTAGTGGCGCGGATGCGGGAAATCGACTGCGATCTCGGTCTTGATGCGGCCCGGCCGCGCGCTGAACACAGCCACACGGTTCGCCATGAAGATCGCCTCGTCGATGTCGTGCGTGACGAACAGCACCGTCTTCTGCGCCGACTCCCAGATGCCGAGCAACAGCTCCTGCATCAGCACGCGGGTCTGGTTGTCGAGCGCGCCGAACGGCTCGTCGAGCAGCAGCATCCGGGGGTCGTTGGCGAGCGCGCGGGCGATGGCGGTGCGCTGCTGCATGCCGCCCGACAGCTGCTTCGGAAAGTGCTGCTCGAAACCGCGCAGACCCACCTTGGCAATGAAGAAGTCGCTGCGCTCTTTCTGCTCGGATTCGCTCATGCCGCGCTCGCGCAGGCCGAAGCGGATGTTCTGCGCAATGGTGAGCCAGGGAAACAGCGTGTAGCTCTGGAACACCACGCCGCGGTCGGCGCCCGGGCCTTCGATGGTTCGGCCGTCGAGCTGCACCTGGCCCGTGGTCGGAAAGTCGAGCCCCGCGACGATGCGCAACAGCGTCGACTTGCCACAGCCCGAGGGGCCGAGGATGGTGACGAAGTCGTTCTCCCTGACCTCGAAATCGATCGGCAGCAGCGCCTGCGTGCGCTGGCCCCGGGCGCCTTCGAAGACGCGCGAGACGCCCTGGATGGAGAGTTGGTTCGTGCTCATGCGCGGCCTTTTTCAGACTCCTTCCCCCTTTGGGGGAAGGCAGGGATGGGGGCAAGCGGAGAAGGCAAGGCCACGGCTTTTTCAAGCGCCGCCGGCCCCCACCCCAACCCTCCCCCGGAAGGGGAGGGAGCGATGCCACGGAGTGCGGTGCGGTTCACAGCGTGCTCCAGGCAAACAAGCGGCGGTTGAGCGCCTTGAAAGCGAAATCGGAAACGAGCCCGATGATCCCGATCACGATGATCCCGAAGATGATCTGGCCCGTGTTGAGCAGCGCCTGGCTGTCGGTGATCATGTGGCCGATGCCCGAGGACGAGCCGATCAGTTCGGCCACGATCACGTAGGTCCAGGCCCAGCCCAGCACCAGCCGCAGCGTCTCGGCGATGCCCGGTGCGGCGCCCGGAATCAGCACGCGCGCCACGATGCCCTTGCTGTTGGCGCCCAGCGTGTAGGCGGCCTCCACCAGATCCTTGCGTGCGCCGCCCACGATGACCGCGACCATCAGGATGATCTGGAACACCGAGCCGATGAAGATCACCAGCAATTTCTGTGTCTCGCCGATGCCGGCCCAGAGGATCAGCAGCGGAATGAACGCAGACGCCGGCAGGTAGCGGCAGAACGACACGAAGGGCTCGAAGAAGGCCTCGACCGGCTTCCACGCACCCATCGCTATGCCGAGCGGCACCGCGATCAGCGCGGCAAGCACGAAGCCGCCGAACACCCGCCACACGGTCATGCCGATGTCGTGGATGAAGTTGTACTCGGTGAAGAGCAGGTAGCCCTCTTTCACCATCGTGACCGGGCTGGCCAGGAAGGTGGGCGAAACAAAGCCGCCCAGCGTAAAGAAGGCCCAGACCGCGACGAACAGGATGAAGAAGCCGACGCCGAGCAGCCAGCGCGCGCGGCTGCTCACCGGCTCGAGTGGAGCGATTGAACGGCGTTGGCTTCGCGCCGGAAGCGCCGCGGAACCGGCAGTGCCGGCGGCCCGGCGCGGCCCCGGGTCGGCGGTTGGCGAAGCGACACGCAGCGCGCGCAGCCGGGGGGTGAGCCAGTTCACTTGATGTACGACGCGTCGAAGGTCACCGCGAGGTTGTCAGGCGCCTTGCGGATCACGCCGGCCTCGAGCAGGATCTTTTCGGCTTCCTTCATGAAGCTGGTGATCTCGCCGGCAAAGAACTTCTGGTTGGCGGCCTTGTCCTGCCAGCGCAGATAGGCCGACGACTTGGCGAACTGCTCGCCGCTCTGCTTGACGGCCGAACCCATGATTTCGTTGGCCTTGGCCGGGTCGGTCTTGATCATCTCCAGCGCCTCGAAGTACGAGTTGGTCAGCGCCTGCGCCGCCTTGGCATTGGCCTTGAGCCAGGTCGGCGCGCAGCCGACCGTGTCCATCACCATCGGGTAGTCGAGCGTGGTCGCCAGGATCTTGCCGGCGGTCGGGTTGGCGCGCACGGTCGAGAGGTAGGGCTCGTAGGTCATGGCGGCATCGTTCTGGCCGGCGACGAAGGCGGTGGCTGCCGGCTGCGGCTCCAGCGACACCAGCTTCACGTCCTTCAGCGTCATGCCGTTCTTGTTGAGCATCCAGGCCAGGCCGAAGTACGGCGCGGTGCCCGGTGCGCTGACGCCGATGCTCTTGCCCTTGAGGTCGGCAAAGCTCTTGATGTCGTTGCGCACGGCCAGGCCGTCGGCGCCGTAGGACTTGTCCATCTGGAAGATCTGCACGATCGGCACGCCGTTGGCGTTCCAGGCCACGTGCGTCTCGACCGTGGTGGCGGCGCACTGGATCGCTTCGGAAGCCAGCGCCAGATGGCGGTCTTTCTGCGGGATCATCTTCAGCTCGACGTCGAGCCCGTTCTTCTTGAAGATGCCGGCCTTGTCGGCCAGCGTGAGCGGCGCAAAGCCGGTCCAGCCGGACATGCCGAGCGCGATCTTGGTGGTGTCCTGCGCCTGGGCGACGCCCGCGGCACAGAGGCCGGCTGCAAGAAGGGTGGCAACTTTGAAGACGACCGTTTTGACCATGGGAACTCCTGGGTTCTGACTAGCGGGATGGATGGATTGTGTCGGACGCCCCAACTTGTCTATACAGGGAGAACCCTGTGTGCGAACCTGGTGCACTTCTCTTATGGAAATGCACCATATTGCTGTCTATACAGGTTGGGGCGGCGCGCTCACTGGAACATCGCAAACGCCGTGCCAGCCGGCGGCGGAAAGAGCCCGGCGACAATGGGCCATCCCTTCAATGATCCCGCCCGTGTCCGCACTGCCTTCCCCGTCGAATTCCACCGAGCCCCTGCACATCCTGCACGAGGTGTTCGGCTACCAGGCCTTTCGCGGCCCGCAGGCGCCGATCGTCGACCACGTTGTGAACGGCGGCGACGCGCTGGTGCTGATGCCTACGGGCGGCGGCAAGTCGCTCTGCTACCAGATCCCGGCGATCGCGCGGCAACGCGCGGGGCATGGCGTGGCGATCGTGGTGTCGCCGCTGATCGCGCTGATGCACGACCAGGTGGGCGCGCTGCACGAGGCCGGCGTGAACGCGGCGTTTCTCAACTCCACGCTGGACTGGGCGCAGACGCAGGACGTCGAGCGCCGCCTGGCGCGCGCCGAGATCACGCTGCTCTACGCCGCGCCCGAGCGCGTGACGACGCCGCGCTTTCTGGAGCTCATGGACGGGCTGGCATCTCGCGGCAAGCTCTCGCTGTTTGCCATCGACGAGGCCCATTGCGTGAGCCAGTGGGGCCACGACTTCCGCCCGGAGTACCGCGCGCTCACGGTGTTGCACCAGCGCTATGCCGGCGTGCCGCGCATCGCGCTCACCGCCACGGCCGATGCGCTGACGCGTGCCGACATCGTCGAGCGCCTGCAGCTCGAAGAGGCGCGGCAGTTCGTCTCGAGCTTCGACCGGCCCAACATCCGCTATTCCATCGTCGAGAAGAAGGACGCGACCACGCAGCTGCTGCGCTTTATCGAGCGCGAGCACGAGGGCGAGGCCGGCGTGGTCTATTGCCAGTCGCGCAAGCGCGTCGAAGACGTGGCCGTGGCGCTGCAGAACGCGGGCATCAACGCGTTGCCCTACCACGCTGGGCTCGATTCGGCGGTGCGGCAGAAGCACCAGGATCGCTTCCTGCGCGAAGACGGCATCGTGATGGTCGCGACCATTGCGTTCGGCATGGGCATCGACAAGCCCGATGTGCGCTTCGTGGGCCACCTCGACATGCCCAAGAACATCGAGGGCTACTACCAGGAAACCGGCCGCGCCGGCCGCGACGGCGCGCCGGCCGATGCCTGGATGGTCTACGGCCTGCAGGATGTGGTGAACCAGCGCCGCATGATCGACGAGAGCCCGGCCGGCGAGGAGTTCAAGCAGGTGATGCGCGGCAAGCTCGATGCACTGCTGTCACTTGCCGAGGCCAGCGATTGCCGGCGCGTGCGGCTGCTGGGCTACTTCGGCGAACAGAGCACACCCTGCGGTAATTGCGACAACTGCATCACGCCGCCGCAGGTATGGGATGGCACCGATGCCGCACGCAAGCTGCTCAGCACCATCTACCGCGTGCAGCAGCAAAGCGGCATCAGCTTCGGCGCGGGCCACATCATGGACATCCTGCGCGGCAAGGCGACCGAGAAGGTCAAGCAGTTCGGGCACGAAAGCATCAGCACCTTCGGCCTCGGCGCCGAGTTCAGCGAGGTGCAGCTGCGCGGTGTGCTGCGCCAGCTGATCGCCACCGGCGCGCTGGCGGTCGACACCGAAGCCTTCAACACGCTGAAGCTCACCGAAGGCTCGCGCGCCGTGCTCAAGGGCGAGGCGAGCGTGGCGCTGCGCGAATCGGTCTCTTCGCCGACCTCGCGCTCGGGCGGCAAGGCGCGGCGTGAGAAGACGCCACGCGGCGCGCCCTCGCCGGCCGCCGCCGCGCTCGATGCGGCCGGCCAGGCCCGCTTTGCCGCACTGAAGGCGTGGCGCGCCGAAGTGGCGCGCGAGCACAACCTGCCGGCCTACGTGATCTTCCACGACGCCACGCTCGCAACCATCGCCGAGCGCGCGCCCGTCACGCTGGAAGACCTGCAGGGCATCAGCGGCATCGGCAGCAAGAAGCTCGAGGCCTACGGGGCGGATGTGCTGCGGGTGTGCAGCAGCTTCTGAACCCGCCGCTCACACATCGAACCGCACCCCTTGCGCCAGCGGCAGCTCCCGCGAGTAGTTGATGGTGTTGGTGGCGCGCCGCATGTAGTTGCGCCAGGCGTCCGAGCCTGATTCGCGGCCGCCGCCGGTTTCCTTTTCACCACCGAAGGCGCCGCCGATCTCTGCCCCCGAGGTCCCGAGGTTGACGTTGGCGATGCCGCAGTCCGAGCCCGCGGCCGAGAGAAAGAATTCGGTCTCGCGCAGGTCGTTGCCGAACACGGCCGAAGACAGGCCCTGCGGCACCGCGTTGTGCAGGGCGATGGCGTCCTCGAAGCGCTCGTAGCCCAGCACGTAGAGGATGGGCGCAAAGGTCTCGTGGCACACCGTGGCCGTTTGCGAAGGCATCTCGACGATGGCCGGGTGCACGTAAAACGCGTCGGGATGCTGCACCGCCAGCGCGCGCATGCCGCCCGACACCTTGCCGCCCTCCTTCGCCGCAGCCGCCAGCGCGGCCTGCATCGCGTCGAACGCGGCCTGGTCTATCAGCGGGCCGACCAGCGTGCCCGCCACACGCGGATCGCCGATGGGCAGGGCCTCGTAGGCCTTGCGCAGCCGCGCGACCAGCACCTCGCGCACGCTCTCGTGCACGATCAGCCGGCGCGTGGTGGTGCAGCGCTGGCCGGCCGTGCCGGCCGCGGCGAACAGGATGCCGCGCACCGCGAGTTCGAGGTCGGCCGAGGGCGTGACGATGACCGCGTTGTTGCCGCCCAGCTCGAGCAGGCTGCGCCCGAAGCGCTGCGCCACGCGCGGGCCCACTTCGCGGCCCATGCGGGTGCTGCCGGTGGCCGACAGCAGCGGCACGCGTGCGTCGTCCACGATGGCCTCGCCGACGTCGCGCAGGCCGATGACCACGCCCGAAAGCCCGGCCGGCGCATCGCTGCCGAAACGTTTGGCGGCACGCTCGAACAGCGCCTGGCAGGCCAGCGCGGTGAGCGGTGTCTTCTCGGACGGCTTCCACACCACCGCGTCGCCGCAGACGAAGGCAAGCGCCGCGTTCCACGACCACACGGCCGCCGGAAAGTTGAAGGCGCTGATGACGCCCACCACGCCCAGCGGATGCCAGGTTTCCATCATGCGGTGGCCCGGCCGCTCCGACGCGATGGTCAGGCCGTACAGCTGGCGCGACAGGCCGACCGCGAAGTCGCAGATGTCGATCATTTCCTGCACCTCGCCGAGGCCTTCCGTGAGGATCTTCCCGGCCTCGAGCGAGATCACGGTGCCGAGCGCCTCCTTTTCAGCGCGCAGTTCTTCGCCGAGCAGGCGCACCAGCTCGCCGCGGCGCGGGGCGGGCACGGTGCGCCAGGCCAGGAAGGCCGCGTGGGCCTCGCCGACGGTGCGCGCCACGTCGGCCGGCGTGTGCATCGGCACCTGGCCGATGGTGCTGCCGTCGATCGGCGAGCGCACGCGCAGGCCGCCGCCGTTACAGGCGGCCGGCGGCACGCCGATGCGGTCGAGCAGGGTCTGGATCTGGGCGGCGGGGGCGGTCATCGTCATCTGTCTGTGCCTCAACGTTCGATGGTCTTGTTCCAGCGCGTGTTCCACGCGGGGCGGCTGGCATTGACGCTCTCCCAGTCGACCGTGACGGCGGTCTTCATCCACTCGTTGATCTGCGCCACCTGCTTGGCCGCGTCGCCGGTGGCGGGCGTCTTGGGGTTGGTCGGCAACTGGCTGCCGTACTGCAGCGCCGCGGCCTGGGCCTGCGGGCTCAGCAGGTACTCGGCGAGTTTTTGCGAGAGCTCGGGCTCGCTGTTGTTGGCAATGACGCACTGGCCCACGGTGAGCACCACCGAGCCTTCCTTGGGCTGGGCGTACTCGACCGGGATGCCCTTCTCCTTGAGCGCCGCCACGGCCGTGGGCGTGAGCGGAAAGAGCGCGGCCTCGCCGGTCTGCACCATCTCGGACAGCTTGGCCGAGCTCGGGATGTACTCCAGCACGTTCGGGCCGATGGTCTTGGGCCAGGCGTTGAAGCCGGGGTCGACGTTCTTGTCGTTGCCGCCCTGGATGCGGTTGAACATCAGGAAGCCGTGCAGGCCGAAGGACGACGACGGCATCGACTGGAACACCACCTTGCCCCTGAACTTGGGATCGGCCATGTCCATCCACGACGTGGGCGCGGCCCAGCCCTTCTCGGTGAACATCTTCTTGTTGTAGGCGATGCCGGTCATGCCGAGACTCACGCCGCTGGCCATGTCGCCCTTGAAGCGCGCCGCGGGAAACAGCTCGTTGAGCGCGGCGCTCGGGCGCTGCTTCTCGCACAGGCCCATGCCGATGGCGCGGTACATGATGCCGTCGTCGAGGAACATCACGTGCATCTGCGGTTTGTCCTTGTTGGCCTGGGCCTTGGCCAGGATGTCCGACGAGGTGCCGGGCACCACCACGACCTTGGCGCCGGTCTGCTTTTCGAACTCGCCGAACACGTACTGCGAGTACGTCTTTTCCATCGTGCCGCCGTTCATGCCGATGTAGAGCGTCTTGGCCTGCGCGAAGGCGGCGCCGGCGGGCAGCAGAGTTGCGAGGAAGGCGGCGGCGATCAGGGAAGTCTTGCGGGTCATGGGGATTCCTTTCAGTGCGTGACGGAAGTGGCGTGGGGAACAGGTGGGGTCGAGGGCGGGGTCGAAGGCGGGGACGAAACAGGCAGGCGATCGAAGCGATCGGCCGCGAAGGCATCGATGGGGGTGCTGCTGTGGCCCTTGCAGGCCAGCTCGGCCAGCACCTCGCCGGCGGCCGGGCCGATCTGGAAGCCCGCGCCCGAAAAGCCGAAGCCATGGAACAGCCCGGGCCTGCCGAGGCTCGGGCCCAGCACCGGCTGCCGGTCGGGCAGGTAGCCCTCGGTGCCGCTCCAGGTTCGCAGGATGTGGGCATGCCGCAGCGCGGGCAACAGCTCGATGGCCTGGCGGCACATGCCGTCGAGGGTGCCGCGCTCGACGCGGGCGCGGTCGGCGTCGAGCGCGTAGCCCGCGCCGCCACCTATCACGACATTGCCGCGCGCTGCCTGCCGGCAATAGATGCCGCCGCCTTCAACGCCGAGGCTCCAGTCCATGAAGACCGGCAGTGGCTCGGTGACGGCCATTGCCGGGTTGCCGGCGCGCAGCGGCACTGCGTCGCCGAACTGTTCGGCCAGCGCCCCGGCCCAGGCGCCGGCGCAGTTGAGCAGCACCGGTGCACGCACTTCCAGCGCGGCCGCGGTGGAGCACAGCAGGAAGCGCTGGCCGTCATGCACCGCTTCGTCGAGCGGCGTGCGCTCGAACACCTGTGCGCCCGCACGTTCGGCGGCGCGTGCGAAGGCGGGCGACACGAGCCGCGGATTGGCCTGGCCGTCTTCGGGGCAGAACGAGCCACCCAGCGCCTTGGGCCCGAGCCAGCCGGCGCGCGCACGCAAGGCCGCGCCCGTGATCATTTCAAGGCCGAGGTCGAAGTCGCGGGTGAGTTCGCGGTAGCGCTCGAGCGCGGCCAGGTCGGCCTCGCTGCGCGCGATCTTGAAGTGGCCGGAGCGCAGGTATTCGCCGTCGGTGCCCAGCAAGGTCGCGAGTTCGCCCCAGATGCGGTGCGCGCGTTGCGCGAGCGGCAGCTGGCTCGGCGGGCGGCCCTGCCGGCGCACGCCGCCGAAGTTGACGCCGCTGGAGCGCGAGCCGCAGAGGTCGCGCTCCAGCAGCACCACCTGCCGGCCCATGCGGCGCAGCGCCAGTGCCGCCGAGGCGCCGACGATGCCGCCGCCGACGATCGCCACATCGGTGTCGATGCGCCGCGTCATGACAACGCGCCCTCGCTCGCGGCAATCAGCTGCATCGGGAGCGGCTTGATCGGCGCCTGCCCGCGCAGGCGGCCGACCTGCTGCACTGGCTGGCCGGTGCAATGCGCCAGCACTTCGGCCGCAGCCACGCCGCACATGCGGCCCTGGCAACGGCCCATGCCGACGCGGCACAGCGCCTTCAGGCGGTTCATCTCGTCGGCGCCGGTTTCGCGCACGGTCTGGCGCACGGTGCCGGCCGTGACGTTTTCGCAGCGGCACACCACCAGCTCGTCAGGCGCATGCGCGGCCCAATCGGCCGGGAAGGGAAAGGCGCGTTCGAGGCCGCCGCGAAAGCCGGCGAGGCGCGCCAGCTTCTGTTCGAGCGATCGGGCGCGGGCCGCATCGATCGCCATGCCACGGTCGGCCAGCAACGCGAGTGCCGCACGCTCGCCAGCCCACTCGGCCGCGTCTGCGCCCATGATGCCGGCGCCGTCGCCGGCCAGGTAGATGCCGGGCACGCTGCTGCGGCCGGCCGCATCGCGCTCGGGCAGGTGCGCGCGGTGCGGTGCGGCATAGGCGAAGCGGCAGCCGAGCAGGTCGGCCAGTTGCGTCTCGGAACGCAACGCGTAGCCAAAGCCCACGGCGTCGCATTCGAGCGTGCGCTCGCCCTGCCCGTCGTGCCAGGCGACGCCGCGCACGCGTTCGTCGCCGAGCACGCGCAGGGGCCGCACGCCACCGTGGATCGGCACGCCATGGGCGCGCAGCCAGCCGACGTAGTACAGGCCTTTGAACAGCACCGTCGGCTGGGAACTCATGGCCGGCAACGCGGCGACCTGGTCGGCCAGGCGTGCGGTATCGAGCACTGCGGCGACCTTGGCGCCGGCCTTGGCGTACTGATAGGCCACCAGGTACAGCAACGGGCCGGTGCCCATGCACACCACGCGCTCGCCGATGGCACAGCCCTGGAACTTGAGTGCGACCTGCGCGCCGCCCAGCGTGTAGACGCCCGGCAGCGTCCAGCCCGGCACCGGCAGCACGCGATCCGTGGCACCGGTCGCGACGATGAGCTCGGCGAAGGCCACGCGCTGCGTGCGCTGGCTCGGGCCGTGCAGCACGTCGAGCCGGTCGCCTTGCGCGTTCCACACCAGGCTGTCGGGCCGGTAGTCGACTTGCGCGTTCAGCGCATCGAAGCTCTGGTGCAGCGCATCGGCGCGGCCCGACTCGAAGCCGTAGAGCGTGCGGCTGCTGCGGCCGAACTGCGGCGGCTGGCGCCGGTAGATCTGGCCGCCGGCGCGCGCGGCCTCGTCGATCAGCACCGGCCGCAGGCCGTGCGCCACCAGCGTCTGCGCTGCGCGCACGCCGGCCGGGCCGGCACCGACGATCACGGGGGGCACGCCGGACATGTCGCGCGCGGCGGGCGCCGGGTCACCGTTCATGCGGCCTCCTGGACAGTGCCGGTCAGCAATGACATACCCGGCTGCAAGAAGGTCGAGCAGGCGCGCAGGCGTTCGCCGTCGGCGGTCTGCACCCAGCAGTCCTGGCAGGCGCCCATCATGCAGAAGCCGGCGCGCGGCGCGCCGCTGAACTCGTTGCGGCGCAGCTGCCCGGTGTGCGTGAGCACGGCCGTGAGAACCGTGTCGCCCGCGAGCGCCGTGCGCGGCACGCCGTCGAGCACGAAAGGCACTTCGGCACGGCCGGTTTCGGCTAGGCGGCGCAGCAGTGGTTGCATGGTGCTCATGACCTCCCCACCAGCACACGGTCAAGGCCGTAGATGCGGTCGAGCAGCAGCATCGCACCGGCCGTCACCGCGATCATCAATGCCGACACGGCGGCCATGAGCGGGTCGATCGACTCGGTCGCGTACATGTACATGCGCACCGGCAGCGTGACGGTCGATGGCGCGGTGACGAAGATCGACATCGTCACCTCGTCGAAGCTGTTGATGAAGGCCAGCAGCCAGCCGCCGGTAACGCCCGGCAGGATCATCGGCAGCGTGATGCGGCGGAACACCGTGGCCTGGCTTGCGCCGAGCGAGAGCGCCGCATGCTCGGCGCTGCGGTCGAAGCCCACGAGCGCCGCCACCACCAGCCGCAGGGTGTACGGCGTGACGATCACGGTGTGCGCCAGCACCAGCCAGCCGAAGCTGCCGGTGCCGCCGACCAGCGCGAACATGCGCAGCATGGCCACACCGAGCACCAGGTGCGGAATGATCAGCGGCGAGAGAAACAGGCCGTTGAGAAAGTCGCGGCCCGGGAAGTCGTAGCGCGTGATGGCAATGCCGGCCGGCACCGCAAGCACCGTGGCCAGCGTGGCCGACCCCAGCGCGAGCCACAGGCTGTTCCAGAACGACGCCACGAAGTCCGGATGGCTGAACACCGCGCGGAACCAGCGCAGCGAGAACGAGGTGGTCGGAATGGTGAGCGTGTTCTCGGGCGTGAACGCCACCACGCACACCACCAGCAGCGGCGCCAGCATGAAGGCGATGACGAGCGCGTTGAACGCCAGGGCGAAGGGCCCGTTGTTTCTCATGAGGCACTACCCCCCACAGATGATTGCTTGTTCGTGAAACACCGCGGAACCGGCTCTGCCGGGCCGCCGGTGTTGCCCCCGGCGAGGGGGTAGGCGTAGCGACACGAAGTGCGCGAAGACTGGGGGAGTGCCATGTTCACCCCAACGCTTTCTTGTAGCGGCCTTCGACCATGCGGTTGAAGCTCAGCATCACGACCAGGTTGGCCGCCAGCAGCACCAGCGCAACGGTGGCGCCGAGCGGCCAGTTGAGCTCGTGCAGGTACTCGTCGTAGACGACGGTCGCCACCATCTTCAGGCGCCGCCCGCCGAGCAGGCCGGGGATGGCAAACGAGCTCGCGCTCAGGCCGAACACGATCAGGCTGCCCGACAGCACGCCCGGCATGACCTGCGGCAGCACCACGCGCCGCAGCGTGGTGAAGGGCGAGGCGTTGAGCGACAGCGCGGCGTTCTCGACGCCGGGGTCGAGCTTCTGCAGCGACGTCCAGACCGGGATCACCATGAAGGGCAGCATCACGTGCACCAGCGCGATGACCACTGCGATCTCGGTGTAGAGCATCTTGACCGGGCCGATGCCGATCCAGCGCAGCACGCCGTTCACCAGCCCCTCGGGGCCGAGCAGCATGCTCCAGCCGAACGCGCGCACCACCACCGACACCAGCAGCGGCGCCAGCACGATCAGCAGCAGCACCGAACGCCAGGGATTGCGCATGCGGCTCAGCACATAGGCCTCGGGCGCACCGACGGCGACGCAGATCAGCGTGACCAGCAGCGAGATCCAGAAGGTGCGCCAGAAGATGCCGAGGTAGTAGTTGTCGGTGAAGACGTGCACGTAGTGTTCGAGCGTGTACTGGCCCGCCTTGACGCCGGTGGCGGCGTCGTAGACGTTGAAGGACAGCACCGTCGTGAGCAGCAGCGGCACGAGCAGCAGCGTCGCGAACAGCAGGATGGCCGGGCCGGCCAGCAGCCAGGGCGCGGCAGGCTTGGCGCGGGCGCTCACACCATGGCCTCGGTTGCCACCGGTGCCTCGGCCGGCAGCAGCCGCGCGCAATGGTCGGGCCAGTCGAGCGCGGCGGCCTGGCCGACGGCCAGCGCATCGCGGCCGTCGTTGGGGCTCAGCACCGTCCACTCGCCCGCATCGGTCGCGAGGCGGTAGAGCCACTGGCTGCCGAGGAAGAAACGCTCCTGCACCTCGGCGTCGATGCGGCCGCTGCCGCGCGCCACCAGCTGCAGTTTCTCGGGCCGCACGCTGAAGAGCGCCGTGTCGCCGATCGCGAAGTCGGCGGCGTTGTCGACGGCCACGTCGAACTGCCGCGCCCCGAGCGCGACGCGCACGCGCGTGCCGACCTCGCACACGCGCGCATCGAGCAGGTTGGCCTTGCCGACGAAGGTGGAGATGAAGCGGGTGCGCGGATGCTCGTAGATGCGCATGGGCTCGTCGACCTGCGTCACCACGCCGGCCTGCATCACCACCACGCGGTCGCTGACCGACATGGCCTCGCTCTGGTCGTGCGTGACCATCACGGTGGTGGTGCCGACCTTGCGCTGGATCTGGCGCAACTCGAACTGCATTTCCTCGCGCAGCTTGGCGTCGAGGTTGGACAGCGGCTCGTCGAGCAGCAGCACCGGCGGCTCGATGACGAGTGCGCGGGCCAGCGCCACGCGCTGGCGCTGGCCACCCGACAGCTCGCGCGGGTAGCGATCCACGTGCGGCTCCAGGTGCACCAGCGAGAGCGCACGGGCCACCCGCTCGCGGCGCTCGGCCTTGGGCATCTTGCGCATCTCGAGGCCGAAGCTCACGTTGTCGGCCACCGTCATGTGCGGGAACAGCGCGTAGCTCTGGAACACGATGCCCAGCCCGCGCGTGTTGGCCTTGGCATGCGTGATGTCGCGCCCGGCCAGCGTGATGGTGCCGCTGCTGACCGACTGGAAGCCCGCCACCATCTGCAGCGTGGTGGTCTTGCCGCAGCCCGACGGCCCCAGCAGGGAAACGAATTCACCCTGCTCGACCGACAGGTTCATCGCCGAAACCGCAAGCGTGCTGCCGTAGAGCTTGCTTACGTCGCTCAAGGTGAGAAATGACATGGAGAACACTCCTTCGTGTATTCCACTCTATTGCAACAGCCGCGCCAGCTTCGTTCGGGTATTCCATCAAACGGAATATTTCTATGATTTATTCCGGTGAACGGAATATCAAGCCGCTATAGTGGGCTGCAAATTTCACCGGATGACCCCATGGCCACACCCGAAGCAACCCCTGGCGCCGTGCCACGCGTTTTCGCGCTCATGCGCACCCTGGCCGAAGCCCCATCCGGGGGCGCCCGCGTCACCCAGCTGGCGCTCGATGTGGGGCTGACCCAGGCCACGGTGCACCGGCTGCTGCGCTCGCTGGTGACCGAAGGCATGGTCGAGCAGGATGCGCGCAGCAAGCTCTACCGGCTTAGCGTCGACTTTTTCGCGCTGGCCGCGCGCGCGGGAAACCCCGGCGACCTGCGCAGCCTGTGCCGGCCGGCCATGCTGCGCCTGTGCGGCAGCCTCGGCGACACCATCTTCCTGATGGTGCGCAGCGGCTTCGATGCGGTGTGCCTCGACCGCAGCGAAGGGCCGTTTCCGATCCGCTCGTTCGTCGGCGACGTGGGTGGCCGGGTCGCGCTCGGCGTGGGCCAGGGCGCGCTCGCCATCCTGGCCTTCCTGCCCGAGGCCGAGCGTGAGGAGGTGATCCGCTTCAACCTGTCGCGGGTGCGCGAGTACGGCGTGTACGACGAGGTCTATCTGCGCACCGAGATCGAGCGCGTGCGCCAGGCCGGCTTTGCCGGCCGTAGCACCGGCCTGCTCGAAGGCATGGCCGGCGTCGCGGTGCCGATCTGCGACCGCGAAGGCCGCGCCGTGGCCGCGCTGAGCGTCGGCACCATCGCCGACCGCCTGAGCCCGGATCGCATGCCGACCGTGGTGGAACTGCTGCGCCGCGAAGCGGCCGCCATCGGGCCGAAGATCAACCCTTTCGACCCGACCTTGCGCCAGCCGTCGAGGCGGCTCGCCGCCGCAGACAGCAAGGATCTCTAGCGGGAGGGGGCGTCGAGCACGCGGTTCTCGCGCGCGGGCGAGCGGCGCAGGTAAGGGCTGTCGCCCACTTCCGTCTTGGCGGCACCGGCGGTCGCCGTCTTGGTGCTGCCCGCCGCCGGGCAGGCGCCGCCGCTGCGCAGGCTCAGCGCCGCCGCCAGCCGCGCCTCGGCCGGGTCGCCCAATGCATGGCCGAAGTCGTCGGCCACAGCGCAGGTGGGCGCGAAACCGTCGCCGTAGTCGCCGAAGCCCTGAGCGTTGACGCCCTGGAACTGGATCGCGAAGTAGGTGGTGCCGCAGTTGTCCTGCGGATAGAAGCCGTAGGGCTTGCCGCATGTGGCGCCGCCGACCAGGTTGACCGCAACGCCAACGCCGCGCAGCGAATTGACCACCGACTCGCTGGCCGAACAGGTGTCCGGCCCGGTCAGCACCGTGACGCGCGACAGCCCCAGTTGCGGCAGCGCCTGGCCGGCGGTGGTCGAGTAGCCGCGCGTGGTGCCGTAGAACGGCACAGTGCCCAGCGACGGGTTCAGGCCGAACGGGTTCTTGCCGTTGAACAGCAACTGCTCGAAGACCTTGCCCTGCGTGGCGGCGGGCGTGGCCACCATGAAGGCCAGCTCGCTGGCCACGGCCAGCAGGCCGCCACCGTTGTAGCGCATGTCGAGCACCAGGTCGGCGATGCCGGCGGTCTTGAACTGGTTCACGGCGCTGATCAGCTGCGCCTCGGCCGGTTCGTTGTGGTCATTGAATTGCAGGTAGCCGACCCGGCCGCTCGCCGTGTCGATGGTCTTTACGTTCTGCACCGGCGTGCTGGTGATGTTGGCCGAGGTGAGCGTCACGCTGCGCGTGCTGCCGTCGGGCAGGCCGAGCTTGAAGCCGTGCTGCTCGCCGGCTTTGGCCGGGGTGAGGCCGGCGTTGAGCCGGGCGGTGTCGGTGCCGCTGACGACATCGACGCCATCGATCTCGAGCAGCTTCGCGCCGCGGCCGATGCCGGCCGCAGCGGCCGCTGCGCCCGGCTCGACGTAGGCCACACGCAGATCGCGCGGCACGGTGCTGCTCAGAAAGGCGATCTCCATGCCGTAGCCGGCCGACACGCCGGACTGCGACAGCGCGCGGTAGACGGCGGTGTCGTAGGTGAAGTGAAAGCGGTCTTTGGCGCGGCCCGACGCGGTGAGGGCCGGCGTCTTGAGCGCGGCGAAGTAGGCGATCGGCGTGGCGTACGCGCCGGGTTGCAGGCCGGTTGGCACCTCGGTGTACCAGAGGTAGGTTTCGTCGATCCAGCCGCGCAGCCAGCGTTTCTCGTCGGCGAGCGAGCCCGGCCGGTCTGGGAAGGCGGCGCCGGTGTCGGGGTCGACGCCGAAGCGCGGCGCGGCGCAGAGTCCGGCCACGGTGGACGAGGCGACGATGACTTCGGCATCGGCTGCGGCCGCCGGCGCAGCGGCCGGGGCGACAGCCGGGGCCGAAGCAATGGGCAGGAATCCGCCGCCGCCTCCTCCGCCACCCCCGCAGGCCGCGAGGGTACAGATGACGGCGACGCCTGCGAGGCGGCGTCGAACGGCGCTACTGCACAAAACCCATGCCACGCGATTCGCGCACTTCAGGTTTGATGCGATGCTCGGCCTCGAGCTGGTCGAGAAACTCGACCGCCGAGAACTCGGTCGCAAGGATGTCGGTCTGGCGCTTCACCGCGGCGAAGTCGCCCGGACACAGCTGATCAAGCCTCGCCAGGCGCACGCGCAGATCGGTCGCCATCAGCGTCGCGTCGCCTGCCAGCGCTTCGGTGACGAACATGCACTCGCGCTGGGTGGCCGTGAGCGGCATGAACTTGATCTTGAAGGTGAAACGCCGCAGCGCCGCCTGGTCGAGCCGGTCCAGCAGGTTGGTGGTGCAGACGAACACGCCGTTGAAGCGCTCCATGCCCTGCAGCATCTCGTTGACCTCGGTGACCTCGTAGGTGCGCTGCGCGCCACGGCGATCCTGCAGGAAGGAGTCGGCCTCGTCGAGCAGCAGCACGGCTTTCTCGGCCTCGGCTTCCTTGAACATGGCGGCCATGTTCTGCTCGGTTTCGCCGACGTACTTGCTCATCAGATCACTGGCCTGCTTGATGATGAGGGGCCGGCCGATGGCACGGGCCAGGTGCTCGGCCAGCGCAGTCTTGCCGGTACCGGGCGCTCCGTAGAAGCACAGCGTGCCGTGGCCGCGCGCCCTGATCGCCTCCACGATGCGCGGGATCTCGAAACGCGTCTCGACGTTGAGCATGCCGAGGTCGTAGGTCGTGACGCTGCGGCGCTCGCCGCGGCCCCGGTCGGTGGTGCCGAGTGCGAGATCGGCATTCTTGAGTTGCCGCTCAATCAGCGATTCGACCGACCCATCCTCGGTCTTGGCAAGGTCGGCAAAGCGCGCGGCGGTGCGGATCTGCGCGGGCGTCAAGCCCTTGCGCTCGGCCAGTTTGGCGGTGAAGGCCTCCGACACGGCCACGCCTTCGAGCGTCTTGCGCACAAGTTGCTCGCGCGCGCCCGGCGGCGGCGACTTGAGCTCGAGGTGATAGGCAAAGCGGCGCCGGAAAGCCGGGTCGATCTGCTCGATGCGGTTGGTCACCCACAGCGTGGGCACCGCGTTCGATTCGAGGATCTGGTTGACCCAGGCCTTGCCGCTGACGCTGCCGCTGGTGGGTGCGGGCATCTGCTCGGCGCGCGACATGAACTGCGCGGCCTCGGTGCTGATTGGCGGGAACACGTCTTCGACCTCGTCGAACAACAGCGCGGCCCTGGCGCTGCCCTTGAGAAACACCTGCGCGATCTGCAGCGAGCGGTAGCGGTCGCGGCCGCTCAACGAATTGCCGTCGCGGTCGGCGTACTCCACTTCGAACAGTTCGAGCCCCGCCGCCTGCGCCACCACCTTGGCCAGCTCTGTCTTGCCGGTGCCGGGCGGGCCGTACATCAGCACGTTGACGCCGGGCTCCTTGCGCGCAACGGCGGCGCGCAGCAGCGTGATGAGCATCTGCGCTTCGTCGGACACGAAGGCGAAGTCGTCGACCACGAGTGCGCTCTTGGCCGAAGGCCGGGTGAACACGGCCATCAGCTCGTTCTGGTCGCGGTACTCGCGCATCAGCACCGGCGGCAGCTTCTCGCTAACCTTCATGAGGTCGGCCAGGTCGGTGATGTTGTGTTCGGAAATGAGGTTCTCGACCAGGCCGATGCGCTCCAGCCGGGAACCGGCGCGCAGCGCCTCGCCCACATCGCTGGCGTTGACGCCGGCCACTTCGGCGATCGCGGCATAGGCCTCGGGCGCGTTGTTGACCTTGAACTCGACCAGCAGCGAGCGCAGGTCGCGCTGGTAGCGTGCGAGCGTGCCGTAGAGCAGCAGCGCGCGCTCGGCCTTGTTGAGCAGCAGCAGGCCGGCAAGCGCGTCGATGTTCTTCTCGACCAGCGTGGATTGCTTGCGCAACGCATGCGTGAGCCAGTCGCGCGTGGCCGAGAGCACCGAGAGCAGATCCTTCGGTTGATCCTTGGCGTATTCGTCGAGGTAGAAGAACAGCGTGCCTTCCTCGTACGGGCCGCGCCACACGCCGTGGCGCTCCAGCAGCGTGCGCCCGTCGAAGTTCTCGACGCCCTTCCAGATTTCGTTGCCGGCGCAACGCCGGCCAAGGAACTCGCGCAACCGGTGCAGCACGGGGGCCGGCCACACGAGATGACGGCCCGTCAGCGACAGCAGGCCATTGAGATCGCGCCGCACATTGAAGCGCGGGCCCTGCTTGGCCGCGAGCGTGAGCACGAAGTGCGAGCACATGAGCTCGAGCACCGGCGCACCCTTGAGTCCGGGCGAAGGCAGGGCCTGGCCGCGCGCGGCAGCCACCACCTCATCAACACCGGAACGTTTGACCATCGGAGCACCTTTGTAGAGCCGACTCAGAGCGACCATAACGCAGACTTTTGGGTTCGGGAAGACATGGGAACAGTAAAAACCCTGATGTTGTGAATCCGTCCACAATCGCCGCCATGGTTGGAATCGAAGACATCAGCAGGGCCGCACAGCGCCTGCGCGGGCAATTGCTCGAAACACCGTGCGTGGAATCGCGCACGCTGTCGGACATCGTCGGCGCGCAGGTGTTCCTCAAGTTCGAAAACTTGCAGTTCACCGCGTCGTTCAAGGAGCGTGGCGCCTGCAACAAGCTGGTCGAACTGACCGAGAGCGGCGTGCGCGGCGAAGACGGCAAGATGATGCCGGTGCGTGGCGTCGTTGCGATGTCGGCCGGCAACCATGCACAGGGCGTGGCCTATCACGCACAACGGCTGGGCCTGCGCGCGCTGATCGTGATGCCGCGCTTCACGCCTGGCGTGAAGATCGAGCGCACCCGCGGTTTCGGCGCCGAGGTGGTGCTGCATGGCGACTCGCTCGACGCCGCGCGCGCCCATGCGTTCGAGCTGGCCGAGCGCGAGGGCCTGGCCTTCGTGCATCCCTACGACGATGAGGCCATCATCGCGGGCCAGGGTACGGTCGCGCTCGAGATGCTCGACGCGGTGCCGGATCTGGACATGCTGGTGGTGTCGGTCGGCGGTGGCGGGCTCATTGCCGGCATGGCGGTCGCGGCGCGGGCGCGCCGGCCCGGCATCGAGATCGTCGGCGTCCAGACCTCGCGCTTCCCGGCGATGGTCAATGCGGTGCAGGGCACGCACCATGCGCAGGGCACCAGCACGATCGCCGAAGGCATCGCGGTCGGCACGCCGGGCAAGCTGACGCAGGAGATCATCAAGCGCCTGGTCGACGATCTGCTGCTGGTGGACGAGGGCGACATCGAGCAGGGCGTCCTGATGCTGCTCGAAATCGAAAAGACGCTGGTCGAGGGCGCGGGCGCGGCCGGCCTCGCGGCACTGCTGCGGCATCCGGAGCGCTTTCGCGGCAAGAAGATCGGCCTGGTGCTGTCGGGCGGCAACATCGACCCGCTGCTGCTCGCGGCCATCATCGAGCGCGGCATGGTGCGGGCCGGACGGCTGGCCCGCGTGCGGGTCAGCGCCCGCGATGTGCCGGGTTCGCTGGCCCAGATCACGGCTACCGTGGCCGAAGCGGGCGCCAACATCGACGAAGTGCACCACCAGCGCGCCTTCACCGTGCTGGCAGCCCAGAACGTCGATGTCGAACTGGTGCTGCAGACGCGCGGGCGGCCGCATCTGGCGGCGGTGCTCGGCGCCCTTCATGCAGCCGGTTTCGCCGCCGAAGAACAGCGGTAGGCCACCCGGCCAGTGCTCCCTGTCCTACGACCAACCGGGCTGACCCTTAGGCGCGGCCCGCGACCCCACCGGTAAAATAACCGCCAGTTTCGAGAACCTGAGGTACTACTAATGTCTACACCCACCCCTGTCGAACCGGCCCACGGCGCCGCTGTCGAGAAAGACGCGGTCGAGTCGATCGTGCCGTTGATGCCGCTCGTGCTGCCGCTCGCGGGCGGCGTGCTGATGCTGTTGCTGGCATCGATCGCTGTCTATATGGCCTGAGCCCCCTGGCTGCGCGGGCCCCTGTGCGGCCCGCCGGGCGCTCCCTCGAAACTCCGGCAGAAAACGTTTTCTCCAACGGCCTTCGTGCGCATCGACGCCGAGGTTCGTTCGAAAAGACGATTTTCAAAACCCAGGAGACTTCCGATGAACGCACCCGTGATGAGGGGCTTGAACCTTCAGGCACCCTCTTATGTCAAGAACGCGAAGCTGATCGCGTGGGTAGCCGATATGGCCGCACTCTGCAAACCCGACCGCATCCACTGGTGCGACGGCAGCACGGAAGAGTACGACCGCCTCTGCCAACAGCTGGTGGACGCCGGCACCTTCCAGAAGCTCAACGCGGCCAAGCGCCCGAACTCCTACCTCGCGTCGTCGGACCCGAGCGACGTGGCGCGCGTGGAAGACCGCACCTTCATCTGCTCTGAAAAGAAAGAGAACGCCGGCCCCACCAACAACTGGATGGCACCGGCCGAGATGCGCGCCACGCTGCAGCCGCTGTTCGACGGCTGCATGAAGGGCCGCACGATGTACGTGGTGCCCTTCAGCATGGGCCCGCTCGGCTCGCCGATCGCCCACATCGGCATCGAACTCTCCGACAGTGCCTATGTAGCGGTCAACATGAAGATCATGACGCGCATGGGCCGTGCCGTGCACGACGTGCTCGGCGTCGATGGCGACTTCGTGCCCTGCGTCCACACGGTCGGCGCGCCGCTCGAAGCCGGGCAGAAAGACGTGGCCTGGCCCTGCAACAAGACCAAGTACATCGTCCACTACCCCGAAACGCGCGAGATCTGGAGCTACGGCTCGGGCTACGGCGGCAATGCGCTGCTCGGCAAGAAGTGCTTTGCGCTGCGCATCGCATCGAACATGGGCCGCGACGAAGGCTGGCTCGCCGAGCACATGCTGATCCTCGGTGTGACCAACCCCGAAGGCAAGAAGTACCACGTGGCTGCTGCGTTCCCGAGCGCCTGCGGCAAGACCAACTTCGCGATGCTGATTCCGCCGGCTGGCCTCGACGGCTGGAAGGTCACCACCATCGGCGACGACATCGCCTGGATCAAGCCCCAGGCCGACGGCCGCCTGCGTGCGATCAACCCCGAAGCCGGCTACTTCGGCGTGGCGCCCGGCACCAACGTGCTGACCAACCCGAACTGCATGGCCAGCATCGAGCGCGACACCATCTTCACCAACGTGGCGCTGACCGACGACGGCGACGTGTGGTGGGAAGGCATGGGCGACGCACCGGCGCACGCAATCGATTGGCAGGGCAACGAGTGGACGCCTGCCATCGCGAAGGAAACCGGCGCCAAGGCGGCGCACCCGAACGCCCGCTTCACCGTCGCTGCCACCAACAACCCGGCGCTGGACGAAGCCTGGGACGACCCGAAGGGCGTGGCGATCGACGCCTTCATCTTCGGCGGCCGCCGCTCGACCACGGTGCCGCTGGTGACCGAAGCGCGCAGCTGGGTCGAAGGCGTCTACATGGCCGCCACGATGGGCTCCGAGACGACCGCCGCGGCGACCGGCCAGGCCGGCGTGGTGCGGCGCGACCCGTTCGCGATGCTACCGTTCATGGGCTACAACATGAGCGACTACTTCCAGCACTGGCTCGACCTTGGCAAGAAGCTCGACGCGTCGGGCGCGAAGCTGCCGAAGATCTACACCACCAACTGGTTCCGCAAGGGTGCCGATGGCAAGTTCGTCTGGCCGGGCTACGGCGAAAACATGCGCGTGCTCAAGTGGATGATCGAGCGCATCGAGCAAAAGGCCGAGGGCACCGAACATGTGTTCGGCGTGAGCCCGCGCTACCAGGATCTGAGCTGGACGGGCCTCGACTTCAGCGCCGAGCAGTTCAACACCGTCACCAGCATCGACAAGTCGGCCTGGCGCGACGAACTGAAACTGCACGAAGAGCTGTTCGCGCAGCTTGCGCATCACCTGCCGAAAGAACTGCCGGCGACCAAGGCTGCGATCGAGGAGCGCCTGGAGGCCTGAGGCCTGCCCCGGCAGCGTCCGACCCGACGCCATGCAAAAAAGCCGCCCGAGGGCGGCTTTTTTGCGGGAGCCGCGAGGGCTCAGTAGTAGCGCGAAGCGTTCAGGCGGCGCATGGCTTCGTACAGCGTGGGCAGTTGCACGTCATCCGAACGCTTTGCCGGCAGCGCGGGCGCAGCGGGCTTGGCGCCGGCTGCGACTTCGGCGTCCGAGTTGCGGCGCGTGATTGCGGCTCGCAGTTCCTGCATCACGCGCGGGTCGTTCTGGGCGGTGGCCAGGAAGACGGCATCAGCGTGGGCAGCGGCACGCTGCTGGGCCGATGCGCGGAGCACGCCAGCGACGCGGGCGAAGCCGGCGCGGAAAATATCCGCGTAGAGCGCCAGGCCGGCGAACGCGAAAGCAGACAGCGTGACCCATGCCGCCAGCACGCTGGCCTCGGTCCAGTTGGACACGAGCGTGTCGACGACCACCATTGCGGAGGCCAGCACGGCCACCAGCAAAAGCAGAATCAGATGGCGCGAGCTGGCGCCGTTGCGGCGGGCTTCGCTGAAGCGGCCGAACAGGATCTCGGCGCGCTGCACGCCGGGATGGACTTGGGGTTGGTCAACGTGGACAAAACTGGTCATGGTAGTTCCCTCCAAGGGAAGAATGGCCGAAGCCGATGCAGTGATATTAGGGGTTTCCCTAGTGTTATTCCACTTTATCTTTCTGATGTTTATCATTCACCACGATGATAAATGTCAACTTTCGCACACTGGATCTCAACCTGCTGCGCGTTTTCGACGAGGTGATGGCCGAGCGCAACCTCACCCGCGCGGCCCGCAACCTGTCGCTGACCCAGCCGGCGGTGAGCAATGCCCTGCGCCGGCTGCGCGACGTGCTGGGCGACGAACTCGTCCGCCGCGCGGGCGCGGGCGTCGAGCCCACGCCGCGCGCGTTGGCGCTCTGGCCCACCATCCGCGACGCGTTGCGGCACCTGCAGCACACGCTGGCGCCCAGCGACTTCGACCCGGGCACCGCCGACACCAGCTTTGTGCTGGCGATGGCCGATGCCACCGCGGCCGAACTGATCCCGGGCCTGGTGCAGATTGCCGAACGCGAGGCGCCCGGCATCTCGATCCGGGTGGTGCCGTTGACCACGCGCGACCCGCGCCAATTGCTCGAGAGCGAGGGCGCAGACATGGCGGTCGGCTACTTTCCGGCGGTGCTGGCCAGCCTGACGGCGCGCGGCCAGTCGGGTGCCGCGGTGCCGTTCGAGACGCAGCGGCTGTATGTCGGCCAGTATGTGTGCGTGATGCGCCGCGGCCATCCGCTCGCCGCCCAGCCGCTGACGCTCGACGACTATTGCGCCGCGCGCCATCTGCTCGTTAGTTTTTCGGGCCGGCCCTATGGCTTCGTTGACCAGACGCTGGGCACGCTCGGACGCGAGCGGCGCATCGTGGTGACGGTGAACCAGTTTTTCACGGCCGGCCGGGTGGTCTCCAATTCAGACCTGCTGACGGTTTTGCCGCGCCATTTCGTCAACGTGACCGGCATCGACGACCAGCTGGTGCTGCGCGATTTGCCGTTCGACCAGCCGCTGCTGCATGTCGACGCCGTCTGGCATCGCCGCGCCCAGCACGGTCATGCGCACGAATGGCTGCGGGACGCGCTGGTGCGCTCCGCCGCGGTGGCGTTTGCGCGCTCGGTCATCGGGCAGAAGGTGCCCGCAGGAGGCTGAAGTTCAGCGCACGACGCGCAGCCAGGCGCTCGCGGCTTCACGCAACTCGTGCGCGTGGTGCGGGTCGACGCCGGCACGGGAATCGGCGCTTTCAAGCAGCGCGGCGGCCGGGCTCGAAGGCACAACGGCGGCGGGGGAACGGAAGAAACCCATCAATTGACCAAACAACGAAAACATACAGATGCACGGCCTTGGCCCGTGCTGGTGTGGTGATGTACTGAAGATTAAGGGTTTTCCCTAGTCTTTCAAGGCCGACGTCATGCGCGATGCGCATGGGCACATTCCCCTAGACTGGCTCGCAATGAAGCTGCAATTGCTGTCCGACCTGCACCTCGAATCGCACCCTCGCTTCGTGGCGGAGCCTGCGCCGGATGCCGATCTGCTGGTTCTGGCGGGCGACATCGGCTCCTACCAGAACGGATCGCGCCTGACCGACCCCGACTTCGGCCTCGGCCGCTTTTCGCCAAAAAACGGCTGGCCGACGCCGGTGATCTATGTACCCGGCAACCACGAGTACGACGGCGACGACTTCGACGCGGTGCACGCCCGGTTGCGCGACAGCTGCGATGCGCTCGACATCCTCTGGCTGGAGCGCGAAACGCTAGTGATCGGCGGCATCCGCTTCATCGGAACCACGCTCTGGAGTGATTTCGACGCGCTGGTCGACCCTGCCGCCGGCATGACCGAGCAGCTCAAGGCCCGCGGCAAGGCGATGCGGGCGGCCAATTTCTATTTGGAGAAAGCAGCCACGGTACGAGCCGGTCAGCCCTTTATGGCCGATGCACTGAGAGAGCACTCACTTACGTGCCAGGCATGGCTACGCAATGCACTGGCCGAGCCTTACGACGGCACCACGGTGGCGATCACGCATTTCGCGCCGACCCTCGCAAGCGCCGACCCGCGCTATGGCCTGACGCCGGGCACCGCCGGCTTCTGCAATTCGCTCGACGAACTGCTGCCAATGGCCTCGCTCTGGCTGCATGGGCACCTGCACTGCGCTTTCGACTATGTGAAGGACGGCTGCCGCGTGGTCGCCAACCCGCTGGGCTATCGCAGCAAGGGCGAGCAGGAAAGCTTCAAGCCGACGCTGTGCGTCGAGGTGCGCTGAAGACTCAACGCGCCGACAGCCCTGCGAAGCAGCTTTCGAGCACCATATCGACGATTTGCGCGTCGCTGTACTTGTCGCCGGCCTTGAGGAACTCGAGCACCGGATCGCAGGCCCGCGCGAACAGCGTGTAGAGCACCGTGATGGCCGGCAGCTTGCTGCTCAGCGTGCCGTTGGCCTGCGCCGCCTTGATCCAGCCGCCGAGCGTGTCGCTCACGCCCATCAGGCGGTCGATGTAGGCGCGGTTGGCCATCAGGGTGGTGCGCAGGGAGGAGCTCTGATGCGGCAGCGATGGCATTTCGCCGGCCAGTTGCACCTCCATGGCCCAGCGGACCACCGCCTTGAGCTGATCGAGCGGATCGCCGTCGGCCGGCAGCGCTGCCATGAAATCCTGCGTCCGCTTCATGATCCGCACCATCGCGGCAGCGGCCAGGTCTTCCTTGCTCGGGAAATGCTTGTAGAGGCTGGCCTTGGCGATGCCCACGGCGGCCGCCACCTCATCGACCGTCATCGCTTCGAAGCCCTTTTCGGCCAGCAGCCGGTTGACGGCCTGGACGATCGCTTCCTCGCGGGCGACGAGCATCTGCTCCTTGAAAGACGGTTTCGGCGCGACGACGGCGGAGTTCATGCCACGATTCTAGCCCCGCACGTCACCGAACAGGCGAGGCGCCTGTGAAGCTACTGCACAGTCTTAATCAGAACCTGTGCGTCAGGCTACCTCGACAGGAACCAGAGCGCGGCGCGGTGGAGGTCTTGGCGTCGAAGCTGCATCGCGGGCATTGTCCGCGCCGGGCGGCGTCCGCATGTCTGCAACACTGGTTGCATGAAAGTGATCGTTCTCGGCGCCGGCATCATCGGCATCAGCACCGCCTGGCACCTGCTCGGGCGCGGGCACAGCGTGACCGTGGTCGACCGCCAGGCCGACGCGGCAACGACGCGGCCTTCGCCCGCAACGTCGAGCAGATCATCGCGCTCGGCGCGTACAGCCACGCCGCGCTTAACGACGTCGTGATGTCCACCGGCATCGCGTTCGACCGGCTCGAGCGCGGCATCGCTCATTACTTCACCGACGCCAAATCGCTGGATGGCGCAGCGCAGGCGATGGCGGAGCTGATCAGCGGCAACGCCGCGCCCATCAAGGGCTTCGACTGCCGCGGCGGCTAGAGGCAGCTTGGCCGGGCACCGCGATCTCCGGCAACAACCTGACGAGGCCCTAAAGCAGTTCCTCGCCAACGATCGGCAGCAGCAGCCAATTCTTGAAGCGCAGCCACAGGAACTGGCCGGGCTGGTCTTCATGCACCACGTCGGCGCCCTGCTCGTCGTACTCGAGCCATTGCACTCGCTTGCCATCGGGGCCAATGCGCAGGCGGTAGCCCAGGTTCACGCGGTTGCCGCTCAGCAGCTGCACATAGTCGTGTACGAGTTCGGGACTGTCGATCACGAGCCCCAGTTCGGTGTTGACGGCCGCTGAACGGTGGTCGAGGTTCATCGAGCCGATGAAGATGCGCCGCCCATCGACCACCGCGAGCTTGGCATGCAGCCGGCTGATCGACTTGCCGAAATCGCCGAAGCGGCCCGAGCGGCCAGTTGACTCGGGCGCAATCTCGGAAACGGCGACACCGATCTTCAGCATGTCGGCGCGATAGCGCTCGTAGCCCGCATAGGCCAGCGGCTCGTCGGTCGCGCCCAGCGAGTTGGTGATGACCGCGACGCGAACGCCGTGGTCGATGGCGGTCTTCATCATCTCTAGGCCGCGTGCGCCCGGGATGAAGTACGGCGACGCAATGTGCACGTCCTTGCGCGCCGAGCCGATGACGCCCAGCGCGCCTTCCGTCACGCTGCCGCGAATGGCCTCTGCCGGCGGGCGCGTGATCTTGGCCGGGTCGTCGGCAAAAAGCTCGGCGTGCGCCCAGCGGAAGTCGAGCTGCCCTGTCGCCAGCTGCTGCCCGACCGGCGGGCGGTCGAGCACGTCGCGCGCACGCACCGGCACGTCGGGCGCAGCCTGGCTCACCAGTTCGTCGAAGCGGCGTTGCGCCACCTCGGGCTCCAGCCGCAGCCGCGCGACGCTGTCGATCGACCACACCTGTTCGCTGTTCCAGTAGCGGTCGAAGGCGTCCGACATCCGACGCACGACCGGCCCGCACGAGAGCACGTCCATGTCGATGAAGTTGGCCGCGCTGCTGCGCATGAAGTATTCGTTGGCGATGTTGCGCCCGCCCGAAACCGCAAAGCTGTTGTCGGCCACCAGCAGCTTGTTGTGCATGCGGTGGTTGATGCGGCCGAACTCGTGCAGCGACAACGCCAGCCGCGTGGTGAGCGAGGCCGCGCGCGACGGCAGCGGGTTGAACAGCCGCACCTCAACGTTCGGGTAGGCCGCGAGCGTGCTGAACAGCTCGTCTTCGCCACCGGCGTAGAGGTCGTCGACGAGCAGCCGCACCCGCACGCCGCGCGCGGCGGCGTCGCGCAGCTCGCGCAGGAACAGCAGCCCGACATCGTCGTTCTGGATCAGGTAGTACTGAACGTCGAGCGATTTTTCGGCGTTGCGTGCCAGGGCAATGCGCGCGTCGAAGGCGAACGCGGCCTCGGGCAGCAGCCGGAAGCCCGAGAAGGCGGACGGATGGGCCGCCCCATCGGTCGCTGCGAGGCGAGCAAGCGAGGTGGTGGCGACATCGGACATCGCATGCGTCGGCACGCCCGGCACCGGGGGCGGCAGGCTGGCGCAGGCGCCGACCAGCAAGGCCGCGCCAATCGTCAGCCAGCAACGAAGGGTGTCCGATACACGCATGGCCCGCACTGTAAGACCGTCGGCCGGGCCTGACCAGACAGCCGCGGCACCTATGATCGCCCGGCACTTGCAACAAGGGACAACGCATGCTCAACGGACTGTGGCTCGGCTTCTTCCTCGTCGCCGCGGTGGCCGCACTCGGGCGCTGGCTGGTCGGCGGCGACGCGGCCGTGTTTGCAGCGGTGGTGGAAAGCCTGTTCGCGATGGCGCGGCTGGCGGTCGAGGTGATGGTGCTGCTGTTCGGCACGCTGACGCTGTGGCTCGGCCTGCTGCGCATCGCCGAGGCGGCCGGGCTGGTTGCGTGGCTGGCGCGCCTGCTCGGGCCGCTGTTCCGGCGGCTCATGCCCGAGGTGCCGGCCGGGCATCCGGCGCTCGGCCTCATCACGATGAACTTCGCGGCCAATGCGCTGGGCCTGGACAACGCCGCTACGCCGATCGGGCTGAAGGCGATGCGCGAACTGCAGACGCTGAACCCGAGCCCGGCCAGCGCGACCAATGCGCAGATCCTGTTTCTGGTGCTGAACGCCTCGTCGCTCACGCTGCTGCCCGTAACCATCTTCATGTACCGCGCACAGCAGGGCGCGGCCGATCCGACGCTGGTGTTCCTGCCGATCCTGCTGGCGACCAGCGCGTCGACGCTGGTCGGTCTGCTCTCCGTTGCGCTGATGCAGCGGCTGCGCCTGTGGGATCCGGTGGTGCTGGCCTACCTGCTGCCGGGTGCGCTGGTGCTCGGCGGCTTCATGGCGCTGCTCGGCACGCTGTCGGCTGCGGCGCTGGCTTCGCTCTCGTCGCTGCTGGGCAACCTGGCGCTGTTCGGCATCGTGATCGTGTTCCTGCTGGTCGGGGCGCTGCGCCGCGTGAAGGTGTACGAGAGCTTCATCGAGGGCGCCAAGGAAGGCTTCGACGTCGCGAAGAACCTGCTGCCCTACCTGGTCGCGATGCTCTGCGCCATCGGCGTGCTGCGCGCGTCGGGCGCGCTCGACATCGCGCTCGGCGGCATCCGCTGGCTGGTCGCGCAATCAGGCTGGGACGCACGCTTTGTCGATGCACTGCCGACCGCGCTGGTCAAACCGTTCTCGGGCAGCGCGGCGCGCGCGATGCTGATCGAGACGATGCAGAGCCAGGGCGTCGACAGCTTCCCCGCGCTCGCCGCCGCGGTCATCCAGGGCAGCACCGAGACCACCTTCTATGTGCTGGCCGTGTACTTCGGCGCGGTCGGCATCCAGCGCGCGCGGCACGCGGTCGGGTGTGCGCTGGCCGCGGAGTTCGCCGGCGTGGTGGCGGCCATCGCGGTCTGCTACTGGTTCTTCGGTTGACGACAGCGTCGCCAAGGCCGATCGGCCAGAATGCAAGCCTGCCCTTCTCCCCCTTTCTTCGTGACCGTCCCCGCCCAGGCGCAAGCGCCCTCTTTCTCGACCGACGAATTCCGCGACGCGCTTGGCATGTTCGCCACCGGCGTCACGATCGTCACCGCGCGCGCGGCCGATGGCTCGCTGGTCGGGCTGACGGCCAACTCCTTCAACTCGGTCTCGCTCACGCCGCCGCTGGTGTTGTGGAGCCTGGCGCGCAGCTCGGGCTCGATGCCGGCGCTGGGCGCCGGCTCGCACTACGCGATCAACATCCTGGCGGCGAACCAGAAAGAGCTGGCCGAGCGCTTCGCACAGAAGCTGCTGGATCGCTGGACGGATGTGGATTTCGCCGAGGGGCTCGGCGGCGCGCCGCTGCTGGCCGGTGCCGCGGCGAGCTTCGAGTGCTTCAACCGCAGCCGTTATGACGAAGGCGACCACGTGATCTTCGTCGGCGAAGTGGAGCGCTGCCGCTGGCGCGAAGGCGCATCACCGCTGCTGTACCACGGCGGGCGTTTCTACACCGAGCACCCGCTCTGAGGCTGCACCCGCGCGCGAGCGTTCCCGCGTGCGGCGTTCGTCCAGGATGCGGTGGAGGTTGCCCTCGATCCAGTCGGCCAGGCCCTCGACCTGGCGCGCCACTTCGACGCCCATCGGCGTCAGGCTGTATTCGACGTGGGGCGGCACCACCGGATAGGACTTGCGCAGAACGAAGCCGTCGCTCTCCAGCCACTGAAGAGTCTGGGCCAGCATCTTCTCGCTGACGCCACCGACCTTGCGACGCAGGTCGCTGAAGCGATGCATGCCCGAGAGCAGCGCCACCAGCACCAGCACGCCCCAGCGGCTGGTGACGTGCTGAAGCACCGCGCGGGACGGGCAGGCGGCCGAGAACAACTGGCCGCGCTGCAACTGGAGCGCCAACGCGCCGTGGGCTGCGGTGCCGGGGGCCTTGGGGGTCGATGGCATGGGTACTTACCTTTATGTACGTACTTACAAAAAGTTTGTGCTGCCGGTATTCTGCCGGTTCCCTTCCATTCCGTCCAAAGGATTTCTCTCATGATCGCCATCACCGGAGCTACCGGCCAACTCGGCCGCCTCGTCATCGAGGCACTGCTGCCGAAGCTTCCTGCCGCCGAGATCGTCGCCGCCGTGCGCAGCCCCGAGAAGGCCAAGAACCTGGCCGCCCTCGGCGTGCAGGTGCGACAGGCCGACTACGCCCAGCCCGCCACGCTCGAGGCCGCGTTCCAGGGCGTCGACAAGGTGCTGCTGATCTCTTCCAGCGAAGTCGGCCGGCGCGCTGCGCAGCACCGCGCCGTGATCGAGGCTGCCGCAAAGGCCGGCGTGAAACTGCTCGCCTACACGAGCATCCTGCGCGCCGACACCTCACCCCTGGCGCTCGCAGCCGAGCACAAGGAAACGGAAGCCGCCCTCCGCACCTCCGGCCTGCCATTCGTGCTGCTGCGCAACGGCTGGTACACGGAGAACCGCACGGGGAGCATCCCTGCCGCACTCCAGCATGGCGCGGTGCTGGGCGCGGCCGGCGAAGGCCGCACCGCATCGGCAGCACGGGCCGACTACGCAGCGGCCGCAGCGGCCGTGCTGACGCGCGAAGACCAGGCCGGGCGCGTGTACGAGCTGGCCGGCGACACGGCCTACACGCTGTCGGAACTCGCGGCGGAGATCGCGCGCCAGTCGGGCAAGGCGGTGACCTACCAGGATCTGCCCGAGCCGGCGTACAAGGCCGCGTTGCAGCAGGCCGGCCTGCCGGAAGGCTATGCGGCGCTGCTGGCCGACTCGGACGCAGGCACTGCCAAGGGCGGGCTGTTCGACGACGGCCGGCAGCTGAGTCAGCTCATCGGCCGGCCGACCACGCCGCTGGCCACCACGGTGGCTGCGGCACTGACCGCGTAGGTCGCGTCGAAGCGCGACTGCAGGTAGGCCTGCGCGGTGACCGGTTCATAGCGGGGTGCCTTGCCAGCGGGCACGCACGACGGGATCGCACTGACGAGCGCGTCGGCGTTCGGGTCAAAAAACAACGCGATCGAATAGCGCTCGCGCGTGGGCCGCGCCACGCGGTGCGGCGTCGACACGTACACGTCGTTGGTCCATCGCATAAGGCAGTCGCCGATGTTGCAGATGAAGGCGCCAGGCACCGTCGGCGCGTCGACCCAGTCGCCGCTGCGCGTGCGCACCTGCAACCCGGCCACGCCGTCGGTCGCCAGCAGTGTCACGTTGCCGTAGTCGGTATGGGCGCCGGCGCCGAGGCCCTCTGCGGCTGCGCCGGGCGCCGGCGCCGGATAGCGCAGAAAGCGCAAGGTGGCGAGCGGCCGGTCGATCTTGTCGTCGAAGAAGCCCTCCGCCAGCCCGAGGTCGATGGCAAAGGCGGCGTGCAGCCTGCACGCCGCCAGCAGGCCCGCATCGAAGTACGCCTGCACCCGCGGACGCCAGCCTTCGATCGGCGGCCATGCATTGGGCGGGCGCATGCGCTCGTCGGTCCAGATCAGGTTGAAGGCCTCTTTCTGGTCGGCGCCCTTCTTCTCGTCGAGCGCCTCGGTGCCGAGCCCCACATAGCCGCGGTTGTGGCCCAGTTGGCCGATCGCCAGCGCCTGCTTGGCCGCGGCGTCGAGCGCGAAGAATTCGCGGCTGGCCGCAAAGGCGTCGACCAGCAATGCGGCCGGCACGCCGTGGCCGGTGATCGCGAAGAAGCCGACCTCGCGGCAGGCCGCGCCGACCTCGCCCGCCACGCGGGCACGCGCAGCCGCATCGTCCGAGGCCAGTGCCGAGATGTCGATGACAGGAATGACGGTGTTCATGGCGCCAGTCTGCATCAGGCAGCGCGCGGCGTCACGGCTACCATCGATGCATGCCGCGCCTTCGGCTGCGCGCCTGCCTGCAAGATAAATGATCGCCCGCAAGACCCATCTCGATACCCGCGCCATCACCCTGCTCATCGCCTGTTGCGCGTTCTGGGGGCTGCAGCAGATTCTCATCAAGACCACCGTCGCCGAGGTGCCGCCGCTCTGGCAGGCCACCATCCGCATGATCGGCGCCGTCGCGCTGCTGTGGCTGTGGTGCCGCTCGCGCGGAGTGCCGCTGTTCGCGCGCGACGGCACGCTGCCGGGCGGCCTGGTGGCCGGGCTGCTGTTCGCAGGCGAGTTCTGCTGTATCTACATCGGGCTGCAGCACACCACCGCCTCGCGGCTCACGGTGTTTCTCTACACCTCGCCGTTCTGGGTGGCACTGTTCCTGCCGCGCTGGGTGCCGGCCGAGCGGCTGCGCGGACTGCAATGGGTCGGGCTGGCGCTGGCCTTCGGCGGTGTCGTGCTCGCCTTCAGCGAAAGCTTCGGGCACTCCAGTTCGGCGCAGTTGCGCGGCGACGTGCTGGCACTGGTGGCCGGCATGCTCTGGGGACTGACCACGCTCACGTTGCGCGCGACGAAGCTCGCCACGGCGAGCGCCGAGAAGACGCTGTTCTACCAAGTGGCGGTGACGGCGGCGGTCTGCCCGTTTCTCTCGCTCGCGCTCGGCGAGTCGTGGGGCTTTGCCTATTCAGCCTGGGCCTGGACGTCGATCGGCCTGCAAACCGTGATCGGCGCGTTCGCGAGCTACCTGACGTGGATGTGGCTGCTGCGGCACTACCCGGCGACCCAGATGTCGTCGTTCACCTTCCTGACCCCGCTGTTCGCGCTGGTGTTCGGTGTGGTGCTGCTGGCCGAGCCGCTCACGCTCCAACTGGTGCTGGCACTGGTGGGCGTGGGGCTTGGGATCGTCCTCGTGAACCGAAAGAGGGCTTGAGCGCCCTTGGGCTAGCCCAAGGGGCGCAGGCCCTCGCGGGCCCGCTTAGCCGCCCTTCTTGGCGCGCTTGCCGGGGTTCTTCTTGCTGCGCGTCGCGGTTCCGCGCTCGAGGCTGCGCTTCTGGCCGCCACCCGACTTGGGCATGGTGAAACCCGGTGCGGGAGTGGGCTTGGGAGCGGAACGGTCGCTCTCGGTTCTGATTTTGGTGGGCATGAGTGGCTCCGGTAAAAAAATGTCCGGGCGTAATTAGGCCACAGCGGAAAACCGGGCCTGCGCCGCTAGCATATTGGGCCCTGCCCATGTCCAATCTCATCGTCCACGGCGGCACGCCACTGCGCGGCCGCATCATTCCTTCTGCCAACAAGAATGCAGTCCTGCCGGTGCTGTGCGCCACGCTGCTGACGCGCGAACCCCTGCAGCTGCATGGTGTGCCGGACATCACCGATGTCCGCAAGATCCTCGAGATCTTCCGCACGCTCGGCAGCGAGGTTCGCATGGACGATGCCACCGGCACGCTGCACCTGCACCATCGCGACACCGTGTTCGACGCGCAGCGCCATCGGCTGCCCGAGGAGATGCGCTCGTCGATCATGCTGGTGCCGCCATTGCTGGCGCGCTTCGGCGTGGCGCGGCTGGAGGACAACGTCAAGGGCTGCACCCTGGGCGTGCGCGAGATCGATCCGCACGTCGAGGTGTTCCGGCATTTCGGCAGCACCGTCGAGCGCGCAGAGGGCTCGCTCATCATCCGGCACACCGGCGGCCTGGTGCCGGCCGACCACTGGCTGGACTACGCCTCGGTCACCACCACTGAAAACTTCGTGCTGTGCGCGGTGGGTGCCAACGGCACCTCCACGCTGACCAACGCGGCCTCGGAGCCGCACGTGCAGGAGTTCTGCCGCTTCATGGTGGGGCTCGGTGCGCGCATCGAAGGCATCGGCACCTCGCGGCTGACGGTGCACGGCGGTGCAACGCTCGGCGGGGGCGAGTTCCGCTTCGACGAAGACTTCCACGAGATCACCACTTTTCTTGCGCTCGGCGCGATCACCGGCGGCGATGTGATGGTGCGCAACAGCGCGCCGGCGCAGTTCCCGCTGATCGACCGCACCTTTGCCAAGTTCGGCGTGCAGATCACGCACGAGGACGGCTGGTCGCGCGCGCGCAGCGCCGGGCCGCTCCAGGTGCAGACGCCGTTCACGAGCAACGTGCTGACCAAGGTCGAGGCCGCACCCTGGCCGTATTTTCCGGTGGATCTGCTGCCAATCTTCATTGCGCTCGGCGTGCGCGCCCAGGGCAATGCGATGTTCTGGAACAAGGTCTACGACGGCGCGCTGGGCTGGACTGGCGAGCTGTCGAAGTTCGGCGCCCATGTGTTCTCGTCAGACCCGCACCGGCTCATTACTTTCGGCGGCAATCCGCTAACACCGGCGGTGGTGGAGAGCCCCTACATCATCCGCGTGGCGATCGCGCTGTTCATGGTCGCGGCCAGCATCGAAGGCCGCTCCGAGATCCGCAATGCCACGCCGATCCGCCGGGCCCATCCGCACTTCGTCGAAAACCTGCGCCAGCTCGGCGCGCAGGTGGAGTGGGCCAGCGAGGAGTGAGTTCGCTTTTGAAACGACACACCATGAAGTTCCAGCCCGTGCTCGACGAGATCGACGCCGAGATCCGGCCGCTGCTCGGTGCCGGCGGCACCGTTGCGAGCTACATCCCGGCGCTGGCGCGGGTGCCCGCTGCGCAGTTCGGCATGGCGCTGCGCACCTGCGACGGGCAGGAGGCGCATGCGGGCGATGCGAACAAGCCGTTCTCGATACAGAGCGTGTCGAAGCTGTTCACGCTCACCCTGGCGATGCAGCGGCTGGGCGAAGCGCTGTGGGAGCGCATCGGCCGCGAGCCTTCGGGCAACCCGTTCAACTCGCTGGTGCAGTTGGAAAACGAACAGGGCAAGCCGCGCAACCCGTTCATCAATGCCGGCGCCATCGCCGTCGCCGACCGGCTGCTGAGCCTGTTCGGCCGCGAGGCCAAGACCGACGTGCTGGAGCTGATGAACAGCCTCACCGGCGACCCGATCGCCTTCGACGGCGAGGTGGCCGCGTCGGAGGCGGCCACCGGCTATCGCAACTACGCGCTGGCCAATTTCATGAAGAGCTTCGGCAAGCTCGACAACGACGTGGAGACGGTGCTCGACATGTACTTTCACCAGTGCGCGTTGTCGATGAGCTGCGTGCAACTGGCGCGCGCGGCCGGTTACCTTTGCCGCGACGGCGTGCACCCCTGGGCGGCGGGCGTAAACCTGCTGACCGAACGACAGACGCGCCGCATCAACTCACTGATGCTGACCTGCGGCACCTACGACGCCGCCGGCGAATTCGCGTTTCGCATCGGCCTGCCCTGCAAGAGCGGCGTCGGCGGCGGCATCGTCGCGGTGGTGCCTGACCAGCTGACCCTGGCCGTGTGGTCGCCCGCGCTCGATGCCACCGGCAACTCGCTGCTGGGCATGAAGGCACTGGAGCTGTTCGTGACGAAGACGGGCTTGTCGGTGTTCTGACCGCGCCTGTGCAAGACTTGCCGGTTCATGACTGAAATTACTCCCTCCATCGACAGCGGCAACGACGCTGAAAGCGCCGACACCACCGACATCCAGGAACCCCGTCTCTGGCGCGACGCGCTCTGGACGGCGCGCGTGATCAAGAACGAAGACGACGACGGCTGGGCCGTGGCGATGACGCGCCAGGGCGAATCCGAGCCCGCGCTGGTCGGCCCCTGGACGATGGGCCGCGACAAGAAGAACCCCAAGCCGCTCGATGCGCCCGCCTTCCACACGCTGGTGAAGACCGCTTCGGAAGTGCTGCGCCGGCACGAGCAGCAACTGCACGCGCAACTCAACAAGCAGCTGAGCGTCGGCGCAGGATCGGAACGCATCCGCGTGGCGCTGCAGATCGTGCCCGACGAAGACAACCCCTACGCCCTGCTTACCGCGCAGGACGAGTTCGGCACGCAGCTCGGCGAGGCGCGCGTGGCGCCGACGTTCAAGCTCAGTGCCGCCAGCGCCGAGGCGTGGATCGAGAGCGGCTACTCGGCCAAGCCGCGCTAGCTTTTCAGGCTGAACCCACTCAGGCAGCCATGGCCGTCTGCCGCCAAGACCTGATTGCCCAGCATCCTGCAGACAGGCCAAAGCATGCCGTCACGCAGAGCGCCAGCTTGAGCGCGCTGTCGAAAAGCAGCGGCGCTACAACGCCCGACATGATTGCGAAGATCAGCATCTGCATGAAGTTCAGGAGGGATGCCGCCATACCGCGCATGGCGGGCACCAGTTCCAGCGTCATGAGGCTCATCCCCGGCAGCCCGAGACCCAGGCCGAAGGTGTAGACCATGACCGGAAGAACCGCCCAGGGCACGGTGGCTGCGAACGCGAGGTTGTAGGCCACGTTGGCGACCGACCCGAGTGCCATGCATGCGAACCCGAGCCGAATGCTCACGCCGGGAGGCGCGCGGTGAGAGAGCTTCGAACCAACGGCGGAACCCAGCACCAGGCCTCCGACCATCGGCACGAAGAGCCACGCGAACTGTGTTTCGTCCAGACCGAGGATGTGAATCACAAAGCTGGACGATGAGGCGATGTACAGCCCCAGTCCACCAAACGCGAAGCCGACCGCCAATCCGCCGAAGAGAAATCGCGTATTCCGGATCGTCGCAAGGTAGTTTCTTGCCAGATGCGCGGGGTGAAAGCTCGAACGCGATGCGCGCGGGAGACTTTCAGGCAAAAACCACAGGCATGCCACCAGCAATACGGCTGCAATGAGCGCCATGAACACGAAGGCCGCCTGCCAGCCAAAGTGGGCTTGCAGGTACCCGCCTGCGATGGGCGCGATCGCTGGAGCCAGGCCGAACACCATCATGACCTGGGCCATGAGCCGCTGGGCCACGGGCCCGGAGAACCTGTCGCGGATCATGGCTTGGCCTACGACCATTCCGCTTCCGGCAGAAAGGCCCTGCAAGACGCGAAATGCCAGCAGCCAGCCGAACGAGGTCGATAGCGCCGCCCCGATCGACGCGGCCGTGAATACGAAGAGCGAGGTCTGGATCACACCGCGTCTTCCGAATGCGTCAGAGAGGGTGCCGTAGAACAGGCTCATCGCCGCAAAGGCCAGCAAGAAGCCGCTGAGAAGTTGCTGCACCACGTCTGGCGCAACGGCGAACTGCTCTCCGATCGCGGGAAACGACGGCAGGAAGGTATCGATGGCAAAAGGGCCGACCATGGCCAGTCCCGCCAGAATGAGTGCAAAACTCAGTGTGGGTGCATTCATTTTCTGGAGGGCAATTCGGAAGAATAGTGCTTCAGCGCGTGGAACGTGAATCGGTGAATATGATCGGCGAGCGAATCAATTCCTGCTTCGTCATAAGTTATATGGGGCGCCAGCATTTCGTTCATTGCCCTATTGTGTAAATAGAATACTGCCTGGCCAGTCACGCTGAACATGCAATGCTGCAAATCCGCCTCACTCAAGTCTTGGCCTGCAATTGCCAGCACAATTGTTTTCAGCCGGCGCTGCTGCGGAATAATGTCTTTTTCGACAAAGATTCGCACGACCTCGGATCGCTCGAACAACTCCCGCCTGATCAGCTTTGTCAGCAATGAGGTCAAACCGGGCAGCAGAAGATTGGAGAGAAATCCTTTGATGAAGTCTCGCAAGTGCGCACTCGCTTCTGCTTCGTCGCGCGGCTCCGCCCGGGCAGGCTCCTTGAGTTCCTGGTCGCGGGCGTAATTCAGGACTTCGGCATAAAGGTGCTCTTTGCTCCGGAAGTGGTAATTGACCATCGAGACGTTCACGCCCGCGGCGGCGCAGACGCTTCGGATGGTCGTGCCCCGAAAGCCCGATTCCACAAACAGTTCGGCAGCCGCCTGTAGCAAGCGGCCACGGGTTCCTTCAGAGGGGTTGGCCATGTCAAACACTCGTTTCAATCAGTTGTTTGAACTGTATTGAAACTGATAACCGATGTCAAGAAGAGATGCGCGTCAGCTCGGCCTTCGGCAAAGGCCGCAATTGCCGGCTCGGTCAGTCAGACGCTGGAAACCTCAGGCTGCCGCAGCGGGCCAGCCAGCTTGCGCGGCGCGGTTTAGCGCCGAGCGCACCACCCAGCGGTGGAACGGTGCGATCGCGAGGATGGGTGCGGCCCAGCAGGTTGTGGCAGTGCACCACGGTGACGGCGGTCAACTGGCCCGCTGACCGCTGCACCGACACGCGGAAGTCCAGGTGCCGGTCGTCCTCGCCCAGCACCACTTCGTCGGGCAAGGTTTCATAGATGCGGAAGATGCCGACGCGCGGCGGGCTTGCCGCGCCATTGTCGGCACGCAGGGCGCGCGCAGTTTTCAGGCCGAACAGCGACACGATCGCATCGCGCACGGCCATCAGGCGGTCGACCCACGGCGCCGGCCGCTCCAGCGCACAGCGCGCGAGCGCCAGCACGTCGTGCGTGGTGCCAGGCGGCAGATCGATCGCGAACGCGTCGGCCAGCGAGGCGCCGGGGTAGAGGCGCGCGACCCGCACCCCGGTCGGCAGCGCAACGGCATGGGCGCGATGGGGTGGCGCGGGCACCAATTCCTTGCCTTAGCAGTTGCCCTTTTTCGCCTGGCCCGGAGGGCAATGGCCGCCGCCGCCGTGGCGGTCGTCATGCCGGTCATGACGCTCGTAGCGTTCTTCGTGGCGATCGTGCCGGCGTTCTTCGCGGCGTTCTTCACGGCGTGCTTCCCTGCGCTCCGCGCGGCGCCAGTCGCCTTCGCGCCAGCGCCAGCCGCCATCAGCCTGGATCCATTGGCCGGGCGCGTAGGCGTAGTCAGGGCGGGCACGCTGCCAGTGGCCACCGGCCCAAACGTAGTCGCGGCCGTTCCATTGCCAGCGGCCCGGCACCCAGACCTGGCCGGCACGCGGGCCCGGCATGCGCTCGAAGCGCGGCTGCGGTGGCGCAATTTGCACCAGGCCCGGCACGTTGATGTTGACCGAAACCTGTGCGGCCGCAGGGAGCGCCGCGGCCGCAAGCAGCGCGGCGAGGACGAGGGGGATGGCTTTCATGATGAGGGAATTTCCTTGTTCTGTCGAAACCCGGAGGGGTTTACCTGCAACGCAGGGGCGCGGCGGATAGCCGACAGGATATTCCCTTGTGTGTTGTCAGCCGCCGCGCGCGGCCACGATCATGTCAAGTTCCACCGCCGCATTCTTCGGCAGGCTGTAGACGCCGACCGAGGTGCGCGTGTGCACGCCGGCCTCGCCAAAAACGCGGTGCAGCAGGTCCGATGCTGCATCGGCCACCTCGCTTTGCTGCGTGAAGTCTGGCGCGCTCTGCGTGTACACGGTGACGCGCAGCATCTTCTGGACGGCGTCGAGCGAGCCGAGCGTCTGGCGCAGGATCGCCAGCGCGCGCAGCGTGCAGATCTGCGCGGCCAGCCGCGCCTGGTCGAGCGACACCGCCTCGCCGACCCGGCCCGTGACAACCACGGTGCTGCCGACACGCGGCACCTGCCCGCTGAGATAGACGATGCGGCCATCGCGCACGGCCGAGGCGTAGTGGCCGCCAACGCGGATTTCGCCCTCGAAGCTGTGGCCGAGATCGGCCGCGATCTGATCTGCGATGGCCTGGCGGGTCGGTTCGGTCATGCGGTTTCCTTGTCGGTAGGGTGGTGAAGCGGGCGTTGCGTCGCGCGGCGCCACAGGGTCTGCCAGGCGGTGTACAGGGCGTGCAGCGCGGACATCGGCCGGTGGCTCCGGACTTCGGCACCGTCGCCCAGCGCCCGGAGTTCGACCCAGCCGCCGTTCTCAAGGCGGTGGCTCCTGCCTTCAGACAGCGTAGCGACCGGCGCCACCAGAGTGTCGCCGAGCCAGCGCAGCGGCTCGCGCACGATGACCTCGCCTGCGGCAACCTGCAGCGTGGTGTGGGCGTCGAGCGGCATGTGCAGCGTTTCGCCGCGCTGCAGCCGGGTGATGGTGGTGGTCGAGGTGCGGATCATCGAAGGCTCCTTGAAGCAAGGCCTTGATGTTCGCCCTGCAGGCCTCCGCAAAACAGACACAGCCCGCGCTGTTGCGACCGGAACAGCGCAGCGGCCGTGCCGTCTGTTATGGTCGTTTTCGCGCAATCTGCATCTGTTTCAACCCTGCGCTCCCGGCCACCATCGGGCCATGCACATGATGACGACGCCGTCGCCCGCCCAGCCGCCGCTCTACCGCCGCCTCGCCTCGCACTACCGCGGCGCGATCGAGGCCGGCTCGCTGCAGGCGGGCGAGCGCATGCCCTCGCTGCGCAACCTGATGCGGCTGCACGACATCAGCCTGTCGACCGCGCTGCAGCTGTGCCGCACGCTGGAGTCCGACGGCTGGGCCGAGGCGCGCGACCGCTCCGGCTACTTCGTGCGCCGGCCGCAGCGCCTGCGCATGACGCCGATGGACGAGCCCCCGGCCGGCCAACGGCCCGACCCGGCGCAGTACGTCGGCATCCACGCGCGGGTGTCGGACTTCGTGGCACAGCGGCGTGCGGCCCACATCAAGCTCAACCTGTCGATCGCGCGTGCCGCGCCGCAGTTCTACCCGGCCGAGGCCTTGCGCGCCGGCATGACGCGCGCGCTGCGCCTGCACCCCGAGCTGCTGGCCGGCGTGCCGCCGCTGCAGGGCGACCCGCACTTTCGTGCCGTGCTTGCCAAGCGCGCACTCGCAGCCGGCATGACGCTCGCGCCCGAGGAGGTGCTCGTCACCAATGGCTGCATCGAGGCGCTCAACCTCGCGCTGCGCGCGGTGGCGAAGCCCGGCGACACCATCGCGGTGGAATCGCCCACCTTCTACGGCCTGCTGCAGGTGCTGGAAAGCCTGGGCCTGCGTGCGCTCGAAATCCCCACCAGTCCGCAGACCGGCCTGTCGATCGAAGCGCTCGAGTTGGCGCTGCAGACCTACACCGACATCAAGGCCGTGGTGGTAATCCCGCACCTGCAGAACCCGCTGGGCAGCGTGATGCCCGATGCGCACAAGCAGCGGCTGGTGCAGCTGTGCGAGCAACAGGGCATTGCACTGATCGAAGACGACACCTACAGCGAGCTGCTCGACGTTGACCACACGCCCCGCGCCATCAAGTCATGGGATCGCGGCGGCAACGCCGGCAACGTGATCCATTGCGCGTCGATGCACAAGATCCTGGCGCCCGGCATGCGCCTGGGCTGGATCGCGGCCGGCCGCTGGCAGGCCCGCGTGGAAATGCTCAAGTACGCGCAGACGCGCAACAACGAGGTGCTGTCGCAACTCGGCGCCGGCACATTCATGGCCACCGGCGCCTACGACCGCCACCTGCGCCGGCTGCGCACCGCATTGCGCGGCCAGCGCGAGCGCACGGCCGAGGCGATAGCGCGCTACTTTCCCGCGGGGACGCGGCTGAACCTGCCCAACGGCGGCCTGCAGCTGTGGGTGGAGATGCCCCGGCAGTGCCAGTCGGCCGCGGTGTTCGACGCAGCGCTGCGCGAAGGCATCCTGGTGGCGCCGGGCTGGCTGTTCTCCAACAGCGCGCGCAGCGATCACTACCTGCGACTCAACTGCGGCTGGCCGTATGACGACGCGATCGATGCGGGGTTGAGGCGGTTGGGGGAGATCGTGGGGGCGGCGGCGGGGTGAGTGGTTGGGCACGGGGTCAGCTGGAAGAATCTTTCCCGAATTCGCCATGTGGCCCTCGCATTTGAAAGACCGCCATTGGTCATAGACGACCGTCCGTTTGGATCGCGCCGATGGCTGATTAAGACTGAAAGCTGCCGTTTGCCAACTCACAGCGAATGGCTCTGTTAGGTCTGAAGCAGAAGATCGGTCTGCGCCGAAGCGGTCAATGACTTGAAGGGCGTGCTACTTGGCAAGTTTGACACTGTCGCTTTATCGGAGCAGCAACTTGCGAGCCGCCTTGCATAGGTCAGCGGTCTCGCGTCTTCTTCCCAAGAAACGGCTTGAGTCTGTCATCCACGAAGTGGTTCGGACGCCATCCCTTTAATAGTCGGTCCAGCAGAAAAGCGTCAGCCGCCCCTGACACAACGCCTGCGGTTGGATCAAGAAAACCTGAGCCGAGCGAGAACAGGTAACGCAGCCCCTTGACTGGTGCCTTGTCAGCCCACGTATCTGCGTTCAGAGCTTCGATGTACTCGCTGACGAGCTTCTGGTCGGGGCTCGTCCTTGCCAACCAAGTCTTAAATTTTTGAGCCTTGTCCAAAAGCCTTAAGAAGTCAGGGAATGACCGCTCGCCACTGTCGATGACATCTCGGACGCTTGGGAAGTTGGCTAAGACAAGCTCGGAAAATTGATCTCGCGCTTGAAGATTGAGGTCTGAGCGCTGAAGCAATTGCGCTTGGCGCCACCTGACCAATGCCGAATTTGAACTAGTAGTCGCAAAGTCGCCTCCGTAGAACGCCGCCAAATGCATGTCAGCTCGCGACTCGAGGATGAGGTTGAGCAAGTGTGCAGGCGCCAACGGCTCAAGAGCAGGCGTCATGCGCGCTCTGCGCTGGTTCACCCCATCGAAATCTATGTTGGTAAACAGAAAGTAGCCTAGGTCGCTCAGAACGTAGTCGGCCTGAAGGCTGTCCCCCGCGTCATACCCGCCGGGTACCGCAGCAAGTCCTGCCCGAAGGAGCCCTTTGAGCATTGCAACATCCTTGGCGTCTGCGAGAGCCGCACTCGTTATGCCGCCCTTCACAAAGTCGTCGCTCGTGAAGCTCTTTTGAGGAACTGCTCCAACAAATGCCTTTGCCTCAGCCTTCGCTCGGCGACCGTCAATTCCGTTCTGTCGAAGACCAATTTCTATGCGTTCCGCACGATTCTTCCCCCGATCGTCCCCATGGCCCACCAATGTGAAGGTGCTAAAGCTATGTGCTTGCGATGCGCCGTGAGTATTGGTAATTGTTCCCAACGTCTCCTCGCAGTGGACAGCCTGCAGTCGCCCTTCTTTTACGAGCGCAACAACATCGCTGATGCTGCCGGTCTTCGCGAGCGAGACCAGTGTCCCGTGGCCGATAACTATGCGAGTGTTTTGGTAAAAGAGAAGCGCTTCTGCAATGGCGCCCCAAGTGACGTTTCCGACCTCCTCGCTGTTCCTAAGTACGATGCTTTCGAACACAGTCCGTCCCTCTGGCGTTACACGAATCCACCTCGACTTCAGGCTAGAAATCGCCCCTGTCTCAAGTTGCTATTGGTTTAACCTCCAAATCGAATTGAGAGCCGGCAAGGACTAGGTTGTGCCGAGTAGCACATCCAAGAATTTCACCAAAAAAGGAGTACTTCGACAGCGCTCCATTCTGGCCAGGCGGCAAGTAAGGGCCGACGAGTAGTTCTTCAATCGGAGCTGGTTCTTCCAGCTCAATGTCCAAAGCTTTGCGGTCGCCTACAGGTTCATCCCCCACAAAAAAGATGCGAACCTCGTTCTCATGACAGAAGCCAATCCTCTTCATTAGCACCGCCTCGGCAGCAAACCTGCTCACAGGTTTGATCAGAGCTTCTCTAGTTCCTTCAATGGCTCCGCGAAGGTCTGCCTGCTCCATGTATCTCACTCTTCCCACGAACAACTTTGGAAGCACGCCGCCACCGACTCGCTTGGCGTTTGCCAACGTACGCACGAGCGCCCTAAGGGATCGGAACTTCAGACGCACCCGCCCCGCGTTGATGCGCCAGAACGCCTCAGACGCGTAATGATAAGTAAAGCACTTCGCATAGATCGCCATGTTTCCGAACGGTGCGCCCGGGTCGAAGAGTTGCTGCGCAACGTAGTGCTCGTATTTATCTAACCACGTCGTTGGATGGTCGAATCGAACGCGGCAATTATCCAAAAGTGCGGTTGCTTCAGGATCACCTTCGACGTACCGATAGACGGGCACATCAAACCCGCCGAGCTTCAAAAGCTCTGGATCGACATGCGCACCATCGATGTGTTGCCAATCGACCTGCTCAAGCTTCAGCCGACGTATGAAAGTGTACGGATCGTAGGAACCCATGTGCGGAATCTACCCCGAAAAGCAAGTGAGGCATTCCCCGTGGATCCTTCTGAGATGCAAGACCTTGATCGATACTGCATCCATGGACGATTTGATAGAGCACTTCAAAGCATCAGCCGACAGGCACTTCGTCACGCTTTCGTGCGTGCAAACGCTTCCCGACAGGTCTGAGATAGCGCATGTTTTTCGGGCTTCATCGCAGAAGTCTCTGGCGCATGGGCCTTCGTGACCGCGGGCTACGTCCTGCACCGGCTCGATGAGGCGATGGCGGCCGGATCGAAGTTCTCAGTTTGGCGCCCCCGTTCGACATCGGCAGCATCGCTGTCAGAGAAAAACAAGGATCGAGCCAAAGAGCCTGCGATGTGCGCCGGAACACGGGACAAACTCTTGCGCGGCTGTCGGCGACTAAGGTCAGGGCGCTGGCAGCTCGTCGCCTGAGATCAAGCTCAACAAGCGACTCTCACAACACCAACCGATGAACCTCAGCATCTCCTATGTCCCAAGAAGCGGGCCGGCACCATTCACAATGCCTCCCAGCTCCAATTTCATCATGCTGTCGCCCGACACATGGAATGACTTCGGTTATCAGACGACGTTCAAGACCTACGCTCGGCTCGAGGGGGAATATGTCACCCTTGGCTCTATTCAGATTCTTTTTGAGGAACACAAGAACTCGTTCGACCGCCTTGCCAGTTCGCTCGGCGATGCACTCTACGCCACCTTTCCGCTTCAGCACGCTGACTACGTATCAACACCGGCGACCTTGGCGTTCTACCAGCAAGTCATCGGTCTTTTAGGTCTTGATGCTGCCGTTCAGGTAGCAATGGCTCTGCGGGACGCGAGCTACATGGCGCGCGTGCTGGAGGACGAAGCAGCCCTGGCTTTGGTTCGATCCGAAGGATTTCGAGTTTCGTTGCAGCGCGAGCGGGGTGCCCAGCGGGCGTTCGAACTGGGCTGGAAGTTGCTCGGTGGCGACGACGTTGACATCGGGAAAGTGGAATTTCGTTGTGCGGCCGTCGATGACACGCCACTGAGACTAAATCTACAGTTTTCCTCCGGAGAACTCTTGCCACACGACATCAACGTGCTTATCGGCCCCAATGGGATGGGGAAGTCTCAGATGCTGATCAAGATGGTCAAGAATTGGCTCGAACTGGACCAAGAGATGACTTCTGATGTCGGTTTCCAGCGCCGACCGCGTTTCAGCCAGATCGTCGCGATCTCATACAGTCCGTTCGAGCAGTTTCCCATCGACGAAGGTCCGGGGGAGCGCAAGGACAAGAACATTTATCGATACTTTGGGTTGCGTGGGCACGCTGTAGAAGCAGCTCTTAAAACGCATGGGGAGATCACGCTTTCGCCGCTTTTTGCGCAGCGGAGCGCTGCCCACTCGCTGCTCGATTGCTTTGCGGATGATCAGAAGTACAAGCACATCCGAGGTTGGTCGCAGAAGACAACGAATGTCTTTCGCGTCCTGAACAAAGCGATCGAGTTCGACGGGGTCGCGCTGGCTACGAAGGCAACCGTGGATCTGGATGATTTCTTGGCCAACAACGTCAACGCGGCGGTGCGCGAACTGAGTGTCGCCTTTGACTTTCCGTTCGAGCCAGTTGAAGGCTCGCCTGTCGAGCAGCTTCGTTGGTTCTCGATCGATCCAGACCTCGCAGAAACGATGGACGTAGCGGCCTTCCGAAAGCTGTTCTTCGCCGATGCCGGCGTCGGAATCCTCAAAGGCGATCGCCTTTTGAAGCTGAGCTCAGGGCAACGGCTGTTCTTCTATATCGTCATCAATGTTCTCGGTGCGATGCGGCGCGACTGCCTTGTCATTGTCGATGAGCCGGAGCTCTTCCTCCATCCAACTCTGGAGATCGATTTCATCAAATTGTTGAAGAATGTCCTGGCGGAGTACTCATCAAAGGCGCTGATCGCTACGCATTCAGCGACCGTCGTCCGCGAGGTACCGCAGGATTGCGTCCACGTCTTGCAAAGAACGAAAGATGCGGGCATTGAACTGAACAACCCGCCGTTCCAGACATTCGGCGGTGACATCCAGAGAATCTCCTCTTACGTGTTCGATGATCGATCTGCGCGCAAGGGGTACGAGGACTGGATTCGCCAGAAGCTCACCGAGTTGGGCACTACTGAAGCCTTGATAAACGCGCTCGGTGATGAGATCAACGAGGAGCTGCTCATCCAAATTCATGCGATGAAGGGTGATGCACCGTGATGCACTTGGTGCTGCCGCAGATCGATCATGACGAACTGATCGACACCCTGGTCAACGAGCGACAGAACGGCATCCATGCGCAGTACTTCGAAGGAATCCGCGAGCAATGGAAGATTCGAACTCGCTTCTATATTGCGCGTGGCGGCAATCCTGAGTTGATCGAGCCTTGGAACCTGGTTGGCGAATATGGAGGAACCCTAAGGAACCTCTATAGCAGCCGAGTTCCAGATGCTGTGCAGACTTCAATCATCAGAAATCTGAGGGACAGGAAACTGCAACTCTGCCCGTTCTGCGGCGAGAGCGGTGCACCCCGCACCCTCGATCACTATCTACCTCAGCAGGACTTTCCAGAACTGGCGGTGATCCCAGCAAATCTAGCGCCCATGTGCGATGCCTGCCAAGACGAGAAAGGCACAAAGATAGCGGATGAAAATAATCGACGTTATTTCCTGCATCCTTACTTCGATGAAGTTACCAAGTGTCAACTGATCACTCTAACCGTCCACGAACCCTATGACGCACCGACAGGATTCGACTTGCGGCCCATCCTGGTACTTGAGGATGGATGGCGCTCACTCGTGGAGCGTCATCTGAGAGAGCTCGACGTGAAGGGACGCTTCACAAACTACTTTGATGAACAGTACGTTCGCTTGCTGCGTCAGGTCCAGGAAATACGTGCGGGGAATCAGAACGTCAGGTGGATAGTTGAGCAGTTTGTGAGCATAAACCGCAAACGGTCGCGCAACTGTTGGGATCACGTGTTCTATGCAGGTGTGCTCGCCAACGCAGAACTCATGATGTTCCTTGAAGTCGGCGACCTCCCCCAAAACCTCTAGATGCCAATCAAAGACAGCTGCGTGCGGAGGCATTCTGCCGAACCAGCGAACGGCTGGTCATGGCCGGCAGGCGTCTGTAGCTCAGCTTCGCATAGTTGCCAGCGATAAGACGCTCTGACCATCACGAACGAGGCAATAGCCAGCGCCGCCCGTCATCGGCTCAGGAAAGTTCTCCCAGTACCAAATTTCATCATTCGGGAGCATCTCCGCCTAGCCCAGCGCGCGAGCCACTGAGGACTTAGTGGTATTCCGAGTTCGGCGGACTCCCGCGCCAACTCAACCTCGACCTCAGACACAGATAGACAGCGCCTCCAGAACTCTGAGGGGGTTAAGGTTTCATGGACGACGAAATTTCAAAGGGCCAAAGGACTGCTTGGGCGCGAATTCTCACTCGGCGGCGACTGACCGTCATCATGCTGAATCCAACAGCCGTTTCGCTTGCATCGCAGACATAGGAGCGCGCAACAGGTCGCTGGCCGTTCCCTTTCGCCCCCTCAATACGTTCGAACAGCCCTACGTCAATCCCGCTCACGGCGCCAGCCGAATGTTGGCATCCTTGATGATCTTCGCGTAGATCGCCGCATCCGTGCGCACGACCTTCTGGAACTCCTCGGGCTTGCCGCCGCCCACCTGCAGGCCCAGCGCCTCGATCTTGGCTGTGACTTCCGGCAGGTTCAGGATGCGGTTGATCTCTTCCGACAGCTTTTGCACCACCGGCGCCGGTGTGGCGACGGGCAGGAACACGCCGAACCAGCCGTAGGGGTCGAAGGAGTGGTAGCCCAGCTCGGTGAAGGTGGGCACGTCGGGCAGGCCGGGCATGCGCTGCGCGCCGGTCACGGCCAGCGGGCGCATGGACTTGAGGTGCGGCCGGGCACTGGCGCTGTCGACAAAGGCCGAGGCGAGCTGGCCGCCGACCAGGTTGGTCACCAGCGGCGCGGCGCCCTGGAAGGGCACGTGCACCAGGTCGATGCCGGCTTGCATGTTCAGCAGCGCGCCCTGGATGTGCGACGAGGTGCCGGCGCCGTAGCTGCCGAAGTTGTACTTGCCGGGGCTGGCCTTCACCATCGCGATGAAGCTCTTCAGGTCTTTGGCGGGCGAGTCCAGCGGCACGGCCAGCATGCTCGGGCTGCGCGCGATCATGGTGACGGGCGCGAGATCCTTCAGCGGGTCGTAGGGCAGCTTGTCCATGAGCGACGGCTGCTGGATCAGCGCGGTGATGGCGATGAGCATGGTGTAGCCGTCGGCCGGCGCCTTGGCAACAAAGCTGTTGCCGATGGTGCCACCGGCGCCGGGCCGGTTGTCGACCAGCGCGGGCTGCCCCCAGGATTCCTGCAGCTTCTGCCCGATGGTGCGCGCCAGCGTGTCGGTGGCGCCGCCGGCGGGGTACGGCACAACCAGCTTCAGCGGCTGGTTCGGGTAGGCGGTTTGCGCCAGGGCCGGTGTGGCCAGCACGGCGGCCAGGCCGGTGGCAATGCCGGCCGCAATACAGAGTCTTCGCATCTTCGATGTCTTCATGGTCTTGTCTCCTCAGGTGGGTGGAAAAAAACTCAACGCGTCGCTTCGCGCACCAGGTTGCGTGCGATGACGATCTGCTGGATCTGCGTGGTGCCTTCGTACAACCGAAACAGGCGCACATCACGGTAGAAGCGTTCGATGCCGTAGTCGGCGATGTAGCCGGCGCCGCCGAAGATCTGCACCGCGCGGTCCGCCACGCGGCCGCACATCTCGGACGCAAACAGCTTGCAGCACGAGGCCTCGGTCGAAACGTTGCGGCCCTCGTCGCGCTGGCGCGCCGCATCGATCACCATGCAGCGCGCGGCGTAGATCTCGGCCTGGCTGTCGGCCAGCATCGCCTGCACCAGTTGAAATTCGGCGATGGGCTGGCCGAACTGCTTGCGCTCGATGGCGTAGTTCAGTGCATCGCGCTGCATGCGCTCGGCCACGCCGACGCAGATGGCGGCGATGTGGATGCGGCCCTTCTCCAGCACCTTCATCGCGGTCTTGAAGCCCTGGCCTTCGCGGTCGCCGATCAGCTGGCTCACCGGCACCCTGCAGTTCTCGAAGATGACGTCGGCCGTGTGGGCGCCGCGCTGGCCCATCTTGCGATCCTTGAGGCCGATGGTGATGCCCGGCGTGTTCGCCTCCACGATGAAGGCCGAGACACCGCCCGCGCCCTTGTCTTGCGGATTGGTGCGCGCCATCAGCGTGAAGATGCCGGCATGCGGCGCGTTGGTGATGAAGCGCTTGGTGCCGTTGACGATGTAGTGGTCGCCCTCGCGGATCGCGGTGGTGCGCAGCGAGGCCGCGTCGGAGCCGGCCTCGGGCTCGGTCAGTGCGAAGGAGGCGATGAGCTCGCCGGTCGCCAGACGCGGCAGGTACTTCTTCTTCTGCGCCTCGGTGCCGTCGAAGAGGATGCCTTGCGAGCCGATGCCCACCGTGGTGCCGAAGAGCGAGCGAAAGCACGGCGAGGTCTGGCCCATGGCCAGCATCACCATCACCTCCTCTTCCATCGTCACGCCGAGGCCGCCGTATTCCTCGGGCACGGTGAGGCCGAACAGGCCCAGCTCCTTCATCTCGCGCACGATGTCGTCGGGGATCTCGTCGGTCTCGGCCACGAGGGCTTCGGCCGGCACCAGCCGTTCGCGCACGAAGCGGTTGACGGCGTCGAGCAGGGCTTCCAGGGTTTCAGAATCGCGGATCATGGTGAAGGGTTCCTCGTCAGGCAGGCGGGTACAGCGCCAGCAGATTTCGTTTGAGCAGCTTGCCGCTGAGCGTCGTCGGCAAGTGGTCGACCGCCTGCACGCGCGACGGTCGCTTGTAGGGCGAGAGGCGATCTCGCACAAAGGCCTCGAGCGCAGCGGGGTCGAGCCGCTCACCCTGGCGCAGTTCGACGTAGGCCAGCACCTGCTCGTTGCCATCGGCCTCGCACTGGCCGACCACGGCCGAGCGTTGGATCGCCGGAAAGGCGTTGAGCACAGCCTCCACCTCACCCGGATAGACGTTGAAGCCCGAGCGAATGATCATCTCCTTCAATCGCCCGACGACGAACAGCGCACCGTCTTGGGCGAACTCGCCGAGGTCACCGCTGGCATACCAGCCACCGGACCGCATGACCTGGCGCGTGGCGGCTTCGTCGCGGAAGTAACCGGGCATCAGGCCGCGCCCGCGCATCCAGATCTCGCCGCGCTGGCCCATCGGCAGGTCGGCGCCGTTCGCGTCGACGATGCGCAGTTCCGCGCCTTCGAGGGGGTAGCCGGCCGAGGTGTCCGAACGCCATTCGTCGAGGCGCGTCACGTGCAGCGAGCCGGCGTATTCGGAAAGGCCGTAACCGTGGTGCAGAGGCATCCGGAAGCGCGCTTCGACCTGCGTCTTCAGCGCCATGTCCAGCGGGCCGGCTCCTGTGTAGAGCAAGCGTAGTTGCGGACACACCGGCTCGGTGATGCACTGCGCGTCCATGTGCGCCAGCAGCCGCGAGAACAGGGTCGGCGGGCCCTGCAGGTTGGACACGCCATGACGGGCCAGCGCGTCCAGTACGTCCTCAGGCGAGAACGTGCTGCGCATCACCAGACCCGCGCCGGCGTGCAGCGAGGCCATCAACACCGTGCCCAGACCGAAGATGTGCGTCATCGGCAAATAGGCGTAGGAGCGATCCTCGCGGCCGAGGGCGCGCGACTGCGCCGACACGCGGCCGAAGTGCAGCAGCCCATCGTGCGTGACCAGCACCCCCTTGGGCGTGCCGGTGGTGCCCGAGGTGAAGATCAGCGCCGCGATCTCCTGGGCCTGCGCACCGGTCTCGGCGACGGCCTCGGTGTGCACCGGGCTGCGCGACAGGCCGGTCAGCGCTGAAGCACGTGCCCCATGCTGCTGCGCGTGGCGCGCGGCCGCATCGGAGACGGCCGAGGTGAAGTAGACGATGCGCGGATCGGCCTTGGCGACAATGGCTGCGATTTCGCCGGGCGCCATGCGCGCATTGACGCCGCACGACCACGCGCCGATGCGGCTGCAGGCGAAGATCAGCGCCACATGCTCGGCGCAGTTCTCGGCGACTATCAGCACGCGGTCGCCGGTGCGCACGCCGTCGCCCTGCAATTCCGCTTGCGCGCGATCGACCAGCGCGCCGAGCGCGGCATAGCTGAGGCTCCGCTCACGCTCGTGAACGAAGATCTCGTCGGGGCAGGCCGCCAGCCAGGCGTCAAAGGGCTGGTGAATGCGGGTCGGGCTCATTCGATTTCGATGCCTTTGGTCACCGTGGCCCACATCTCGCGGTCCTTCGCGGCCTGCGCGGCGAGCACCTCGGGGCCGCCCGGCCACGGGTCGTAGCCCTGCTCCGTCCACAGGGCTTTCAGCTCATCGCTCGCCAACGCCTTGCGCACCGCCTCGGTGGTACGGCTCACCAGCGCCGCCGGCATCCTGGCCGGGCCGTACACGCCGTACCAGCCGACCACTTCGTAGCCGGGCACGCCGGCTTCGCGCATCGTCGGCACATGGGCAAGCGACGGATTGCGCTCGCGCGAGGTCACTGCCAGCGCACGCACGCGGCCCGCGTTGATGAAGTTGCGCGCCGTGCTCGTGATGTCGAACATCATCGCCAGCTGGCCGCCGATCACATCGGTCATGGCCGGGGCGTTGCCCTTGTAGGGCACGTGGTTCAGTTGCGTCTTGGTCTGTGCGGCGAACAGTTCGCCGCTCAGGTGGTTGGAGGCCCCGACGCCAGCGGAGCCGTAGGCCAGCTTGCCCGGGTTGGCCTTGGCGTAGGCCACCAGCTCCGCCACGTTCTGGAACGGCAGATCCTTGTTGATCACCAGCACGTTGGCATAGCTCAGCACCGGCGCGATCGGCGTGAGCTCCTTGGCCGGATCGAAGGGCATCTTCTTCATCACGTTCGGACTGATCGTGATCGTGGGGCTGGCGGCAAAGAACAGGGTCAGGCCGTCTGGGGTGGCCTTGGCCACCGCGGAGCCCGCCAGCACGCCGCTGGCGCCGGGACGGTTGTCGACCAGCACCTGCGTGCCCAGTTCCTTCGCGAGCGCAGGTGCGAACAAACGCGCCGCCGCGTCGACCGGGCCGCCCGCCGAATAGCCGACGACGAGGCGCACCGGCTGCGTGCTTTGGCCCGCGGCTTGCGATGCGGCGAACAGCAGCACCTCAATGCAGGCTGCGGCGCGCCCGATGAAGCGGAAAGTGGTCATGCGTTTGTCTCCGAATTGGTCGGGTGGCGGATGCGTCAGAGTGATTCGTGCGTGCCGAGAATCGCCGTCGCCTGGCTGGACAACATGCCGCCGTTGCCGTGCGCAATGGCAGTGTGCGCGTTCTTCACCTGGCGCTCGCCGCATTCGCCGCGCAGCTGGCGCACGGCCTCGATCAGCGCGAAGATGCCGTACATGCCGGGATGCACGCACGACAGCCCGCCGCCGTTGGTGTTGACCGGCAGCTTGCCGCCCGGCGCAATGGCGCCATCGGCGACGAAGCGGCCCGCTTCGCCCTTGGGGCAAAAGCCCAGGTCTTCCAGGAACAGCAGCGTGTTGATGGTGAAGGCGTCGTACAGCTGCACGACGTCGATGTCCTTCGGCGCGAGCCCCGCCATGGCGAAGGCCTCGCGGCCCGACTGGCTGGCCGCCGTTACGGTGAGATCCGCCATCGAGGAGATCTGCCGGTTCCACACCGCCGTGGCGTTGCCGAGCACGTAGACCGGCTTGTTCGGCAGATCCCGCGCGCGTTCGGCGCTCACCAGCACGCAGGCGCCGCCGCCGTCGGTGACCAGGCAGCAGTCGCGCACCGTGAGCGGATCCGACACCATGCGGGCGGCCAACACATCGGCGCGCGTGAGCGGGTCGCGCATGAAGGCTTCCGGGTTAAGCCGGGCCCAGGCGCGTGCCGCCACCGCCACGTCAGCCAGCTGCTCGCGCGTGGTGCCGAACTCGTGCATGTGGCGCGAGGCGGCCAGTGCGTAGGCCGACACCGGCAGCATCGGCTCGTAAGGGTGCTCGTAGGGCTGCGGGTCGAGAAAGCGGCGCGCCGCCACGATCTCGCGCCGGCCGTAGGCGGCGCTGCGCTGCGCACTGCCGTAGCAGATGAGAACCGCGCTGCACTGGCCAGAACGGATCGCATGCATCGCAGGCAAGAGATGCGCGATGAAGCTGCTGCCGCCCAGCATCGTGCCGTCGATGAAGCGCGGGTTGAGGCCGAGGTACTCGACCACCGGCAGCGCCCACATCGCGGCCGAAGCGCTCGCGGTGCAGAGGCCGTCGATGTCGCGCATCGTCAAGCCCGCATCGGCCACGGCCGCATGCGCCGAGCGCGCCAGCAGTTCCATGTCGGTGAAGCCCGGTGTTTCTCCGCAGCCGAAGGTGGCAACGCCGGCAATCGCAGCACTGCCGCGCAGGGCTTTCAGGCCGGCACTCATGGCTTGTCCTCTTCGATGGCATCGAACAGCACCAGGCCGCGGCTGTCTTTCATCTGCACCCGCGCCTTGACGCGCTGGCCGATGCGCACCGCGTCGGGCGCAAGGTTGTCCACGCGGCTCATGAGCCGCACGCCTTCGTCCAACTCGATCAGGCTGACGTTGAGGTCGCCGCCATCGGCGGGCTTGCGCCGCACGGTCGTCATGGCATGCACGGTGCCGAGGCCACTGAAGCTCTTCCATTCCAGCGTGGTGCCGCCGCAGTGCGGGCAGCCCTCGCGCGGGTAGTACACGTGGCGGCCGCAGCCGCCGCAGCATTGAAGGAGAAAGCGGCCGGCATCCAGTTCGCGTTGATGGAAGGCCTGCACGCCTTCGTGAAGAATTTGCGTCGTCATGCCAGTCCTCAGATCGGATCCCAGCTGAACACGTCGGCCGAACGCTCCAGGTCGTAGAAGCTCGCTTTCAACGCGGGCAGCGCATGGCTCGCCACGGTCTGCGGGCTCCAGCCTTCGCTGCGGTGCACCGAGCGCACCGGCCGCGGCTGGCTCATAAGAAAGATCTCGTTGTTTCGAACGGCGAAGATCTGGCCGTTGACGTCTTTCGCAGCGTCGCTGGCCAGGCAGACGGCCAGCGGCGCGATCTTGGCGGGCGTCATCTGTTTCAGCCGATCGACGCGCGCCTGCTCCTCGGGCGTCTCGGTCGGGATGGAGCCGATCATGCGGCTCCACGCAAAGGGCGAGATGCAGTTGGAGCGCACGTTGAACTTCTGCATGTCGAGCGCGATGGACTTCGACAGCGCCGCGATGCCGAGCTTGGCTGCGCTGTAGTTGGCCTGGCCCAGGTTGCCGACCAGCCCGGAGGTGGAGGTCATGTGCACGAAGCAGCCTCTTTCCTGCTCCTTGAAGTGGGTGGCGGCCGCGCGGCTCACGTAGAAGCTGCCGTACAGGTGCACCTTGATCACCGCATCCCACTCTTCGGCGCTCATCTTGTGGAAGAAGCGGTCGCGCAGGATGCCGGCGTTGTTGACGACCACGTCGACGCGGCCGAAGGCCTCCACCGCCGTGCCGACGATGCGCGCCGCGGCGGCCTGCTCCGACACGCTGTCGGTGTTGGCCACCGCCTCGCCGCCGAAGGCCTTGATCTCGTTGACCACGGCCTGCGCCGGGCCTTCGTTCTTGCCTTCGCCGGCTACCGAGGCGCCGATGTCGTTGACCACCACCTTGGCCCCTTCGCGCGCCATCGCCAGCGCGATGTCGCGGCCGATGCCACCGCCGGCACCGGTGACCACGACGACCTTGCCTTCCAGCATTCTGGTTTCACTGCTCATTCGCTCTCACTCCTTGTCGGTACGCGCCGGCCACTGAAAGGCCGACGGCTGTTTGTCGAAAAACCGCTGCACCGCCTCGCGGTGCGGCGTGGTCTGGAAGCACAGGGCCTGGGCGTTGGCCTCGGCCTCGAAGGCGGCTTCCATGGCGCCCGCGTCGAGCGCGATGCGCTTGATGAGGCTCACGGCCAGCGGCGAGGCGCCGGCAAAGCTGTCTGCCAGCGCCAGTGCCCGCGGCAGCAGCGCGGGCTGCTCGTGCTGCTCCATCGCGATGCCGAGCGCCAGCGCCTCGCGCGCATCAACTTCGCGGGACGAGAGAAACAGCTCGCGGGCACGCTGCGCGCCGACGATGCGCGGCAGGGTGTAGGTGGCGCCGCAGTCCGGGACGAGCCCGATCCGCATGAAGACCATGCAGAAGCGGGCACGCGGCGTTACCAGCACGAAGTCCGCCGCCAGCGCCAGGCTGAAACCGGCACCGTAGGCCGCACCGTCCACGGCGGCGATGACGGGGCGGTCCAACGACAGCAGCTCGCGCAAGATCGCGTGCGCGCCGTGCATGCGCGCGCGCATGCCGTCGCTCTCGAGCGTGCCGATGGCGGCAATGCCGCGCAGGTCGCCGCCCGCGCAGAAGGCGCCGTTAGCGCCGGTGATCACCACGGCACGGACGCCGCTGTCGGCCTTGACCTGCGCGATGGCGGCGGCCAGGCCCTCCTTCAGATCGGGGGTGAACGAGTTGCGGGTGGCGGGGTTGTCGAGGGTGACCACGGCCGTGCTGCCGCGGCGCTCGAAGCGAACCGGGCCGTCGCTCATGTCGACTCCTTTGCTGCCGCGGCGCGATGCTGCTCCTGCAGCTCGCGCCAGAGGATCTTGCCGGTGCCCGACTTGGGCAGCGCGTCCACGAATTCCACGAGACGGGGCGCCTTGTAGACCGCCATGCGCTCGCGCGCCCAATCGACGATGTCCTGCGCCTGCACCTTACCGCGGAAGGCGGGCTTGAGCGAGACGATCGCCTTCACCGCCTCGCCCTGCTTCGCATCGGGCACGCCGATGATGCAGGCCTCGTGGATCGCTGGGTGCTCGTACATCATGTTCTCCACCTCGGCCGGCCAGACCTTGTAGCCCGAGCTGTTGATCATTCGCTTGAGGCGGTCGCGCATGAAGAAGTAGCCTTCTTCGTCCACGTAGGCCAGGTCGCCGGTACGGAAGAAGCGCTTGCCCTCCAGCTCGAAGAAGGCGTCGCGGTCGGCCTGCGGGTTGCGCCAATAGCCGACAGTGTTCTGCGGCGCGTGGGTGACCAGCTCGCCCAGCTCGCCCTGCGAGAGTTCCTTCAGCGTCTGCGGGTCCACGATGCGGGTGTCCACGCCCTGCGCCGGGATGCCCAGGCACTGGCGCTTGCCGCGCGCAAGCGGGTTGGCCTGCAGGAAGGAGGCGGTCTCCGTCAGGCCGTAGCCTTCGTTGTAGGTGATGCCGTAGCGCTGCTGCATCATCGTCGCCACCGCTTCGGGCATTGCCGCAGCGCCGCCGGAGAGCAGCGTCAGGCTGGAGATGTCGCGCTGCGCCAGCTCGGGGTTCGCGAAGAAGTCCAGGATCATCGCCGGCGGGGCCGTCCACGCGGTGACGCGGTGGCGCTCGATCAGCCGTGCGGCCAGAGCCGGATTCCAGCGCGGGAGCATCACCGAGGTGCCGCCCAGGAAGATCGGCATGTTCATGCCGTTCTGCAGTCCGAGCATGTGGAACAGCGGTGCGACGGCCAGCATCACCGTCTCGCAGTGCAGGCCCTTCCAGACGTGCGAGGCGGCCAGGGACGCGATCACCGTCTGGTGGGTGTGCATGCAGCCCTTGGGATGGCCGGTGGTACCCGAGGTGTAGGGCAGGATGGCGAGGTCCGCGGGGCACACACCCGCGTCTACGCCATCGCCGGTGGCCGGCACGCTGGCCCAGCCCACGCAATCGGACCGCGAGATCGGACGCAGCGGCTCGAGCACCCAGTTCGGGATCTCGTCGGAGACATCCGCCACGGCCTCGCTGTACGCGTGCACAACGATCCGGTCGAACAGGCCCGGCTCGAAGTACTCCAGCAGCTCCTGCGCCGCGAACGCGATGCGCGCGCCACTGTTCTCTGCGTAGTACCGAACCTCCTGAGCCTTGCTCATGGGATTGACGGGCACCACGACGCCGCCCGCGCGCAGGATCGCGTAGCTGGCGACCACGAACTGCGGGCAGTTCTGGCTGGCCACCAGCACGCGATCGCCGCGCTGCAGCCCATGCGTGTCGCGCAGCCAGGCCGCCATCGCAGCCACGCGCTGCTGGAGCTCGGCATAGCGGACGACGCTGCCGCAGTAGACGATCGCGGCCTTGTCCGGATACCGCCGCGCCGCAACCTGCAGGTACTCCGGCAGCGTCGCCTGCGGCACGACCAGCTCGCGTGCGACGCCCTTGGGCCAGAAGCGAAAGTGCGGACGTTCGGGAACAGTGGCCCCCAGGGGGGCCTTCGCACCTTCGGGCGGCCGTGCAGCGCTCACCATCATTGCTTCTCCATGGCCCGCGCGATGATTTCTTTCATCACCTCGTTGGCGCCGCCGTAGATGCGGCCGACGCGCACGTCGGCATAGAGCCGCGCGATCGGGTATTCGTTCATGAAGCCGTAGCCGCCGTGCAGCTGCAGGCACTCGTCGACGATGCGGCAGCAGGCGTCGGTGGTCCACCACTTGGCCATGGCGGCCGTCGGCACGTCGAGCTCGCCGCGCATCAGGCGGGCGATGCAGTCGTCCACGAAGGCGCGCGCCACCTGCGCCTGCGTCTCGCACTCGGCCAGCTTGAAGCGCGTGTTCTGCATCTTCAGCAGCGGCTCGCCGAACACCTGGCGGTCGCGCACGTATGCGAGCGTGTCGCCGATCGCGCGCTGCATGGTCGCCACCGCACCGACGGCGATCAGCATGCGCTCGCGCGGCAGCTGCCCCATGAGCTGCGCAAAGCCGCTGCCCTCCTGGCCGCCGAGCAGGTTGTCGGCCGGCACGGACACGTCGTCGAAGAACAGCTCGGTGGTGTCCAGCGTCTTCTGGCCCATCTTGTCTAGCAGCGGCCCGCGGCGAAAGCCCGCCGTGCCTTCGGTTTCGACCATCAGCAGCGAGATGCCCTTGGCACCGCCCGCGGCACCCGTCTTGGCTGCAACGCAAACCAGGCCGGCGTGCATGCCGTTGGTGATGAAGGTCTTGCTGCCGGTGATGCGCCAGTGGTCGCCCTCGCGCCGCGCCTGCGTCTTGATGCGCTGAAGGTCGGTGCCGGCACCGGGCTCGGTCATCGCGATGGCGGCCACCAGTTCGCCGCTGGCCATGCGCGGCAGCCAGCGACGCTTCTGTTCCTCGGTGCCGTAGGCCAGCAGGTAGTGGGCAACGATGCCGCTGTGCACGTTGTTGCTGAAGGCCTGCGCCATGGCGCGCATCTGCTCCTCGCAGATCACGGCCTCGTGCAGGAAGCTGCCGCCGCCGCCGCCGTATTCCTCGGGGATGCTGGCGCACAGCAGCCCGGCTGCACCGGCCCGGGTCCAGATGTCGCGGTCGGCATGGTGCTGCGCGCGCCAGCGCGGCTCGTTGGGAACGCATTCGCGCTCGAAGAAGCGCCGCGCGCTGTCGCGCAGCATCTCCAGCTCTTCGTTCATCCAAGGCCGGGTGGGGTTCATATGGAAACCTCCGCGCTACGCGCTGCGGTGCTGTTCGCCTTGGGAGCGGCCCGGCGGCTCACGGCCGCCCGCCTCCGCAGACCAGCACCTGCCCGCTGACGTAGTTGGACTCCGGAATGCAGAACATGTAGACCGCGCCGGCCGCTTCCTGCGGCGTGCCGCCGCGGCCCAGCGGAATCATTGCTTCGGCGTTCTTCAGGATCTGCGGATTGACGCCCACCTTGATCTGCCGGCCCTCGATGTCGATGCTCGCGCCAGCGCTGGCATCGGCTTCGGTCAGGCGGGTCTTGATGAGACCGAACGCGACGCTGTTGACGGTGACCTTGTAGCGGCCCCATTCCTTGGCCATCGCCTTGGTCAGGCCGTTGATGCCGGCCTTGGCGGCTGCGTAGTTGGCCTGGCCCGCGTTGCCGTACACGCCGGAGGTGGACGAGATGTTGACCACCTTGCGAAACACCTCGCGGCCTTCGTCGGCCTCGCGCTTGGCGGCATCGCGGATGAAGCCGGAGGCCGCGCGCAGGATGCGAAAAGGCGCGGTCAGGTGCACGGCGAGCATGGCCTCCCACTGCTCGTCGGTCATCTTCTGCACCACGTTGTCCCAGGTGTAGCCGGCGTTGTTGACGATGATGTCGAGGCCGCCGTAGCTGTCGACGGCGGTGCGCACGAACCGGTCGGCAAAGCCGCTGTCGGTCACGCTGCCGGCGCAGGCCGTTGCGCTGCCGCCCGCGGCCACGATGTCGGCGACGGTCTGCGCGGCCGGTTCGGCGTCGAGGTCGTTGATGACGACGCTGGCCCCGTCGCTCGCCAGCTTGAGCGCGATCTCGCGCCCGATGCCGCGACCGGAGCCTGAGACGAGGGCGACCTTGCCTTCGAGTTTTCGGTTCATGTGTTGTCTCCTCTTGGGGGTGTCAATGCCAGGCGATCAGTGCTTCGCCGGTCAGCTTGGGTGTGCCTTGCGCATTGGTTGTGGCGACCTGCAGCCGCACACAGCGCTGGCCTTCGTGCTCGAATTTCTCGGCGACCGTGCCGGTGCAGGTGATGCGCTCGCCCATCTGCGTGATGGCGGCAAAGCGCACATCGAGCGAGCGGATCGCCGACTGCGGCACCCAGTTGGTCAACAGCCGCCCCAGCCACGCGGCCGACAGCATGCCGTGCGCGAACACATCGGGCATGCCGGCGGACTTGGCGAAGTCGGTGTCGACGTGGATCGGGTTGTGGTCGCCCGAAGCGCCGCAGTACAGCGCCAGCGCCAGACGGCTGATCGGTGGCAGTTCCAGCGGCGGCAAGGTGTCGCCCGGTTGCAGTGCGTCCCAGGCAGGTAGTGTTTTGATCGTCATTGGGTCACCCTCAACTCGCGGTTCGACGGCCGATGCGGGGCCGAGGGCGCCGGGTAGCCCCCTCCGCGAATGTCCCCCGGCTTCGCCTCCTCCTTTATTTCGCTGCGGGAGCTACTCACCACCCTCGGCTTGGGCGCGCTGTGGTGTTTCGACGGTTGAACAACCACGCCGCGCCCCGGATCAGGCTGGTGGGGCGTACTGCGCAGCGAAATAAAGGAGGAGGCGGCCGCAGGCCGACGGGGGACATTCGCGGAGCAGTGCGCCCCGCCGGCCTGATCCCACCCCGGAAAGGCCCTAACCATTGCGCACCACCGTCACGCAGCGCAGTTCGGCCACGAGTTCGTCGCGCTGGTTGCTTACGCGCGTATTGCGCACCACGAACTCCAGCGCCCCGCCCTTCTTGTCGTAGATGTCGGCGATGCGCTGCTCGAAGCGCAGCGTGTCGCCGGCATGGGCCATCGCGTGGTAGCTGAAGCCCTGCTCGCCGTGAAGCAGGCTGCGGTAGTCCATGCCCAGCAGCTCGCGGATGGCGGCGGGGTTGGGTGACTCCATCTCCAGGCAGAAGAAAAAGGTGGGTGGCACCGGCAGGCCTGGATGCCCCGCGGCGCGTGCCGCGGCTTCGTCGATGTAGACCGGGTCGGTCTGCCCGGTGGCCTTGGCGAAGAAGCGCAAACGGCCCTTTTCCACTTCCACCTTGAACGGCGGCAGCGTGTGGCCTATGTGGCGGCGATCGATCATCTCGATATCAGGTGGTTTGGTAGAGCGTGACGACGCAGGCACCGCCCAGACCAAGGTTGTGCTGCAGCGCAAGCCGCGCGCCTTCCACCTGTCGCTGCTCGGCCTGGCCGCGCAGTTGCCACACCAGCTCCGCGCACTGCGCAAGGCCGGTGGCGCCGAGCGGATGGCCCTTGGACAACAGGCCGCCGGAAGGGTTGGTCACCACGCGGCCGCCATAGGTGTTGTCGCCTTCGACGATGAAGCGCTCCGCAGTGCCCTCGGGCGTGAGGCCCAGCGCCTCGTAGGTGATCAACTCGTTGGCAGTGAAGCAGTCGTGCAGCTCCACCACGTCCAGCTCCTCGGGGCCGATGCCCGCGTCTTCGTACACCTGCTTCGCCGCGGCTGCGGTCATGTCGTAGCCCACCAACTTGCGCATGTCCTTGCTCTCGAAGGTGGAGGGCGTGTCGGTGGTCATGGCCTGCGCCGCGATCACGACGCGCATGTCCAGGCCGTGCTTCTTCGCGAACTCGGCCGAGCAGACGATCGCCGCGGCCGCGCCGCAGGTGGGCGGGCAGCACTGGAAGCGGGTGAGCGGATCGAACACCGGCGCCGAGGCCATCACTTCGTCCAGCGTCAGTGTCTGGCGGAACACCGCCAGCGGGTTGCGCGCGGCATGCTGGCGCGCCTTCACCGAGATGCGGCCGAAGGTGTCGCGGCGGATGCCGTACTGCGCCATGTAGTCGCGGCCGGCGCCGCCGAAGAACTGCGCTGCGCGCGGCGCTTCGGGAATGAAGCCCTGCTTCTCGGCCATCACCTCGGCGAAGCGCGTCATCGGCGAAGGACGGTCGTCATAGGCGCCCTTGAGCGCGCCGGGCTGCATCTGCTCGAAGCCGAGCGCAATGGCGCATTCCACCATGCCGCTTTCCACCGCCTGGCGCGCGAGGAACAGCGCGCTCGAACCGGTGGAGCAGTTGTTGTTGAGGTTGAAGACCGGAATGCCGGTGAGGCCGACGCCGTAGATGGCCGCCTGGCCGGCGGTGGAATCGCCGTAGACGTAGCCCACGTAGGCCTGCTGCACGTGGGCGTAGTCGACGCCGGCATCGTCGAGCGCGAGCTTCGCGGCGCGCGCACCCATCACGGTGTACGGGTCGCTGGCACCGGGCTTGGTGAAGGGGATCATCCCCACGCCGACCACGTGGACGGGGCGTTGCATACGTGTCATGGAAACTCCTGGATGCGATGAAGTGAAGTCTCGGCCGCGGGGGCCGTTTCAACAATCGCGGATTGGGCCAAAACGATTGGCCGAAACGCTCACTGGGCGCCCTTGGCGCCGTGCTCACGCCGGATCGCGATAGCGGAAGGTGCCCATGGCGCGCGCCGCCACCTCGCCGCTGGCGTCGGTGACGGTGGCTTCGCAGAAGCACACCGAGCGGCCGCCGCCGGTGGCGCGCCCTTGCGCCTGCAGCCGCCCGCTGTTGGGCCGCATGAAGGCGACGTGCATGTCGACGGTGACGACCTCGCGCGCATAGGCCACGCGCGAGAGCGCGGCATGCGCCATCGCGCTGTCGAGCAAGGTCATCAGCACGCCGCCGTGGCCGCTCGCGTGGTTGTTCAGCAGTTCGGGGCGCAGCTCCACCGACACCACGGCTTCGCCGGCCTCGGCGCTTTCAACCCAAAGGCCGATGTGCTCGGAGAAGGGCACGTAGCGCTGCGGGCCGCTGCGCGGCCGGTCGCCCTCCTCCTGCTGTTGCTGCTGCGCGCTCGCCAGTTGCAAACTCATGCTGCCTCCCGCTTCGAGGCAGCAGCGGCCGCGGTGAAGTCGCGCGGGCCGGTCAACGCCAGGCCGCCGTCGACGGGAATGATCGCGCCGGTGATGTACGAGCCCCAGTCGCTGGCCAGCAGCATGGCGATGCGGCTGATGTCCTCGATGCGGCCCAGGCGCTTCAGCGGCACGCGCTGCGCCATCGCGGCCATCGTGTCGTCGGTCGGCGCAAGCCGCTTCAGACCCTCGGTGTCGGCGATCGGCCCGGGCACGATGGAGTTGATGCGGATGCCCTGCGGCCCCCACTCCAGCGCGAGCACCTGCGTCAGCATGTCCACGCCCGCCTTGGCCGCGCACACATGGGCCTGAAAGGGCGTGGGCGTGAAGGCCTGCCCGGCCGAGATCTGGATCACGCAGGCGCCCGGTTTGCGCAGGTGCGCATGGGCCAGGCGCGCGACATTGAAGCTGCCGAGCAGGTCGATGTCGACCACCGTCTTGAACGCGTTGGGCGACATGTCGAGCGCGCTGGCGAGAAAGTTGCCCGCCGCGCCCGAGACCAGCACGTCGATCGGGCCGAAGCGATCGGCGCCCTGCGCAAAGGCGCGTTCCAGCGCTTCGGGCTGGCGCACGTCGGCGGAGATGCCGAGCGCCTCGGTGCCGAGGGCTTCGAGCTGCTGCGCAGCCGCAGCCACCTTGTCGGCCGAGCGGCTGAGCACCGTGATGCGTGCGCCGGCACGCGCGAAGGCCTGCGCGATGCCGAAGTTGATGCCGCTGGAGCCACCGGCCACGGCCACGTGGCGTCCCTTGAAATTGAAAGCAGAGAAGTCCATGCGCATCACTCCGGTTTGAAGCCGAGCTCGGCCAGCATCTTCGCGTCGCGCTCGAACTGCGCCTTCGCATAGGCGGCGTAGGCGTCGCCGTCGATCCACTGCGGCTGCATGTCGAACTGCTCCAGCTGGTTCAGGTAGGCCGGATCGGCCGCTGCCTTGCGGAATGCGCCGGCCAGGCGCACGGCGATCTTCGGATCCAAGTTCTTCGGCGCTGCGAGGCCAACCGGCGACTCGATGACGAGATCGTGGCCGAGCTCCTTCACCGTCGGCACGCCCGGATGGCGCTTCAGGCGCTCGGCTGTGAAGGTGGCCAGCAGCCGCACCTTGCCGCCCTGCACCTGCGGGCCGAAGCCCGGGTCGCCATAGACGTCGAGGTGGCGCCCGATCAAGGCCGTGAAGGCTTCGCCGCCGCCCTTGAAGGGCACCATGTTGAAGGTGGTGCCGTTCATGCGCGCGAGCCGCTCGCCGTAGATGCGGTTGATGCTGGTGGCGCCCACGTTGCCCCAGCTGATCGCGCCGGGGCGCTTCTTTGCATCGGCGAGCAGCTCGTCCAGTGTCTTCCACGGCGCGTCGCTCGCCACAGCAACGCCGGTGGACATGCCGAACAGGCCGGCCAGGTAGGTGAAGTCGCGCAGCGGATGCCAGTTGATCTTCTGCAGCAGCGGCGCGCGGATCACGGAGTTGTGGATCACTGCGAGCGTGTAGCCGTCGGATTCGTTCATCGCCGCCACCGAGCCCGGGCCGGTGATGCCGCCCGCGCCGGCCCGGTGCATCAGCACGATCGGTTGCCCGAGCTCGCGTGAAGCCGCCTCCGCCAGCGCGCGGAAGACCGGATCGAACGAGCCGCCCGGCGGGAAGGGCATCACCAGAGTGATCGGCTTGCTGGGGAAAGGGTCGGCGGCGAAAGCCGGAGCGGCCACGGCTGCGGCGCCGAACGCGAGCAGCGCGCCGAGGGCGGCGCGCCGGCGCAGTGAATGGAGGGGTCGGTTCATGGTGTTGTCTCCTGTTGTCGGTGTTGGCGGGTCTGGCTGGGTAGGTGTTTCAAGCGGCCTGCGGCAGCGGTAGGTAGCGGAAGGAACCCTGGGCACGCGCGACGACGCGCCCGTCGTCATCGGTGACCGAGGCGTGGCACCAGGCGACGCTGTCGTCGTGCTGCACGACTTCGCCATCGGCGGTGAGTCGGCCGTGGCCCGGTTCGAGAAAGCTGGTGTTGAGGTTGAGCGTGACGGCGGTGCGGGCAAAGTCGAACAGCGACACGGCGGCACTGGCCATGGCCACGTCGAGCAGCGTGACCAGCACCCCGCCGTGAATGGCGCCGATGACGTTGCCGAGTTCCGGCCGCGCGTCGATGACGAGGCGGGCGCGGCCGGCCTCGGAGTACTCGCGGCGCGCGCCCAGCAGCCGCGTGAAGGGCACCTGTGCGAACAGGTTGCGGCGGTCTGCGCCCGCGACGGGTTTCATGCGCGCACCTGCTCGCGCAGCACGTTCTTCAGCACCTTGCCGGCGGCCGACAGCGGCAGTTCGCGCACGAAGCTGATGCCACGCGGACACTTGTAGCCGGCCAGACGCTCGCGGCACCAGGCGCGCAGTTCATCGGCGTCGGCACTGGCACCGTCGGCCAACACGACCGCCGCATGCACTGCCTCGCCCCAGCGCGCATCCGGCACGCCGATGACCGCCGCCTGCCTGACCTGCGGATGGCCGCGCAGCGCGGCTTCGACCTCGGCGCAGTACACGTTCTCGCCGCCGCTGATGATCATGTCCTTCAGGCGGTCGACGATGAAGAGGTGGCCGTCGGGCAGCATGCGGCCCGCATCGCCGGTGTGCAGCCAGCCGCCCTGCAGCGCGGCGGCCGTTGCCTCCGGGTTGCGCCAGTAGCCCTGCATGACCATCGGCCCGCGCGCCAGGATCTCGCCGACTTCGCCGCGCGGCAGTTCGCAGCCGCTCTCGTCGGCAACGATGATCTCGGCGCCCAGGCCGGCACGGCCGACGGAGTTCAGGCGGCCGGTGGCGCGCGCTTCGGGCCGGTGGTTCGCCGGCAGGTTGATGCACACGGCACCCGCGGTTTCGGTGAGGCCATAGGCCTGGAAGAACTCGGCGTGGGGCCAGGCGGCCAGTGCGCGATCCAGCAGATCCGGCGGCATCGGCGCCGCACCGAAGGCGATGCGCGCGAGGCTGCGCACGCGCCCGGGCGTGAACGAGGGATCGTCGAGCAGCGACTGCAGCATGCTCGGCACCACGATGATGTCGCCGATGCGATGCGCCGCGATCGCCTCGATCACCGATGCGGGACGGAACTGCGCCATCGTCACGCAGCTGCCGCCGACGATCAGCTGGCCCACCAGGCGGCCGAGCCCGGCAACGTGGAACAGCGGTGCCACCAGCAGCGATACCGAGTCCGGCGCATTGTTCAGCTCGGCGCCCCGCGTCATCGATGCGGTCCAGAAGTTCGCGTGGCTCAGCATCACGCCCTTGGAGCGGCCGGTGGTTCCGCCGGTGTAGAGGATGGCGGCTAGGGCGTCGCCGCCGGTGCGCGTATCGGCCAGCGGCGCCAGCGCGGCGCTCTCTTCTTCCAGCGCGCCCAGGCGCAGCAGCTCGCTTGCGCCGGCCGGCGCAAGCGTTTGCAGCGTTTCGTCGACGAGCAGCAGCGACGCTTCGCTGTCCTGCAGCGCGTGCGCCAGCTCGGGTGTGCTCCAGCGGATGTTCAGCGGGCAGGCGACGGCGCCAAGCCACCAGCAGGCGAGGATGGCCCGCACCAGCTGGTCGCTGTTGGGCGCGAGCAGCGCCACGCGGTCGCCGCGCCCGATGCCGCGCCTGGCCAGCGCGGCCGCCTGCAAGGCAATGCCGTTCGCCAGCTGCGCATGCGTATGGCTGCGCGCGCCGGTTTCGCCGACGTGGGTGAGCGCCGTCTTGTCGGGGCAGCGCTGCAGCGCGCGATGCAGGCCTTGGGTGAGATACACGATGGAACCGCCGGCTTGTTGAGGATGCGGCGAAGGTTAGGCCCGCGTGCGGCCCCAACCAATGGCAGGAAGCGCCAAAGGGCTTGGCGGATGCGGTCAGCGTTCCGGGCCGTGCGCCAGGCGGTACTCACCCGGGGCCACGCCGGTCCACTGCTTGAAGGCGCGGTGGAAGGTGCTGGCTTCCGAGAAGCCCACGCGGTTGGCGATGTCGAGCAGCGGCAGTTGCGTGTGCAAAAGGTCGTCGATGGCGGCATCGCGCCGCAGTTCGTCCTTGATCTGCTGGAAGCCGCGGCCCTCCTCGCGCAGCCGCCGGCGCAGCGTCTGCGGCGTCACGGCGAGCGCCTCGCCCACCGCCTCGAGCGACGGCATGTCGGTGCCCAGCCCCTTGCGCAGCAGCCGGCGAATGCGTTCGGTGAGGCTGCTGGTGTCGCGGTACTTCACGATCAAGTTGGCAGGCGAGCCGGCCAGGAATTCGCGCAGGCTCTGCTGCGACTGCACAACCGGCAGATCCAGCCAGCGCGCGTCGAACCACAGGCCGACGTGGGGTTGCCCGTAGCGGATCGGCACCTGGTACACGCGTGAGCTGTCCATGCCGGTCTGCTGCGCCGTGTAGTCGACCCTCAGCACCGGGATGCGGCGTGCCACCATCCACGAAAAGGTGTTGAAGCCGAGCAGCATGAAGGCCTTCACCGCGTAGTCGAGCCGCGGATCGGAGGCGCGCCGCAGCACGAACTGCACGTGCGCGCTGCCGGCCTGCACCGACAGGCGCGGCACGAAGTCGTGCAGCAGCAGGTGATACCAGGCAAAGCCCTCGCGCATGGCCTCGCCCAGCGTGGCGCAGTGCACCAGCTGGCGCATGCATTGGCCGAAGCTTCCAGGCGGCAGCGGGCTGCTCAGCAAGCCCCAGATCTCGTCGCGCATTTCGCGCCGCAGGGCGTGGATCAACAGCGCGTACTGGCGCTGCGAAATGCGGGCCAGCGGCGACTCCAGCAACGGGGCTGCGATGCCTGCCCGGGCCAGCAGAGGGGCCACATCGAGCCCGCGATGCCGCGCCCCCATCAGGATGTGGTGCACCTGCTGGATGGCAACGGTGTGGTGGGTGAGCGTCATCGATGGCGGTCTCCGCGGCTCGGCCTGCGCAATTGTAGGCAGCACCCACAGTGCCGGGCGTGGTGCCGGGCGTGGGGTTGCCTCACCCGACGGCGCCGGTCGCCCGCAAGGCGGCCACGGCCGGCGCGTCGAGCCCGGCCTGGCGCAGGATCTCATCGGTGTGCTCCCCGGCGTGCGGGGCGGGCCGCGGGGCGGACGGGTCGAAGCCCGTCATCTTGATGGCACAGCCGAGCTGCGGCAGCGCCGCATCGTCGACCGCGATGCGCATGCCGCGCGCACGGAAGTGCGGATGCGCCAGCGCCTCTTCGATGCGAAGCACCGGCGTCACGCAGCCGACGCCGTCGTGGAACAGGCTGCGCCAGTGCGCGAGCGGCTGCGCGCCGAAGATGGCGGCCAGTTCGGCGCGCAGGCGTTCCTCGATCGCGGGGTCGCCGCTGCGGTGCAGTGGTGCGAGGTCGGGGCGCTCCAGCGCGCGGCACAGGTCGTCCCAGAACTTCGCTTCCAGCGCGCCGACCGCGACGTGCCGATCGTCCGCGGTGCGATAGAAACCGTAGCAGGCCAGCGCGCCGGTCAGCGCGCCGTGGCCGGTGCGCGGCACCTGGCCGTGCTGGTGCAGGCTGGCCAGCGGCAGCACCGCGTGGGCCAGCACGCCATCGGCCATGGCGATGTCCACATGGCGTCCGCGGCCGCTGCGGGCGGCGTCGAACAGCGCAGCAAGAATTCCGGCCACCGCCGTCATGGTGCCGCCCAGCAGATCGGCCACGGGCACATTCGACAGCGCCGGGCCTGCGGCGTTGCCGACCTGGTCGGCCACGCCGGCCAGGGCCGCGTAGTTCAGGTCGTGCCCCGGCGTGTCGCACAGCGGGCCGGTCTGGCCGAAGCCGCTGATGCTGCAGTAGACGATGCGCGGGTTGACGGCCGCCACCGCCGCGTAGCCCACGCCCAGCCGCTGCATCACGCCGGGCCGGAAGCCCTCCACCAGCACGTCGGCATCGCGGCACAGGCGCAGCAGCGCGGCAACGCCCTCGGGGTGCTTGAGGTCGATGCGGATCGCGCGCTTGTTGCGGTTGACGAGCGCGCGCACGGTGAGGCTTGCGTAGTCGCCGGCGCCGGTGTCCTCGATCTTGACGACGTCGGCGCCGAGGTCGGCGAGATGCATCGTGCCGAGCGGGCCCGGCAACAGCCGGGTCAGGTCCAGCACGCGCACACCTGCGAGCGGGGCGCCGGTGGGTACGCTCGCCAGGGATTCAGAAGAAGAGTTCATTGGGTCGGCAATCTAGAGGGCGCGGAGCTTCGCGGCAATGGCGGCAGTGGTCTAGTCGATTGGCGAAAAGCGTCAACGCCCCGAACGCCGTGACCGCGGCCTGGGCCGGTGCGACCGAGGTCAACGCTGCCGGAATTCCATCAGGGTGTCGACGACGCGCAGCGTTGCACCGTCGAGCGACGCCTTCGCCCGGTGCGCGATGCCCAGCCGGCGCGTGAGCTTCGGGCTCAGCGGCAGGATCTGCATGCGGCCATTCAGCGCCGCGTCGGTGCCCTGCTGCACCGGCAGGACCGCAGCGCCGTAGCCGGCCGCCACCAGGCTGCGCATCGCTGCGTCGTAGTTGAGCTCGATGCGGGCGCGCGGCGAGCAGCCGGCGTTGGCGAACCACTCCATCGTAAGGCGGTACATGTGGGTGGTCGCGTCGTTGAAGATCAGCGGCTGCTCGATCAGCCACTGGGGCGTTGCGCGCTTCGGCGCCTTCCACTTCTGCGGCACGAAGGCCATCATGGGCTGGCTGCGCCACGGTGCGACGACGAGGTCGCGCATCGGCGGCTGTGGCACGGCCACCAGGCCGATGTCGAGCGTGCCGAGCGCGAGGCGCGCCATCGCCTCGTTGGAGCCGAGGATGCTCACTTCGACGTCGATGCCCGGGTGGCTGACCTGCAGCGCTTGCAGCACCTGCGGCAGCAGGTCGATCACCACGCCGGTCGAGGTGCCGAGGCGCACCCGGCCGAGCCGGCCTTCGGCCTGGCGCTTGACGGCTTCGACCGCGTCATCAGCGTCGCGCAGCAGCCTGCGTGCGCGCTCGACCAGTGCCGCGCCGGCCGCGGTCGGCGTGACGCTCCGGCTGCCGCGCACCACCAGCCGCGCGCCGAGCCGTGACTCGAGTTCGCTGACGTGCAGGCTCACGGTCGGCTGCGCCAGGTGCAGCGCCTGCGCGGCGGCCGAGAAGGTGCCGAGATCGGCGATGGCAACCAGCGTGCGCAGCTGGTCGAGGTTGATTTGACGCATCAGGTTTCCTGATCGATGGCTTCAGAATTCTCAACTTCCACAATAGCACGCAGGCGCTGAAGATGCACTTCCATCACAGGAGCACATCATGTCTAGCCCGCAGCAACCGTCGTCCTTCTCCCTGCTCACCGCGCTGCGGCGCTGGGTTGGCCGCGTGCTGGCTGCGCGGCACCAGCGGCTGGAACTCCATCACATGAGCGACCGGGAACTCAAAGACCTGGGGATCGGCCGGAGCGAAGTTCAGGAGTGGTCTCGACCGCGCGTGACAAATGCACCTGGTATCTCTGACGCTACCGACGCGCCGGGCTGGCGTCAGGCCGGGCGCATGCGCGTCGATGCGCGCACGATGAGTTCGGGCCGCAGCACCACGGTCGATGCCGAAAGTGCCTTGCCTTCGATCTCGTCGAACAGCAGCCCGGCCGCACGCCAGCCGAGTTCGCGATGGGGCAGCCGGATCGTGGTGAGCGGCGGGTCGACCATGTCGACCAGCGGCATGTCGTTGTGCCCGGTGATCGAGATGTCCTGCGGAATGCGGATGCCCGCTTCGCGCAGCACGTCGTAGCCGCCGAGCGCGACAAGGTCGTTGCAGCAGACCACTGCATCGGGCAGCGGGCTGCCGAGCGCCAGCAGCTCGCGCATGGCGGCGCGGCCGCCCTCGCGGCTGTAGCTGTCGCATTCGACCACTGCGGCCAGCGCCATGCCTTGGTCGCGCAGCGCCTGCTCGACGCCCTGCCGGCGGCCGACGCCGGTCGGCACGTTCTGGGGACCGGCCAGGTGCGCGATGCGGCGGTGGCCGAGCCCTACCAGATGGTCGACCGCGAGCTTCATCGCGAGGCGGTCGTCGCTCACCACGGCGGGCAGGCGGCCGGTTTCGTCGGCACGGTTGACCATCACCGCGCGCATGCCATTTCGCGTGATGTAGTCGACCAACGGATCGTCGCGCAGCGCAATCGCCAGCACCAGGCCATCGATCTGCTGGGCCTGCATGCGCTCGAGGATCGGCTGCGCCAACTGCGGGTCGCCCACGTTCGCTACGAACACGAAGTAGCCGCGCGCCGCTGCGCTGGCTTCGATGCCCTGCAGGATCGGCGGAAACACCGGGTTCGTGATGTCCGGCACCAGCACGCCGATGGTGTGGGTGCGGCCGGTGCGCAGCGCCGCCGCGGCCCGGTTGGGCCGGTAGCCGAGCCGCTGCGCGGCCTCTTCGACCACGCGCAGCACGTCGTCGCTGATCAAGCGGCGCTTGGCCGGATTGAGCGCGCGCGACACGGTCGACACGTGCACCCCGGCCGCCAGCGCGACATCGCGAATGGTGATCGGGGGGGCGGGCTGGGGGGCCATTGGGTGCAAACGTTTGTGTCCTGCCGGATCCTAAGCCCTCTTTGACAGGAAGGACTCGCGTAAACCCTGATTGGGGGCATCGATCATCCCATCACATAATATGCAAACGATTGCATAACCTGGGTTTCATCCATGAACCTCGTGACCACCCCCGACTCCGTGCTGCCGATCGCGCTCGAAGCCATGGCGCGCACGCCCGATGCCCGCCTGCGCACCCTGATGGCTGCGCTTACGCGCCATCTTCATGCGTTCGTGCAGGAAGTGAAGTTGACCGAAGACGAGTTCGAGCAGGCGCTGGAGTTCGTCGTCGCCCTCGGCCAAGCCACCGGCGACACCAAGAACGAGGTGGTGCTGGCGGCGGACCTGCTCGGCATTTCGACATTGGTCGCGCTGCAGAACAACCAGGACCCGCAGGGCGAATCGCCGGCCGCGCTGCTGGGCCCGTTCTGGCGCGACGGCTCGCCAGCCTGCGAGGGCGGCGACTCGATCGCGCGCTCCGGCACGCCGGGCATTCCGCTCGCCGTGGCGGGCGCGGTGCGCGACGCGCAGGGGCAGCCAGTGGCCGATGCGGTGGTCGACGTGTGGCAGGCCTCGCCGGTCGGCCTCTACGAGAACCAGGATCCGACCCAGGACGACATGAACCTGCGCGGGCGCTTCCGCACCGATGCCGAGGGCCGCTTTCACTTTCGCAGCGTGCGGCCGGCCGGCTACCCGGTGCCGACCGACGGGCCCTGCGGCGGACTGCTGCGCGCGCAGCAGCGCCATCCCAACCGGCCGGCGCACCTGCACTTCATGGTGAGCAAGCCGGGCTTCAAGGTACTGGTTACGCAGGTGTTCGCCGACGACGACCAGAACCTCGAAAGCGACCCGACCTTCGGCGTCACGCGCCGGCTCATCGGCCGGTTCGCGCCGGCGTCCGATGGCGGCAGCGCCACGCTGCAGTACGACTTTGCGCTGGAACCCGGCGAGATGAAGTTTCCGCGCCCCCCCATTCCCTGATGAACACACGGCCATCCCATGAGCTTCGATCCTGTTTCCCGACTTGACGGCAAGGTGGCCGTCATCACCGGCGGCCTCGGCGCCATCGGCTACGCGAGTGCGCGCCGGCTGGCTGCGCTGGGCGCGACCTGCGTGCTGCTGCACCGCAAGGGCGACGATGCCGCAGAGCGCGCCGCCGCCCTGCCCTCCGACCACGGCCAGCGCCACGGTGCGCTGCGCGCCGACATCGTCGACAGCGCCAGCCTGCAGGCCGCGGCCGCGAACGTGCAGGCCACGCACGGCCGCTGCGACATCCTGATCAACAGCGCGGGCCACACGCAGCCGGTGCCGGCCGCCGACCTCGACGCGCTGACCGACGAGCTCATCGACGAACTGCTGCGCGCCAACTTCCGCGGCGTGTTTGCCACCATCCGCGCTTTTGCGCCGCTGCTCAAGGCCAGCGGCGACGGGCTGATCGTGAACGTGTCGTCGATCGCGGGCTTCACCGGCGTCGGCAGCAACCTCGCCTACGTCGCGGCCAAGGCCGGACTCGACGTGGTCGGCGATGCCCTGGCCAAGGCACTGGCGCCGGCGGTGCGCGTGGTGTCGGTGTCGCCGGGCGCGGTGGCGTCGGCCTTCGTGCCGGGCCGCGGCGCCGAGTTTGCCGACAAGATGGCCGCCACCACGCCGCTGGGCCGCATCGGCCTGCCCGAAGACGTGGCGGCCACGGTGGAAGCACTTGCAACCACGCTGCGCTTCGTGACCGGCACCCGCATCGTGGTCGATGGAGGAAGGCACCTGTGAGCGAAACAAAAACACTGATCACCTGCGCGGTGACCGGCAACCTCGTGAAGCCCGAGCAGACGCCGCACCTGCCGATCACGCCGGTGCAGATTGCCGACGAGTGCCTCGCCGCGGCCGAGGCCGGGGCTGCTCAGGTGCACATCCATGTGCGCGATCCGCAGACCGGCAAGCCGTCGATGGAGGTCGATCTCTACCGCGAGGTGGTGGAACGCATCCGCAAGCAGAACCGCGAACTGGTGATCAACCTCACGACCGGGCCGGGCGGCCGCTTCATTCCGAGCGAGGACGACCCCAAGGTCTACGCGCCCGGTACCTCGCTGCTGCCGCCGGAAAAGCGCGTCGAGCACATCGCGCTGATCCGGCCCGACGTGTGCTCGCTCGACCTCAACACCATGAACTCCGGGCCCGACGTGGTGATGAACACGCCGAAGAACGTGCGCCGCATGGCGAAGGTTATTCGCGCGGCGGGCGTGAAGCCCGAGCTGGAAATCTTCGATTCGGGCGACATCAACCTTGCACTCGACCTGATCGCCGATGGCACGCTCGACGGGCCGGCGATGTGGACCTTCGTGCTCGGCGTGAAGTACGGCTTTGCGCCCACGCCGGAAACGCTGCTCTACGCCCGCAACATGCTGCCGCGCGGCGCCTTCTGGAGCGCGTTCGGCATTGGCCGCATGGAGTTTCCGATCGTGGCGCAGGCTTGGCTCCTGGGTGGCCATGTGCGCGTCGGCATGGAAGACAACATCTACCTGGAGAAGGGCGTGCTGGCCGAGAGCAATGCGCAGCTCGTGGCGAAGGCGCGCGACATTCTGCGGAGCCTGGGCGGCGAGGTTGCCAACCCGCGCGAGGCGCGCGCCATGCTGGGCTTGCCTGGTGCGGGGAGCTAGGAGATGACGCCTTGCTTTTCTGTTCGTCGCGGTGTGCGTTTGGGGCGCTGCTGTTCAGGGCGCGATCACGCCGACGGGGTACCTTGCTCCGCGAATGTCCCCCGGCGCGGCCTAGGGCCGCATGCCTCCTCCTTTATTTCGCTGCGCAAGGCACCCCATCGGCGTGATCGCTCGGCGCAGCGGTTGATCGGCCAGCACAACAGCCGCGCCCGCGCCCCGAACAAAGTCACCTCCGCAACACAACACAACACACGGTGAAGAACTGAGATGAGCGTCGCCGCCATGCACACAACCCACACCTCTCGCGCACTGCGTGTGAACGAGAAGGCCGCCAACCTCGACGCGCTGCAACTTGAAGCCGCGCCCCAGCCGGAACCCACAGCGCCGCCCGGCCACGCCGCGGTACGTGTCGCCGCCGCCGCGGTGAACCCTAGCGACGTGAAAGCGGCGCTGGGCATCATGCCGCAGGCCGCCTGGCCACGCACCCCGGGCCGCGACTTCGCGGGCACCGTGGTGAGCGGGCCCAGCGAATGGATCGGCCGCGAGGTCTACGGCTCGGGTGGCGACATCGGCATCACGCGTGACGGTTCGCATGCACGCTACCTCGTGCTGCCCGAAGGCGCGTTGCGTGCCAAGCCCCGGGGCATCTCGATGGACGAGGCCGGTGCGGTGGGCGTGCCCTTTGTCACCGCATATGAAGGCTTCCGCCGCAGCGGCATGCCGCAGCCGGGCCAGACGGTGCTGGTGCTCGGCGCCAACGGCAAGGTCGGCCAGGCGGCCGTGCAGCTGGCGGCGCAGGCCGGTGCGCGCGTAATCGCGGTGCAACGGCGCGCCGGCGCGTTCGAGGGTTTTGCCAGCGGTCCGGTCGATGTGATCGACGCGACGCAGGGCCAGGTGGGCGAGCAGGTGCGCGAACTCACCGGCGGGCGCGGTGCCGACGTGGTCTACAACACGGTCGGCAGCGCCTACTTCGAGGCCGCGAACAAGGCCATGGCCAAGGGCGCGACGCAGATCTTCATCGCCACCCATGACCGCGCCGTGCCGTTCGACATCTTCGCGTTCTACCGCGGCATGCACACCTTCGTCGGCATCGACTCGCTCGCGATGGACTGCGTGCGTTGCGCCGCGCAGCTCGATGCCATGCGCGAGGGCTTCGAGCGCGGCACGCTGAAGCCATTTCCGGTGGCGCGGCATTTCGGGCTCGACGAGGCGATCGACGCCTACCGCCTGGTGCTGTCGGGCAGCACCGACCGCGTGGTGCTGCGGCCATGAACGTCACGCGACTCGATGCAGCGCCGGCCTACGAGGCGCCGAACCACTTCGACATGCGCTGCCTGCGCCTGCAGGGCAAGGAGGCAGGCCCGTCGGCGCAGATGTGGATGGGCATGAGCCAGATCCTGCCCGGCGGCCACACCACGCTCGAGGGCTCGGCGATCGAGAAGCTCTACCTGGTGCTCGAAGGCCAGCTCACGCTGGTCGGCGAGGTCGATGGACAAGCGCGACAGGAGCAGGTGCTGGAGCGCTACGACTCCGCCCGCTTCGCGCCCGGCGAAAAGCGGCAGTTGATCAACCGCACCAACCGGCCGGTGCTGGTGGCGCTGGTGATGGCGAACGCGCCGCCGGCCGCCCCCCTGAAAAGAAGACCCCATCCAACGGAGACAACGACACCATGACTTACTTGCATCCCACCCGTCGCCACATCGTCATCGGCGCGCTGGCCGCCTGTACCGTCGCCGGCGCACGTGCGCAGGGCGCCTGGCCGGCCGGTCTGCCGATCCGGCTGGTCGTGCCGTTCACAGCCGGCAGCGGCACCGACATCGTCGCGCGCCTGGTGGCGGAGCGGCTCGGCCCGGCGCTCGGCACGAGCGTGATCGTCGACAACAAGCCCGGTGCCGGCGGCACGCTGGGCGCAGCGCTGGTGGCCAAGGCGCCGGCCGACGGCTACACGCTGCTGGTGCATTCGGCCGGCCACCTGGTCAATCCGTCGATCTACCCGAACCTCTCGTACGACACCCTGAAGGATTTCGCCGGCATCACGCCGATGGCGAGCCTGCCCAATGTGCTGGTCACCACGCCGGGCAAGTTCAACGACGTGAAGGAGCTGGTCGCGCAGGCGAAGGCCAAGCCGGGCGGCTTCAACTACGCGTCGGCCGGCAACGGCTCGGCCACGCACATGAATGCCGAGGTGTTCCGCCTGGCCGCCGGCATCCAGGCCCAGCATGTGCCTTTTCGCGGCACGCCCGAGGCCATGACCGAAGTGATGGGCGGCCGCATCGACTGGTTCTTTGCGCCCATGGTGTCGGCACTGCCACTGATCCAGAGCGGCAAGCTCAAGGCGCTGGCGGTCGGCACCGGCAAGCGCTCGGCGGTGCAGCCCAGCCTGCCCACCACGGTCGAAGGCGGCGTGCCGGGTTCGGAATACCTGTTCTGGGTCGGCCTGTTCGCGCCGGCCAAAACGCCGAAGCCGGTGGTCGACGCGCTGCAGGCAGAGGTCGCGAAGATCATGGCATCGAGCGAACTCAGGGAGCGGCTCGACAAGCTCGGCGCCGAACCCTTCACCATGCCATCGGCGCAGTTCGACAAGTTCATCGTCGACGAAACCGGCAAGGCGCAGCAGGTGGTCAAGGCGGCTGGCATCAAAGTCGACTGAGATGGTCGAGCGCATCGGCAAGACGGTGTCGCTGATGACGATGGTGGGCGGCAAGGTGGTCTATGCGGCGGCGCCGTTCGACGCTGCACCGCACTAACGGTGCAGCGGCGCAGCCGAGTGGGCGACGCAGCCGTGCGCCGTGTGCTGCAGGTGCGTCGCCAGCAATGCGCGGGTGACGCCATTGGTCCAGCCGAAGCCGTCCTGCAGCGGGTACTCCCCGCCGTCGCCGCCGGCCGAAGCTTCATGCTCGCGCTGGCGCAGCGCGTACTTTTCTACCAGCTTGCCCTCGCGCTCATAGACCGCCGCAACCGTGGCGAGCCAGCGGTGCGCGATGGTGCGCGCGAGCGCCTCGTGCCCGTAGCGCGCAAAGCCGTCGATCGCCATCCATTGCAGTGCGGCCCAGCCGTTGGGCTGGTCCCACTGCTGGTCGCTGGCGTATTCGGTGGTCGAGAAGCCGCCGGGTGCGAGCAGCCGGCGTGACACGGTGGCCGCCAATGCGTCGGCGTGTGCCGGTTCGGCAAGGCCGGCGAACAGCGGCGCAATGGTGGCCCCCGTGAGGCAGGTGCGCCGGGTGCCGAGCCGCCAGTCGTGGTCGAAGAACGCGCCCTGCCCTTCGTCCCACAGCAGCTCGACGACGGTGGCCTTGCGCTGCTGCGCATGCTGCGCGAACGCCTGCGCCGTGGCCGCGTCACCCGCCTGTTGCGCGATGTCGGCGATCGTGGTTTCGAGCTTGTAGAGGAAGGCGTTGAGATCCACCGGCACGATGTCGGTGGTGCAGATGCCGGCGAGCGACGCGGCATCGTTCGCGGCCGGCGACGACGACGCCAGCCAGCGCGTGCTGAAGTCCCAGCCCGATTCGGCCGCGGCGCGGATGTGCCGATAGACCTGCGCTGCGTCGGATGCCGAGGCGCGCGCCGTCGTCACGTCTTCCAGCCAGGCTTCTTCGCGCGGCGTATCGCGCTCGTCCCAGTAGCGGTTGAGCAGCCGCCCGTCGGGCAGCCGCACCACGCGCCCGCTGGCCGCGCCCGGCGCCAGGCCTTCGCTGCCGCGCATCCACCAGGCGTGCTCCTGCCGCAGTTGGGGCAGGCAGTCCGCCGCGTCGATGCTGCCCAGCCGCTGCGCGAGCTCGACCATGAATGCAAACAGCGGCGGCTGCGAGCGCGTGAGGTAGTAGGTGCGCGTGCCGTTCGGCACATGGCCGTAGGTGTCGATCAGGTGCGCGAAGTTGCCGACCATATCGTGCAGCAGCTCGGGTCGGCCGCTGGCGGCGAGGCCAAGCATCGTGAAGTACGAGTCCCAGTAGTAGAGCTCGCCGAAGCGGCCGCCCGGTACCACGTACGGGTACGGCAACTGCAGCAGCGAGCCGCGCGGCGGATGGTCGAGCGGCTGCCGCGTGAGCACGGGCCACAGGTCGTCGATGTGCGCACAGAGCGGCTGGCCTGGCACCGAGACGTACTCGCTGGGTTCGGGCAGCAGCACCTCGAAGTTGGCAGCGACGAATGCAGCGAGGTCGAAGCCGGCTGCGTTGCACTGCGCGCGGAAGGACGCGAGGATGTCGGCCGGTTCGCCGCGCGGCGCGCAGTCGACGAAGGTCTTGCTGTCGGCAAACACGCGCGCGCCCTGCACGGCCGTGAACAGCTCCTGGTAGCGATCCGCCGGCGTCAGCGTGTCCGGCGCCGGACACGCCGCGGCCCGTTGTGCGTGATGCGTCGTCAGACCACCCCCGCCGAGCGCAGCGCGGCCAGCTGTTTCGCATCAAGGCCCAATTCGGCCAGCACCTCGTCGGTGTGCTGGCCGAGTGCCGGCGGTGCATGCCGCAGCACCGGGGGCGTGGCCTGAAGGCGCAGCGGGCTCGCCACGCCGACGATCTGCGCAATGCCATCGCCCGCATCGCGCGGCATGGCGACGGCCAGGCCGCGCGCCTTGACCTGTTCGTCGTCGAAAGCCTGTGCGATGTCGTTGATCGGGCCGCAGGGCACGGCCTTGTCTTCGAGCAGCGCGATCCACTCGGCCGTATTGCGCGTGCGCGTGACCGCTTCCATCTGCGGAATCAGCAGTTCGCGGTGCCGCACGCGCAGCGTGTTGGTGGCAAAGCGGGCATCGGCGGCCCAGTCGGGATGGCCCGCCGCTTCGCAGAAGCGCGCGAACTGGCCGTTGTTGCCAATGGCCAGCAGCATCGAACCGTCCTTGGTGTGGAAGTCCTGGTAGGGCGCCAGGCTCGGATGGCTGTTGCCCTGGCGCTGCGGCGCCACGCCGGTGTTCAGGAAGGCGCTGGCCTGGTTCGCGAGGATCGCCATGCCGACATCGAGCAAGGCCATGTCGATGTGCTGGCCCTCGCCCGTGCGGTGCCGCACTTCGAGCGCGGCCAGGATCGCGGTGCTCGCATAGACGCCGGTGAACAGGTCGGTGAGCGCCACGCCCACGCGCAGCGGGCCGCCGCCGGGTGCCTCGTCGGGGCGGCCGGTGATGCTCATCATGCCGCTGGTGGCCTGGATCATCAGGTCGTAGCCGGCGCGCGACGCGTGCGGGCCGTCATGGCCGAAGCCGGTGACGCTGCAGTAGATGAGGCGCGGGTTCGCGGCACGCAGGCTCTCGTGGTCGAGCCCGTACTGCTTGAGCCCACCGGTCTTGAAGTTCTCGACCACGATGTCGCTCTGCGCGGCCATCTTCTTGAGCAGGGCCTGCCCTTCGGGCGTGGCCATGTCGAGCGTGACCGAGCGCTTGTTGCGGTTACAGGCGGTGAAGTAGGTCGACTGGTTGGTGTCGTGGCCGGCCGCGTCCTTCAGGAACGGCGGGCCCCAGGTGCGCGTGTCGTCACCGACGCCGGGGCGCTCGATCTTGACCACGTCGGCACCCAGATCCGCAAGGATCTGCGTGCACCACGGGCCCGCGAGCACGCGCGAGAGGTCGAGAACCTTGATGCCGTCGAGGGCTGCCGCTGCCATGCTCAGTTCGCGAACGCCGCGATGCCCGTGATGGCACGGCCCAGGATCAGCGCATGGATGTCGTGCGTGCCTTCGTAGGTGTTGACCACTTCGAGGTTGACCAGATGCCGTGCCACGCCGAACTCGTCGCTGATGCCGTTGCCGCCCATCATGTCGCGTGCCATGCGGGCGATGTCGAGCGACTTGCCGCAGTTGTTGCGCTTGACGATCGAGGTGATCTCGACCGATGCCGTGCCTTCGTCCTTCATGCGGCCCAGGCGCAGGCTGCCCTGCAGGCCCAGGGCGATCTCTGTCTGCATGTCGGCCAGCTTCTTCTGGATCAGCTGGTTGGCCGCGAGCGGGCGGCCGAACTGCTTGCGGTCCAGCGTGTACTGGCGGGCGCGGTGCATGCAGTCTTCGGCGGCGCCGAGTGCGCCCCACGAGATGCCGTAGCGGGCGCTGTTGAGGCAGGTGAACGGGCCCTTGAGGCCCTGCACTTCGGGGAACGCGTTTTCCTCAGGGCAGAACACGTTGTCCATGACGATCTCGCCGGTGATGCTGGCGCGCAGGCCGACCTTGCCGTGGATCGCGGGGGCGCTCAGGCCCTTCATGCCCTTCTCGAGCACGAAGCCGCGGATCGGGCCGACCGTGCCGGACTCGCTGACTTCCTTGGCCCAGACCACGAACATGTCGGCGATCGGTGAATTGCTGATCCACATCTTGGCGCCGCTGACCGAATAGCCGCCCGGCACCTTCTTCGCGCGGGTGACCATGCTGCCGGGGTCGGAGCCGTGGTCGGGCTCGGTCAGGCCGAAGCAGCCAATCCATTCGCCCGTGGCGAGTTTGGGCAGGAACTTCTGCTTTTGCGCTTCGGTGCCGAACTCGTTGATCGGCACCATCACGAGCGAGCTCTGCACGCTGGCCATGGAACGGTAGCCGGAGTCGACGCGTTCGACTTCGCGCGCAATCAGGCCGTAGCAGACATAGTTGAGGCCGGGGCCGCCGTACTGCTCGGGAATGGTCGGGCCCAGCAAGCCCAGTGCGCCCATCTCGCGAAAGATGGCCGGGTCGGTCACGCCGGAACGGAAGGCTTCGGTCACGCGCGGCAGCAGGCGTTCCTGACAGTAGGCATTGGCCGCGTCACGCACCATGCGCTCGTCGTCGGTGAGCTGCTGCTCGAGCAACATCGGGTCGTCCCAGTGAAAGTGCGCTTTGGTGGCCATGTGGCTGTCTCCGGAAATTGAATGGGGGGATGCGGTCGATCCTAGCGGCGCAAGGGCCATGGCGCAAACGAGTAATCCGCACCCAGATATGAGACAAGCGCATGTCTCGTGGCGAACTTTCCCGCCATTGCCATTGGCAACGACCCCGCCCCAGTCATACACTGGCAGCATACATGCGCCGAAAAATCCCGCCCCTGCAAACTCTCGTGTGTTTCGATGCCGCAGCCCGGCACGAGAGCTACACGCGCGCGGCGCAGGAGCTCGCGCTGACGCAGAGCGCCGTGTCGCGCCAGATCGGCACGCTTGAGGCCTTTCTGGGCGTGGCCCTGTTTCGCCGCACGCGGCACGGCGTCGCGCTCACCGCGAGCGGCGCCGCCTACGCCCGGCAGATCACCAAACGGCTGGAGGCGATGGAGCGCGACACGCTCGACGCGATGGCGCACCAGGGCGAAGGGGGGTCGCTCGCGCTGGCTGCCGTTCCGACCTTCGCCACGCGCTGGCTGATCCCGCGCCTGCCTGCGTTCGCTGCGCTGCAACCCGACGTGGTGGTGCACATCGAGACGCGCACCCGCCCGTTCCTGTTTGCCGATGCCGAGTTCGATGCGGCGCTGTACGCCGGCACCCCCGCGCAGGTCGCGAACTGGGCCGGCACGCGCGCGCTATTGCTGCTGCACGAGGACGTGGTGCCGGTGTGCAGCCCGAAGCTGCTGCCACGGGGCAAGCCGGTCGCGCCCGCGGCGGTGGCGAAGCTGCCGCTGCTGCAGCAGAGCACCCGCCCCGACGGCTGGCGCCAGTGGTTCGACGCGCAGCAGGTCGACGCGCCCAACGCGCGCGGCGGCCCGCGCTACGAACTGTTCTCGATGCTGGCCACCGCCGCCGCGCACGGCCTTGGAGTGGCGCTGATGCCGACCATGCTGGTGGAAGACGAACTGGCGCGCGGCGACCTGGTGGTGGCCTCTGCGCGGCCGCTCTCGGGCGAGCGCAACTACTATCTCGTCACCCCCGAACGCGGCGACGACCGGCCGCTGTTGATGCGGTTCATCACCTGGCTGCAGGCGCAGGCGCGTAGTAGCAGCACATGACACAAGAAAAGGAGCAGCCATGCAGCGTGTGATTCTTTCCGGCGCCACGGGTTGGGCCGGCGCGGCGCTGGCCCGCGGCATCGCGGCACAAGACGATCTCCAGCTGGTGGGTGCCGTCGGGCACCGCAATGCCGGACGGCCGCTCGGCGAGTTGCTGAACCTGCCGGCGATCACGGGCATGGTGTCCGGCAGCGCCGCCGAGGCGATCGCGCTGGCCAAGGGCTGCGACGTGTATGTCGAGTATGCGAAGCCCGGCAGCATCGAGATCGTCAAGACCAACATCCTGGCCGCGCTGGCGGCCGGCGCGCATGTGGTGGTCGCCAGCTCGGGCCTGAGCGACGCGGACTACGCCGCGATCGACAAGGCCGCGCGCGACACAGACCGCGGCGTGCTCGCCTGCGGCAACTTCGCCCTCACGGCTGTGCTGCTGCAGCGTTTTGCGGAAATGGCAGCGCGCTACATCCCGAACTTCGAGATCATCGACTACGCGAAGGATTCGAAGCCCGATGCGCCTTCCGGCACCGGCCGCGAACTCGCGCTGCGGCTCGGAGCGGTGCGGCAGCCGGCGATTGGCGTGCCGCTCGACCAGGTCAACGGCCCGGATGGCGTTCGCGGTGCCACGCTGAACGGCGTACAGGTGCACGCGGTGCGCGTGCCGGGCTTCGTGCTCGGCATCGAAACCATCTTCGGCATGAAAGACCAGCGACTGCATCTGCGGCACGAAGCCGGCGCCAGCGCGGAGCCCTATGTCGATGGCGCGCTGCTCGCGATCCGCAAGGTCGGCGGCCACACCGGGCTGCTGCGCGGGCTCGACAAGGTGATGGATATCTAGCGCTCAGTACGGGCTCTGCACCACGGCCATGATGTTGCCCTCGGTGTCCTTGAACCACGCGGCACTGGCATCCTCGGCCGGATAGATGCGGCTGCCGGGCGCGGTCTCCGGCATGTCGTACTGCTCGAACGCCACGCCGCGGGCCTTCAGCCAGTCGACAACGGACGCAACGTCGTCAACATGCCAGAAGGCACAGCTCGCCTTGTTGGTGCCGGCACCGGGCGACGGGTAGACGAAGAAGGAGGTGCCGCCCGCGCAGTCGAAGGTGTAGCCCGGGCCGGCCTTGCGCCCGGGGCCGAGGCCGATCTTCTCGTCGTAGAAACGGCGGCAGCGCTCCACGTCGTGGGCGGGCACATAGGCGTGCAGCGTGGCGGTCTTGAGCATGGCAGTCCTTGGTCGTCGTGGCTCGCAATCGGCATTCTTCACATGCGGGCGCCGCGGCGCTGTGACAGTCTGCGTCGGTCGTCGGCGCCGGCACCTTTCCTTGCAAGCAGAATAGGCCTCGCGCGCCCGTCCGGCGGACGCGGTCAGCTATTAATTTCATAGTAAGCAAGTTGTATCGATAGGGAATCGCGGCGTTGAAAACACTGGTGCTCGGCGGCTATGGCAACTTCGGCACACGCATCTGCCGCGCGCTTGCGGGCGACAGCGCCATCGCGCTGCTGATCGGTGGCCGAGACCCGCAGCGGGCCGATGCGCTGGCGAACGAACTGGGTGGCGGTGCGCGCGGCGTGACCATCGACCACGCCGCGCCTGATCTGGCTCCGACCCTGCGTATGCTCGGCGTCGAACTGGTGATCCATACCGCGGGGCCGTTCCAGGCACAGGCTTGGCGTGTGGCAGAGGCCGCGGCTGCCGCCGGCGCCCACTACATCGACCTGGCCGACGGGCGGCGCTTCGTCTGCGACTTCGGGGCGGCGCTCGACGCGCGGTTCAGGGCCGCAGGCCGCACGGCCGTCAGCGGCGCAAGCACGGTGCCGGCGCTTTCGTCCGCCGTGGTCGATCACCTTGCCGCCGGATGGCAGCACATCCAAAGCATCGACACCTGCATTGCACCCGCGCAGACGGCACCGCGCGGCGAAGCGACGCTGGCCGGCGTGCTGAGCTATTGCGGCGAGGCCATCGAGGTGTGGGATCAGGGCCGCTGGCAGAAGCAGCCCGGGTGGGCGCGGCCCGCGCGCGTGCAGTTCGAGCGCATCAAGCCGCGCCGGGGTGCGCTTTGCGACATCCCTGACCTGGAGCTGTTCCCCGCACGCTATGGCGTCACGCAACGCGTGATGTTCCGTGCAGCGCTCGAGGTGGGACTGGCGCAGCGCGTGTTTGCGCTGCTGGCAGCGTTGCGTGCAGCCGGCGTCCTGTCCAGGCCGGCACGGTTGGCGGCATTGCTGAATCGCTTTGGTCGCACCTTCGACTTCCTCGGCTCGGCGCTGGGTGGCATGGTGGTGCGCGTCGAAGGGCGTGATGCCATGGGCCAACCGGCGCGGCGCGCCTGGCACATCGCCGCGGATCACGACCACGGGCCCGAGATTCCGTGCATGGCCGCGATTCTGCTGGCGCGCCGGTTGGCGCAAGGCCGGCCCGGGTTGCCGTCTGGCGCCATGAGCTGCATGGGCCTGCTGCCGCTGGACGCGTTCGCGCCGGAGTTCGCACGCTGGGGCATGGTCTGCGACACCGTCGACGAGGACCCGCCGCATGCCCACCGCTGACACCATGACGACGGACAACGACTTGAACCTGCTTCGCTTCAGCCTGGTGTTTGTCTGGCTGTTCACCGCGGCGGCCAGCGTGTGGGAGCTGCAGGGGCAAAGCGCGCAGCTCGTGTCGCTTGCGGGCATCGCGAACCCGGCGTTGACGCGCGCGGTCATTCTGGCCGGCGCGGCGGTCGACGTGGTGCTCGGGCTCCTGCTGTGGCTGCGACCCGTGCGCGCCGTTTTTCTCGCCGCGCTGGGGATGATGCTGCTCATGACATTGATCGCGACCGCCATCGAACCCGCCTGGTGGCTGCACCCGCTGGGGCCATTGACCAAGAACCTGCCCATCGCCGCCGCGCTGTGGGTGCTGGCCAGGAAGCGTGCATGAGCCTCTATCTGCTGGTGAAGTGGCTGCACATCCTGTCGAGCGTGGTGCTCGTGGGCACCGGCTTCGGCTCGGCCTTCTACATGTTCTTTGCGAACCGCAGCGAGAGCGTGGCAGCGCAGGCCGTGGTCACGCGGCTCGTGGTGCGGGCCGACTGGTGGTTCACCACGCCCACCGTACTGATCCAGCCGGCCACCGGCCTGCTGATGGCGTACCTGGCCGGCCTGCCTTTCACCACGCCCTGGCTGGTGGCCTCGCTGGGCCTGTTCGCGCTGGCCGGCGCCTGCTGGCTGCCAGTTGTTTGGCTGCAACTGCGCATGGCGGCGATGGCACAAGAGGCGAGCCGACGCGGCGGCGCCCTGCCAGCGATGTACTGGCGCTACGCCCGCTGCTGGGAGGGCCTGGGATACCCGGCCTTCGTCGCGATGCTGGGGGTGTTCTATTTGATGGTCGCCAAGCCTGCACTCTGGGGCTGAGGCGAAGGCCGGACGCGACAGCCGCGCCGCCCTGATCAGCGCCGCTGCCGCATCTCCGACAACGACCCCCACATGCAGCCGCCGAAGAACACCACGCCCGCGAGCCCCGTCCAGCGATCCTTCGCGGTTTGGCCGGACCACATCATCCACAGCCCGCCGAGCACGAAGACGAGGCTGCCGAAAGTGGTGAGCAGCATCAGGAAGGTTTGCGCCGCCGACACCACCGCCGGCGGCGGTGTGTAGGGCGCGGCCGCCTCGTCCAGGCCCAGCCGCTTCGACAGCAGCCCGAGCGGTTCGTCGACCTCGCCCGGCAGCAGCCGGAAGCCGCGCGCTACCGCATCGATGCGCACCTGCCGCCACTGGCCCGAGCGGTCGGTGAGCGGCAGCACGACCACGCCATGCGCCGGGAAGCGCGGCGGCTCGGTCGCGTAGCCGTGGCTCGTTGCCTGCGCGAGCAGCGTGCCGCCGGGCAGCGCGAACACGCGTGTGGTTTCCCACGGGCCGGATCGATCGTCTTCGATCAGTTCCTGCTCGATGCGCAGCATGCCGTCCGGCGACAGCGCGATCTTCGTCGCGTCTTGCGGGCGGGTGTCTGCAGGCATGGGTCGCGAGCTTAGCGGCGATGGCGCCGGCTCGCGATCGTCCGCGTGGCCTATGCCGTCCCGCGGGGGATTCATGCAGGCCGCCGGCACGGCGTCGGTCGGCGGCGATTGCCGCAAGCCGCAGTAGCGGCTAGCGGCAGATCGTGGTCGTGCCGACCGGCTGGCAGGTCTTGCCGTCGATGCTGCGATAGCGGTCGAGCTGGCCCGAGCGGTTGTAGTGGTTGCCCTGCGTGTCCTGGCAGCCACCGGCATCGCAGTTGCGAATGCGCGGCGCCATGTTGCGCGGCCGCACCGGGCGGCCCGCCACGCCGGGGTAAGGCTCGCCATCGTCGATGAATGCCGGTTCGTCGCTGCGGTTGCTCCAGCGGCTGTCCGACGCCCGGCCGCCCGTAGGGCCACTGCGGCCGGCGTCGATGACGATCGGCCCGCTCGGTTGCGGTGCCGGCTGGCGCGCGGCCGCTTCGGCCGATTCGCGCTGCGACTGGCTCGAACGGGCAGCGCTGTCGATCTGCGCCTGGCGGCGCCGTTCGACTTCGTCGGCACTCGGAACCACGGGCTCTGGAATCGCGACGCGCCCCACCGGCTTGGCACCTGGGGGGCAAGCGTTGTCGGTGTAGCTCACGTTGCCGGCTGCGTCGGCGCAACGAACGACCTCCGCATCGGCAGCCGCGCCGAAGGTGGCCAGGATTGCGAGGACAAGCAAGGACTTCATGAACGGCCATTGTGACGCCGTTGGAATGGCACTACGAGCTGCTCGACGCCGGGGCCGCGGCCAGTGCGCCGGCGGCGCGCTGCTTCGCCAGCGCGACGTACCAATCCAGACTGCCGGGATTCGCCATCGCCTCCTTGTTGACCACGCGCTCGATCGGTTGGCCCAGCAGCAGCTTCTTGATCGGCAGCTCCTGCTTCTTGCCCGACAGCGTGCGCGGGATCTCGTCCACCTGGAAGATGTCGTTCGGCAAGAAGCGTGGCGACAGCGAGGTCTTGATGGCGTTGTTGAGCTTGCCGCGCATCGTGTCGTCGAGCGCGACGCCGGGGCGCAGCACCACGAACAGCGGCATGTAGCTGTCGCGGCCGAGGTATTCGAGATCGACCACCATCGAGTCGAGCACCTCGGGCAGGCCTTCGACGGCGCTGTAGATCTCGCTGGTACCCATGCGCAGCCCCTGGCGATTGATGGTGGCGTCGCTGCGGCCGTAGATGATGCAGCCGCCGTCTTCGCCGATCCTGATCCAGTCGCCGTGGCGCCAGACGCCGGGATAGGTGTCGAAGTAGCTCGACAGGTAGCGCGCGTTGCCTTCGTCGCCCCAGAAGTAGAGCGGCATCGACGGAATGGCCTGGGTGCAGACCAGCTCGCCGACTTCGCCGATGACCGGCTGGCCCTGCTCATTCCACGCTTCGACCGCATGGCCAAGCTCACGGCACTGCATCTGGCCCGGCACTTCGGGCAGCTCGCGGTTGCCGCCGACGAAGGCGCCACAGAAGTCAGTGCCGCCGGAAATGTTGCACCACCACACTTCCTTCGAGCCTGCATCGAGGATCTGTTGCGTGCCCCAGCGCTGCACTTCTTCGGGCAGCGGCGAGCCGGTGCTGCCGAGGGCACGCACGCGCGACAGGTCGCCGCAATCCTTCGCGACGATGCCGGCCTTCATGCAGTTGGTGAAGTAGGCCGCACCCGCGCCGAAGAAGGTGACCTTGTGCCGCGCGACGAAGCGCCACAGCACGCTCCAGTCGGGCTTCTCCTTGCTGCCCGCGGGGTTGCCGTCGTAGATGCAGATGGTGGCGCCGAAGGCCAGTCCCGAGAGCTGCGAGTTCCACATCACCCAGCCGGTGGAGCTGTACCAGTGGTAGCGCTCGCCGAAGTTGTTGGCGCCGTAGCTCGCACCCACGTCGTTGTGCAGGCCGCAGGCGTGCATGGTGAGCAGGATGCCGCCCTGCCCGTGCACGATGGGCTTGGGCAGCCCGGTGGTGCCGCTCGAATAGACGATCCAGATCGGGTGGTCGAAGGGCAGCCACTCGGGTTCGAAGGCGGCCACTGCGGCATCGTTGCGCGCCATGGCCTCGGCCCAGTCGACATCATGTTCGACGGGGCTCGCGGCGAAGGGCGTTTTCACGAGCAGCAGCTTCTGCACGCTCGGCAGCTGGCCGCGCAGTTCCTGCAGCACCGCACTGCGGTCGAGCGGCTTGCCGCCGTAGTGCACGCCGTCGACCGCGATCAACACCTTGGGCTCGATCTGGCGGAAGCGGTCGCCCACGGCGGCCGTGCCCATGTCGGGCGCGCACACGCTCCAGACCGCACCGATGCTCGAGCAGGCGAGAAAGGCGACCATGGTTTCCGGCACGTTTGGCAGGTAGGCGGCCACGCGGTCGCCGCGCTGCACGCCGAGCGACTTCAGCGTGAGCGCCACCGCGCCGATCTGCCGGCGCAGCTCAGGCCATGACAGCTCGCGAACTTCGCCGAGTTCGTTGTCGCTGACGATGGCGAGCATGCCGGCGGCATGGGCTGCATCGGCGTGGCGCAGGATCTCGCGCGCGTAGTTGACCTGGGCGCCCGGAAACCATACGGCACCCGGCATCTTGCGGTCGGCCAGCACCGCGCTGTGCGGCGTCGGCGACTGGAGGCCGGCGTAGTCCCAGATGCTTTGCCAGAAGGCATCGAGATCGGTGACGGACCAGCGCCACAGCGCGTCGTAGCTGTCGAATGACAGGCCGCGCGTCTCGCGCAGCCAGTTTTGATAGAGGCGGATCTGGGGAATGTTGGGAGCGGGCATGAACCGAGCGTAGCCCTGCGAACGAGCATGCTCAATCGGGGTTGACCTCAGGGTTTGTACGTGTGTACAAGATTTTTGTACAAGCGTTCAATACGCGCCATGAATGCTCGCACCCCGCCCGCCAGGCGCAGCGCCCATCGGGCCGCCGCCGTAAGCGCCGAGGCCGCCCGGCCCGACCGCCGGCAGGCCATCCTGCTGGCGGCCGAGAAGCTGTTCGCACAGCACGGCTACCACGCCGTGACGATCCGCCAGATCGCCGAGGAGGCCGGCGTGCCGCTGGCCCTGGTGGGCTACTACTACGGCCAGAAGCACGAGCTTTTTCACGCCATCTTCGAACACTGGAGCCACACCATCAAGGCGCGGCTTGCAGGCCTCGCCGCGGTCGAGAACGACCCCGAAGACCCGCACACGCTGCCGCGCATCATCGAAGCCTTCACTGCCCCGGTGCTGGCCCTGCGCGCCAGCACCGAGGGCGAACACTACGCACTGCTGGTGGCGCGCGAGCTCTTTCACACCAACGAAGAGGCGGACCGCGTGCTGCGCGGCTACTTCGACCCGCTGGCCGAGGCATTCATCGACGCACTGCTCATCGCGCTGCCGCATGCCACGCGCGGCCAGGTCGCCTGGGGCTACCAGTTCGCGCTGGGAACGCTGCTGAGCCATCTGAACAGCACCCGCATCGAGCGCCTCTCGCATGGCGAGAACCAGCCGAGCGACCCGGCCGTGGCGCCGATGCTCGTGAACTTCATCGTCGGCGGCCTGCGTGCCGCGCTGCCGAAACCCAAGACCCCGCGCACACAAAAGACCATCCCCAGGAGACCCAAGCCATGATGAAACGACGCACCCTGCTGTCGGCGCTCGCAGCCGCATCGGCCACCGCCGCACTGCCCTCGCATGCGCAGCAGCCCCCTTCGAAGATCGTGTTCGGCTACACGGCCGTGACCGACTTCGCCTCGGTCTTCGTGGCGACCGAAGAGGGCTATTTCAAGAAGCGCAACCTCGATGTCGAGCTCAAGTTCATTCCGCTCAACTCGACCATTCCGGCGGCGCTGCAGTCGGACTCGCTCCACATCGGCGGGCCGACGCCTTCGGTGTTCCTGCAGGCGGTGGATGGCGGGCTCGACCTGGTGCTGGTGTCCGGCGGCGGCGTCACCTCCAAGACCTTCACCGGCTTTGGCCTGGTGGCGCGCGCGGGCTCGGGCATCCGCACGCCGCAGGACTGCGTGGGCAAGAAGATCGGCGTGCCCGGCCTCGGTGCCTTCCTGCACGTGACCTTCCGTGCCTGGCTCAAGGGCAGTGGCGTGGACTACCGCAAGGTGAGCTTCGTCGAGGCCTCGTTCCCGCAGCATGCCGATCTGCTGCGCGGCGGCTCGGTCGATGCGGTGGTGACGGCCGACCCGTTCATGAGCCGCATCACCGAGAGCGGCGCGGGCTATGTAGCCTCGTACTACGCCACCTTTCTGCCCGAAGGCAACCAGACCATCGTGCATGCCGCCAAGCGCGAGTGGGTGGCAAAGAACCCGGCCGCTGCGCGTGGCTTCCGCGAGGCGGTGGTCGAGGCCGCAGCCTTCATGCAGCAGCCGAAGAACGACGCCCGGATGCGCAGTGCGATCGGCAAGTACATCAAGCTGCCGCCGGAGGTGCTGGCCAAGGCCCAGATCTCGCCGCCCGGCGCGATCGTGAGCGAGAAGCAGGTCGGCTACTGGATCGATCTGATGAAAGACCAGGAAATGCTGAAGACCCCGCTCGAAGCCGCCAGGCTGATCGCCAAGTGATGCCGTTCCTGCGCTTCGACGGCGTGGCCATCTGCTTCGGCAGGCAGGAGATCCTCTCGCCCACCTCCTTCGACGTGGGGCGCGGCGAGTTCGTCTGCATCGTCGGCCCGAGCGGCTGCGGCAAGACCACGCTGCTGCGCGCGGCCAGCGGGCTGGCCACGGCCAGCGCCGGCGAGGTGCGGCGCAACGGCGTGCCCATGACCGGGCCTTCGCGCGAAGTGGCCTTCGTGTTCCAGGACTACGGCCGCGCGCTGCTGCCCTGGCGCACCGTCGAGGGCAACGTGAGCCTGGCACTCGAAGCCGCCGGCATTCCGGGCGCCGAGCGCCCGGCGCGCATCGCCGAAGTGCTGGCCAAGGTCGGCCTCGCGAAGCACGGGCACAAATTCCCGGTGCAGCTCTCGGGCGGCATGCAGCAGCGCGCCCAGATCGCGCGCTGCCTCGCGCAAAAGCCCGAGCTGATGATGATGGACGAGCCCTTCGGCGCGCTCGATGCGCTCACGCGCCAGAGCCTGCAGGATGAGCTCGCTCGACTGGTGCGCGACGACGGGCTGACGGTGCTGTTCGTCACGCACGACCTCGAGGAAGCGATCTACCTCGGCGACCGCGTGATCGCGCTGCAGGCCAACCCCGGCCCGGGCCGGCCGAGCCTGGCGCGGATGATCGACGTGCAGATCCCGCGCCCGCGCGACCAGCTGACGACCAAGGAACACCCCGAGTTCGTCAAGCTGCGCCGCGAGCTCTTCGCCTTCATCGAGCACGGCAATGATTAGGCACACCCCCAGGCTTCGCGCACTTCGTGTCGCTTCGCCCACCCCCTTGCAGGGGGCAACACCAGCGGCCCGGCGAAGCCGGTTCCGCGGTGTTCCTGGATTCGTCCGTCCTTTTGCACTGCCGCTGGCGCTGCTGGCTTTGTTCGAGTGGTACGCGCGGCGTGCGGCGGCACTGGGCAGCGATGCGCTCGCGCCGCCGAGCGCGGCAGCCAAGGCCTTCGTCGCGGCGGCCATGGATGGCTCGCTCTGGCAGGCCACCGGCTTCACGCTCGGCACCGCCGCGCTCGGGCTGTTGATCGGCGCCGGGCTCGGCGTGGGGCTTGGCATTGCGCTCGGGCTCTCGCGCCGCGCCGCGCGCCTGAGCTTTCTGTCGATCGAGGTGTTCCGCCCGGTGCCCTCGGTGGCGCTGATTCCGCTGGCGATGCTGATGTTCGGCTTCGGCGTGCGCATGGAGTTGTCGATCGTCGCCTTCGCCACCTTCTGGCCGATGCTGGTGCTGGTGCAGTCGGCGGTGCAGCAGGTCGAGCCGCGCCTGCTCGAAGTGAGCCGCGTGCTAGGCCTCTCGGCGCGCGAGCGGGCCTGGAAGATCGTGCTGCCCGCGATCGTGCCGCGGCTGTTCGTGGCATTGCGGCTTGGCGTCGCGGTCGCGCTGGTGGTGGCCGTGACCGTCGAGATCGCGGCCAACCCCAACGGCATGGGCTACGCAATGATGATCGCGCAGCAGAGCCTCGACCCGGCACTGATGCTGGCCTGGCTGGGCTGGATCGGCGTGGTCGGCTTCGCGGTCAATGTCGGCATGCTGCAGTTGCAACGCTTCGTGGCGCGCCGAATGGGAGTGCCGGCATGAACGGCCGCAAGAATCAGGCGGCGGGTTGGCTCGGCTCGGTCGGCGTGCTCGCCCTGCTGGTTGCGCTCTGGTGGGGCGCCAGCAATGCCGGCTGGGTCAGCCGCGTGTTCCTGCCGACGCCGCAGGCCACGCTGGCGAGCCTGGCGGACGGCCTCAATCTCTCCGGCACCGGCAATGGCGAGCTGCTGGCTTTCACGCAGGCCACGGTGCTGCGCATGCTGCAGGGCTGGCTGCTGGCATCGCTGTTCGGCGTGCTGCTGGGCGCGGCGATCGGTGTCTCACCGGCGGTGCGCGCCTGGGTGCAGCCGACACTGGAGTTCGTCCGCCCGCTGCCGGCCTCGGCACTGCTGCCGCTGGCGATTTCGATCTTCGGCCTGAACCCGGGCATGGTGCTGTTCGTGGTCGCCTTCGGCGCCATGTGGCCGGTGTTGCTGGCCACGGTGCATGGCTTTGCGGCGGTGGAGCCGCGCCTGTCGGAGGTGGCGCGCTGCCTGCAGATGTCGCGCGCAGCCTTCATCTGGAAGGTCGGCCTGCCGAACGCCCTGCCCGACATCCTGGCCGGCATGCGCCTGTCGATGACGATCTCGCTGATCGTCGCCGTGGTGGGCGAAATGATCGCCTCGCAAAGCGGCCTGGGCCAGGCCATCCTGCTCGCGGCGCGCGCGTTCCGTGCGAGCGACCTGTTCGCCGGCATCGTGCTGCTGGGCCTGATTGGCTTTGCCAGCAACGCACTGCTGGCCATCGCCGAAAAGAAGCTGCTGCGCTGGCAGCACCCCTGAACTCACAACACATTCCAAAGGAGCCCCCATGCCACGCAAGTTTGTCGATCTCTCGATCTTTCTCGAAAACGACGTGCTGTCCGACCCGCCCGCCTTCGCGCCGAAGATCCAGTACTTCACGCACGAGCAGACCTACGAGCAGATCGAGCCGTTCTTTCCCGGCCTGAAAAAGGAAGACCTGCCCGACGGCGAAGGCTGGGCGGTGGAGATGGTGCAGCTCTCCACCCACAACGGCACGCACCTCGATGCGCCCTACCACTTCCACTCGACCATGGACAAGGCGCTGGGCGACAAGAAGCCCGCGATCGCGATCCACGACGTGCCGCTCGAATGGTGCTTCCAGCCCGGCGTGAAGCTGGACTTCCGGCACTTCGCCGACGGCTACGTGGTGACGGCAGAAGACGTCGAGGCCGAGCTCAAGCGCATCGACCACACGCTCAAGCCGCTGGAGATCGTGGTGGTCAACACCCGCGCCGGTTCGCGCTACGGTCACTCCGATTTCGTCTCGGCCGGCGCGGGCATGGGCTACGAGGCGACGATGTATTTGCTGGAACGCGGCGTGCGCCTGACCGGCACCGACGCCTGGAGCTGGGACGCGCCCTTCGTGCACACCGCCAAGAAGTATGGCGAGACGCATGACGCGTCCCTCATCTGGGAAGGCCACAAGGCCGGCCGCGACATCGGCTACTGCCACCTCGAGAAGCTGCACAACCTGGAGGCGCTGCCGCCCTCGGGCTTCTTCATCAGCTGCTTCCCGCACAAGATCCGCGGTGCCTCGGCCGGCTGGACGCGCGCCGTCGCGATCTTCGATGACGCCTTGATGGCCTCGGTTTGACATGCCGGCGCTCAACCACACCCACGACCCCGCAGCACGCAGCTGGCTGGCCTCGGCCAATGCCGAGGGCTGCGACTTTCCAATCCAGAACCTGCCGCATGCGGTGTTTCGCCGCGCAGGCAGCAGCGAAGCCTTTCGCGGCGGCGTGGCGATCGGCGACCAGGTGCTCGACCTGGCGGCGCTGGCCGCCGGCGGGCAGCTCGACGGCCTCGCGCGCGACGCCGCACGCGCCGCCGCGCAGCCGGCGCTCAACGACTTCTTCGCGCAAGGCCCGGCCGCGTGGCAGGCTTTGCGCCACGCCCTGTTCGCGCTGCTGAAATCCGACGCACGCCACAACACCGACAGGGTGCGCCAATGCCTGGTGGCGCAAGCCGAGGTGGAATACGCCGTGCCCGCACGCATCGGCGACTACACCGACTTCTACACCTCGATCGACCATGCGCTGAACATCACGCGCATCTTCAACCCCGAGGGCGACGTCACGCCCAACTTCCGCTGGATCCCGATCGCGTACCACGGCCGCGTGTCGACCATCGGCGTGAGCGGCCAGCAGTTCCGCCGCCCGATGGGCCAGACCCTGGCGCCCGGCGCCGCATCGCCCACCTTCCACGCCTGCGCGCGGCTCGACTACGAGCTGGAACTCGGTATCTGGATCGGCCAGGGCAACGCGGCCGGCGAGCCGATTCCGCTCGCGCAGGCGGAGCAGCACATCTTCGGCATCTGCCTGCTGAACGACTGGTCGGCGCGCGACATCCAGTTCTGGGAGATGGCGCCGCTCGGCCCCTTCCTGGCCAAGAACTTCGCCACCACGGTCTCGCCGTGGATCGTGACGATGGAAGCGCTGGCGCCCTACCGCCAAGCCTGGACGCGGGCGGCCGGCGAGCCGCAGCCGCTCGCCTACCTCGACACCGAGGCCAACCGTGCCGAGGGGGCGATCGACATCCAGCTTGAGGTCTGGCTGGAGAGCGAGAAGGCGCGCGCCGAAGGCAGCGGCGCATCGCGCCTGTCGGCCACCAGCTTCCGGCACCAGTACTGGACACCGGCGCAGATGGTCGCGCACCACACGGTCGGCGGCTGCAGTCTGAATGCGGGCGACCTGTTCGGCAGCGGCACCATCTCCGGCCCCGGGCCGGGCGAGGCCGGCGCCATCATCGAACTGGCCCGCGCGGGCCAGTCACCGGTGACGCTGGCCAACGGCGAGCAACGCAGCTTTCTGGGGGACGGCGACGCAGTGATCCTGCGCGGCGCCTGCGCCAGACCCGGCGCGGCGCGCATCGGGTTTGGAGAGAGCCGGGGAACGGTGCTGCCGGCGCTGGGGTGACCGATACCGGCGCGTCGACGGCCATCCTGCAGGCGCAGATGCGCGAACAGGAACTCCAACGTGCCGCTGCGGCTTCTGTCAAGGATCCAGCCCATCCTTCTTCATTTCCGAGATGGCTAGACCCTTGTAGGCCGTGAAGAAAAACAGGCGCCACCGCCCTCCTTCCAACCGCCAACGGCTCAGGCAGGGGTCGCTGACGTCTTCGCGCTTGTACTTGCCGTCGACCTTTGGCAGCAGCAGCGCGGTATGGCGCAGCGACGCGCTGGCCGTGCCGTCCGGCATCATCTTGAGCTGCTTGATCTCCCACCGCAGATCCGTGTTCTTCACGTCGTACTCGAAGAACGCGCGCACGGCCTCCTTGCCCTTCATCCGCCCATAGAAGTCGCTGGCAGCCGTGAACCACACATCCTCGGTCATGAGCGCGAGCCAGGCCTTCACGTCGTGACGGTTCCATGCGGCCTCGAACCGGGCGATGGTGTCGCGGACGGCGGCCTCCGTCCCGCCCGATGACGCCTTCTTCGTTTGGGCTGGCGCGTCGGGGGGCCATGCGAGCACCAGGGCCGCACCACCCAGCGCGAGGAGGGCCCGGCGCCGCAGGCCGCTACCGCCGCGCAATAGCACCCGCCGGGATCGGTCGGCCACGAGGACAGGGACAGAAACCACGCTGAACCGGAGTTCGTTGAACGTCATGGCACCTCCTGTTGGAAGCGGAGGAAATTAGACGCCTCGCGGGTTCGCAACGCAAGCCAGCCAGGCGACCCCCCGCCCGGCCTCAGTTGCTGCGCGGCCCGCGTGCCGCGGGCTTTTTCGGCTTCTTGTCGCCGCCGCCGCCGTCGAACATCTGCTCCACCTTCTGACCGATGCGCGCGCCGATCGCGGTGCCGACGCCCGGCAGCACGGCACTGCCGACGGCGGCGCCGGCCAGCGCACCGCCGGTGAGTGACAGTTCCGGCGCGTCGACCGTGCCGCCCACCTTGAGCGGCACGCCGACCACGCCGTCGACCAGGTCGACCGCAGCTTGGCCGTCGAGCTTGCGGTTCACCATGGTGACGCTGCCGCTGGCGGTGAGCAGGCCCGAACGCGCCTTGAGGTCGCGATAGCGCATCACCACGCCGTCGTCGGTGTTCTGCGTTTCGAGCGTGCCGACGAGTTCGTCGAGCCGGGTCTGGCCACCGCGGCTGATGCCGGCGGTGACCACCGCCTTGGCCAGGTCGAAGCGCAGCAGCGTGGCAGGCCGCACCGTGAAGCGCGTGCGCGTGTGCAGCGCCCGCAACAGCGCGACGGGGTCGTCGGCTTCGGCATCGACTTCGGTGCGGCCCTCGATGCGGCCCTCGACCGGCGCGCGCCGCTTGAATGCGGCCGTGAGCAGCGCGATGTCGACGTTGCGCGGCGCCAGCTCGGCATGCAGGCGCAGGCGCTGATCAGGCAGGGTCTGCACGGTGGTGGTGCCGTTCCAGCTGCCGCCCGCCACCTCGATGTCGGTGCGCCAGCGGTCGGTGTCTGCTTCGCGCTTCAGCGCGAGGCGCGCCGGCGGCGTCACGTCGCGTCGCGCCACTTCGGCGTGGCGCGGCAGCCAGCCTGGATCGAAGTCGATGCGGCCGTCGTAAGCCAGCGCGATGCCGCGCCGGTCGATCCAGGTCAGGTCGCTGAAGCGGGCGTGTGCCACGGGCACCTCGTGCACCGTCCAGTTGCCGACCGGTTTATGCATGCCACCGCCACGGCCGCGAAACGCGCGCACTGATGCACGCGGCAGCACGGCACCGTCGATTTCGACGGTGTCGATTTGCACACGCCGCGCCAGCAGGGCCGACAGGTCGGCACGCAGCACCAGCCGTTGCACGGTGATCGGCTCCTTTTGGGCGGTGGCGACCTCGCTGAGCGTGATGGCGGGGCCGGGTCGCAGCGTCCAGTGCGCGGCGCCGACGCGCAGGCCGATGCCGGTGCGCTGCTCGAACTCGCTCGCAATGCGCGCGGCAAGCTCTTCATTGCTGGGCAGCCACCAGGCCAGGCCGGCGGCCAGCAGCACGACCACCGCCACCGCCGTGGCGGCGATGCCGGCGATCCATCGTTGTGGACGGGTCATGCGTCGAGCTTAGGGTCAGGGCGGTGTCGCCGATGTCGGCCGGCCGCCCGTTTGCACGGCGCGGGCTCGCTATAGTTTTGCACCTTCCCTGGCCTGGAGCCCCCGCATGCCCATCTGGCAAAAACCCGTCACGCTCGACCTCCTCAATTCGCGCAGCGCCGAGGGCGCAGTGGCCGTGCTCGGCATCGAGTTCACCGAGATCGGCGACGACTTCCTGCGCGCGCGCGTGCCGGTCGACGCGCGCACCGTGCAACCGTACGGCCTGCTGCACGGCGGCGTGTCGGTGCTGCTGGCCGAAACCCTGGGCGGGGCGGGCGCCTACTACGCCTCGCCCGAAGGGCAACGCGCCGTAGGCCTCGACAGCAATGCCAACCACTTGCGCGGCGCCATGGGCGGCTGGGTCACGGGCACCGCGCGGCCGGTGCACCGCGGCAGAACCACCCAGGTCTGGCAGATCGAGATGACCAACGAGGCCGGCGAGTTGACCTGCGTCTCGCGCCTCACGATGGCGATGCATCCGCAGCACACATAGCCGCCCGCACCCGCTTTCCCACAACTACAAAAGGAGAGTGCACATGACCGATTCCTACCTCCCCCGCTGGCGCGAGGTGCAGGCCACCAGCGGCAGCGTGGTCGCGCCCGACGAACGCCTGCCCTGGCCGCAGACCGCCGTGATGGGGGTGCAGCACGTGATCGCGATGTTCGGTGCCACGGTGCTGGCACCGATCCTGATGGGCTTCAACCCCAACATCGCAATCCTGATGAGCGGCGTCGGCACGCTGATCTTTTTCCTGGTCACGGGCGGGCGGGTGCCGAGCTATCTCGGGTCGAGCTTCGCGTTCATCGGCGTGGTGATCGCGGCCAGTGGCTATGCCGGGACGGGGCCGAACGCCAACATCGCAGTAGCGCTGGGCGGCATCGTGGCCTGCGGCGTGCTCTACGTGCTGATCGGCGCCATCGTGCAGATGGTCGGCACCGGCTGGATCGAGCGTTTCATGCCGCCGGTGGTCACGGGCGCGGTGGTCGCGGTGATCGGGCTCAACCTGGCAAGCATTCCGATCAAGAACATGGCGGCCAGCAATTTCGACGCGTGGATGCAGGCGGTCACGTTCCTCTGCGTCGGGCTGGTGGCGGTGTTTGCGCGCGGCATGCTGCAACGGCTGCTGATCCTGGTCGGCCTGATCCTCGCGAGCATCGTCTACGCGGTGCTCACCAACGGTCTGGGCCTGGGCAAGCCGATGGACTTGAGCGGCATTGCCAACGCGGCCTGGTTCGGCCTGCCGGCCTTCACGGCGCCGGTGTTCACCGGCAACGCGATGCTGCTGATCGCGCCGGTGGCGATCATCCTCGTGGCCGAGAACCTGGGCCACCTGAAAGCCGTGAACGCGATGACCGGCCGCAACCTCGACCGCTACATGGGCCGCGCCTTCATCGGCGACGGCATCGCCACGGTGGTGAGCGGTGCGGCGGGCGGCACCGGCGTGACCACCTATGCCGAGAACATCGGCGTGATGGCCGCCACGCGCATCTACTCGACCGCGGTGTTCGTGGTGGCCGCGCTGATCGCGCTGGTGCTGGGCTTCAGCCCCAAGTTCGGCGCAGTGATCCAGGCGATTCCGCTGCCGGTCATGGGCGGCGTGAGCATCGTGGTGTTCGGCCTGATCGCGATCGCGGGCGCCAAGATCTGGGTCGACAACAAGGTCGACTTCTCGCAGAACCGGAACCTGATCGTGGCCGCCATCACGCTGATCATCGGCACCGGCGACTTCACGCTGAAGTTCGGCCAGTTCGCGCTGGGCGGCATCGGCACCGCGACCTTTGGCGCGATCCTGCTGTGGGCGCTGCTCGGGCGCTCGCGCAACGCCTAGGGCGGGTTGCCCTGCGGCCCGACCGGCGGCGGCGCAGCGCGTCCGCTCGAACCGGGGGCCAGCTTGCGGCCGAACGCCTCGCCAACCCGGCGCGGGCCGGCGCTGGCGCGCTCGCTGCCGGTGGCGATGCCGCGGCGTGCCGCGTGGTCGGCGCGGTTGATGCTGCGGCCGGCAGTATCGGTGCCGCGCTTCACACTTTGCAGCGGCTTGCTTTGGCTGCCCGCCGGCGCCGGTTTGGCGTGATCGTCGGCAGCCTGCGCTGCCAGCGGCGACAGCACGAGCGCCGCCACGCACGCCACGAAAGCGCTGCGCATCATCGGTGCTCGGTTCATCATGCGGCCCTCGCGGTCTTGCGCGCACGCCCGGCCGGCGCGGCTTTCTTCGGCACTGCCTTCTTCGGCACAGCCTTCTTGCCCACCGCCTTTTTGGCGGCCGGCTTTGCGGCCGGCTTTGCGACCGCCTTGGCAGCGACGGGGCTTGCCTTCTTCGCTGCCGCCTTCTTCGCCGCGGGCTGGGGCGCTTCCACCATCACCGCGGCAGGCCTGGCCTTCACGACCTCGGCAACCGGTGGCGGCGGCGCGGCGGTCTTGGCGGCAGCGGCCTTGCCGGCGGCGCCGGCCGTCTTGGCGTCGCCGGGCAGCGTCTGGGTCAGCTCCATCAGCAGCCGGTGCTCGGCCAGCAGGTAGTCGCCGAGCTCGGTGAGGTCGGGCACGGCGCGGCGGCAGGCGATCAGGCCATAGTCCATGCGGCCGTTGTAGCTCTGCACGGTGATGTTGAGCGCCATGCCGTGGCTCGCGATCGACACCGGGTAGTAGCAGGTGACGAGCGCGCCGGCAAAGTACATCGGGAACGGCGCGCCGGCCACGTTGGAGATCGCCACATTGGCCGTTGGCGGCAGCAGGTTGACCAGGCCGGAACGCCCGATCATCGATGCCATGCCGGACATCAGCCAGGGCGCGCCGAAGGTCGGGAAGTCGTCCATGACCACCGCCTTGAACCGGCTCATCATCGACTTGGACGAGGTCGACGAGCTGTTGATCGCGCGCATGCGCTCGACCGGATCCTTGATGTCGGTCGCCAGGCTCACCAGGATGATGCTGGCCTGGTTGTTGGCCGTGGTGTCGCCCGCTTCGCGCAGGCTCACCGGCACGCCGGCCACCAGCGGCTTGTCGGGCAGCTCGTTGTTGTCGGCCAGGAAGTGGCGCATGGCGCCGGCCACGGTGGCCATGACCACGTCGTTGAGCGACACGCCGAAGTGCTTGGCGATGTGCTTGGTTTCGGCCAGCGAGATCGTGCGGCCGGCAAAGGTGCGCTGGTTGGTGATCGACACGTTCAACGAGGTGCGCGGCGCGAACAGGCTGAACTTCTTCGGCATCGCGCTGACCGACTTGCCGTCCGCGCCTTCGACCGGCTTGGCCAGCCCGCCGATGGCCTTGGCCAGTGCCGGCGCCATCTTGAAGAGCTTGACGTACTGCTGTGCGGTGTTGCGCAGCGCGGCCCCCGCGAGTTCGGCCATGCCGAGCTGGTATTCGTTGCGATGCGGACGCGTGCGCGGCGGCTTGACCACGCGGCCGGTCGGCTCCATGTCGAAGATCGCCTTGCCGACCTCGACGCCGGCCTGGCCGTCGATGCCGGCATGGTGCACCTTGGTGTAGAGGCCGACCTGGCCGCTCTTGAGCCCGTCGATGATGAAGAACTCCCAGAGCGGCCGGCTGCGGTCGAGCAGCGTGGAATGCAGGCGCGCCACGTACTGCTGCAGCTGGCGATTGGTGCCGGGGCTGGGCAGCGTGACGTGGCGCACGTGGTAGTCGATGTCGATGTCTTCGTCGTCGACCCACACCGGGTTCGACAGGTCGAACGGCATCAGCGCCAGCTTGCGCGTGAACACGTCGGCCAGGTGGATGCGCGACAGCAGGTAGGCCTTGGCGTCTTCGTAGAAGTCGCCCTCGTAGCCTTCGGGCAGGTCGAGCACGTTGAGCGAGCCGACGTGCATCGGCATCTCCGGCGTTTCGAGGTGAAGGAAGGTCGAATCGAGGCCGCTAAGGTGTTTCATGGTGTCTCCTCTGTCCGTGTCGCTTGAAGTTGTTCTGCCGCCCCGGTTTTCGCTCAGCGATCGGGGCTGGCCGCTGGATAAAGCGCGCGTTCCAGCCCGCGCGGGCTGAAATGTGTCCACCCGTCTTCGGCCTGCGCCAGCCGGTCGCCCAGCGCATAGAGCACCAGGGGGTGCACGCCCAGCCCGCTGTGGGTGGCGCCGCGGATCTCGATGTTGTCGGTGAGCGGGCCCTTTTTCTCGATGCAGCAGCCCCAGCCGACGATGCCGTCGGTGCGCGTGAAGATCGAGGTGGTGGGTACGCCCGGCGGCGGGCCTTCGCCGCGTTCGCCGGGGTCGATGGCGTTCTTGCCGCTCACCATCTGGTAGACGCCCCAGGCATTGCTGCTGGTATGGGGGTCGCCATAGATCGGGCTGCCGAGCGTGACGACCTGCCGCACCTGTCCGGGCACCTCGCGCGCCAGCTCGCGTGCGTACACGCCGCCCAGGCTCCAGCCGATCACGCTGACCTTGCGGCCGCTGCGCCCGTGCATTTCGGCCAGCGTCTTGCGCATCTGGCCGAGCACGCCCTGGCGCGGACCGAAGTTGCGGCCCTGGCCCCAACCCGTGACGTCGTAGCCGCGCGCGGCCAGAAAGCGGCGCAGCGGCACCGTGGAAATGTCGTCGGCCATCAGCCCCGGAAGCACCAGCACCGGATGGCCATCGCCGCGCGGCACGCGGGCCATCAGCCAGGGCATGGCGAGCGGCAGGCTCGACAACTCCCAGATCACACGGCCCTCGAGCAACAGCAGCAGCCTGGACGGACGGCTTTCGTCGGGCGTGTTCCGGAACAGGCCCTTGAAAGGCAGGACATCGGCGAGTTTCAAAAAAATAGCTCCCTGTGGATCTTTCGTGTGCGCCGGATTTTGTAAGGTTGAGCCCAAAAGTGGAGCACTACCGCGTCGCCGCCGCGACTAGGGTTTACCGCAGGCACGAAAGCGGTGCGCCTCAAATGCAACCCGATGCAAAGAGTGTTGTGCGGCGTCAGCGGCTGCGCCGTCCTGTGACGGGACCGGAAGCTGCGCCCGTTAGACTTGAGCGCTTTCCGCAAGACCTTTTCCATGGCCGATGCATCCGCCGCGCGCACCCGAGCGGTTTTCGAATTCAAGAGCGCGACGCTGCCGCTGATTGCGGTGATCCTCAAGACGGCCGACCTGGCCGTCCTGACCGAGGCGCTCGACGCCCAGCTGGCCGACTCTCCCGATTTCTTCGAGCAGGAGCCAGTGGTCATCGACCTCTCGCTGCTGCAGGGCGAGGGAGAAGCGGCCGTGCTCGACTTCGCCGCGCTGCGCGCCCTGCTGGCGCGGCACCAGACGCAGCCGATCGCCGTGCGCGGCGGCAATCCCGAACAAAACACCGCCGCCCGAGCCGCCGGCCTGGCGCTGGCCGCCATGCCGGTGTCGCCGCCGGCCCGCCCGCCGCCAGCCGCCGCCGAGGCAGCGAGCCCCGCTCCGCAGATCGTGCGCGAGGTGCCGGTGCCAGCCAACGGCACATTGCTGATCGACAAGCCGCTGCGCTCGGGCCAGCAGGTCTACGCCCGTGGCGGCGACGTGATCGTGACCGCGGTGGTGAGCTTCGGCGCCGAAGTGATCGCCGACGGCAACGTGCACGTCTACGCGCCGCTGCGTGGCAAGGCGATTGCGGGGGCCCGCGGCAACACCGAGGCGCGCATCTTCACGACCTGCCTCGAAGCGCAGCTGGTGGCGATTGCAGGCATCTACCGCACGGCCGAAGTGCCGCTCGGCCCCGACGTGGCCGGCAAGGCGGCGCAGATCAGCCTCGACGGCAAGAAACTCGTGATCGATCCGATCACATCAACAAAATAGAGAAGGACAGGCGATGGCCAAAATTGTGGTGGTGACCTCGGGCAAGGGCGGCGTCGGCAAGACGACCACGAGCGCGAGCTTCGCCTCGGGGCTTGCACTCGCGGGCAAGAAGACGGCGGTGATCGACTTCGACGTGGGCCTGCGCAACCTCGACCTGATCATGGGCTGCGAGCGCCGCGTGGTGTACGACCTGATCAACGTCATTCAAGGCGAGGCCAACCTGAACCAGGCGCTGATCAAGGACAAGCAGTGCGACAACCTGTTCGTGCTGGCCGCCTCGCAGACGCGCGACAAGGACGCGCTGACGCAGGACGGCGTCGAGAAGGTGCTGAAGGATCTGGCCGCGATGGACTTCGACTACATCGTCTGCGACTCGCCGGCCGGCATCGAAACCGGCGCGCTGATGGCGATGCACTTCGCCGACGAGGCGCTGGTCGTGACCAACCCCGAGGTCTCCTCGGTGCGCGACTCGGATCGCATCCTGGGCATGCTCAGCAGCAAGACCAAGCGCGCGATGGACGGCGGTGCGCCGATCAAGGAGCACCTGCTGATCACGCGCTACAACCCGAATCGCGTGGCCGGCGGCCAGATGCTGTCGCTCGAAGACATCCAGGACATCCTGCGCATCAAGCTGATCGGCGTGATCCCCGAGTCCGAAAGCGTGCTCAACGCCTCGAACCAGGGCGTGCCCGCCATCCACGACAAGGGCAGCGACGTGGCCGAAGCGTATGGCGACGTGGTGGCGCGCTTCCTCGGCGAAGACAAGCCCCTGCGCTTTGTCGAAGCGCAGAAGCCGGGCTTCTTCAAGCGCATGTTCGGGGGGAAGTAAACCATGTCCTTTCTCTCGTTCCTGCTCGGCGAAAAGAAAAAGACGGCGAGCGTCGCCAAGGAGCGGCTGCAGATCATCCTGGCGCACGAACGCTCGGGCCTCGGCAACAGCCGGCCGCCGGCCTACCTGGCCGACCTTCAGCGCGAGCTGGTGGCGGTGATCTCCAAGTACGTCTCGATCCGGCCGGAAGACATCAAGGTCAACCTGGAGCGCCAGGACGATCTCGAAGTGCTCGAGGTGAAGATCGAGTTGCCCGACGCGGTGGTGCCGGCACGCTGAGGCCGCGCCACGCCCGGCCATCGATCTGATCGCCGCCCACGCCCGCCCGCATTGCGCCGGCGGGCGTTTTCGTTGGCGCCCAGGGGTTGCGTGCGGCACAGTCCGGTGCGGGACAGCGGGAAACCCCGCAGCGAAATCTGCGCGGCGAAGCTCCCCGAATGCGCGGCGGCGGCGTATCGTGTCAGCCGCCCGATTCCACAACCCCAACCGAAAGCAAACATGGCCACCAGCAAGAAGACCGCTCCCAAGAAGACCGCCGCCGCTGCACCGACAGCAGCGCCGCGCGCGAACCCGGTGCAAGACATCCAGGAAGCGATGGCCAAGCCGTTCAAGGGCGTGACCGAGCGGCTGCAATCCCTGAACATCCCCGGCATCGCCGAGCGCTTCAAGGACATGAACGTCCAGGGAGCCGCCAGCGCGCTGCTCGACAACGGCCGCAAGGATCTGAAGGCGCTGGTCGAGGCCAACGAGAAGTCCTACAAGGGCCTGCAGGCCGTGGTGGCGCGGCAGACCGAAATGCTCAAGTCGTCCATCAGCGACTGGCAGGGTGCGGTTAAGGGCATGCCCGGCAAGAATCCGAAGGAAAACCTGGCCCAGCTCGACGAGATGGCCCGCGCCTCGTTCAAGCGCGCACTCGACGACATGAAGGAGCTAGCCGACCTGGCCGCCAAGTCGCAGGCCGACGCCTTCAACGTGGTGCGCGAGCGCATCAACGACAACGTGGAACAGGTCAGCAAGCTGCTGAAGCGCGGCGGTAAGTGAGCCAGGGCGTCGCCCGGGCCAACGGCGTCGAGCTGGCCTGGGACAGCTTCGGCGACCCGGGCGCCGTGCCGATGGTGCTGGTCATGGGCCTCGGCACCCAGATGATCGGCTGGGACGAGGTGTTCTGCGCCCATCTGGCCGCTGCCGGCGGCCTGCATGTGATCCGCTTCGACAACCGCGACATCGGGCTGTCGACCCAGTTCCCGCAGCTCGGCGTGCCCGACGTGCAGGCGCTGATGATGAAGGCCCTGGGCGGCCATCCGTTCACCGTTCCCTACACGCTGCGCGACATGGCCAACGACGTGGTCGGCCTGCTCGACGCACTGAAGCTGGAACGCGCGCACATCGTCGGCGCCTCGATGGGCGGCGCGATCGGGCAGGAGATGGCAATCCACCATGCCAGGCGAATGCTGTCGTTCACCAGCATCATGTCGTCGACCGGCGACCCGACGCTGCCGCCGCCCACGGCGGAAGCGATGGCCGTGCTGTTCACGCCGGCGCCTGCAACGCTCGAGGCTTTCATTCCGCACTACGCCAAGGTCTGGCGCGTGCTGCGCGGGCCGCACCCTTTCCCGGAAGACGAAGCGCGCGATGCCGAACGCGCGCGGGCCGTGTTCACGCGAGGACTCAACCCCGCGGGCACGGCGCGCCAGCTGGCGGCCATCTTTGCGTCCGGCAACCGCAAGGCGGCCCTGCGCGACACGCAGGTGCCGACGCTGGTGATCCACGGCGATGCCGATCCGCTGGTGCCGGTGCAGGCCGGCATCGACGTGGCCGCCGCGATCCCGGGCGCGAAGCTGCTGCGCCTGCCGACCATGGGGCACGCGTTGCCGGTGTCGCTGTGGCCGCAGCTGGTCGGCGCCATCGCCAATCATTCCCGGAAATCAATATCAGGAGAGAGACAAGCATGAGCAACGCCAACCCGCATCCGTGGACGTCCTCCTACCCCGCCGGGGTGCGCTGGGACGCACCCCTGCCCGCCACGCCCGTGCAGCAACTGCTCGACGATGCCGTGGCGAAGTGGCCCGATCGGCCGTTCCTCGACTTCATGGGCCGGCGCATCGGCTACCGCGAGTTCGGCACCCTGGTCGACCACGCGGCCAGCGGTTTCCAGAGGCTCGGCGTGAAGCCGGGCGTGCATGTGGGGCTCTACCTGCCGAACTCGCCGCACTACCCGATCGCGTTCTTCGGCATCCTCAAGGCCGGTGGCACCGTGGTCAATTACTCGCCGCTCGATGCCGAGCGCGTGCTCGAGCACAAGGTGGAAGACAGCGAGACCGACATCCTCGTCACGCTGGATCTGGCGGTGCTGTACCCGCAGATGGCGCGCCTGCTGGGCCATTCGCGCTTGAAGAAACTCATCGTCGGCACGCTCGGCGAGTACTCGGCCGCGCCGGCGCCGACGCGCGCGCACCTCGAAGCCGCGAAGATGCTGGCACCGGTGGCGAGCGACGACTTCCACATGTCGTTTGCGCAACTGCTCGACAACGACGGCAAGTACACGCCGCACGATATCGGCAACCCGGCCGAAGCCGTGGCGGCGCTGCAGTACACCGGCGGCACCACCGGACTGCCCAAGGGCGCCATGCTCACGCACGGCAACCTGACAGCGGCGTGCGGCCAGTATGTGGAAAGCCTTTCGGGGGACGACCCGATCGTGAAATTCGGCGAGGAGCGCGTGCTCGCGGTACTGCCGCTGTTCCACATCTACTCGCTCACGGTCAACATGCTGATGGGCATCCGGCTCGGCGCCGAGATCGTGCTGCACACGCGCTTCGAACTCGAGACCGTGATGAAGGAGTTCGAAGCCAAGAAGATCACCATGTTTGCCGGCGTGCCGACCATGTACACCGCCATCGCCAACCACCCGAAGGCCAAGGAGATCGACATGCGCTCGCTCAAGTCCTGCGGCTCGGGCGGTGCGCCGCTGCCGGTGGAGGTCGCCCACAAGTTCTTCGCCATGACGGGCTGCAACCTGAACGAAGGCTGGGGCATGACCGAGACCTCGCCGACCGGCAGCTTCACGCCAGCGCGCGGACGGCGCAAGGGAGGCTCCTGCGGCATGCCGCTGCCGGGCATCACGCTGTCGATGCGCAGCCTGGAGAACCCGGATCAAGAAGTGCCCCGCGGCGAACGCGGCGAGCTCTGCATCTCGGGTCCGAACGTGATGAAGGGCTACTGGCACAACGAGAAGGCGACGCGCGAAAGCATGACCAGCGACGGCTTCTTCCGCAGCGGCGACGTTGCGATCATGGACGACGACGGCTTCGTCTTCATCGTCGACCGCACCAAGGACATGCTGCTGTGCAGCGGCTTCAACGTCTACCCGCGCACGGTCGAAGAGGCGATCTACGAGCACCCTTCGGTGGAAGAGGTGTCGGTGATCGGCATTCCCGACGCCTACCGCGGCCAGTCGCCAAAGGCCTTCATCAAGCTCAAGGCCGGCGCCGAACCGTTGAGCCTCGATACGCTCAAGGTGTTTCTGAAAGACCGCCTCGGCAAGCACGAGATGGTGGGCGAGATCGACGTGCGCGCCGAGCTGCCCAAGACCGCGGTCGGCAAGCTGTCGAAGAAAGAGCTGTACGACGAGGAGAACGCCAAGCGTGCAGCGAGCAAGACGCCGGCCTGAGATCGGCAGCTAGAAAAAGAATGCGCCCGGCGTCACCGCACGAGGGTACATTGGGGAACATTCCAAGTTCCAGAACGGACAAGCAATGGCAGCAACTTCCCGCGCATACTCGGCGCCCTCCCAAAAGGAGACCGAGCAGGCCGCGCACCGCGAGCGTCTCCGGCAAGCATTGCCGGACACGGTCGACCGGCTCCAGCAACGCCACGCCGACCAGATCGATGCCAAAGACATCGAGGACTACGTCGCGCTCAACTGGCTCGAGTGGCACGGCGGTGGCCTGCGGCTCACCATCACCGGGCGCAACGTGCGCGCGCAGCTGGCGCCAACGGCGGTTTAGCCGCCGTTGCCCGCGGTCACTGGCCGGCGACGATCTGGACGATCAGTCCGGTCGTCAGGGCGGCCAGGACGTAGTCGCCACCCACTCCCACCCACTGATAGCCGCGCGGCGGCGCATTCAGGTGGTGGCCGCGCCAGTCGTTCACGACATAGTTGCGGCCGCGGTATTCGGTCGGCACACGGCCACCGCGACGCCATTCGGCACGCGGTGACGGAAAGCCGCTGCGATCCACGTGGCGGCCATCGCGAAAGTCCTGGCGGTCACCACGGTGGCCGAAGCGGTCATGGCGACCATCGCGGTCAAAGCGACCATCGCGGTCAAAGCGCCCATCGCGGTCAAAGCGGCCGTCGCGGTCATTGTGGTCATTGCGGAAGTCCTGGCGATCACCCCGCTGCTCGAAGCGGCCATCGCGATCCGGGCCGCGCGGCTGGAAGCGATCCTGGGCGAAGGCGCTGCCGACGCTCGCCAGCGCGAGGGTGGCGGCCACGATGGCAACGGTTCTGGACTTGATGTTCATGCTGAACTCCTTGGTTGGATGACGAGTTCAGTGTCGGCGGCGCGTGTATCGGACTGGCGCTGCGGAGGTGGCGGCAATGTAAAGCTGTGTCAGGGTCAGGTAGCCTTCAGGGTCGGTGTGTGCCGGCCGCATGGCTACTTAGCGGCCGGCAGAGGGTCGGCCAGGGCCTCCCCCGACAGCGGCAGGCCCGCCCTGGCGCCGAGCACCAGCTGCGCCTGGTGCTTGCCGGGGCGCGTGGGCACATAGCGCACCACGAGCCGGCAGGTCTGGTCGGCATCCAGCTCGCGCCCCTGACAGTCGTCTTCCACGCTGAACTGGGAGGCGGCGGCGCCCCCGAGCTGCGGGGCGGGCGGCGCCGCTGTGCGCGAGCCCGCGTTTTGCACCAATAGAACATAGGGCGGCACGCCCGGCGCCGCCGACAGCGCGATGTGGCCGAAATCGATGGGCGCCGGCGGCACCAGCGCCAACTCCGGTTTCTCGGTGAGGCGCAGCAGGCCCACCACGCCGAGCGCCCCGACCAGGCCGAGGCCGAACGCGACGCCGAGCTGGCCCAGCAGCGGGCGCTCGCCCCACGGCACCGCAGTGGCGTAGGCCGGTAGCGCCGGCGTCGGCGGCGGCAACCACGACGGATGACCTTGGCCAATGGTGGAATCGCTCGCGGCCACCCCAAACCCGGGTTGCGGCGCATCGCCCCAGCCTTCCGGGGGTGCCTCCGGCATCAGCCAGCCGAGGTGGTAGCGCGCCGATGCGGCCAGCTGCGGCTCGTCGGCCAGTTGCGCAAGCTTGAAGGCCTCGCGCAGCAGTTGCGCGGCGCGGGGCGGATAGCCCTGTGCCAACTCCAGCGTGCCGTGCTGGTGCAGCGCCCAGGCGCACTCGACCGGATCGCCGAGCGCCCTGGCCGCTTCAGCATGCCGCTCGAGCAGGTACCTGGCCGCATCCCAGCGCGTCGCCAGCGTGAGCGGCAAGTCCCAGGCGCGCCCGAGGGCGACCACATCGGCCAGCGCGTCGGCCTCGCGCGCCTGTGCCAGGGCGAGCCACAACAAGGGCATCACCAGCAACGCCGGAGCCGCCGAGGACGACTGTTGCGCGATATGGCGGCCCAGGCGAACCAGCCCTGCGGTGCGACGGTGCCGCACCAGCGCCGGTGGCGCCTGCAGCGCCGGCACGGCATGCGGCAGCAGACGCAGCTGATCGTCGTCTTCGTAGATCCAGCCCGCGTCGCAGAGGCGCAGCACCAGTGCGTGCGCATCGGGTTTGCCGCAAAGCTCGGCCAGCACGGTGGCTGGCACCGGGTAGGGGCTGAAGGCGGCCAGCGTGTCGAGCACGGCGCGGGCATCGGCGCCGAGCATGGCGAGCGCAGCCGGACTGGTGCGCGACGGCAGGCCTGGCAGTTCGGCCCGGACCACCGACCCGGGCGGCGCGCTGCGCGCGAGCTGTTCGGGGTTGCCGCCCAAGGCCTGGCAACGCTCGAGCGCTTCGCCGAAACTGGCGCCCGACAGCGGCCCTCCGCGCAGCTGCTCGAGCAAGGTCATTGCATAGCTCGTGGGCAGCCCGCCCAGCGCGATGGGCGTGGCTTCGCGCTGCAGCGTCGGCACGCTGGTGGTCATCAACACGGCGCAGTCGGGCGCGATGTCGCGCAATTGCTCGACCGCGCGGTCGTCCAGCGCGGCGTCGTCCGCCAGCAGCAGCACGCGTTTGGCGGCCAGACGTGCGCGCAACTCGACTCGGGCGGGGCGGCAGCGCGCATCGACGCTGTAAAACGCGTCGAACAGCGACTGCAACAGGTCGAAGCCGCCCAGCATGCCGTCCGGAACGCACACCACGCCGTCGCCGAAGAGCGTTCCGGCCTGTGCGCCGGTGTGGCGCAGCAGCCACGTCTTGCCGCTACCGGCCTCGCCCGTTACCTCGACTGCCGACAGGCCGGCCTGCAACGAGCCAAGAATGACGCCGGTGATTTCTTCGCGATCCAGGAACCCGGCGGGCGTCCGCGGCTTGCTGCGGTGTTCCGCGCCGCGCTCGGCCACGTCGCGGCCGGCGAGCGAAACGTGCACCCGCTCGGCATTGCCGGCCAGCAGCACGCCGCGCTGGTGCTCGACACGGAAATGGTTGGCGCCTTCGATGTGGGCGCGGGACGAAGCAACGCGCTGCATGAGATTCCTCCTGGGAATCCTTGCGCGCTACGGGCGCGCCCCGGCTGGTCGCACTCCCCTTTTTTCGGGATCCACTGTAGTCCGAAAGTTCTCAGACTGCAGCAATAAAGTGGACGCTAGGGTTATGTGGCCGGCTTGTCGCTCGGAGCCTTGATGTTGTCGCGCAGTTGCGGGCTCAACGGCAGGCCGATCGCCTGGTTCTTCGGCGGGATCGGGCCCATGAACCACTTGTTGTAGAGCTTCTCGAACTCGCCCGACTTCATCATGCCGGTGATGACGCCGTCGACCAGCGCCTTGAACTGCGGGTCGTCCTTCGGCAGCATGCAGGCGTAGGGCTCGACCTGCAGCGACTCGCCGACCACTTCGAGCTCGTTCGGCGCCTTGGCGTTCGACTTGAGGCCGAACAGCAGGATGTCGTCCATCGCAAAAGCAGTGGCACGGTCGCTCTCCACCAGCAGCAGCGCATCGGCATGGTCCTTGGCCGACACGATGTCGATGTCGAGCTTCTTGTCCTCGTTGTACTTGCGCACCACCAGCATGTTGGTGGTGCCCGCGGTGATCGCGACCTTCTTGCCCTTGAGGTCGGCGTAGTCCTTGACGCCCGCGGTCTTCTTCACGAGCAGCCGGGTGCCGGTGTAGAAGTGATTGACGGCGAAGGCCACGTCCTTGGCGCGCGCGGTGTTGTTGGTGGTAGAGCCGCACTCCAGGTCGATCGTGCCGTTGCTGATCAGCGGGATGCGGTTCTGCGAGGTCACGGCCATCAGGCCGACCTCGAGGCTCGGCTTGTTGAGCTTCTTGCGAACCTCTGCCACGACCGCATTGGCGATGTCGACCGAGAACCCGATCGGCTTGTCGGGGCCGTCGAGGTAGCTGAACGGCACCGACGACTCGCGGTAGGCCAGCGTGATCTTGTTGGCCGCGGCGATTTTCGCCAGCGTGTCGGCGGCCTGGGCGCCACCTGCGAGGCCGAGCAACAGCAGGGCGGAGGTCACAGCAGAAAACTTCATGTCGAAAATTCCTTTCGCTTCGGTATGAAACGGAACGCAACGAGCGGTCAGTCTAGGAGCGGCGGGGCCATGGTGATCCCCTCCTTTTCCCGAACGCCCGTAAAGTTGGCGCAGTGCTTGCGGCCAACGCAAGAACGACACCAGCCCTTATCCCTCCTCCCCTCACTCTCAACCCGACATGCAAGTCACAGTGCTCGGCGCCGGTATCGTGGGTCTCGCAGCCGCGTGGGAACTCACACGACGCGGCCACGCGGTCACCGTGGTCGATCGCGCCGAACCCGGCCACGGCGCGAGCGGCGGGAACGGCGCGCAACTGAGCTATTCGTACGTTCAACCGCTGGCGGATGCATCGATATGGAAGCAGTTGCCCAAGCTGATGCTTTCGCCGGCCTCGCCGCTAAAGCTGCGGCCGCAGCTCGATCCGCACCAGTGGCGCTGGGGGCTTGCGTTTCTGGCGGCCTGCAATGGCACGACCTCGCGCGCGACCACAGCGCAACTGCTGGCGCTCGCGCTGCGCAGCCGCGCCGGCTTCGAGGCGATGCGCCAGGCGCTGCAACCGGATTGCGATTTCTCGGCCACCGGCAAGCTGGTGATCTATCGCAGCCAGGTTGCGCTCGACGGTGCCGCGCGCCAGCTCGACTTGCAGCGCGAGCTCGGCAGTGCACCGCAGCGCATCGTCAAGCCCGACGAGTGCCTTGACATCGAGCCGGCGCTGGCCGCGGTGCGGCATGAGATCGCCGGTGCGGTCTACACCGACAGCGAATGCGCGGCCGACTGCCTGAAGCTCTGTACCGCACTCGTCGCTTCGCTGCGCGAGCGTGGCGTGCAGTTTGTGCTCGGCGAGGGGGTCGACGGCTTCGCATTGCGCGGCGACAGGGTCAGTGCCGTGACCACGGCGCGCGGCGCGATCGACGGCGAGGCGTTCGTGCTCTCGCTCGGCACCGCGTCACACACGCTCGCGCGCCGGCTCGGCCTGCGGCTGCCTGTGTATCCGCTGAAGGGCTACAGCATCACGCTCGATGTCGATCCCGAGCCCAACGCGGCGCCGACCGTGAGCGTGACTGACGCCGCACGCAAAGTTGTGTTTGCGCGCCTGGGCAACCGCCTGCGCGTGGCCGGCATGGCCGAACTGGTCGGGCACGACGCCTCGATTCCCGCGACGCGCATCGAGTCGCTGGTGGCCTCGACGCGCGCGCTGTTCCCGAATTGCAGCGACTTCGCCGAGCGCCATCCCTGGACGGGCATGCGGCCCGCCACGCCGACCGGCTTGCCGATCCTAGGTCGCCTGGCGGGAGCGCCGAAAAATCTGCTGTTCAACACCGGCCACGGCGCGCTCGGCTTCACGCTGGCGTTCGGCTCGGCCGAGCGAATCGCCGACGCGCTGGAAGCGCAGGCCTGACCGGCGCTATTGGTCGTCAGCCTGCGCGCGCGCCATGCGCTCGCTCTTCCAGTACACGTCGTCGCCGCCATCGACGCGATTGAGCACGCGTGCCAGCACGAACAGCAGGTCGCTCAGGCGGTTCAGGTACTGGCGCAGCGCGTCGTTGAGCGTCTCGCCCTGCCCCAGCGCCACCACCGCGCGCTCGGCACGTCGCGCGATCGTGCGACACACGTGTGCGAGCGAGGCCGCGCGCGTGCCGGCCGGCAGGATGAATTCGGCCAGCCGCGGCAGCGCGGCGTTGTGCTCGGCCAGCGCGTTGTCGAGTTGCAGCAGTGCCTCGGGCTTGAGCAGCGTGTAGCCCGGCATCGAGAGTTCGCCACCGAGGTTGAACAGCTGGTGCTGCACATCGACCAGCAACTCGCGCACGCCCGCGGGCATCGGCTCGCACAGCAGCACGCCGATGTTCGAATTGAGCTCGTCCACGTCACCCATCGCGTGCACGCGAAGGTGGTCTTTGGGCACGCGGGTGTTGTCGCCGAGGCCGGTGGTGCCGTCGTCGCCGGTGCGGGTGGCGATCTGGGTGAGGCGATTGCCCATGAAGCTGTCTTTCTGGAGGAGCGGTTCATAGAATGGTAAACCGCCCCCTGGAGACGCGCCCCATGAATGCCCCCACCGCCCTCGCCCACCTGACGCCCGAGCTCGCCCTGCGCAACGTGCCCGACGCATTGATCGACGCACTCAAGGCCCGCTTCAGCACGAACTGCTCGACCGCGCTCGCCGTGCGCACGCAGCATGGGCGCGACGAGTCGTCCTTCGAAGCGCCGCCGCCTTCGGCCGTGGTGTTCGCCGAAAGCACGCAGGATGTGGCCGATGCGGTCAAGCTGGCCAGCGAGCACAGCGTGCCGGTCATTGCGTTCGGTGTCGGTTCTTCGCTCGAAGGCCATCTGCTCGCCGTGCAGGGTGGCATCAGCATCGACGTATCGCGCATGAACCGGGTGCTGTCGGTCAATGCGGACGACCTCACGGTCACGGTGCAGCCGGGGGTCACGCGCAAGCAGCTCAACGAAGACATCAAGAGCACCGGCCTCTTCTTCCCGATCGACCCCGGCGCCGATGCCTCGATCGGCGGCATGACGGCCACGCGCGCCAGCGGAACCAACGCTGTGCGCTACGGCACCATGCGCGAGAACGTGCTGTCGCTCGAGGTCGTGACGGCGAGCGGCGAGATCATCCGCACCGGCACGCGCGCCAAGAAATCTTCGGCCGGCTACGACCTGACGCGCCTGATGGTCGGCAGCGAAGGCACGCTCGGCGTGGTCACCGAAATCACCTTGCGCATCTACCCGCTGCCCGAGGCTGTGTCGGCTGCGATCTGTTCGTTCCCGAGCATCGAGGCGGCCGTGCGCACCACGATCGAAATCATCCAGCTCGGCGTTCAGATCGCGCGGGTGGAGCTGATCGACGTGAACACGGTACGCATGGTCAACGCATATTCCAAGCTCGACCTGCGCGAAGAACCGATGCTGCTGATGGAATTCCACGGTTCGCCGGCCGGCGTGAAGGAGCAGGCCGAGACGGTGCAGGAACTCGCAAGCGGGCACGGCGGCAATGCCTTCGAATGGGCCAGCACGCCGGAAGAACGCACGCGTCTCTGGACGGCGCGGCACAACAGCTATTTCGCGGCGATCCAGTCGCGCCCCGGCTGCCGTGTCATCAGCACCGACACCTGCGTGCCGATCTCGCGCCTGGCCGACTGCCTGCTTGAGTCGGTGGCCGAAGCCGATGCCAGCGGCATCCCCTACTTCCTGGTCGGCCACGTGGGCGACGGCAACTTCCACTTCGGCTATCTCATCGACCCCAACGACGTGGAGGAGCGCGCAAGGGCCGAGGCGCTGAACCACGCATTGGTAATGCGCGCGATCGCGCTCGAAGGCACCTGCACCGGCGAGCACGGCGTGGGGCTGCACAAGATGGACTTCCTGGTGACGGAGGCTGGCACCGGTGCGATCGACATGATGCGCACCATCAAGCGCGCTCTGGATCCGAAGAACATCATGAACCCGGGCAAGATCTTCGCGATATAGGCTCGCCCCCAGGGCGCTATAGGCTCCCCCCCAGGCTGCGCGCACTTCGTGTCGCTTTGCCAACCCCCTACCGGGGGCAACACCAGCGGCCCGGCAAAGCCGGTTCCGCGGTGTTCGCGAACAGAAAGAAGCCCGCTGATGGCGGGCTTCTTCGTTACGTTGTCGAGCGCTTACTTCTTGCGGGTGTTCTGGCGACGCTCGGCCGGCGCCGAGGTTTGCGACGGGGCTGCGCCGCCGTCGACGCCCAGTCGGCCACCACCACCGAGGCCCTGGCCCTGCACGACCTGCGCCTTGTAGTTGCGCAGCGAGATGACCAGTTGGTTGTACGAGTCCATGAAGGCTGCCGCGATCACCTTGCCCTGTGGCGTGCGCGAGTACCCACCGATGCCACCGGCCGCCGAAGCGCCCGCAACGTTCAGGAAGCCGCCGAAGTCGGTCTTGGAGGCGCTGCCTTCCGACACGCCGATCTGCACGCCCGAGCGGTTGTCGATGAGCGTCAGCATGGTGCTGGCTTCACGCGTTTGCAGGCTGCCGCCGACGTTGGCCAGCACGTTGCTGTAACGGCCGCGGTTCACGATGCCGCCCAGCGCCGCGCCCATGCCGCCCGCATCGCTGTTGTTGAACACGACCTCGGGCGAAATGCCGTAGTCGGAGGCCACCATCTGGCCGGCGCCGAAGTTGCTGCCGGCACGCATCTCGCCGGACTGCATCAAGGCGCGTTCGCGGTTCATCGCGTTCATGCCTGCAGCGCCGCGCTCGACCACGACGAAGCAGTTGGATTGCTGGATCAGCAGGCGCAACAGTGTGGCTGTTGGGGGCAGTTTGTATTCGCCGGTAATGATCGTGTACCAGCCGGCTGACTGGTTCTCGATCAGCGAGACGGTGCCGAGCGGCGATGCGCAGCGCTCGAGCGCGCCGCTGGCATTGGCCGACGAAGAGCCGGCCGCGCTGCCGGTGGCCACGGTCTTGGCAGACTGGCTGCCCATCTGCATGTCGGTGGTCTGGCAGCCGGTCAGAAGCAGCGCGCCGACGACAGCGGCGGCGAGCGGTAGTTTGGCTAAATGCATGGTCGAGGCCCTCGGAAGCTCATGGTTAGAAAAGGTAACTTCGGGAGCATAGGCTGAAAAAAGCAGTCGGCCAATTGCCGAAAGTCATGCCGCCGCGGACTATGTCATTCGGCGGATGCGCTCGATCAGGCCGTTCAGCGCGTCGAGCGAACCGAAGTGGATTGCGAGCTCGCCGCTCTGCTCCACCTTGCCTCCGCGTTTGCTGCGCTTCTTGATGCGCACCTCGACCTCGGCAGTCAAAAGGTCGGCCAGTTCCTCTTCAACGCGCTGCAGGTCGCGCGACTTTTCCTCGGTGCGCGAGTGGCGCGGCGACGACAGGCTGAAGTCGGCGCCGAGCTTCTTGACCAACGCCTCGGTCTCGCGCACCGACAGCTTGCGCGCCACGATCTGGCTGGCGGCCGTGATCTGCATGGCCTTCTCGAGTGCGAGCAGCGCGCGCGCGTGGCCCATGTCGATGTCCCCGGCCATCAGCATCGCTTGCGCCGGCTCGGCCAGATTGAGCAGGCGCAGCAAGTTGCTGGCGGCGCTGCGCGAGCGGCCCACGGCCTGCGCCGCCAACTCGTGAGTGAGCCCAAACTCAGCCACCAGGCGTTGCAGACCCTGGGCCTCTTCGAGCGGGTTGAGGTCTTCGCGCTGGATGTTTTCGATCAGCGACATGGCTGCCGCGGCTTCGTTCGGCACGTCCCGCACCAGCACCGGCACGCTTTCGAGCCCGGCCAGCTTGGCCGCACGGAAGCGGCGCTCGCCCGCGATGATTTCGTACTCGGCGTTCTTGGCGACGGCCGAATCGGCATCGAGCCGGCGCACCAGGATCGGCTGCATGATGCCCTGCACCTTGATGCTTTCGGCCAGTTCGTACAGGGCGCCCTCGTCCATGCGGGTTCGCGGCTGGTAGACCCCGGGCACCATCTGGTCGAGCATCAGGTTGGTCGGGTTCTGCGGTTGATCGCTGTCGGCACGGGCTTCACCCGATTCGCTGGCGGTCGGGCCGAGCAGTGCTTCGAGTCCGCGGCCGAGGCCCTTTGGTTTTTTGGTGGCCATGGGTCAGCTTTCTTTCAGGAGGTCGTTGAGCAGCTTGCGGCCTTCGGGCCAGTCACCCAGGCCCGATTCGCCGTTGAGATGCCCGCCCGGGCCAGCATCAATGAAGTGTGCGCCCCAGTCGGCAGCCAGCTGGCGCGAGCGGCTCTGGTCGCAGTACGGATCGTCATTGGCCGCGATCATCAGCGCCGGGAACGGCAGCGGCTGGCGCACGATCGGCGCCCAGCCCGGAATCATCTGCCGGACATCGTCGCGTTCGAGGTCACCCGGCGCCACCAGCAAGGCAGCCCGAACCTTGTGCGCGTTGCGCGAGTGGGCCGCCCATGCCGCGACGAGTATGCAGCCAAGGCTGTGCGCGACCAGCGTCACCGGGCTGGGCGCCCCCAGCAATTCGTCTTCGAGCCGGGCCTGCCAGTCGCCGCGCAGCGGGCGCTGCCAGTCGTGCTGCTCGACGCGGTGGTCGCCGTGCACCGCCTCCCAGCGGCTCTGCCAGTGCGCCGCGTCGCTGTTGAGCCAGCCGGGCAGCAGCCAGATCGATGAAATCGTCATTTGCTATTAAATTGATAGCGACCTGCGCCCGACTGGCGGGCGCTAAAGGTCGTTTGGGGCCGAAACTTCGGGAGCGGTCGCGGGTGCGGCCGTGAACTGCGGCGCCGCCTCGGGCGCAGGCACCGGCGTTGCGCCGGTGGTGGCGCTCGCGGGCGGCATCTTCTCCACCATCTCCTGCGCGAAAGCGACGAAGGCCTGGCTGCCCTTGGCGGCCGGGTCGAACACCACGCCCGGCAGGCCGTAGCTCGGCGCCTCGGCCAGACGCACGTTGCGCGGAATCACGGTGTCGAACACCTTGCTGCCGAAGTGCGCCTTGAGCTGCTCGCTCACCTGCTGCTGCAGCGTGATGCGCGGGTCGAACATCACGCGCAGCAGGCCGATGATCTGCAAGTTCTTGTTGAGGTTGGCGTGCACCTGCTTGATGGTGTTGACGAGGTCGGTCAGCCCCTCCAGGGCGAAGTACTCGCACTGCATCGGCACGATCACGCCGTGCGCGGCGCACAGGCCGTTGAGCGTGAGCAGGCTCAGCGAAGGCGGGCAATCGATCAGCACGAAGTCGTACTCGGCACCGACGGAGGCCAGCGCGGTGCGCAGACGCTTTTCGCGGCGGTCGAGCGCAACCATTTCCACTTCGGCGCCGGCCAGCTCGCGATTGGCGCCGAGCACGTCGTAGCCGCACTTGTCGGCCCGGATGCGCGCCTCGGCCACGGTTGCCGATTCGAGCAGCACGTCGTAGACGGTGAGTTCGAGCTTGCGCTTGTCGATGCCCGAACCCATGGTCGCATTGCCTTGCGGATCCAGGTCGATCATGAGTACCCGCTGCCCGACCCTGGCCAGGCCGGCGGCCAGATTCACCGTGGTTGTGGTCTTGCCGACCCCACCCTTCTGGTTGGCGATGCAGAAAATGCGGGCCATGCGTGCCTTCAGCGCGAGATCGCGAGCTTGACGCCGAAGGCGATCAAGAACACGCCGGCCAGCTTTTCGAGCCCGGCCGAAATACGCGGATTGGCGCGCAGCCGCTCCGCAAGAAAGTGGGTCAACAGCGTGGCGGCCAGCCCATAGAGGAAGGTCAGCATCGCTATCGTCAACGCCATCACACCGAAAGTCGTGGCGCCCTGGTGCTGCGCGGGGTCGATGAAGAGCGGGAAGAAGGCCATGTAGAACACGATGGCCTTGGGGTTCAGCAGGGTGATCGTCAATGCCTGGCGGAAATACTGGCGCGGGCGGATGTTCAGTATCGGCGCCGCGCCGGGCTTGGCCATGAGCATCCTGAAGCCGAGCCATGCGAGATAGGCAGCGCCCAGCCACTGGACAGCGTGGAAAACCGTGGGGTAGGCGCTCAGCAAGGCGGCGATGCCGGCGACGGCGGCCCACATCAGCACCTGGTCGCCAGCAATCACGCCCAGGGTGGCCGCAAGGCCGCCGCGGATGCCGCCTTTGCTGGTGGAAGTGATCAGTGCCAGATTGCCCGGGCCGGGAATCGCAAGAAACACAACGATGGCTGCGACGAACGCGCCGTAATCAGCGATGCCGAACATAGGATGGGCCTCAGGGGCTGAAGAAAGGGGGAACACGGAGTGTACGCAAGGCCACTGCGCTCTGGCCTCGCGATACCCGTCCCAACCGCCGAAAGGCGAGAAAAATCAGGTCGACGACAGTTTGGGCCGCGCCCAGACAATGCAGCGCTCGGCGTCCAACCCAGGCACCGTCAACTGTTCCACGTGAAACACTTCGACGTCGATGGGCAGCGCAGCGAGTTCGTCCGTGGGCGCCTTGCCCTTCATCGCGAGCCAGACACCATCCGGCGCGACGAGTTGCCCCGAGCCGTTGAAGAAATCGCCCAACGACGCGAATGCGCGTGAACTCACGATGTCGTAGCGCCCCGCCAGCGATTCGACCCGCGCATGCACGCCGCGCAGATTGGGCAGCGCCAATTCCGCCGCCACCTGCTGGACGAAAGCGGCCTTCTTCGCCACCGCGTCCAGGCAGCTCACATCGATATCGTCCCGAAGGATGGCAATGACGACGCCCGGCAGCCCGGCGCCCGCTCCCACATCGATCAGCTTGCCCGCGCCCGGCTGCACCCGATTCAGCGGCGCGATCACGGCCAGGCTGTCGAGCAGGTGGTGTGTCAGCACCGACCCCGGGTCACGCAACGCCGTCAGGTTGTAGACCTTGTTCCACTTGAGGATCAGCGCGGCATAGGCCAGCAGACGCTCCGACTGGCGATCGGTTAGCACCAAGCCCAAAGCCGCCGCGCCCTCACGCAGCGCGGCTTCTTGCGGCGTCATTCCGTCAGCTCGGCCGCAGCCGTGGTGAAGGCGCGATGCCCGCCCTTGCGCAGATGGATCATCAATAGCGAGATGGCAGCCGGCGTCACGCCCGAGATCCGCGAGGCCAGGCCCAGCGTCTCAGGCCGATGCTTGGTCAATTTCTGTCGCACTTCGAAGCTCAAAGCCGCAACCTGCCCGTAGTCGAAGTCGGCCGGAAGCTTGAGATTTTCGAAATGCGCAGCGCGCTGCACTTCATCGTTCTGGCGGTCGATGTAGCCAGAGTACTTGGCCGCAATCTCGATTTGTTCGATCTCAATTGCACCGAGGGTCGCGCCCTCCTCCGGGGCGTACTTGCCGCCGTCCAGCGACATCAAGGCCCCGTAGCTCACATCGGGCCGGCGCAGCAGGTCGGCCAGGTTGTATTCGTGCTCGATCACCTTGCCGAGCACTCGCTCGGACTCGGCTGCAGGCAAGTTGCGCGGATTGACCCAGATGGACTTAAGCCGCTCTGTTTCACGTGAAACAACGTCGCGCTTACGCGCAAACGCATCCCAGCGCGCATCGTCGACCAAGCCCAGCTTGCGCCCCGCCTCGGTCAAACGCATGTCGGCATTGTCCTCGCGCAGTTGCAGGCGGAACTCAGCCCGGCTGGTGAACATGCGGTAGGGCTCGGTCACGCCCTTGGTGATCAGGTCGTCGACCAGCACGCCAAGGTAGGCCTGGTCGCGGCCCGGCAGCCAGGCGTCTTCGCCGCGGCATTGCAGCGCGGCGTTGATGCCGGCGAACAAGCCCTGGGCCGCCGCTTCTTCGTAGCCAGTGGTGCCGTTGATCTGGCCGGCAAAAAACAGTCCCTGGATCGCCCTCGTCTCGAAACTCGTCTTGAGTGCGCGCGGGTCAAAGTAGTCGTACTCGATCGCATACCCCGGCCGCAGGATGTGCGCATTCTCCAACCCAGCCATCGACCGCACCAGCTGGTATTGAATGTCGAACGGCAGGCTGGTCGAGATCCCGTTCGGGTAGTACTCGTTGGTGGTCAGGCCTTCGGGCTCCAGAAAGATCTGGTGGCTTTCCTTGTCGGCAAAGCGGTTGATCTTGTCTTCCACGCTCGGGCAATAGCGCGGCCCGACGCCGTCGATCTTGCCGGTGAACATCGGGCTGCGGTCGAAGCCGGAGCGGATGATCTCGTGCGTGCGCGCATTGGTGTGCGTGATCCAGCACGGCATCTGCTGAGGGTGCATTGCCGTGCTGCCCATGAAGCTGAACACCGGCAGCGCGTCGGTGGTGCCGCCAGGCATGCCGTCACCCGGTTGCTCGGTGCACTTGCTGAAGTCGATGGTGCGGCCGTCGAGCCGCGGCGGCGTGCCGGTCTTGAGGCGACCCTGCGGCAGCTTCAGCTCCTTGAGCCGCGCCGAAAGGCTGATCGCCGGCGGGTCGCCCGCCCTGCCGGCCTGGTAATTGTCGAGCCCCACATGGATCCGGCCGTCGAGAAAGGTGCCGGCAGTCAGCACCACGGTGCGGCCGCGGAACGCAATGCCGACCTGCGTGACTGCGCCGACAACGCGATCGCCTTCGATCATCAGGTCGTCCACCGCCTGCTGGAACAGCGATAGGTTCGGCTGGTTCTCGAGCCGGCGCCGGATCGCGGCCTTGTAGAGCACGCGATCTGCCTGCGCACGCGTCGCACGCACGGCCGGCCCCTTGCTCGAATTGAGAATGCGGAACTGGATGCCGGCTTCGTCGGTGGCGATCGCCATTGCGCCGCCAAGCGCATCGACTTCTTTCACCAGATGGCCCTTGCCGATGCCGCCGATCGACGGGTTGCAGCTCATCTGCCCCAGCGTCTCGATGTTGTGGCTCAGCAGCAGCGTCTTCGCGCCCATCCGGGCCGCGGCCAGCGCGGCTTCGGTGCCGGCGTGGCCGCCGCCGACGACGATCACATCGAATTCTTCAGGGTAAAGCATGGGGAGCAGGCGCAAGGTGTGCGCACAGCGAAACGGGGCATCGATTTTAGTCGGGCGCCCTGTCGTATGCCGTCAGCAAGGTCAAGTGCCGTGGCCGTCGAGCCACAAGCCAGATCGAGCTGCAGCGCGCGTCCCGTCGGTGTTTATTGCTATCATTTTAATAGCAATCAATTCAGGCCGCCGCTTCCGCCGTGTGCGCGGCCGCCTCTGGGCGGGCAGGCCTGGTTGTCGCCGGCACCGGTTTCCCGATGCCAACGAGCGGCCCGGTCTCGTCCTGAAACTCACGCACGGTCAGCACCTTGTTGGTCATGCTGACCGGGCCGAAGATGGTGCAGAAGGCCACGTCCTTGGCATCGCGCCCGGTGCCGACGCGCACGATGCGGTCAACCGGCGCCATGCGGGTGGCGTCGAACAGCACCCACTGGCTGCCGATCCAGGCCTCGAACACTGCGTGGAAATCCTGTGGCGGCTCGTCGAACCAGACGTAACCCACCATCAGCCGCGCCGGAATGTTGAGCGCCCGGCACAGCGTGATGCCCAGGTGCGCAAAGTCGCGGCAGACACCCGCACGCTGCACGAACACTTCTTGCGCGGTCGTCGTGGAGCTGCTGCTGCCCGGCTCGTAGGTGATGCTGTCGTGAACCCAGTCGGCGATCGCCTGCACGCGGGCGATGCCGGGCGGCAGATTGCCGAACAGCTGCTGCGCGGCCCGCGACATCAAGTCCGACTCGCAGTAGCGCGTCGGCATCAGGTAGTGCAGCACCTCGTCGGGCACAGCATTCACGGGTGCCTCGGCAAGATCCGGCGGCACCGCCACCGGCGAGCGCCGCACGCTGGCACGGTAGCGGATGCTGAGCGGGCCCGGCTGCGCATCGAAGCGAATGAAACGGTTGCCGCTGCCCTCGTCGCAAAAAGCCTTCATCTCAACCGGCGGCTCGACCACGAGTTGCTCGCTCAGCACGGCTTGCGCGCCGCAACGCGCAGCCTCGATGTTGAGCACCATGTGCGCTGGCGCCCTTACCTGGTACTCGAGTGTCGCGTCGATCGTTGAACAGTGCATTGATCCTCCCTGCAGGGGGAAACGGCGTCCGGCTGCTTGCCGGGCACCGCGCCCCCTGACGGCCGGTCGCGCTCAGTCGAGCGCCTTTTTCACGGCGCCAACTCCGAGTGCCGCGAGCACCAGGAAGACCACCGCCAGAATAAGGAACAGGCCGAACAACACCTTGGCAATGCCCGCCGCGCCGGCGGCCACGCCGCCAAAGCCGAGCGCGCCGGCGATCAGCGAAACGATCGCAAAAATTAGGGCGTACTTCAACATGACTGGACTCCTGAAAGCGGCCCTCCGGCCACGGTAAGAAAAGCTTAGAAGACGCGGCTTGCTGCAACGGATCGGCAGCCCGCCCAAAGGCCCGTAGGACAAGCCCGCGCGGCGAAACAGCTAGCATCCGTGCGCTGCAAACCCCCATTCCATCCATCAGGAGCATCTCTTCATGAAGCTGTATTACTCGCCCGGCGCCTGTTCGCTTTCGCCCCACATCGCGCTGCACGAAGCCGGCCTGGCCTTCGAGCCGGTGATGGCCAGCACCAAGAGCCACAAGCTGCAGGACGGCACCGACTACTACGGCATCAACCCGCTCGGCTACGTGCCGCTGCTCGAACTCGACGACGGTGCCCACCTGCGCGAAGGCCCGGCCATCCTTCAGTACATTGCCGACCTGTCGCCGCAGAAGAACCTGGCACCGGCCAACGGCACGCTGCAGCGCTACCGCCTGCAGGAGTGGCTCACCTTCATCGGCACCGAGATCCACAAGGGCTTCAGCCCGCTGTTCAACCCGGCCACCCCCGACGCATACAAGACCATCGCCCGGGACAAGCTCACCAGCCGCTACACCTGGCTCGACAAAGAGCTCGCCAACAAGGAGTGGCTTATGGGCGAACACTTCGGCGTGGCCGACGGCTACCTCTTCACCGTTACCAACTGGGCCAAGCCCACGGGTGTCGATCTCGCACCGTTTCCGAACGTGCAGGCCTGGCACGCGCGCGTCGGCGCGCGGCCGGCCGTGCAGGCAGCGATGAAGGCCGAAGGCCTGCTCAAGTAGCCCGCGTCGTCGGCACGCCTACATCAAAGCCGACAACCCCGCGGCAGCACGGTTGCAGGCGCGGGCATACGCTGCGGGTGTTCATCCACAACACGATCCGTACACCGAAGATGCCCACTCTTTTCGACCCCGTCCAGGCCGGCGACCTGCAGCTCGCCAACCGCGTCGTGATGGCGCCGCTCACGCGCAACCGCTCGCCCGACGCGATCCCGCGCGACATCGCCATCACCTACTACGCCCAGCGTGCCAGCGCTGGCCTGCTCATCACCGAGGCCACCGCCATCAGCCACCAGGGCCAGGGCTACGCCGACGTGCCCGGCCTCTACGGCACCGAGCAGCTCGACGCATGGAAGCGGGTCACCGATGCCGTGCATGCCAAGGGCGGCAAGATCGTGGTGCAGTTGTGGCACGTGGGCCGCGTCTCGCACACCGAACTGCAGCCCGATGGCGGCAAGCCGGTCGCACCCTCGGCCATCACGGCCAAGACCAAGACCGTGCTGATCAAGGACGGCGTGCCGACCTTCGTCGAGACCTCCGAGCCGCGCGCGCTCAAGGCCGAAGAGCTGCCCGGCATCGTTCACAGCTACGCTGCGGCGGCACGCAACGCGGTCGAAACCGCGGGCTTCGACGGCGTCGAAGTGCACGGCGCCAATGGCTACCTGCTCGACCAGTTCCTGAAGACCGGCAGCAACCGGCGCACCGACGACTACGGCGGCAGCATCGAAAACCGTGCCCGCCTGCTGCTCGAGGTGACGCGCGCCGTGGTCGACGCCATTGGCGGCGGCAAGACTGGTATCCGCCTGTCGCCGGTGACGCCAGCCAACGACGCGCACGACGAAGATCCGCAACCGCTGTTCGACCACGTGGTGAAACAGCTCGCCACGCTGAACCTGGCCTACATCCACATCATCGAAGGTGCCACCGGCGGCCCGCGAGAGATCGACGACCGCCCGTTCGACTACGACGCCCTGAAAGCTGCCTACCGCACCGCCGGCGGCAGAGGCGCCTGGATGGTGAACAACGGCTACGACAAGCCGCTGGCCGAAACCGCCGTCAAAGAAGGCGACGACCTGGTCGCGTTCGGCAAGCCCTTCATCGCCAACCCCGACCTGGTGCGCCGCCTGCGCGAGAACGCGCCGCTGAACGAGGTGGACAAGGCGACGATGTATGGCGGAGGCGAGAAGGGCTATACCGACTACCCGGCGTTGGCCTGACGACTTTCCGAAGCGAAGGCGGGCCGCGATGCCTGCCTGACGAATGCAAGGCGCTGTCGAATCGACCGCGCCTTTTTCTTTGGGATCAGAATCGGATTCTGGTGCTGGATACGATGACCGGGTACATGTCTTCGGATCGACCAACATTCACATGTCGGCGCCTGTTCGAAGACACAACGGAGAGAACATCATGGGACTGCTGGACGGCATGCTTGGCAATGCATCGAAGATCGACGCCACGAAGATCCAAAGGGAGTTCGAGCAGATCCTCGCGCCCGGCGAAACCGTGGAACATGCGTTTCAGCTGATCCGCGATTACCTGGTTTTCACCGACAAGCGGTTCGTGCTGGTCGACAAGCAGGGCGTGACCGGGAGCAAGGTCGAATACCACTCGATTCCCTACAAGAGCATCACGCACTTCAGCATCGAAACGGCCGGCACCTTCGATCTCGACGCCGAGTTGAAGATCTGGATATCGGGCACCGCAGCGCCGATCCAGAAACGGTTCAACAAGAAGCTGAGCATCTACGAAGTTCAGTCTGTCCTGGCCAGCTATGTGCTGAAGTGAGCAGGCGCCGCATGATCCACCACCCCGACGACTACGCTGGCGACATGATCACGGTCGCGCGCGACCTCACGCCCACCGACGCCCACATGCTCTGCGCCTGCTTGGCCGCGGCCGGCGTGCCCGCCACCGTGGCCGACGCCAACCTCGTGCAGGCCAACGCGTTGTGGAGCGTGGCCGTCGGCGGTGCCAAGTTGCGCGTGGCGGCGGCGCATGTGGACGAAGCGAAGCAGGTGATCGCGGCCTTCGAGCGCGGAGATTTTGCGCTCGACGACGACTTCGATCCGGCCGCATGAAACCCATGCCGGCCATCCGCCTGGCCCGGCCCGCCGATGCAGAGGCCCTTGCCGCGTGCGTGCGTGCCGCGTTCAGCCACTACATCGAGCGCATGGGCGGCCAGGTGCCGGGCCCGATGCGCGCGGACTTCGCGGGGCTGATCGAGGCGGCACGCGCCTGGGTCGCGCAGGACGGCGAATGCATCGTCGGCGCGCTGGTGCTGGAGCCCGGCTACAAGGACGGCTTCCATGTCGACACGGTGGCGGTTCTGCCGTCGCACCAGGGCACCGGGCTCGGACGCGCGTTGCTGCAGTTCGCGGAAGACGAAGCGCGCCGCCTGGGCCACAGCAGCATCTGCCTTGCGACCAACGCGAAGATGACCGAGAATCAGCGCTTTTATCCGCACATAGGCTACGTAGAGACCGGTCGCCGCACTGAAGATGGCTACGACCGCGTGTTCTATCGCAAGCCGCTGGCGCTATGACGCCCCGGGGTCGCCTGGTCGGCCGAACGCCACGCTGGCACGCAGGCCGCCAGTCACTGCATCGTTCTGCAGCGTGAAGCCGGCGCCGAGCAGCTGCGCATAGCGCGCCATGATCGACAGGCCCAGGCCGGCGCCTTTACCGAGCTGGAGCCCGGCGGGGCCCTGGGCCCAGCGCTGCAGCAGATCGCGCTGCGCCTCGGGTGGAATGCCGGGTCCGTCGTCGATCACGCTCAGCACGGTGCCGGCCAACTCGACCGTGATGGTGCGGCCCCCGTAGCGAAAGGCGTTGTCGATCAGGTTGTCGAGGATGCCTTCGATCAGCGCCACGTTGGCCTGCACCGTCACGCCGGCGTCAACGTCGATGCCGCGCGCACCGAGGTCGACGCCGCGTGCATCGGCGCGCGCCAGGTGGCGCAGCACGGTGCGCTCGACGACCTCGGCCAGCCGCACCGGCGCGCGCTGCTGCGCGGCATGGGCCTCGTCGGCCAGCGCCAGCGCCAGCAACTGGTCGATCAGGTGGCTGGCGCGCGCCTCGCTCTTCGCCACGCGCTCCAGCTGCTCGCGCCATACGGCCGGATCGTTCTGCCCGAGGCCGTAGTCGGCCAGCGCGCGAATGCCGGCCAGCGGCGTCCGCAATTCGTGCGCGACATTGCCAGTGAACTCCCGCTGCGCGGCCACGCTGTGGCCGAGCCGCTCGAACAGCGAGTTGACCGCGTCGCCGAGCCGCTCGACTTCGCGCGAGGTGCGCACCACCGCGACCGGTGCCAGGTCGTCGGCATCACGACGATCGAGCGCCTGCTGAAGCGCGCCGAGCGGCCGCAGGTCGCTGCGAATGCCGCGCCAGATCCACACCGCCAGCAGCATCAGCAACAACAGCTGCGGTGTCAGCGCGTAGAACAGCAGCCGCTCGATCAAGGCCGCACGTTCGTGCGTTGTCTGCGCGATCACCACGCTGAAGGCGGTCGGCGCCTCCTGGCTCAGAACCACCGCGCGCAAGGTCTTGCCGTGGTACGCGATGTCGGAAAAGCGATAGCGCGTCCCGCCCTCCGGCGCGAGCGCCTGCAGGCCCGCGTCGCCCGCGATGAGCGAACCGTCGGGCCGCAGCACGGCGAAGTGAACCTCTTCCTGCTCGTCGAACAGCACGGTGGTGACCTCGCGCGGCGACAGCAGCAGTTCGGGTCCGCGCTCGCCCGCCTGAATGTTGGCCGAGACCGCGTGGGCGTCGTCGAGCATGGCGCGGTCGAACGCCTGGTCGGTGAGGTAGTTGGCCACACCGGTCGCCACCGCGGTGCCGAGCAACCAGGTCAACGCCAGTGGCCACAGCACATTGCGCAGAACCCTGCGTGTGAGCGAGGGCGCGCGGGGCTGTGCCATGTCAGTCGTTCGGCTCGGCTTCAGGTTCTGCTTCGAGCAGGTAGCCGATGCCGCGCAGCGTGCGAATGCCGGCGCCGCTGCCGGCCAGCTTCTTGCGCAGCCGCGAGATGAAGGCTTCGAGCGCGTTGTCGCCGAGCGCTTCATCGAAGCCCGAGAGCTTGTCGGACAAGGTGCGCTTGCTCACGGCACGGCCGGGTGGGCTCATGAGTTCCCACAGCACCTCGAACTCGCGCGCAGGCAGGTCGAGCGGGCCGTCACCGCTCGAGAAGCGGCGCGCCTTGCGATCGAGCTTCAGCTTGCCCAGTGTGGCGATGTCTTCGGTGCCCTGCGCCCGCCGCACCAGCGCGCGCAGCCGCGCCTCCACTTCGGCCAGGTCGAACGGCTTGCCGAGGTAGTCGTCGGCGCCGGCATCGAGGCCGGCAATGCGCTCCTCGGTGCGGTCGCGTGCGGTCAACACCAGCACCGGCGTGCGGTCGCCGCGCGCGCGCGCCTGCCGCAGCGCGACGAGCCCGCTGGCCAGCCCGCTGGTCGCGCTGCCGCTGGCCGGCAGGTTCAGGTCGAGCAGCACCGCATCGAAGGGCTGCACGCGCCAGAGGTGGTCGGCGTCCTCGACGTTGGTCGCCACATCGATGCGGTGGCCCGCATCACCGAGGCTGCGCAGCATCATGTCGCGCAGCACCACATCGTCTTCAACCAGGAGGATTCGCATGGGGCGGTATGAAAGAGTTGGTTATGTCCACCAGCCGGGAGGGTCAGCGCGCAGTCAGTGGCTCGGCCCGATAAACGCGGCATGAGCATACGACAGCTGACCCTATGAGCGCACGCGAACCCGATGGTTCATTGAGCTTCGTGCACCCCGCCGTGCACCGCACCGCGGTCGTGCTGCTGCACGGCCTGTGCAGCACGCCGGACGAACTCTCCAGCGTGCAGTCGGCGCTGCGCCAGCACGGCTACGCGGTGGAAGCGCTGGCGATCGAAGGCTATTCGTTCGACGCCGCCAGGCCGTTGCAGCAAGCCGCACCGTGGACGCAGTGGCTGGCCACGATCGAGGCGCGCGTCGACGCATTGCGTGCCATGCACGACAAGGTGCTGCTGGTCGGCATCTCGGCCGGTTCGGCGCTCGCGCTCGGCGCGGCCATCCGCTGCGGCGAGCGCGTCGATGCGCTGGTGCTGATGTCGACCGCGCTGCGCTTCGACGGCTGGGCCGTTCCGCGCACCCAGGCGCTGCTGCCGCTGGCACTCTACACGCCGCTCGGGCGCTTCTGGCGGTACCGCGAACGCGCGCCCTACGGCGTGAAGAACGAACGCGTGCGCGCCTGGATCGCACGCGAACTGCGCAGCCGCCAGATCTCGCGCGCAGGCAGCGCGGTGATCGGCATCGACCATCTGCGCGAGCACGACCGGCTGTTGCGCCATGTGCGGCGCCACCTGGGCCAGGTGCGCTGCGCACAGGTGCTGGCACTGCACGCGCGCGAGGACGAAGTGGCCAGCGTGGCCAACCTCGAACTGCTCGCACGCGGCCTCGGCTGCGGCACCTTTCGCAGCGTGGTGCTCGGCAACAGCTACCACATGATCACCATCGACAACGACCGCCACCAGGTGCTGCGCGAGACGCTCGCCTTCGCCGACGCTGTCGCCCACTGCAGCGCGCCGCTGCTGCCCCTCCCCCGCCTGCAGGAAACCATCGCATGAACACGCCCACCTTCAACAGCATCGCCGCGATTCTGGTGAACGATTTCCATGTCGAACGGGCCAGCCTGAAGCCGGAGGCCGTGCTGTCCGATCTCGGGCTCGACTCGCTCGGGCTGATGGAGTTCGTGTTTGCCGTGGAGGACGCGTTTCACCTGCGCATCCCCGAAGACCGGCTCGACCCGCGCGAGGCAGGCCTCACCCTGCAGCGTTTGTGCGAGGTGATCGACCTGGCCGGCGAACCGGCGGCGGGCGTGCCTGCATTTTCAGCGTGAGCAACAGCGCGGTTCACGCGGCGCTGGCGGCGTCGACCGCCGGCATCGCCAGCATCGCCGTTGCACCGGTGCGCGTGAGCGGCATTGGCCTGCTGACGCCGATCGGCCGCACGCTCGCCGATTTCGACGACGCGCTGTTCAACGGCCGCTCGGCGGTGCGCGCGCACACCCTGGCGGTCGACGGCTTCGACCCGGTCGAGCTGGCCATCGCTCCCTGCGACTTCGACGCGAGCGTGCGCAGCAGCTCGCGCCTGCCGCTCGATCGCGGCACCGCGATGGCGCTGGCCGCGGCACAGGACGCCGCCGCACAGGCAGGCCTCGACACCGCCACGCTCGACCCCGACCGCATGGGCGTGTTCTGGGGCAGCGGCATGGCCGGCGCCGCAACCTTCGACACCACCACGCAAGCGTTCTATGGCGAGCAGCGCCGCATGCGGCCCACCACGGTGTTGACCGTAATGCCCAACGCGGCCGTGGCAGAACTTGCCCTGCACTTCGGCGCGCGCGGTGGCGCCATCGGCTACGCCTGTGCCTGCGCATCGTCGGCGGTGGCGGTCGGTGAGGCGATGCGCGCAATCCGCGGCGGCTGGATCGACGTGGCCATCGTCGGTGGCCACGATGCCATGCTCACGCCCGGCCTCATGACGGCCTGGCACGGCATGCGCGTGATAGCGCCGCCGCCCGCGGGCGCCCCCGCGACCGCGTGCCGGCCTTTTTCCGTTGACCGGGCCGGCTTCGCGCTGGGCGAAGGTGCGGCTGCGCTGGTGCTCGAATCCGAAGCGCATGCAAAGGCCCGCGGCGCCGCCGGCAACTGCTTGCTGGTCGGCTATGCGACCAATTGCGACGGCAGCCACATCACCAACCCTGACGCCGGTGGCCAGGCTCGCGCCATGCGCGCCGCGCTGCGCGACGCGAAGCTGGATGCGCGGCAGATCGGCCACGTCAACGCGCACGGCACTGCCACCCTGGCCGGTGACGCGGCCGAGGCGGCATCGATTCACACGGTATTCGGCAACGGCGTGCCGGTCAGCGCCACCAAGGCCGTCCACGGCCACCTGCTCGGCGGTGGCGGCGTGGTGGAACTGGTGGCCGCGCTGCGCGCGCTCGATCGGCAACTGATGCCGCCGACCGCCCATCTGAGGCTGCCCGACCCGGCCTTCGCGCTCGACCTGGTGCGCGGCGCGGCGCGCGAAGCGAAGGGTCTGCGCTACGCGATGTCGAATTCGTTCGCGTTTGGCGGCACCAACGCCGTGCTCATCGCCGGCCGCGCTGCGGGCTGAGCCGCACGCGCCGCAGCAGCAACGCATTCGCCATCACGCTGACGCTGGACAGCGCCATCGCCGCACCGGCCACCACCGGGCTCAGCAGCCCAAAGGCCGCGAGCGGGATGCCGGCCACGTTGTAGGCAAAGGCCCAGAACAGGTTTTGCCGGATCTTGGCGACGGTGCGCGCCGACAGATCGAGCGCCTCGCCCACCAGCGCGAGATCCCCGCGCATCAACGTGATGCCGGCCGCCTCCATCGCCACGTCGGTCCCGTTGGCCATGGCGATGCCGACATCGGCTGCAGCCAGCGCCGGCGCATCGTTGACGCCGTCGCCGACCATGGCGACGACATGCTGGCCCTCTTTCAGCGCACTCACCTGCGCAGCCTTGTCGGCCGGCAGCACCTCGGCGCGCACGTCGCCGGCGTCGATGCCGAGCCGCGCCGCCATGGCTTGCGCGGCGCGCGTGTTGTCGCCCGAGATCATCACCACGCGCAAGCCACGCGCACGCAGCGCGGCGATCGCTTCGGCCGCGTGCGGCTTGGGCTGGTCGATGAAGGCAAGCAGTGCACGCACGGCGGGCTGGCCGCCTTCGAACCGGAGCAGCGCCGACAGCGTCGCGCCCTGATCCTGCTGGGCCGGCGGCACCTGCACCGGCACGCCGAGCTCCTCGCACCAGCGCAGGCTCGCGATCGCCCAGTCAGCGCCGGCGACGGTGCCGCGCACGCCACGACCGGGCAGCGCCTGCAGGTCGCGCGGCGACTCGACCGGCACGCCACGGGCTTGCGCGGCAGCGAGCACCGCGCGCGCCAGCGGATGCCCGCTGCCGCTTTGCAGGCTGGCCGCGATCTTCAGCAAGGCGGCCTCGTCGCCGTCGCCATCCACCGGCAGCAACGCGGTCATTTCGGGCGTACCGAGCGTCAGCGTGCCGGTCTTGTCGAAGGCCACGGTGTCGACGCGGTGCGCCAGCTCCAGCGCCTGCGCGTCCTTGATGAGGATGCCGTTGCGCGCCGCGACACCGGTGCCGGCCATCACCGCGACCGGCGTGGCAAGGCCGAGCGCGCAGGGGCAGGCAATCACCAGCACCGCCACCGCATGGATCAGCGCCGGCTCGATGCCCGCGCCGGCCATCCACCAGCCCGCGAGCGTGGCCAGCCCGATCAGCAACACCACCGGCAGGAACACGGCGGCGACCCGGTCGACCAGCCGCTGGATCGGCGCCTTGGCCGCCTGTGCGTCTTCGACCAGCCGGATGATGCGCGCCAGCACGCTCTCGGCACCGACCGCACGCACCTCGGCCACCAGCCGGCCGGCGCCGTTGACCGAGCCGCCCGTGAGCATGTCGCCCACACCCTTGACCACCGGCAAGGGCTCGCCGGTGAGCATCGATTCATCGACCTCCGATTCGCCTTCGAGCACCCGCGCGTCGGCCGGCACGCGCTCGCCGGGCCGTACCGCGAGCCGGTCGCCCGGCATCACCTCGGCCAGCGGCAGATCGGTTTCGCCTTGCGCGCCGACCAGGTGCGCCGTCTCGGGCCGCAACTGCTGCAACGCGCGAATCGCCGAGGTGGCCTGACGCTTGGCGCGGCCCTCCAGCCATTTGCCCAGCAGCACCAGCGCAATCACCACCGACGAGGCCTCGAAGTACAGATGCGGCACGGCGTGGCCGGCGTGCTCGCCGCTGGCCGCACGCCACCAGAGCCAGAGCGACAGCCCGAAGGCCGCGCTGGTGCCGAGCGCCACCAGCAAGTCCATGTTGCCGGTGCGCGCCTTCGCCGCATGCCAGCCGGCGCGGTAGAAGCGAGCGCCGAGCCAGAACTGCACCGGCGCGGCCAGCATCAATTGCACCCAGGGCGGCAGCATCCAGTCCAGCCCGAAGGGCTGAACCAGCATCGGCGCGAGCAGCGGCGCCGACAACAGCAGTCCGGCCGCAACCGGTGCGAAGCCGCTCCAGCCCGATGCCGCCTGCAGGGCCTGCGCCTCGGCGGCGGCACGCGGCTCGTAGCCGGCCGCGCGCACTGCGCGGCGCAGGCGCGCATCCATGCCCTCGTCGGCGGCGTAGGCGATGCGCGCGGATTCAGTGGCCAGATTGACCGTTGCGGCCTGCACGCCTGGCACGTTCTGCAGCGCATGCTCGACCCGGCTCACGCAGGAAGCGCAGGTCATGCCGCCGACGGAAATGTCCAGCGTGGTGGTGTTCACAGAGCTCATGCCTGTAGGCTAAAGCCTCACACCATGGCAAGGTCAAGGCCCGCCCACTTGACCTTGCCATGCTGTCAAGGTTCAGACTGAAAGCCGTTCGATACCCAAGGAGCCTTCCATGAGCCAGAAATTCCAGGTCAGCGGCATGAGCTGTGGCCATTGTCAGCAGGCCGTCACGCGCGCCGTGCAACAAATCGACCCCGAGGCGCAGGTCACGGTCGACCTGCCGACCGGCCACGTCGACGTGGTGAGCCAGCAGCCGCGCGAAAACATCATCCTCGCGATCGAGAACGCGGGCTACAAGGCCGCGTGATGTCCGCTGTCGCCATCGGGGAAGCGGCCCGGCGCTCCGGCGTATCGGCCCGCATGGTGCGGCACTACGAAGGCCTCGGCCTGCTGCCTGCGGTGGTTCGCACCGAGAGCGGCTACCGGCAGTACGGCGAGGCCGACATCCACAGCCTGCGTTTCATCAAGCGGGCCCGGGATCTCGGCTTCTCGATGGACGAGATCGCCGAACTGGCCAACCTGTGGCACGACCGCCAGCGCACCAGTTCGAGCGTCAAGACCATCGCCCGGAAGCACTTGGCCGAGCTCGACCAGCGTATCGCCGCGATGCAGGCGATGCGCCAGACGCTGTCGCATCTGGTGCATTGCTGTCACGGCGACAGCCGGCCGGACTGCCCGATCCTGGAGGACCTGGCCGGCAATTGAGCGTCGAACGCGAGATATAGGCAGTTTGTGCATGCCAAGGTCATTGCCGGCCGGCAAGGGTTTTTGTAAGATAAATGTATGCAAATGCAAAATCAAGCCGCGCCGGTGCCCTCGGCGATGCCGGCCACTGCGACCGGCCGCACGCCGGCGGCCTGGCTGCCAATCGAACGAATCGACGGCACGCACCTCAGTTACGACGATTTCCTCGCGCGCTTCATGCACGCCAACCGGCCAGTCGTGATCTCCAACGTGGCAGGCGACTGGCCCGCGATGCGCAACTGGACGCCGGAGCATTTCAAGCAGCGCTTCGGCAGCCAGCCGGTGGCGATCGGCTACGACCGCAACATGCCGTTCGACCAGTTCATCGACCAGGTGCTGGCCTCGAGCCCGGAGCAACCCGGGCCCTACATGTATCGCTCGTTCCTGCACGAGGTGCTGCCCGAGCTGTTGCCCGACGTGATTCCGCAGAACAAGTTCGCCTTTGCGCGCCGTTATGCGAGCCCGCTGATGCTCGAGAAATGGCGCCGGCCCGACGGCTACCTCAAGCTCCTGATCGGCGGCGTGGGCAGCAAGTTTCCGGTGATGCACTACGACGGCGAGAACGCGCATGCGGCCATCACCGAGATCTATGGCGACAAGGAATTCGTGATGTACGCGCCCGAAGACGGGCAGTACCTGTATCCGAAGAAGTTCTTTCCCAACCACTCGATGGTGGACGATCCGGTCTCGCAGGATCTGGCGCGCTACCCGTTGCTGGCCAAGGCAACGCAATACCGCACCGTACTCAAGCCCGGCGACATGATCTTCGTGCCGGCCAAGTGGTGGCATGCGGCGCGCGCCCTGTCGACTTCGATCTCGGTCTGCACCAACATGCTCGACGGCTCCAACTGGGGCGACTATATCGACGAAGTGGCGAACGACGAGGCCAAGAAAGCGCCGCGCAAGGCCTGGCTGATGCGCACCTACCTCAAGACCGCCGGCCGCCTGCTCGACGCGATGGAGCGCCTGCAGCACAACTCCCCCGCGCTGGCCCGCGCGCTGGTGCTGCCGGGCTTGCTGGCGCCGGTATCGGCCGAAGTGGCACCCGAGCCGTCGCGTCGCCAGCTGCGCATCCGCATTCCCACGAACTGAGTACCTCCCACCCATGCTGGATCAACTGCCGCCCGTGCGCAAGATGCGCGAAGCGGCGTATCGCCGCAAGTTCATCGACAACGTCGACGAGCACCTTTTCATGGGCTCCTACCCGAGCTTCGAGGCTGCCGCGGCGGCCGCGCCCACCTGCAAGCCGCTGGGCTTCGACAACGCCGAGGAAGCGCGCAAGCTCTACAGCCAGCAAGTCTTCTTTTTCGACTACCCGGGTCTGTTCTGGCTCGGCCGCTCGCTCGAGGACGGCATGCGCAGCGTGTTCGACCTCGGTGGCCACGCGGGCATCAAATTCCATGCGTTCCGCCGCATGCTCAACTACCCGCCCGACCTGCGCTGGACGGTCTGCGACGTGCCCGGCGTGGTGCAGGCCGGCCGCGAGATTGCGGCCGAACGCGGTGTCGGCAAGGAGCTGGATTTCACGACCGACTACAAGGACGCCAGCGGCTGCGACGTGCTGTTCATCGCAGGCACCCTGCAGTTCATGCCGGAAACGCTGGCCCAGGTGATCGATGCGCTGGCGGTCAAGCCCAAGCGCATCATCCTCAACACCACCGCGGTGCATGCCGATCGCGCGATCTTCACGGTGCACAGCCTCGGCTTCGGCTTCAGCCCCTACCGCATCCAGCGCTACGACGACCTGATCGCCCAGCTCACCAACGCCGGCTACAAGCGCCGTGACGCCTGGCGCAACGAAGGCAAGCCGATCGACGTGCCCTTCGTCGAAGGCGGCGACAGCGTCTACTACGCCGGCTGCTGCTTCGACCTGCTGTAGTCAAAGCAGGCCGGCGCGGCGCGAGCCGCTACCATTCGCGCCATGCCGTCGCCGAACCCCCGCATCCTGATCGCCGAAGACGAGTCCGGCATTGCCGACACACTGCAGTACGTGCTCAAGAGCGACGGCTTCACGCCCGTGTGGTGCGCCACGGCAGAAGAGGCGCTGGCACAGTTCGCGCTGGAGCCACCGGCCCTGGCCATTCTCGATGTCGGGCTGCCCGACCTCAACGGCTTCGAACTCTTCAAGCGCCTGCACGCGCTGCCGGGTGGCGCGCAGGTGCCGATGATCTTTCTCACCGCGCGCAGCGACGAGATCGACCGCGTGGTCGGCCTCGAACTCGGTGCCGACGACTACATCGCCAAGCCCTTCTCGCCGCGCGAGCTGGTGGCGCGCGTTCGCACCATCCTGCGCCGCAGCGGACGCGGCCAGGCCCCGGCACCCGCTGCCATGCCGACCCCGCCGGCGGCAGCCAGCCCGCAGCCCTTCGCACTCGATGTCGAGCGCATGCAGATCCGCTACTACGGCCGCGCGCTGGATCTGTCGCGCTACGAATACGGGCTGCTGCGCCTGCTGGTACAGCGCCCCGGCCGCGTGTTCACGCGCGACGAGTTGCTGCAGCTGGTGTGGGACGACGCGAGCGAAAGTTTCGACCGCACCGTCGACGCGCACATCAAGACATTGCGTGCCAAGCTCAAGACGATTGCGCCCGAGGTCGAGCCGATCCGCACGCTGCGCGGCACCGGTTATGCGCTGAACGAAGAACTGCCGGCCACGCCCTGAGCCCGTGAGCCGCAGAACCCGCATCTTCATCGGCATCCTGCTGATCTACACGGCGGGCATCGCGTTCCTGCTTTACCGGGTGGTCGGCGACATCGACCCGCGCTACCGCGAGTCGGCCGAAGAATCGCTGGTCGAAACCTCGCAGCTCATGGCCAGCCTGATCGAGCAGGACGTGATCGCCGGCGCGCTCAACACGGCCCGGCTCGAGCCGCTGTTCCAGTCGGTTTACGCCCGCGAGTTCTCGGCCCAGATCTACAACCTGCACAAGCGCCGGGTCGAGCTGCGCGTGTACGTGACCGACCGCAGCGGCCGCGTGATGTTCGACTCGACCGGCCGCCAGAACGGTGCTGACTTTTCCAAGTGGAGCGACGTCAGCCGCACGCTGGCCGGCGTGTACGGCGCACGCACCTCGCGCGATGTCGAAAGCGACCCGCGCACCTCGGTGATGTATGTGAGCGCGCCGATCCGCTGGAACGACGAGATCGTCGGCGTGGTCAGCGTCGGCAAGCCGGTGCAGAGCTTCGGCCAGTTCGTCGAAGACGCCCGCGCCCGCACGCTGTGGGTCGGTGTCGGCTCGGCCTTCGCGCTGCTGGTGTTGGCCCTCATCGTGTCGGTCTGGCTGGTGCGGCCGTTCGGGCTGATTTCGGACTACTGGGGCTGGGTGCGCAGCCAGCCGCGCCTGAGCGTGCCGCGCATGGCGCGCCGCGCGCTCGATGCACTGCGCAGCAGCTTCGGCGAAATGCGCGACACGCTCACCGGCCGCAACTACGTGGCCGACTATGTGCAGACCTTCACGCACGAAGTGAAGAGCCCGCTCTCAGCCATCCGCGGCGCGGCCGAACTGCTGCAGGAGCCCTCGATGCCGCAGGCCGAGCGTGAGCACTTCCTGGTCAACATCACGCGCGAGACGCAGCGCATCCAGGAGATCGTGGACCGCATGATGGAACTCACCGCGCTCGAAACGCGGCGCGCGCTGGACCGCACCGAGCCGGTCGCGCTGGCGCCGCTGCTGCAGGACATCGCGGCCGGCGCCCGCCCCGCCGCGTCGGCACGCAACGTCGGGCTGCGCGTGGCCATCGATGCGCAGGCAACGACCGAAGGCGACCCTTTCCTGGTGCGCCGCGCGGTGAGCAACCTGCTCGACAACGCGATCGACTTCTCGCCGGCCGGCCGCGAGGTGGTGCTTACGCTGCAGGCCACCGCACGCCTGGCCCGCATCACGGTGCGCGACCGCGGCCAGGGCATTCCCGACTACGCCAAGGACAAGGTGTTCGAGAAGTTCTATTCACTGGCGCGCCCGCACAACCAGAAGAAAAGCACCGGCCTCGGCCTCGCGTTCGTGAAAGAGATTGCGAACCTGCACCGCGGCCGCGTCGAGCTGGTCAACGGGCCCGGCGGCGGGGCGCTGGCGACTCTGACGCTGCCGCTGGCGGCGCACGACTGACTAGCGGAACCACTCCAGGATCCGGTTGCGCTCCTCCGGCGGCGGCGCCGGTGCCACCTGTTCGGGGGCCAGCGCTTCGGCAGGTTGCGGCTCGGCCACGTCGATCCCCAGGGTTGCGATACCGTGGCCCGGCGTGAAGTCGTCGAAGTACCACTCGCCGTCCACCTGCGCCACGCCGTCGGGCGCCTTCAGCGCGGCCACCGGCACGCCCTTGAGCGCGGTGTCCATGAAGCCTGTCCACACCGGCAAGCTCAGGCTGCCGCCGGTTTCGCCGCGCACGCCGAGCTGGCGCGGCGTGTCGTAGCCGATCCACGCGATGCCAACCAGCGTCGGCTGGAAGCCGGCAAACCAGGTGTCGATCGAGTCGTTGGTAGTGCCGGTCTTGCCGTAGATGTCGTCGCGCCGCAGCGTCGTCCAGGCCTTGCGGCCGGTGCCGTTCTTCACCACGCTGTTCAACAGCGTGTCCATCACGAACGCGTTGCGCGCAGGAATGGCGCGCATGCTTTCGTCGAGCGGCGGCGGCGGGGTGTCGACCAGCACCTGATCCTTGTGGTCGGTGACGCGCGTCACCAGGTGCGGGCTCACGCGGTAGCCGCCGTTGGCGAACACCGCGTAGGCGGTGGCCATCTGCATCGGCGTGACCGAGCCGGAGCCGAGCGCCATCGGCAAGTAGGCCGGGTGCTTCTCGGCCGTGAAGCCGAAGCGGGTGATCCAGTCCTGCGCGTACTGGGTGCCGATCGACTGCAGCAACCGGATCGACACCATGTTCTTCGACTGCTCGAGCGCATGCCGCATCGTCATCGGGCCATCGAAGGTGCCGTCGTAGTTCTTCGGCTCCCAGGGTGTGCCGCCGGTGGTGCTGCCGTCGAAGAACAGCGGCGCATCGTTGATCACGGTGCCGGGCGTGAAGCCTTTTTCCAGCGCGGCCGAGTAGATGAAGGGCTTGAAGCTCGAGCCCGGCTGGCGCCAGGCCTGCGTGACGTGGTTGAACTTGTTCTTGTCGAAGTCGAAGCCGCCGACCAGTGCGCGCACCGTGCCGTTGCGCGGATCGACCGCGACGAAGGCGCCCTCGACCTCCGGCAGTTGCGTGATCTCCCAGCCGCCCTTCGCCGTCTTCGCGACGCGAACCACGGCACCGCGCCGGATCCGGACGTTCGGCGCCGCCTTCTCCGACAGGCCCGTTTGCACCGGTCGAAGCCCTTCGCCCGTGATCTGCAGCGTGTCGCCGTTCGCGCGCACCGCGGTCACTTCCTTCGGGCCTGCCGTCAGCACCACGGCCGCAATCACGTCGCCGTTGTCCGGATGATCGGCCAGCGCGTCGTCGACCGCTTCGTCCAGCGCCGTCGGCGTCGGGTCGGCCGGCAGGTCGACGTACTTCTCGGGGCCGCGGTAGGGCTGGCGCCGCTCGTAATCCATGATCCCCTTGCGCAACGATTTGTAGGCCGCCGCCTGGTCGGCGGCCACCAGCGTGGTGTAGACCTTGAGGCCGCGCGTGTAGGTGCTGTCGCCGTACTTCTCGACCATCAGGCGGCGCACCGTCTCGGCCACGTACTCGGCATGCAGGCGCTTCGGGTCGGCCGCATCGCGCAGACGCAAGGGCTCGGCCCTGGCTGCATCGGCTTGTTCGGCCGTCAACACGCCGGTGGCCTGCATGCGGCCGATCACATGCAGCTGGCGGTCGCGCGCACGACGCGGGTTGCTCAGCGGATTGCCGCTGCGCGGCGCCTTGGGCAGGCCGGCCAGCATCGCCGCTTCGGCGGCCGTGAGGTCCTGCAACGGCTTGCCGAAATACGCCTCCGACGCCGCCGCAAAACCATAGGAGCGGTTGCCGAGGTAGATCTGGTTCAGGTAGATCTCGAGGATCTGGTCTTTGGTCAGCTCGCGCTCAAGCCTGAACGCCAGCAATGCTTCGTAGGTCTTGCGCGTCAGGGTTCTCTCGGAACTGAGATAGACGTTGCGCGCCACCTGCTGCGTGATCGTGGAGGCGCCCTGGCTCACGCCATGCCGCAAGTTGACCAGCACCGCACGCGCGAGCCCCTTGTAGTCGAGGCCACCGTGCTCGTAGAAACGCGCGTCTTCGACGGCAAGCACTGCGTCCTTCAATACCTTGGGCACGGCCGCGATCGGCACGAAGCTGCGGCGCTCCTCGCCGAACTCGCCGATCAGAACGCCCTCGGCCGAATACACGCGCAGCGGCAACTTCGGGCGGTAGTCGGACAGCTCGGACACATCCGGCAACTTGGGCGTGATCACCGCCACGGCCAGGCCGACCACGCACAGCGTCGCGAGCGCGCCGGACGCCAGCACGGCACCGCCCCACCAGAGGACACGCATGGGTCGCGAAGCGGGTTTGGGGATGAAGAAGAGTTTTTTCATGAGGAGGGAGCTATCAATTCGCCAGCGCATACCAGTCGACCTTGCGGGTCGCGAGCATCAGCGTGGCCAGCATGCCGAAGATCAGCAACGCGCCGAGCAAGAGGGCATTGCTCTCCGATGCCAGCAGTCCATAGAGCGCACCGTACAGCACCGCCACATAGGCACCGAAAGACACGCCGCGTTGCCAGCCACCGAGCACGGCGCTGAAGTAGGCCGCGAGCAGCAACACGCTGGCGCCGGCCGCACCAGCGTAGGCAACCGGGAACCTTAGCTTTTCCGAGAGCGCCAGCAGTAACAGAAAGAACAGCGCGATCGACAGGCCGACCAGGCCATATTGCACCGGATGGAGTCGCAGCTTGCGGAAAAGTTCGAACATGAAGGCGGCCATGACCACCAGCCCGATGAACAGCGCACCGTACTTGCCGGCGCGCGTCGACATCGAATAGACGTTGACAGGCTGGGCCAGCGACACATCGAAGCTTTCCAGCGGGCCGGTCATGCGCCGTGCACTGTCGGCATAGCGTGCGGTGTCCACAGCAACGGCGGCCGCAGCCGTGGCGGCGGCCGCCGGGCCCGGGCTGGCCATGCCGGCGCGCACCTGTTCCCGCGCCGAGGTCACGAGCGAGGACACGCGCCACTTCGCATCGAAGCCCTGTGCCGTGATGGTGCGTTCCGAAGCCAGAAAGCGGCCACCGAAGCTGGGGTGTGCCCAGGGCGACGTCAGGTGCGCCGTGGTCTCCTCGCCGATAGGCACCATCGAGAGCGTTTCCTGACCCACCAGGCGCAGCTTGAGCTCAAAGGGCAGGGGCTTCTTCGTCTGCCAGGCCGAGAGCGCACTGCCCACGAGCGGAGCGTGGATGCCGCCATCGAGCCAGCCGTCGGCGGCCATGCCCGGCACGCGCTGGGCAAAGCGCAAGGTCTCGCCGCCAAGGTCGAGCGCGGGCGATCCGTCGAGCCCACGCAGGTCGCTCACGCTGACCGCGACGAAGGGCGCCTTGAACTCGATCCTCGAGTCTTCCTCGCTGTGCGCAACGCTCGCTGGATCGAACCCGGTGAACCCGCCGCTCAACGTGGCGTCGAGCGTGTAGAACGGAATCTTGAAGATGCCGCGGTAGCGCTCCTGCGGCGTCAGGCTTCCCTCGGTGTTCAGCTTCTCGGGGAACACGATGTGCGTCAGCTCTTTGCTGCGCGCCACGCTGCCGATGACCCTGCCTTTGCTATCGCGCTGGGTCTCGCTCCAGCGCTCCACATAGGGCACCACCAGCAGCGGGCCGATCACGGTCTGGCTGCCGGCATAGGTGCTGGCCAGCTCCTGTGCCGCTTCCTGCTGGCTGCGCCCGCGTTCGCGGTTGAGCGAGCCGATCTCGGCCAGCGGGATGCACAGCAACAAGGTCAGCAGCACCAGGCCGATGACCTTGAGCAGCATGGAATTCTTCAGCGCCTGAAACATGGATGTCCTCCTTCGGTTTGTTCGAAGCGCCGATGCTCGCGGCCGTTGCAGAAGCCTTCATGAAGCACTGCCACCGCTGCGCTTCACACAGACTTCACACAAGCGTTTTGCCTTCCCGCAGTCTTCCTATTGGCTTCGCAGCCGCTCGCGACATTGAGTCCCGTGCAAGTTCGCACGACCCGAGGACACAACCCATGCTGCAAGCCACTTCTCCCCGCCCCGGCCGCTGGCTCTGGCTCGCCACCGTGAGCATTGCATCCACCTGCTTCGTATTGCTCACGGCCCGGCCGGTCGGCGCGCAGGAGGCGCCCGGCCCGCGCCTGAAGACCGAGAGCCCGTACTTCTTCGTCAAGAGCGATTCGCCCGATACCGACCGGCTGCCGCTCAAGGGCACGGAGGTCAACGTGCGCGTCTCCGGCGTCATCGCCGACGTGACCGTGACGCAGACCTACCGCAACGAAGGTCAGCGCCCGATCGAGGCGCGCTATGTGTTCCCGGGTTCGACCAAGGCGGCCGTGAGCGGCCTCAACGTGCGCCTGGGCGACCGCCTCATCACCGCGCAGATCCGCGAGAAGCAGCAGGCGAAGATCGAATACGACACGGCGAAGAAGGAAGGCAAGACCGCCGCCCTGCTGGAACAGCACCTGCCCAACGTGTTCCAGATGAACGTCGCCAACATCCTGCCGGGCGACGACGTGAAGGTGGAGCTGCGCTACACCGAACTGCTGGTGCCCAGTGGCGGCAACTACCAGTTCGTGTTTCCGACGGTGGTGGGCCCGCGCTACAACAGCCCGCAATCCGAAAACGCCAATGCCCGGTGGGTTGCGCAACCGGTGCTGCGCGCCGGCGTGGCGCCGGACACCGCCTTCAAGCTCAAGGTCGCGATCGACACGCCACTCGGCATCAAGGAGATTCGCTCGGCCACGCACGCGGTCGACGTCAGGAAAGACGACAACGACCAGCACGCCGACATCGCACTGGCCGCGAGCACCGAGCCCGCCAACAACCGCGACTTCGTGCTCGCCTGGCGGCTTGCCGGCGACAGGATCGAATCGGGCCTGATGCTCTACAAGGGCCAGGACGAGAACTTCTTTCTCGCGATGGTCGAGCCGCCCAAGTCGGTGGCCGCCAGCGCCATCTCGCCGCGCGACTACATCTTCGTGGTCGACATCTCGGGCTCGATGCACGGCTTTCCGCTCGACACCGCCAAGGTGATGCTCGAACGCCTGATCGGCGGGCTGCGCCCGAGCGACACCTTCAACGTGCTGCTGTTTTCGGGCAGCAGCAAGATGCTGTCGCCAAAGTCGGTGCCGGCCACGCGCGCCAACATCGAGCAGGCACTCGCCACCATCAACAAGTACGAGGGCGGCGGCAGCACCGAGCTGATTCCTGCCTTGAAGCGCGTCTATGCCGAACCCAAGCCCGAGAACGTGTCGCGCACCGTGGTGGTGGTGAGCGACGGCTATGTGACGGTCGAGCGCGAAGCCTTCGAGCTGGTGCGCAAGAACCTGTCGAAAGCCAACGTGTTCGCGTTCGGCATCGGCAGTTCGGTCAACCGGCATCTGATGGAAGGCCTGGCCCGTGCCGGCATGGGCGAGCCGTTCATCATCACCGACCCGATCCAGGCGCCCGAGCAGGCCGCGCGCTTTCGCCGCATGGTCGAGTCGCCGGTGCTCACCAATGTGAAGGCCACCTTCGGCGGCCTCGATGTCTACGACGTGGAGCCGACCGCCCTGCCCGACGTGCTCGGCGAGCGCCCGGTGATCGTGTTCGGCAAATGGCGCTCGAACTCGGAGGGACTGCCCAAGGGCCGCGTGATCATCGAAGGCCAGAGCGCCAACGGCCCGTACCGCCAGGAACTCGCGATCGACGCGAAGGTGCGCCAGGACACGGCCGCGCTGCGCACGCTGTGGGCACGCCATCGCATCGGCGCCTTGAGCGACCAGGAAGCGCTGGAAGGCGGCGACGCGTTCAAGCAGCGCATCACCGACCTGGGCCTCAAGTACAGCCTGCTCACGCAGTACACCAGCTTCATCGCGGTCGACAAGGTGGTACGCAACCCGGTGCCGCAAAACGCTGCGAGCGTCGATCAGCCCTCGCCCCTGCCCAAGGGCGTGAGCGAGCTGGCCGTTGGCGGCGCAACGCTCGGCGCCGAGGTGCCGAGCACGCCGGAGCCCGAGACGCTGGGTGCCATCGCCGTGGTGTTGTCGATGCTGGCCATGTTGCGCCGCCGCGCGCGCCGGCATGACCCGCGCCGTCTGACTGCCTGAAGAAGAAGGCTGCACATGTCGCTTGCATCATTGGCACAAACCCACCCGCGCCTGGTCGACTGGGGCATCCGCCTCGACCGCGCACCCGCCGCCGGCTGGCTTGCACTGCAGGCCGTGGCGCTCACGCCCACCTGGCTCTGGATGGCGGCACGCCTGCGCGATGGCTCGGACGATCCGCTCGGCCTGCTGGCACTCGCATCGCTCGCGCTGCTGGTCTGGCAATTGCGGCACGACCTGCGCGCCTCACCGCGCCTCGGCTGGCTCGCGCTGGCCGCCGGCGGGACGCTCGCAGCCACGCTGCTGCGAATAGCCCTGCCGCCGCTCGCCGCCAGCCTGCTCGCGGTACTGGCGCTCGCCTGCGGACTGATGGCTTTCCTGCCGCGCCGCGTGGCCGCGTTGCCGGTCGCCGGGCTGGCAGTGCTGGCGCTGCCGCTACTCTCGTCGCTGCAGTTCTACGCCGGCTACCCGCTGCGCGTGGTCACGGCCGAAGCCAGCCGCTGGCTGCTGGCGCCGGGCTTCGGCGTGGCACGCGAAGGCACCTCCTTGCTGGTGGACGGCCGGCTCGTGATCGTCGATGCGCCCTGCTCCGGCGTGCAGATGGTGTGGTTCGGTTACTTCACGGCCTGCGCGGTCGCGCTGTGGGCGTCCCGCAGCGACCGCGCGTTCCTCGCACGGCTGCCGGCCGTCGGCCTGCTCGTGCTGGCCGGCAACATCCTGCGCAACAGCGTGCTGGTGGCTTTCGAAGCCGCAGACCGCCCGCTTGCACCCTGGGCGCACAACGCCTTCGGACTGCTGGTACTGGCCGCCGTCTGCGGCGGCATCGCGTGGGCCATGGCACCGCGCCGCGCACCGGCCATTCCCGGCCTGATCACCATCCCTGGAGGCCGCCGTGTCGATACGACTGCTTGAACGTTTTCTGTTCGCCAACCATTTCATGCAGCGCGTCGCGCACAAGGCGCTGTTCGCGCTCGCGATGCTGCTGTGCCTGCTCTGGGCCAGCGCCCAGGCGCTGCGGCCTGCTGCAGCGCCAGCCGCACCAGCCGCCTTCCACGAATGGCCCGCCGAATGGGACGGCGCGCCGCTGCGCCCGCTCGCGCTGAGCGCCATCGAGCAACGCTTCGCGCAGCAGTTCCCGGGCAGCATTGCGCGCATGACCGATGGCCGCCAGCTGCTGGTGTTGCGCGAGGTCAAGTCGCCCACCCGCATGCTGCACCCGGCCGCGGATTGCTACCGTGCCCTGGGTTACCGCATCGAGCAGGCCCGGCTCGAGCGCGACGCGCAGCAACGGCTCTGGCGCTGCTTCTCGGCCAAGCGCAGCCAAGGGCAAACCCTCCCCTCAAACTTGAGGGTATGCGAGCGCATCGAGGCCGCCGACGGCAGTTCTTTCACCGACACTTCAGCCTGGTACTGGGCTGCGGCCAGCGGACAATCGAAGGGACCGTGGCAAGCCGTCACGACAGCGAAACTGCTCTGAAGAAGAATTTGTGAAGAAGACTCTGCGTGACCTGCTTCTTGTGGCTCTGGCGCTGGTGGCCACAGTCGCCGTCGCTATTGTTCTGATCGTGAAGATCGCGCTGGCACCAGCGGCCGGCGAATGGTCGATGCGGGTGCAGGCCGGGCCAGTCGGCTTCGATGTCGGCGTGCCAACCGCGATCCGCCTCGCCACCGCGTCCTGGTTCGCCCCGCAGCTCGACGGCCAGACGCTCGACACACGTTACGGGCCGGTGCATTTTGGCTGGAACGCGCCCCGTCAGACGCTGGAACTGGTCTGCGCACCCTGCAGCGCCACCGTGCCCGAATTCGGCGCCCAGCCGATCAAGGTCGAGAGCCTGCTGATCACGGTTCGCCGCGACGTCGTCGTGCTCAACGGCACGCTCGAAGCCAAAGCAGCGGGCGCCGACACGCCCGCGCTGCGTGGCCGCTGGGACGGCCGCCTCACGCAGAAAACGCTGCAGCTCGACATCACCATGGCCGACGCCCCGATCGCCCAGTGGTATGGCGTGTTCATGCCGGCGCTGCCCGAACTGCAGCGCGCGCGCATCGGCGGCACCATGGCGCTGCGCGCGCAGCTGGCCTTGCCGGCCGACAGTTTCACGGTCCAGCCGACGATCTCGCAATTCACGGTCGAAGGGCTCGGCACCGAGGCGATGCTCAATGCGCGCAGCAGCTGCGGCGCGCCATCGCGGCTTGCAGCCGAGAGCTGGCTCACACGCGCGGTGATCGCGGCCGAAGACCAGCGTTTCTTCCAGCACCCGGGTTACGACCTGACCGAACTCGGCGCCGCCGTTGCCGCGAACCAGAAGGCCGGCCAGGTCGAGCGCGGCGGCAGCACGCTCACGCAGCAACTCACCAAGCTGCTGGTCACCGGTAGCGAGCGCACCGGCGAACGCAAGCTGCGTGAACTGCTCTATGCGGTCGAGATGGAACAGACGCTCGGCAAACCGCGCATCCTGCAGCTCTACCTCGACAACGCGCCCTGGGGCAGCGGGGTGTGCGGCGCCGAAGCGGCGGCCAAACGCTACTTCAAGCGCAGTGCAGCCAGGCTGGAGCCGGCGCAGGCCGTCTGGCTGGCCGCGATGCTGCACAACCCCGGCGCCGAAATCGCGCAATGGCAGCGCAGCGGCAACATCGACGCGGCACGCTCAAAGCTGGTAGCCGAAGGGATTCGTGGCATCACGCGCGGCCAGCGCGAATCGCTGCTGAAAGGCGTGGCCAACGCGCGGTTCGCGCCGCCGCCCTGAGCGATGGAGCCGGCCGACATCGAGGCGATCGAACGCGCCACCCTCGCCGCCGTCTCGCCGGAGGCCATTGAAGAGCTGCCCGAAGGCTGGCTCCTTCCTTTCGACAGCGGCACCGTGAGCCGCGCGAAAACCGCTCTGCCGTTGCGCCATGCGACACCCGAGCCTGGGCTGGCCGAGCGCATCGAGGCCCGCTATCACGCGCACGGCCTGCCACCCGCGTTCCGCCTGCCCGACGCGCCGTGTTTCGACGCGATGCGCGAGGCGCTCGCGCAACGCGGCTATGGCGCTTGCAAAGCCACTGTCACGCAGTTCGGCCGTGCACAGGCCATGGGGGCGCTCACGGCCGGTGCGCCGGCCGAACTCGACGCCGCACCCGATGCCGGCTGGGAATCGGTGTTCCTCGGCCCCGGCTTCGACCCGGTCGATGGCGCCAGCCGCGTGCGTGCATTGAGCCGCGCGTCCGGCACGCTGTTCGCCAGCGTGCGCGAGGACGGCCGCACCGTGGCGGCCGGTGCGATCGCCTTCGGCCACGGCTGGGCCAGCGTGCACGGCATGCGCACCGAGCAGGCCGCGCGCGGCCGCGGTCTGGCCGGCCGGGTGCTGGCCGGACTCGCGCAGGCGGCGCTGGCCCGGGGCGTCGAGCGGGTATTTCTGCAGGTCGAAGCGGGCAACGCCGCTGCGCTTTCGCTCTACCGCCGCGCAGGCTTCGGTCCGGCCTGGCGCTACGCATACTGGCAGCCGGCATAGCGTCGGTCGCACCGATTCGGTGCGGTGCCGGGTGGCACATGTCTTGCAATTGCGGCATCAATGGATGCTGTTGTCACTCCCCCGCCTGCGGCCGTTGAAATCGTCGCGCTGACAAAGCGCTACGCCGCGGGTACACCCGCCGCGGTGGACCAGATCGACCTGCGCATCGAGAGCGGCAGCTACTGTTGCCTGCTGGGGCCGTCGGGCTGCGGCAAGAGCACCACGCTGCGCATGATCGCGGGGCACGAGTCGGTGTCCGTCGGCGACATCCTGCTCGACAACCGCAACATCACCAACCTGCCGGCCGCTGCGCGCGGCACGGCCATGATGTTCCAGAGCTTTGCGCTGTTCCCGCACCTGTCGGCGCTCGACAACGTCGCGTTCAGCCTCAAGATGAAAGGCGTCGGCAAGGCCGAGCGCCACAAGCGCGCGGGCGACCTGCTCGAACGCGTGGCCATGGGCCATCTGGCCGAACGCAAGCCGGCCGAACTGTCGGGCGGCCAGCAGCAGCGCGTGGCGCTGGCGCGGGCGCTCATCACCCAACCGCGCGTGCTGCTGCTCGACGAGCCGCTGTCGGCGCTCGACCCCTTCCTGCGCATCCAGATGCGCGCCGAGCTGCGTCGCTGGCAGAAGGAGCTGGGCCTCACCTTCATCCACGTCACGCACTCGCAGGAAGAAGCGATGGCGCTGGCCGACACCATGGTGGTCATGAACCACGGCCTGATCGAGCAGGTCGGCTCGCCGCACATGGTCTACAACCATCCGGCCAGCGAGTTCGTGGCGCGCTTCATGGGCGGCCACAACGTGATCGACACCCCCACCGGCCCCATCGCGGTGCGCAACGACCACATGCGCGTCGGCGGCCCCGACGAGGCCGGCATCGCGGCGCAAATCACCGATGTCGAGTACCAGGGCACCTACGTGCTGATGGGCCTTGAAGTGACCGAAGCCGCGGCCGGCCGCAAGGGCGTGTCAGTGCTGCTCAACGAGGCTGCTTTCCTGGCCCGTCCCTACGCGGCGGGCGAGCAGGTGCGCCTGTCGTGGGATGCGGCCGACGCGCGCGTGCTCGGCCCCGGCGTCAAGCGGCCGGCGCAGCGCAGCACGCCCTCCGCACGAGGCCGCGGGCACCGCGACGAGCTCGCTGCCGTCGCCGCCTGAGCTTTTCTTCTTCGTTTTTTTTCACCGCGCTCACCCCTCATCACCAACTCTGGAGGCCTCCTCATGTCCGAACCGATCGACTCTTCCGCCAACGGCATCAAGCGCCGTGCCCTGCTGCAAGGCACAACCGGCATGGCCGGCATCCTGGCCACGGGCATGGCGCCCTTCGTCCACGCGCAAGAGAAGATCGTGCTGCGCTACCTCGGCACCGCAGTCAACCAGGACAAGGCGATCGGCGACAAGTTCAAGGCCGACACCGGCATCGAGATCCAGTACGTGGCCGTGACCACCGACGACGTGACCAAGCGCGCCGTCACCGCACCCAACAGCTTCGACCTGATCGACACCGAGTTCTTCTCGCTCAAGAAGATCGTGCCGACCGGCAACCTGAAGGGCATCGACACCAAGAAGATCAAGAACGCCGACAAGATCACCTCGCTGTTCACCAAGGGTGAAGTGGCGGGCAAGGCGGTTGGCGACCAGGGCACGGCCCCCAAGAAGGTGATCTACCTCGAAGGCGAAAAGTCCAAGAAGTTCTCGGCCACGCCGACGCAGTTCATGTCGCTGATCCCGACGGTCTACAACGCCGACACCCTGGGCATTCGCCCGGATCTGATCAAGCGCCCCATCAGCTCCTGGGCCGAACTGCTGAACCCCGAGTTCAAGGGCAAGGCCGCGATCCTGAACATCCCCTCGATCGGCATCATGGACGCCGCGATGGTGGTGGAGGCCAAGGGCATCCACAAGTACAAGGACAAGGGCAACATGACCAAGGCCGAGATCGACCTGACGATCAAGACCCTGATCGAAGCCAAGAAGGCCGGCCAGTTCCGCGCGCTGTGGAAAGACTTCAACGAGTCGGTCAACCTGATGGCGTCCGGCGAAGTGGTGATCCAGTCGATGTGGAGCCCGGCCGTGACTGCCGTGCGCACCAAGGGCATCGCCTGCAACTTCCAGCCGCTCAAGGAAGGCTACCGCGCCTGGGCCGCCGGCTTCGGCCTGCCGGCCACGCTGTCGGGCAAGAAGCTCGATGGCGCCTACGAATTCATCAACTGGTTCCTCGACGGCTGGGCCGGTGCGTACCTAAATCGCCAGGGCTACTACAGCGCCGTGCTCGAAACCGCCAAGGCCAAGATGGAAGCCTACGAGTGGGCCTACTGGATGGAAGGCAAGGCCGCCGCACAGGACATCAAGAGCCCGAACGGCGATGTGCTGGCCAAAACCGGTGCGGTGCGCGACGGCGGCAGCTACGAGCAGCGCATGGGCGGCATCGCATGCTGGAACGCTGTGATGGACGAGAACGAGTACATGGTCAAAAAGTGGAACGAATTCGTCGCGGCATAGAGCTCGCCCCCAGGTCGCTGCGCACTTCGTGTCGCGACTCCCACCCCCTGCCGGGGGCGACACCAGCGGCCCGGCAAAGCCGGTTCCGCGGTGTCTCACGAAGGGGCTTCGCTTTGCTCGCCTCTGGGAATAAATAGACCTTCACCCTTGATTCATGAGTGCACCTGCGACATCCGGCCACGCCGCCTCCATGCCCACCCACGCCGTGAAGGCGTGGTGGCAGGCGGCGCCGTTTGCGCTGGTGTTCCTGCTTTTTTTCCTGATTCCGCTGGCGCTGATCGCGATGGTCAGCCTGTGGAACTTCAACGAGTACGAGCTGATTCCGGCCGTCACGCTGCGCAACTACCTGAGCATCTTCGAGGGCTGTTCGCAGCTCACCGACAACGGTGATTTCTGCGTCACGCTGAGCACCTACATCAGCACGCTCAAGTTCTGCCTGCTGGTCTGGGGCATCACGCTCCTGATCGGGTTTTCGGTCGCGTACTTTCTTGCGTTCCATGTACGGTCGCCGGGCATGCAGACCGTGCTGTTCGTGCTGTGCACCGTGCCGTTCTGGACATCCAACGTGATCCGCATGATCTCGTGGGTGCCGCTGCTGGGCCGCAACGGGCTGGTCAACCAGGGGCTGATGGGCATGGGCATGGTGCACGAGCCGGTCGAGTGGTTGCTGTTCTCCGACTTCTCGGTGGTGCTGGCCTTCGTGCATCTGTACACGATGTTCATGATCGTGCCGATCTTCAATTCAATGATGCGCATCGACCGCTCGCTGCTCGAAGCGGCCAGCGACTCGGGCGCCACCGGCTGGCAGACGCTGTGGAACGTGATCGTGCCGCTGTCGCGCACCGGCATCCTGATCGGCTCGATTTTCGTCATCACCATCGTCATGGGCGACTTCGTCACCATCGGCGTGATGGGCGGCCAGCAGATCGCGTCGATCGGCAAGATCATCCAGGTGCAGACCTCGTACCTGCAGTTTCCCCTGGCCGCGGCCAACGCGATGATTCTGCTGGCGGTGGTGCTGATGATCATCTGGGGTCTGACGCGGCTCGTCGACATTCGCAAGGAGCTCTGAGGATGAAACCTGGCCTTTCGATGCGATGCGGGTTGCGTGGTTTCGGTCGCTGGGGTGGCTCGGGGCGGGATCAGGCCGACGGCGTACTCTGCTCCGCGAATGTCCCCCGGCCTTCGGCCTCCTCCTTTATTTCGCTGCGCAGAGCACACCATCGACGTGATCCGGCAGAGCGGTGGTTCATCGACGGAACTGGCGCAGCGCTACCCGTGCCGAGGGCATCGGGTGCCTCCCGCAGCGAAATAAAGGAGGAGGCGAAGCCGGGGGACATTCGCGGAGGGAGGTACCCGGTGTCCTCGGCACGCGCCCTGACCCCCCGCGCCCCAAGCGCCCCTGCCCCCGCCCCCGCCCCCGCCCCGAACGCAGCCTACTGGCAGCAACGCGCAACAGCGGAGCAACAAGGATGAGCCAACGCATCGGTGAACAACGCGCCGCCGGCTTCTGGCCCCTTGCCATCGTCTTCGCACTGTTCGTGCTGTTCCTCTACGGCCCGATGATCACGATCTTCGTGCTCAGCTTCCAGGGCCCGGAAGGCGGCCTCACGTTTCCGCTGCGCGGCATGTCGCTGCACTGGTTCCACAAGCTCGCCGAGGGCCTCGGCACCGTCGACATCGGCGCGGCATTTCGCCGCTCGCTGATGCTCGGCGCCGTGGTGATGCTGTTCACCGTGGTGCTGTCGGTGCTGGCCGGCCTCGCGTTCCGCAAGAAACTCAAGGGCGGCAACGCGCTGTTCTTCATCACCGTCGCCAGCCTCATCATGCCGTCCATCATCGTGTCGCTCGGCATCGGGCTGCAGTTCCGCCTGCTCGACACCGGCATCAAGGAAATGCTGACCGCCATGGACGCGACCGGCACGCTGGAGAACTACGGCACCGCGCTCGGCCTGCTCACCTCCGCGCTCGGCGCGCACCTGACCTGGACGCTGCCATTTGGCCTCCTGATCATGTTCGCGGTGTTCAACCGCTTCAACCCGGCTTACGAAGAAGCCGCACGCGACCTCGGCGCCACGCCCTGGCAGGCCTTTCGCCACGTGGTGCTGCCGCTGATCGGGCCGTCGATCATCGGCATCGGCATGTTCGGCTTCACCTTGAGCTGGGACGAGATCGCGCGCACCTCGCAGGCCATCGGCGACGTCAACACCCTGCCGCTCGAACTGCAGGGCCTCACGTCGACCGTTACCACGCCGTCGATCTACGCGCTCGGCACGGTGACGACCATCGTCTCGTTCGGCGTGATGGCGGTCGCGCTCGGCACCGCCGCGCTGCTGCGCCGCCGCTCCACCCAGAAGACGCACTGAGCGCGCAATGCCTTCGCTGCTCGTCATCAACCCCAACACTTCGACCGCAGTCAGTGCGCTGCTGCAGCAGCATGTGCAAAAGGAAGCCGGCAGCGCGCTCGAGGTGCACACCCTCACCGCCCGCTTCGGCGCGCCCTACATCTCGTCCGAAGCAAGCTACGCGGTGGCCAACCACACGGTGCTCGACGCCTGGGCCGTCGCGCTCACGCAGCGGCCGAAGCCCGACGCGGTGCTGATCGGCTGCTTCGGCGACCCCGGCCTGTTCGCGCTGCGCGAAGGCGCGGGTGTGCCGGTCACCGGTCTGGCCGAGGCGGCTTTTGCGGCGGCGGCCTGGCATGGGAGTTTTGCCATCGTGACCGGCGGCGAGCGCTGGCGGCCGATGCTGTCGCGCCTGGCCGGCGCGCTCGGCCACACGCAAACGCTGGCCGGTATCCACACGGTGGCACCGACCGGTGCCGAACTCGCAGCCGACCCGGTCGGCGCGCGCAAGCTGCTGGCGCAGGCCTGCCGCGATGCGGCCGAGCGCTTCAAGGTGCAGGCCGTGATCCTTGGCGGCGCCGGGCTCGCGGGCATGGCGGCCGACATTGCGGGCGACGTGCCGGTGCCATTGATCGACAGCGTCCAAGCCGGCGTGCAGTGGGCGCTCGAGGCGGTGCGCGGCACCCGGCGCGAGGCTGGCGACAGCGGCTTCGGCGTCGCCTGGGAAAACGTCTCCTGGGAGATGGCCGCGCTGCCCTGACCAACCACAGACCGGACATCCGCGTTGCTGGCGCGGTTCGCGACTTGGTGCCACCATGTTCCGATGACCAGCGCACACACCCACCACCATCTCACCGACTTGATGCCCGTGGCCACGCCGCGCGGCATCGACCACATCGTGGCCGGCGTCTCGACCAGCGACGGCGACGGCGTCAAGCTCACGCGCGTGCTGCAACAGACGCTGCAGCAACGGCTCGACCCGTACCTGATGCTCGACGCCTTCGGCAGCGACAACCCGGGCGACTACATCGGCGGCTTTCCGAACCATCCGCACCGCGGCTTCGAAACCGTCACCTACATGATTGCCGGCCGCATGCGGCACCGCGACAGCGCCGGCCACGAGGGCCTGCTGTCCAACGGCGGCGTGCAGTGGATGACGGCCGGCCGCGGCCTGGTGCACAGCGAACTGCCCGAGCAGGAAGACGGCCTGATGGAAGGCTTTCAGCTCTGGCTCAACCTGCCGGCCAAGGACAAGATGCGCGAGCCCTGGTACCGCGACATCCAGAGCACCGAGATTCCCCAGTACACGACGCCCTCCGGCGTGCAGGTGCGCGTGATCGCCGGCGCGAGCCATGGCGTGCAGGGCGCGGAACAGCGCGAGCACACCGAGCCGCTCTACCTCGACATCACCCTGCCACCGGGCACTGAGTTTGCGCAGCCGCTGCCCGACGACCACAACGCGCTGGTCTACGCCTTTCGCGAGTCGGTCTGGATTGCCGGCAGCGAGGTGCCGACGCGGCGCATGGCGATTTTGGCCAACGACCTCGGCAGCGACGGCGTACACCTGCGTGCCGCCGCCACCAACCACAGCGCCGCCCGCGCCTTGCTGATCGCCGGCCGACCGCTGCATGAGCCGATCGTGCAGTACGGCCCATTCGTGATGAACACGCGCGAACAGGTCACGCAAGCCATGCATGACTTCCAGAATGGCAAACTGGGCTGAACATGAGCGCCATCCCCTACACCCCCGAATCCACCACCCGCGCCGAACTCAACCGGCACGAAGGCGCCACCGTCGTGCAATTCGGCACAAACTGGTGCGGCTACTGCCAACGCGCCGAGCCACTGGTCGATGCCGCCTTCGAAGGCCATTCCGGGGTGCGCCGCATCAAGGTCGAGGACGGCAGCGGCCTGCCGCTGGGCCGCTCGTTCCAGATCAAGCTCTGGCCCACGCTGGTGTTCCTGCGCGACGGCAAGGAAACCGCGCGCGTGGTGCGGCCCACCAGCTCCGACGAGATCGCACGTGCGCTCGGCGAAATCAGCGCGCCGGCCTGAAAACGACTGTTACAAAACAAGGGCCGTGCCGATGTCGAATCCGCGCCGGCCCGTTCGGCGTGACAACAGAGGCGCCGTGAATCCAGTCGATTGCTGACCGGCCGGCGGCTCATCCACCCCCGCAACCTATCAGGAGATCGAAATGAAATTCATGGTCATCGTCAAGGCCACTGCCGATTCCGAAGCCGGCATCATGCCCAGCGAGCAACTGCTTGCCGAGATGGGCGCTTACAACGAGTCGCTGGTCCAGGCCGGCGTGATGCTCGCCGGCGAAGGCTTGCACCCGAGCTCGAAGGGCGCGCGCGTGCGTTTCTCGGGCAAGGAGCGCACCGTCATCGACGGCCCGTTCGCCGAAACCAAGGAACTGGTCGCCGGCTTCTGGCTGCTGCAATGCAAGTCGAAGGCGGAGTGCATCGAGTGGGTCAAGCGCTGTCCGAACCCGATGCCGGGCGATTCCGAGATCGAAATCCGCCAGATCTTCGCGGCCGAGGACTTCGGCGAGGCCTTCACGCCGGAGTTGCGCGACCAGGAAGAGCGGCTGCGGGCCCAGGCGGCCGCGCAGCAACAGTCGGCGGGCACGGCATGAAATTCATGATCATCCGCAAGGCCGACGCCGAGAGCGAATCGGAAGCCAGCCCGGTCGGCGAGGGCAACGACCAACTGCTGAAGGACATGATGGCCTACAACCAGGCCATGACGGACGCCGGCATCCTGCGCGGCGGCCAGGGCCTGAAGCCCAGCGCCTGCGGCGCACGCATTCAGTTCAAGGCCGGCAAGCCGAGCGTGACCGATGGCCCGTTTGCCGAAGCCAAGGAACTGATCGCCGGCTTCACGCTGATCGAGGTGGCGTCGAAGGAAGAGGCGCTCGACTGGGTGCGCCGCTGGCCAGCCAGCGACGGCCAGGGCAACGTGTCGCTCGAGCTGCGGCAGCTTTACGAGCTCGACGACTTCGAAGGCATCACCGAGGTCGAGCGGGCCGCGCTCGACCGGCAGATGGGCGGCGCGGCATGACCAAGGCCAAGGCCGTGCCGTGAACGGCCCGGGAGCGACGCACAGCGCAATCGATGCGGTCTGGCGCATCGAGTCCGCGAAGATCATCGCGGGCCTGGCGCGCATCGTGCGCGATGTTGGTCTGGCCGAAGAACTGGCGCAGGATGCACTGGTCGCCGCCCTGGAGAAGTGGCCCTCGACGGGGGTGCCGGACAACCCCGGCGCCTGGCTCATGGCCGCGGCCAAGTACCGCGCGCTCGACGAACTGCGCCGCCGCAAGCTGCTGGAGCGCAAGCACGAGGAATACGGGCACGAGCTCGTGGCCCGGGAGGCGCACTTCGTGGTCGACACGCACGAGGCACTTGACGACGACGTGGGCGACGACCTGCTGCGGCTGGTGTTCACCGCCTGCCACCCGGTGTTGTCGCCCGATGCGCGCGTGGCACTCACGCTGCGCCTGCTCGGGGGCCTGACCACCGACGAGATCGCCCGCGCGTTTCTCGTGCCCGAACCGACCATCGGCCAGCGCATCGTGCGCGCGAAGCGCACGCTGGCCGAGACGCGCGTGCCGTTCGAAGTGCCGCGTGCCGCCGAGCTGCCGTCGCGGCTGGCCTCGGTACTGGAGGTGATCTACCTCGTCTTCAACGAGGGCTATGCCGCCACCGCGGGCGGCGACTGGATGCGGCCGACGCTGTGCGACGAGGCGTTGCGCCTCGGCCGGGTGCTGGCCGAGCTGATGCCCGGAGAGCCCGAAGTGCACGGCCTCGTCGCGCTGATGGAAATCCAGGCGTCGCGAACCGCCGCCCGGATCGATGCCCAGGGCGTGCCGATCCTGCTGCTGGCGCAGAACCGGGCGCGCTGGGATCGGCTGCTGATCGGTCGCGGGCTCACCGCGCTGGCACGGGCCGAAGCGCTCGGCGGCGCACTCGGCCCCTATGCACTGCAAGGTGCGATCGCTGCCTGCCACGCGAGGGCGCGCACCGCCGAGGCGACCGACTGGGCCCGCATTGCGGCGCTGTACGACGCACTGGCGCAGCTGATGCCCTCACCCGTGGTGGCGCTCAACCGCGCAGTCGCCGTCTCAATGGCCTTCGGCCCGGCCGCGGGGCTGGAGATCGTCGATGCGTTGGTCGCCGACGGTGCCCTGCAGGGCTACCACCTGCTGCCGAGCGTGCGGGGCGACCTGCTGGCCAAGCTGGGCCGCTCCGCCGAAGCCTGCGCTCACTTCAAGGCCGCTGCCGCGCTGACGCGCAATGTGCGCGAACGCGCCCTGCTGCTCGAACGCGCGGCCGACTGCGCGCGGTAGCGCAAAAAAAAGCCCGCGCGAGGGCGGGCTTGGTGACGGCGACAAACGCTCAGTTGCGCGATGCGATGCCCTGCGTCGCCCGGCAGTTGCCGAACTCGCAGCGCACCGCCATCACCTGGCCGTTGCTGCACGCGATGGAATGACGCTCATAGCCCGGGCCCTTGTCGACCAGCTGGGCCAGCGGCATGGCGTTGCAGCGTTGCGTCTTGGCGAGTCGCTCGGCGTTGTAAGTGTCGACGCCGGTCGCCCGCAGCGCGTCCACCGGGCGCTTGTTCAGGGGAACCCAGGTCACACGCACCGTCGGGTCGGCGTTGACGTAACCCTTTTGGGCCAGGCAATTGGCCATCAGGGTCTCCTGCCGCGCCTTCCAGGTCGCACGCTCAGGGGTGTAGACGGCGTAGTCGAAGCCGGCCAACCCGCCGATCGCAGCGAACCCGGCCAACGTCGGCCAGCCGTAGAGGATGCCTGCGCCAATCGTGATCGCGTCGACGCCGAGCAGCGCGTCGTCGTGCTGCGTGGCGGTGAACGGCAGGCTGCTGGCGGACTTGCGGCAGGTCGCCACGTCGGCGTCATAGACGGCGCTGTCGACTTGCGTCGGCTCCACCACAGGCACATAGGTCGCGCCGGAACCCGAGCCCGGGCCCTCCTTGGGCCGAACCGCGCAGCCGCAGACCAATGCCGCGACGCACAACATGCTGAGCACCTTCTTCATGCATTCACCTACCAGTTCGTTGACACGTCTGGCGATTGGATCATACAAATGGTTACTTGCGGAAGAGGCGGCGATTCATCGGATCTTTACGCAACGCTACCGATCGCTCACGGCGGGGAAACAGTGCGCTTCCACACTTCCTTCACCTGCTGCCGAGTGGCATCAGGCTTCTCAGAAAGGAAGCTCTCTCCATGATCTCGCTCACACAACGTCTCGTTTCCGCCGGCTTGCTGGCCACCGCGGCTTTTGCCGCTTCGGCCCAGGCGCCGGCCCCCACCGCCGCGCCGCCTGCCGGCCCGGCGGCCGAACACCGCATGCACAAGCCCCATGACGGCAAGCACTTCGAGCGCATGCAGGAACGCCGCGCCAAGCACCTGGCCGAACTGAAGACCAAGCTCAAGCTCAACGCATCGCAGGAGGGCGCATGGTCGACCTTCACCGCCGCGACGCAGCCGCCGGCCCGCCCGGCACAGCGTCCGGATCGCGCGGCGGCACGGGCCGAGTTCGAGAAGCTGACGACGCCGCAACGCCTGGAACGCATGCAGGCGCGCCAGGCTGAACGCAGCGCAAGGTTTGCCCAGCGCGCCGAGGCGACCAAGACCTTCTACGCCGTGCTGACGCCCGAGCAACAGAAGACCTTCGACGCCGAATCGATGCGCCGTGGCCACCGTGGCAGCCACGGCAATCACGGTCACCAGGCCCCGCCCGCCAAGGGTTGAGGGCCGGCCACCCCTTGGCGGCCCTTGAACAAAAGCCCGCAGCGCTTGCGCACTGCGGGCTTTTTTCACCTGGCAAGACGCACGCTATTGAGGCGTTCCGGTCTCATGCTTCGGATTGGTGGGCACGGCGGGGCGTTCGCCCTTCTGACCGAACTGCGGCCTGCTCTTGAGCACCTCCTGGCGCACTTCGCCGCGCGTGGTGCCGCTGATCGGCGTTGGCGCCATGTTCGGCTGGTTGTTGGTCTTGGTGCTCGCCTCGCCGCCCGGCGTGAGGGTGTTGGCAGGGCTCTTGTTGTTGGCGCGCGCTTCGGCACGCACCGCTTCGCGCGACGCCGGTTCGACCTCGGAGGGTTTGACCGGGCCGGGGTTCTGCGCCGAAGCGATGCCGGCGAAAGCCACCATGCCGGCCAGCAGCGCGGAAGAGAAAAGATGGGGGTGCTTCATGTTGTCGTCCTTTGAAATAGTTGGAACACGCGAGCCCCTTTTCGAAGCTCTGATCCACCGTAGGTCCCCGGTGCACGGCGCGGGTGTGATCCTCCGCAAGCCAGGCCTGTAGGAGCAGGCCGGCGAGCGCCGCAGGCAAGACCCTCCTCGGCGCGTTCCTTTCCTACAGGCGATATGCCCGCCCGGTCGTACAAACGACATCCCATGCTGCTTCAATCACCGCCGGCGGCTTCTGCCGCGACCCCCCTTTCGCCGTTTGCGCCCACTTCGCTCAAAGTGATGACCGTCAACACCCACAAGGGCTTCACGGCGCTGAACCGCAAGTTCATCCTGCCCGAACTGCGGGATGCGGTGCGCACGATCGGGGCCGACGTGGTGTTCCTGCAGGAGGTGCAAGGCACCCACGAGCGCCATGCGCGCAAGCACGACAACTGGCCCGAGGCGCCGCACTACGAATTCCTGGCCGACACCATGTGGCCGCAGTTCGCCTACGGCCGCAACGCGGTCTATCCGAAGGGGCACCACGGCAACGCGGTGCTGTCGAAGTTTCCAATCGTGCATTTCCAGAACCACGACATTTCGATCGCCGGGCCCGAAAAGCGCGGATTGCTGCACTGCATTCTGAGGCTGCCTGGCCGACCCATCGACGTGCACGTGATCTGCGCACACCTCGGCCTGGCCGAAACGCACCGCCAACAACAGCTCGAGCTGCTATGCCACATCGTCCGGGACGAGGTGCCGGGCGACGCCCCGCTGATCGTCGCCGGCGACTTCAACGACTGGCGCGGCCGCGCACACGATGTCCTTGAAGAAGGCGCCGCGTTGCGCGAGGTGTTCGTGCAGGCCAACGGCAGCGCTGCCAAGACCTTTCCGTCCCGGTTTCCGTTGCTCCAGCTGGATCGCATCTACGTGCGCAATGCCGCCGTGCACGCGCCGGTCGTGCTGCCGCGCAAGCCGTGGTCGCACCTGTCTGACCATGCCCCGCTGGTTGCGGAGATCGAACTGTGAAAAGAGGCTTTGCACCATGAGCGCGCGCTGGGTTTCCGGCAACAAGGTCGACCTGCTCGAGAACGGCGAGGCGTTCTTCCCGCGCGTGTTCGAGGCCATCGCCGCAGCCGAACGCGAGGTGATCATCGAGACCTTCATCCTGTTCGAGGACAAGGTCGGCAAGGGCCTGCAGGAGGCGATGCTCGCCGCCGCGCAGCGCGGCGTGCGCGTCGACCTGATGATCGATGGCTTCGGCTCGCCCGACCTGTCGGGTGACTACATCAGCAGCCTCACTGCGGCCGGCGTCAAGGTGCGCATGTTCGACCCCGGCGGCAAGCTCATGGGCTGGCGTACCAACATGCTGCGGCGCATGCATCGCAAGATCGTGGTGGTCGACGGGCTGCGCGCGTTTGTCGGCGGCATCAACTTCTCGGCCGACCATCTGACGGACTTCGGGCCGAAGGCCAAGCAGGACTACGCGGTCGAACTCGCCGGCCCAGTCGTCAAGGAGATCCACCGCTTCGTCCTGCATGCGATCGCGGTCGGCGGCAAGGGCCATCGCTGGTACCGCCAGCGCGTGAAGCAGGCGCCCGACATGAGCGCGGTAGCCGACGCCGGCAATGCCGAGGTGCTGTTCGTCACACGCGACAACCGCCGCCACACCAACGACATCGAGCGCCACTACCGGGCCGCGATCCGCACGGCCCGCCAACGCATCATCATTGCCAACGCGTACTTCTTTCCGGGCTACACGCTGATCCGGGAGATGCGGCGCGCGGCGCGACGTGGCGTCGACGTGCAACTGATCCTGCAGGGCGAGCCTGACATGCCGATCGTCAAGACCGCCGCGCGCATGCTCTACCACCACCTGCTGCATGCCGGCGTGCGCATCTACGAATACTGCGACCGGCCGCTGCACGGCAAAGTCGCGCTGGTCGACGACCGGTGGTGCACGGTGGGCTCCAGCAACCTCGATCCGCTCTCGCTGTCGCTGAACCTCGAAGCCAACGTCGTGGTGCGCGACCAGGCGTTCAATGCCGTGCTCGCCGAACGCCTCGAGCACCTGATGCACCACAGCTGCAAGCAGATCGACAGCCAACAGCTTGGCGACTGGAGCGGTTGGCGGCTGGTGCGCAGCTTCTTCATCTTCCACCTGATGCGCTGGTACCCGGCCTGGGCCGGCTGGCTGCCGCGCCACGCACCGCGACTTCGGCGGGTCGATGCGGGCGAACTCGCCCCCAACGGGTCAACGCAGACGGACGTCGCATGACCACCGCCATGCCCGCGTCGCGCGAAGGCGCAGGCGCATCGGGCCCGACCGCCAAACCCCGGTGGCTCTGGGCCCGGCGCATCGGCACCTGGGTCTTTTTCGGGCTGGTTGGCTGGCTGCTCGTGAAGCAGGCACGCGGCATCGACTGGGACGACGTGATGACTGCGTTCTCGCGCCTGCCGGCGAGCACGCTGCTCATCGCCGCCGGGCTGGCCGCCGCGAGCTTCGCGCTTTACAGCACCTACGACCTGCTGGGTCGCAACCTCACCGGCCATCCGCTCAGCACCCGCACGGTGATGGGCGTGACCTTCATCAGCTATGCGTTCAACCTGAACCTCGGCTCGCTGGTCGGCGGCGTCGCGTTCCGCTACCGGCTCTACTCGCGGTTCGGCCTCGACAACGCCGTGATCACGAGGGTGCTGGGTTTCAGCATGCTCACCAACTGGTTCGGCTACCTGGTGGTGGCCGGTGCGGCCTTCTGCTTCTGGCCGCTCGATCTGCCGCCCGACTGGAAGATCGACAGCGGCGGCCTGCGCGTGCTGGGCGGCGTGCTGCTGGCGCTCGGCGCCGGGTATCTGGTGCTGTGCGCCACCGCGAAAGAAAAGATCCTGAGCCTGCGCGGCCACGAACTGCAGGTGCCCACGTTGCGCATGGCGCTGCTGCAGCTGGTGATGTCGTGCACCAACTGGTCGCTCATGGGCGGCGTGGTCTGGCTGCTGCTGCAGCAGAAGGTGGCCTACCCCGAGGTGCTGGCCGTGCTGCTGGTTGGGGCAGTGGCCGGCGTCATCACCCACGTGCCGGCCGGCCTCGGCGTGCTCGAGGCCGTGTTCGTCGCGCTCCTGTCGCACAAGCTGCCGCAGGGCCAGATCCTCGCGGGGCTCATCGGCTACCGCGCGCTCTACTACCTGGCCCCGCTGGCCATCGCGACCGTCGCCTATGTGGTGATGGAGGTGCGTGCGCGCCGCGCGGCCAGTGCCAGCATCCACGTCGCCGCACCGAAACCGTCAAAACGGTATTAGTTGGCAGTTTTAACGCCTCCCGAATAGGCGAGCGCCACCAGACTCATGTTGCACTGCAGCAAAATAGCGCGACGAGGCCTATAGTTCACTTCATGCGCACCCTCAACTCCTATCCCCGCTTCATCAACCCGTTGATGCTGTGGACCGATGTCGCGCTCAAGACCGGCGAAATGCTGGTCTCCTCGGGCTCGGTGATCCAGATGCGCACCCGCCGCATGGCCGAGCACGGCATGCAGCCGACGTCGGCCGACATGCGCGAGATCCAACTCATGAGCGAGGAAAAACTCGCCGCCGTCACCGAGTCGGGCGCGGCCATTGCCAACCAGCTTCACACCACGCAGTACGCGCTGATGAACCGCGCGGTGCAGCAGTGGGTAACCACCGGCACGGCGCTGGTCTCGCTGGCCACCAGTTTCACACCGGCGCAGGCACTGTCGCGCGGCCAGGCCCTGGTCGATGCCAGCACCCGCGCGGCCGCCACCCTTACACACGTCTCCAGCGCCGGCGCCCGCGTTGTGCAGCGCGCGCTCAAGCCGATTCACGCCAAGGCGACCTCGAACCATCGCCGTCTCTCGCAGGCGACCACCGACTGAAGAACGCCGTCAGCCCGCCCGAACCAGGCGCAGCAGCGTGATCTCCGACGGCGCGCCAAAGCGCTTGGGCGGGCCCCAGTAGCCGGTGCCCCGGCTCACGTACACCCACATATCGCGCAATCGGTGCAGCCCTGCCGTGAACGGCTGCTGCAGCGGCACGAACAGGTTCCACGGAAAGAACTGTCCGCCGTGCGTGTGGCCCGACAACTGGAGCTGGTAGCCCGCTTCTGCCGCAGCCGGCGCGCTGCGCGGCTGGTGCGCCAGCAACACCCGCGTGGTGCTGCCGGTCGGCGCACCAGCCAGCGCACCTTCGGGGTCGCTCTCGTGCGCGGCATCGAAGTGCCCGGCGGTGAAGTCGGTCACACCGGCCAGCACCAGTGCGTCGCTATCGCCGGTCGAGCGGCCCGGCGTGTCCTGCCGCAGCACCACGTGTTCGTTGAGCAGCACGCGCAGCCCGATGCGGCGCAATTCGGCGATCCAGGCCGATGCACCGGCGTAGTACTCGTGGTTGCCGGTCACCACGTAGGTGCCGTGTCGTGCCCGCAGGCCGCCCAGCGGCGCAATGTGCTCGCGCAACTCGGGCACGCTGCCATCAACCAGGTCGCCAGTGATCGCCACCACGTCGGCACCGAGCTTGTTCACGGCCTCGACGATACGGTGGATATAGCCACGCTTGATGGTCGGGCCGACGTGGATGTCGCTGAGCTGAGCGATCGTGAAGCCTTCCAGCGCTGCCGGTAGCCCCGCAATGGGCACGTCGACCCGCTTCACGCCCGCTGTGCGCCGCGCATTCACGAAACCGATGAGAGAGGTGGCCGTGGCGGCCAAAGGCACTGCAGCGGCGCTCCAGGCCTTGAACACGGGCCAATCGACCGCCAGGCCGCTCCACGAGTTCGCCGCCCAGGCCACCAACAGCCCGAAATCACGCACCACGGTCAGCACCAACATCGACGAGAACCAGCCCATGCTGAGCAGGCCGATCCATTTCCAGGTGTCGGCCACAGGCTTGGCGGCCGAGCGCAGGCCAACAAAGGGCAGCGGCATGGTCAGGGCAGACACCGCAAGCAGTAGCACCAGAACGGGCCAAGTGGGCGTGAACGCTGCCAATCCGGGCAACAGCCGCAGCCCGATATACAGGTGCAGCAGCGTGGTCAAAAGGGTCAGGGGGCGAAGCGGCATCGGTGCCTTGTGCAACGGGCGCAGCCCGGGGCAATGCAGATGCAAGGCGCGTGCCCTGCATTCAAGGTCACGCGATCACAAAAGCCAGCACCACCGCGCCAATGGCCAGCACGGCCAGCCCGACCAGGAAAACCATTTCGGCGCGCCGCTCATGCTGTGCGCCCCCATGGCGCGAGCGGATCGACATGAACGACAGCACCGCACTGGCCAGAAACACCAGCGCATCGGCGGCCAGCAGCTTGTCGACGACGACGCGCGAATGCCCGCCCTGGCGCAGGTGCCCGATCGACAGCACCGTCATGCACACGCCGATCATCGTGGCCGACGTGGGCAGAATGTGTGCCGAAAGCCCCCGCGCCACGACGACGACCTGATCGCTTGCGCTGCTGCTGCGCATCAGGAATGCAGTGCGCTGCTCGGCCACACGAAGGTGGCCTTGCTCGGCATGCCGGCCCGCACGATCAGTTCCTGCTTGAGCGTCTGGCCGTTGAGCGTGGCTTCGACCTCATAGCGGCCGGGCTCGAGGCGGGCCAGCATGAAGGGGCCTTCGGAGGTGGTGCTCAGCAGCGCATTGCCAGACGAGGCGTCGCGCACCTGCACCATCACGTTGGCAGCGAAATCGGCGCCTTGCTTGTCCGCCCGATCCTTCACCGCAAATTCGAGCGTGGCCGCCCAGCGCGGCGACACCGTTTCCATGAACCGGGCCTCGTCGCTGCCGATGCCGCCGCTCATGTACTCGATGCCATTGGTGAAATGAATGGGCGGATTGGCCGCCTGCGCCGAAAGTGCGCCCAGCAGGGCCGCGCCGCAAAGTATCGCGGCCGTCACGGGCCGCATCGTTGTTTGCCAGGAGGTGTTCATGGTCGAAATCCTTTTCGTCTTGAGTGAAGCAACTTCACGGCTTCACTTTCCGACGGCCTGCTTAGGCCAACCTGAACTCAGCGCGCGACGAGTGGCGCTTTACTGGCCCTGCGCCAGCGTGCGCGGTGGATGCGCCAGCGCGGCAAAGTCGACGTTCGAAGGAAACAGGAACAGCGCGCTCGCCGCATAGCCGCCGATCACCGTGACCTGCTGCACCACCGAAACGCCCCCCACCGACGCCTCGACCTCGTAGGCGCCCGGCTCCAGCCGCGCCAGCATCAACGGGCCATCGACCTCGGCCTGCATCACTGCATGGCCGTTGTAGCGGTCGCGCACCTTGACCTGCACGGGCACCGGAAACGCACCACGCTGCCCCCGATTGACCGCGAATTCGAGCGTGGTCGACCAGCGCGGCGACACCATCTTCAGAAAGTCGGCTTCGTCGCGGTTCGCACCGCCACACATGTACTCGATGCCCTGCGCCATCCGGATCGGCGGGTTGGCCGCCGCCTCCGCGCCGGTTGCGAAGCTCCCCGACAAGGCGGCGCAACAACAAAGCACTGTGGCGAATCGGGAGTGGGCTGACATGGTGCGAAGGTTCATCGGTGAAAAGTCCTTTGAGGCACCCCAAGCAAGACTCGGGCGCGGTCGCAATTTGCCCCATTGCGCGCCCTTCGGCTATTCGGTGCGACCCTGCCCCGCCGCCCGGCAGCGCGTTACAACCAGCCGGCCTTGCGAAACCGGTAGTAGAGGTAGTTGCAGAGGCGCCACCGCGTGCTTGAGCACCATCGCGCGCTGCTTGAGCGAATACAGGTGCCGGATGCTGGAGCGCAGTCGCTCACAGCGCACCCCTGACCAAGACGCCCTGACCGGGCGGGCTCGACCTTCTTATCTCTTCTTATTCTTCTTATTTAAATTAGTAGTAGTAGTAAGGGAGGCACTGCTCTGTGGACAGTGCCTCTTTCTCGTTGTGCCACAACGACTTGCGCCCTCTCAACCACTGTGCGCAGCCGCGCTTCCCTGGTGTCCATCCAAAAGGGACAACATCGCCTTTGCCGACCGGCCTGTGGACAACCGCTGCCTTGTGCCGGAACTGTCCCCAGAGTTGTGCTTTGACACGGCGCGAACGAGTCGCTAAAGGGAGGGGGTGCAGGCGGCGAGGTGCTGCTTGTGGATTAAGCAGACTGTAGTTTTCCCTTGAAAAACAATGACTTGCACGTGCCCTACACAGCAGTCCGCAAGTTGTTCACAGGGTTAGCCAACGATTGTGGGGAGAAGGTTGTGACGCCGCGGTGACGGTGGGGAGTAGGCCGCTGGGTTTATTTTTTCGTGCCAGCTTCGTGAATCTCAGGCGCGATCGAGCGCTTGGCTGCCGGGTCGCTCTCCATTTGATAGCGGCGAGCCGATCCAGCTCGAGCTTTTGGGGATGGGAGTCACTCACGACTCCATGACCTCTGACTTGCGCGATCTGCCGGAGCAACTCCGCGAAGCAATGACCGCTTCGGAGAATGCGCGGCGCTGGATGTGCACATCAGGTGGATCGATGCGATGGCGCGACAGCCGCAGATCGCGTGGACACAAGACGAACTGACCCGAGACCGGAAGGAATCGCGGGATCGGCAGCCGCTGTCAATGCAGCCGTCCTCGTCGACGCCTGAAAGCAAGACGCCACCCGAGGGTGGCGTGCAGCAGCCCTCGCGCGCACGTTCAAACGTCGATATTCGCCGCCCGCAGCGCATTCTGCTCAATGAACTCGCGCCGCGGCTCCACCTCGTCACCCATCAACATGGTGAACACGCGATCGGCTTCGATCGCGTCGTCGATCTGCACGCGCAGCAGGCGCCGCACGGCGGGATCCATCGTGGTTTCCCACAGCTGCTCGGGGTTCATTTCGCCCAGGCCCTTGTAGCGCTGGCGTGAGCTGGTGCGTTCGGCTTCGCCGATCAGCCACTTCATGGCAATGCGGAAGTCGCCCACTTTTTCTTCCTTGGCACGCTCGCCTTCGCCGCGCTTCACCACCGCAAACTCGCTGAGCAGGCCGCGGAAGGTGTTGGCGGCTTCGGCCAGCGCCGCGTAGTCGGCGCCGTGCACGAAGTCCTGCGTGATCACGCTGCTCTTGATGTTGCCGTGGTGCCGGCGGCTGATGCGCAGCAGCGGCTTGTCGGTGCGCACGTCGAATTCGCTCGACACTTCGGCCGGCACGCCGGTGGTGTTGAGCTCGCGCAGCTTGGTCTGCAGCGCCACGGCCGAGGCCTCGGCTGCGGGCGTGGTGTCCAGGTCGAGCACGACGCCGTCGGCGATCGCGCGCAGGGCTTCCGCGTCCATGAAGTTGCGCAGGCGCGCAATCACGGCCTCGGCCAGCTGGTGCTTGCGCGCCAGTTCGGCGAGCGTGTCGCCGGTGATGGTGGTCGACTTGTCGCCGCCGGTTTCGATGCTCGCGTCTTTCAGCGCCACCTTGAGCAGGAATGCATCGAGCGCGGGGCCGTCCTTCAGGTACTGCTCTTCCTTGCCGACCTTCACCTTGTAGAGCGGCGGCTGCGCAATGTAGATGTGGCCGCGCTCCACCAGCTCGGGCATCTGGCGGTAGAAGAACGTGAGCAGCAGCGTGCGGATGTGCGCGCCGTCCACGTCGGCGTCGGTCATGATGATGATGCGGTGGTAGCGCAGCTTGGCAACGTTGAAGTCGTCGGCGCCGCCGCCCGCCGTGCTCGCACCGGCGCGGCCGATGCCGGTGCCCAGCGCGGTGATCATGGTCAGGATTTCGTTGCTGGTCAGCAGCTTTTCGTAGCGTGCCTTCTCGACGTTCAGGATCTTGCCGCGCAGCGGCAGGATGGCCTGGAACTTCCGGTCGCGGCCCTGCTTGGCGGAGCCGCCGGCGGAGTCGCCCTCGACCAGGTACACCTCGCACAGCGCCGGGTCTTTCTCCTGGCAGTCAGCCAGCTTGCCGGGCAGGCCCATGCCGTCGAGCACGCCCTTGCGGCGCGTCATTTCGCGTGCCTTGCGTGCGGCTTCGCGGGCACGCGCAGCCTCGACGATCTTGCCGCAGATGATCTTGGCGTCGTTCGGGCGTTCTTCGAGGTAGTCGCTCAGCAGCCTGCCGACGATGTCTTCCACCGGCGCGCGCACTTCGCTGCTGACCAGCTTGTCCTTGGTCTGGCTCGAAAACTTGGGCTCGGGCACCTTGACACTCATCACGCAGCAAAGCCCTTCGCGCATGTCGTCGCCGGTGACTTCGACCTTGGCCTTCTTGGCGAACTCGTTGACTTCGATGTACTTGTTGATGACGCGCGTCATCGCGGCGCGCAGGCCGGTCAGGTGGGTGCCGCCGTCACGCTGAGGAATGTTGTTGGTGAAGCACAGCACCTGCTCGTTGTAGCCGCTGTTCCACTGCATCGCCACTTCGACGCCGATGTGCGTGCCGGGGATGCCGCCATAGGTTTCGGCCGGGCGCTCGCCCGCCGCGTAGAACACGTTCGGGTGCAGGACGGTCTTGCCCTTGTTGATGAACTCGACAAAGCCGCGCACGCCGCCGGCGCCCGAAAAGTCGTCTTCCTTGCCGGTGCGCTCGTCCTTCAGGCGAATGCGCACGCCGTTGTTCAGGAAGCTCAGCTCGCGCAGGCGCTTGCTCAGGATCTCGTAATGAAAATCCGCGTTCTCGATGAAGATGGTGGTGTCGGGCAGAAAGTGGACTTCGGTGCCGCGCTTGTCGGTTTCGCCGATGATCTTCATCGGGGACACCTCGAAGCCGTTCACCGTTTCGAGCAGGCGGTTCTGCACGAAGCCGCGGCTGAACTCCAGCTCGTGGATCTTGCCCTCGCGCCGCACGATCAGGCGCAGCGTCTTGCTCAGTGCGTTGACGCAGCTCACGCCCACGCCGTGCAGGCCGCCCGAGACCTTGTAGCTGTTCTGGTTGAACTTGCCGCCGGCGTGCAACTCGGTCAGCGCGATCTCGGCGGCCGAGCGCTTAGGCTCGTGCTTGTCGTCCATCTTCACGCCGGTCGGGATGCCGCGGCCGTTGTCGGTGACGGAGATCGAGTTGTCGGTGTGGATGGTGACGACGATGTCGTCGCAATGGCCGGCCAGTGCTTCGTCGATCGAGTTGTCGACCACTTCGAACACGAGGTGATGCAGGCCGGTGCCGTCGGAGGTGTCGCCGATGTACATGCCGGGCCGTTTGCGCACCGCCTCCAGCCCTTCGAGGATCGTGATGGAGCCTTCACCGTACGAAGTGTCGGGCTCGCCGACGATCTGAATCTCCGGCGTGTAGACCGGCTCGGTGTGCGGGACTTGCGGCTTGTTTTCTTCGCTCATCAGGATCCTTCCTATCTCTCTCTCGGTAACTCGGCGGAACGGTGCATGTTCCCGTCCAGAAACACCGCGGATCGGGCTTTGCCCGGCCGCTGGTGTTGCCCCCGGGCAGGGGGTTGGCGCAGGCGACACGAAGTGCGCCGCAGCCTGGGGGCGAGCTAAATGCGCATCGGCATGACGACGTACTTGAAACTCGCGTTGTCGGGGATCGTCAGCAGCGCGGAGCTGTTCGAGTCGGCCAGGTCGAGCTTGACCATGTCCTGGCTCATATTGGCGAGCGCGTCGATCAGGTAGGTGACGTTGAAGCCGATCTCGATGGCGTCGCCGCCGTAGTCGATGTCAAGCTCGTCCTGCGCCTCTTCCTGCTCGGCGTTGCTCGACGCAATGCGCAGGGTGCCGGGCTCGATGTTGAGGCGCACGCCCTTGAACTTCTCGCTGGTAAGGATGGCGGTGCGCTGCAGGCTGGCCAGCAGCGGCGCACGGCCCAGCGTGACGCTGTTCTTGTGGGTCTTGGGAATCACGCGGTTGTAGTCGGGGAACTTGCCCTCGACCAGCTTGGTGACGAACTCCATGCCGCCGAAGCTGAACTTGGCCTGGTTGTTGGCGAACTGCATCTCGATGGCGCCTTCGGCGTCGGACAGCAGGCGCTGCATCTCGAGCACGGTCTTGCGCGGCAGGATCACTTCCTGGCGCGGCACTTCGACGTCGAGCGTGGCCGAGGCAAAGGCCAGCCGATGGCCATCGGTGGCCACCAGCGAGAGCTGCTTGCCTTCGGCGACGAACAGGATGCCGTTGAGGTAATAGCGGATGTCGTGCACCGCCATCGAAAACGAAACCTGGCTCAGCAGGTCTTTCAGCGTCTTCTGCGGCACGCTGAACACCGGGCCGAAGCTCGCGGCCTCCTGCACCAGCGGAAAGTCTTCGGCCGGCAGCGACTGCAGGGTGAAGCGGCTCTTGCCGCCCTTGAGCACCAGCTTGCTCGCGCTCGACTCGAGGCTCACGGTCTGGTCGGCCGGCATGGTGCGCAGGATGTCGATCAGCTTGCGCGCGCCGATGGTCGTCGTGAAGTTGCCTTCGTCGCCGCCCAGCTCGGCCGTCGTGCGGATCTGGATTTCCAGGTCGCTCGTGGTGAGCTGCAGCTGCCCGCCGGTCTTGCGGATCAGCACGTTGGCCAGGATCGGCAGCGTGTGGCGGCGCTCGACGATGCCGGACACCGACTGCAGCGCGGCGAGAACTTTGTCTTGGGTTGCCTTCAGCACGATCATTGCTTACCTCTTCCTAACTTTCTTGAGTTGCGTTCCAACGCTTCAGCCCTTGAGCGTTTGTTCGAGTACGTGGAGCTGCTGGTTCAGCTCGGTCAACTGTTGCCGTTCACCCGAGATCTTGCGCACCGCGTGCAACACGGTGGTGTGATCGCGTCCACCGAACAGCTCGCCGATTTCCGGCAGGCTCTTCTGCGTGAGTTCCTTGGCCAGGTACATCGCAATCTGGCGCGGCCGTGCAATGCTGGCCGGGCGCTTCTTGCTGTACATGTCGGCGACCTTGATCTTGTAGTAATCGGCCACCGTCTTCTGGATGTTTTCCACAGAGATCTGGCGGTTTTGAATCGACAGCAGATCGCGCAGCGCTTCGCGCGCCAATGCGATCGAGATCTCTTTCTGGTTGAAGCGCGAGTACGCGAGGATCTTGCGCAGCGCGCCTTCGAGCTCGCGCACGTTGGAGCGCACGTTCTTGGCCACGAAGAAGGCGACTTCTTCCGGCATCTCGACCGATTCGACGCGCGCCTTGTTGATCAGGATGGCTACGCGCATCTCGAGCTCGGGCGGCTCGATCGCCACCGTCAGGCCCGAATCGAAGCGCGACACCAGCCGCTCATGGATGTCGGCCAGGCCCTTCGGGTAGGTGTCGCTGGTCATCACGATGTGCGATTTTTTGGCGAGCAGGGCTTCGAACGCATTGAAGAACTCTTCCTGCGTCCGATCCTTGTTGGCGAAGAACTGCACATCGTCGATCAGCAACAAGTCGAGCGAGTGATAGCGCTCCTTGAACTCATCGAAAGTCTTGCGCTGGTAGGCCTTGACCACATCCGACACGAACTGCTCGGCGTGGATGTAGAGAACTTTGGAATCGGGCCTGTCGGCCAGCAGCCGGTTGCCCACCGCGTGCATCAGGTGGGTTTTGCCCAGGCCGACGCCGCCGTAGATGAACAACGGGTTGTACAGATGGCCCGGCATGCCGGCCACGTGCATGGCTGCGGCGCGCGCCATGCGGTTGGCCGTGCCTTCCACCAGCGTGTCGAAAGTCAGGCCGGAATTGAGCCGGTTCTTAAAGGCGGCGGCGGCTATGTCCTCCCCCGGGCCGGGCACGTCGCGCGGCACGTCGGTTTCGGACATGATGGCCATCGGCGTAGAGCGCAATGGCGCTTCCCGAGGAGCAAGCGCTAACTCAACGGTCACCGGCTGGCCATAAAGCTTCTCGGCCATGGAGGCAATGCGGCCTGAATACTGGGCGCGGATCCAGTCGAGCTTGAAGCGGTTTGCGACGAACACGGTCATGCGCGACAGGTCGTCCGCGACCTGTGCGGTCAGCGGCTTGATCCATGTATTGAACTGCTGTTCGGACAGTTCCTGCGCCAGTTGATCGACACAGGCCTGCCACAGGCTGTCGCCGATGCTGTCACCCGGCATGGGTGCGCTGGCGTGTGGTGAAACCCGCTGTCATCTCTTGTTTTACTTTGTGGATAGTTCTAGTGCAAAGCGCCCGGCATTCTAACTTGTCAAACCCTTATCCACATGGCCCGGGGCTGTCACCAAACCGTTATGAAACACCACCAATATTGTCGCTCGGCCAAATGTTTGCGATAATCGCGGGTTTCCCTGAAAACCTCTTTGTGTGTTTCGGGGTTCCACCGCACCGAGCACCGTACCGAAGCAATCGTTCCTCGGGCGGCTCATCAGGAAAAGCATCATGAAACGCACCTACCAAGCATCCAAAGTTCGCCGCGCCCGTACCCACGGCTTCCTCGTTCGCATGAAGACCCGTGGCGGCCGCGCTGTGATCAACGCACGCCGCGCCAAGGGCCGCAAGCGCCTGGCCGTCTGACGGCACCCTCGCGGGCGCCGTTGTCAGCCATCGAGCCACCGCCAGCTTTACCGGCAGGCGCACTGGCTTCCATGCAGCGGCTCCAGACCCGCGCTCAATTTCAGGCCGTCCTCGCGGGTTCCACCGTGGCGCGCACCGCTCACTTCGCCCTGCACCGTTGTGCGCTCGACGGCCTTTCGCATCCTGCCGCACCCCTGTTCACCGTCGACGACGTGTGGATTGGCGCGATGGTGCCCAAGCGCTGGGCCAAGCGCGCCGTCACGCGCAACGCGATCAAACGCCAGATCTACAACGTGAGTGCCTCGCCTGACGTGGTGCTGCCGCGCGCTGCGCACGTGGTGCGCCTGCGCGCCGGTTTCGATCGCAAGGAATTCGTGAGCGCCAGCTCCGATCGGCTCAAGGCCGCCGTGCGGGCCGAACTCCAGCAATTGCTGGCACGCGCGGCGGGGCCACGACCGTGATACAGCGGCTGCTGGTCGGCTTGGTCAAAGGCTACCGGCTGCTGCTGAGCCCATGGCTCGGCGCTTCCTGCCGCTTCGAGCCGACCTGCTCGGTGTACGCGATCGGCGCGCTCGAAACCCATGGCGCCGCGCGCGGCAGCTATCTCACGCTGAAACGGCTGGCACGATGCCAGCCCTGGTGCGAAGGCGGGCACGATCCGGTGCCGCCTGCCTCCGGCGCGCTGTTCACTTCTCTTATCTCCGACAAGAAGCCTTCTTCATGAACGATATCCGCCGAACCATCCTCTGGGTGATCTTTGGTTTCTCGCTGGTGCTGCTGTGGGATCAATGGCAGGTTCACAACGGCAACAAGCCTACCTTCCTGCCGTCCGCGCAACAGACGAAGCCGGCGAACACGCCCGTCGCGCCCGCGGCCTCGTCGGCGCCCGGCGCCTTGCCGGCCGCTGCCGGCAGCGCGGCGGCAAGCTCGGCGGCGGTGCCCGCGCAAGCGGCAGCACCCGCGGGCGAAAAGGTCAGCATTTCGACCGACGTGTTCAAGGCCGTCCTCGACGGCCAGGGCGGCACGCTGTCGCAACTGCAACTGCGCAAGTACGTCGACCAGACCAACAATGGCGGACTGGTCGAATCGGTGCGCAAGCTGTTCGGCTACCCGGTGCCGCCGAACGAGGTCAAAGAGGTCACCCTGATGGAAAGCGGCTCGCCGGCCACGCGCTATGTAGCGCAAACCGGCCTGGTGAACCCGGTCGATACCGGCGCCCGCTTTCCGAACCACCTGAGCCAGATGACGGCCCGGCCCGGCCCGCGCGAACTGGCCGACGGCCAGAACACGCTGGAAGTGGTGTTCGAATCGCAGCCGGCCGGCGGCCTGAAGTACGTGAAGACGTATCTCTTCACGCGCGGCGACTATTCGATCCGCGTCAGGCACCAGATCGTCAACGTCAGCGACCAGCCCGTCGAAGCGCAGCTCTACCTGCAGCTGGAGCGGCACGGCACGGTGGCGGCCGGCACCATGTTCGGTACCAACACCTTCACCGGCCCGGCGATGTACACCGAGCAGAAGAAGTTCCACAAGGTCGATTTCAGCGACATCGCGAAGAAAAAAGCCGAAGTGCCGCCGCCCGCCGACAACGGCTGGATCGCGATGGTTCAGCATTACTTCGTGTCGGCCTGGCTGCTCAACACGCCGGACAGCAAGAGTCTGCAGCGTGAATTCCGCGTGCGCGATCTTGGCGACAACCTTTATTCGGTGGCCATGGTGCTGCCGCTGCCCAAGCTGTCGCCCGGTGCTTCGCAGACCATCGACAGCGACCTGTTCGCCGGCCCCGAAGAAGAAAAGAAGCTCGAGGCCCTCGCCCCGGGCCTCGAACTGGTCAAGGACTACGGCATCTTCGCGATCATCTCGAAGCCGCTCTACTGGCTGCTGAACCAGTTGCACGGCATCCTGGGCAACTGGGGTTGGGCCATCGTCGCGCTGGTGGTGCTGCTGAAGGCGGCCTTCTACTGGCTCAATGCCAAGGCCTACGCCAGCATGGCCAAGATGAAGGCCATCAACCCGAAGGTGATGGAGATGCGCGAGCGGCTGAAAGACAAGCCGCAGGAGATGCAGCAGGAAATGATGCGCATCTACCGCGAGGAAAAGGTCAACCCGATGGGCGGCTGCTTCCCGATCGTGGTCCAGATCCCGGTGTTCATCGCGCTCTACTGGGTGCTGCTGTCGTCGGTCGAAATGCGCCACGCACCGTGGATCGGCTGGATCCAGGATCTGTCGGCACCGGATCCCTGGTTCATCCTGCCGGTGGTGATGACCGCCACTTCGCTGTTCCAGACCTGGCTTAACCCGACGCCGCCCGATCCGATGCAGGCCAAACTGATGTGGATCATGCCGCTCGCGTTCAGCGTGATGTTCATCTTCTTCCCGGCCGGCCTGGTGCTGTACTGGATCACCAACAACACGCTGTCGATTGCGCAGCAGTGGTTCATCAACAAACGGCTCGGCGTGAACTAGGCTCGCCCCCAGTCTGCGCGCACTTCGTGTCGCTTCGCCAACCCCCTGCCGGGGGCACCACCAGTGGTCCGGCAAAGCCGGCTCCACGGTGTTTCCGGAATGAGAGTTGCCTTGTTTGCTCGCTCATCTGATCCGATCGTTGCCATCGCCACGGCGCCGGGGCGCGGCGCGGTCGGCATCGTGCGCGTGTCGGGTGTCCGGCTGGCGTCGCTGATCGCCGCGGTCTGCGCCAAACCGCTCAGGCCGCGCGAGGCCACCTACCTCCCCTTCCGCGATGCCGCGGGCGAGCCGGTCGACCATGGGCTGGCCATCCATTTTCCTGCGCCGCATTCGTTCACTGGTGAAGACGTCCTCGAGTTGCAGGCGCATGGCGGCGCAGTGGTGCTGCAACTGCTGCTCGCACGCTGCCTCGAAGCAGCGGCCGAGGTCGATGGCGCGACCGGCCGTGCACGCCTGCCCGGCCTGCGCGTCGCGCAGCCCGGCGAGTTCAGCCAGCGCGCCTTCCTCAACGGCAAGATCGATCTGGCCCAGGCCGAGGCGATCGCCGACCTGATCGATGCCAGCACCGAAGCCGCCGCGCGCAGCGCCGGTCGCTCGCTGTCGGGCGCGTTCTCACGCGAGATCCATGTGCTGCGCGACGCTCTGGTGCACCTGCGCATGCTGGTCGAGGCCACGCTCGACTTCCCCGAGGACGACATCGATTTCCTGCAGAAGGCCGACGCGGCGGGCCAGCTCGCAGCGCTTCAGGCGCAACTGGCCGCAGTGCGCCGGCGCGCGCGGCAGGGTGCGCTGTTGCGCGAAGGCATCAAGGTTGTGATCGCCGGCCAGCCCAACGCCGGCAAGAGCTCGCTGCTCAACGCGCTCGCCGGGGCCGAACTCGCGATCGTGAGCGCGGTGCCCGGCACCACGCGCGACGTCGTGGCGCAAACCATCCAGATCCACGGCGTGCCGGTGCATGTGGCCGACACCGCCGGCCTGCGCGAGAGCCACGACGAGGTCGAGCAGATCGGCATCGCCCGGGCCTGGAACCAGATCGAGTCGGCCGACGCCGTGCTGTTCCTGCACGACCTCACGCGCGCGGGCGACGCAGCCTACGCGTCGGGCGATGGCGACATCCTTGCTTCGCTTCAGCGCAAGCTGCCGAACGGAGTGCCGGTGCTCGATGTCTGGAACAAGCACGACGCGGTATCGGCTGCGGCTCCGCGGGACGGCCTGGTGCTGTCCGCCAAGACCGGTTTCGGGATCGAGGCGCTGCGCAGCCGGCTGCTCGACATCGCGGGTTGGCAGACAGTGCCCGAAGGCGTGTATCTGGCGCGTGCGCGCCATGTGCAGGCCTTGAGTCGGGTGGCCGACCACGTGGGCCTGGCGGCCGACCAACTGGCGGCGCGGCTGCCGGCGCTCGACCTGTTGGCCGAAGAGCTTCGGCTGGCCCAGAATGCGCTGAACGAAATCACGGGCGAGTTCGGCGCCGACGAACTGTTGGGAGTGATCTTTTCCAGCTTCTGTATTGGCAAGTAACAACAGAAGTGTGCATTAACGTGACATTTGTTCCCCCCGGTTTGGCCGATCCTTCATACTTCAAGAGGCCAACCAAGGGTTGAATATGTCTTCCACGATCCAGGATCTGTGCCGCGCAGTTGCACAAAACACCAGTCATGACGCCTTCGCGCCGGCGCTGAGCCCGCAGCAATGGGAGTTGCTTGCCGCCTACATGGTGCCGAACGACCTCTCTGCGGGAGAGGTGCTGATCAACCAGGGCACACACGACCGCACCCTGTTCTTCATCGAAAGCGGCGCCCTCAGCGTGCACCTGATCGGCGATAAAGGCCAGATGCAGCTGGCCATTCTCAACCCCGGCTCGGTGGTGGGCGAAGGCTCCTTTTTCTCGCGTCTGCCGCGCTCTGCCAACGTGGTTGCAACCGGTGCGGCGCGGGTCTGGCGCATGCCGCCGATCCGCTTTGCAGAGTTGGCCAATCGTCAGCCGAGCGTGGCGCTCGAACTCACCATGGCGCTCGGCTCGGTGATCGCCAAGCGGATGGTCAACCGTCCCAAACGCGTCGCCGTCACTTGAAGCAGCCGCGACCAGCGTCGCTCCAGCGGGCGCCGGCCTGGCGGCAGCGTTACAAACAGATCGGAGAGTCAACAGATGTCTGTGGTATGCGCAGACTGCAGCACGGAAAACCGTGAGGCAGCCAGATTTTGCAAGAGTTGCGGCGCCAAGCTGATCGCCTCGGGGTCGCCGTTGCCCGCCCCGGTGCCGTTGCCCGCCCCGGCGCCGTCGGCCGATACGGCGTGGCCGGCCGATACGGCGTGGCCGGTCACGGCCCCGGCACCGCTTGCGCGCACGCCGGAGCTGCCAGTCGGTTTGTTCGACCCCAGCGTTTCGGCACCTGCGCCGCAAATGCCTGCGCGTGCTGCCCTGCCGCCGGAAGAGGCCACGGTGATCGTGGGCCCTGCGGCGCGCGCGCCGCAGTTGGCGACGCCGGCGATCCCGGCGAATCCGCCGAAATCGCCGCCTGCGCCCGCACGACCCGCGGCCACCCGGAAACCATCGACGCACGTCAGCAGAGGGCCGGCTGCGATTCCGAGATCGTCCGGCATGGGACTCAAGATCGGCATCGCCGTCCTTGCCGTCGTGGTGGGCGGCGGTGGCTGGTACTTACTGCGCGATGGCAACACCGCGCCCGCTGTCGCCATAGCGCCGCCGACGGCGGTGGCGCCTGCGCCGGTTCCGGTTCCGGTTCCGGTTCCGGTTCCGGTGATTGAGCCCGCCGCCATGGAGCCCGCACCGGCGCCCGAGCCACCGCCGCCCGTTGTGGCCGCGCCCGCGCCCACCCCGACGCCTGTCGAGGCCGCCGCACCGGCGCGACCGCCGGTCGTTGCAGCGGCACCGAAACCACGCAAGGTGCCCGTTGCTACAGCACCGCCCGCGCCGGCTGTGACGGCCGCTCCGGCGGTGCCCGCACCGCCACCGGCTGCCCCCCCGCCGCCAGCCAACCCGCAAACCGCTTGTGCTGGCCGCAACTTTGTCGCGCAAGCGCAGTGCATGGCAGCCCAATGCAGCAAGGCCGAATTCAAGGCCACCGCTCAATGCGAGGCAGTGCGCGCACAGCAGCGGCTCGAGGAAGAAAAACGCAACCCGAGCCTGCTCAACTGACGCGGGCCGCGCCGAAGCAGCCAGGGGGTTTCAAAAAGATGCTGTGTCCCGTCTGTTCCCGCGAAGTCGAAAGTGAGGCGCCTTTCTGCGACCACTGTGGCGCGGCGGTGCAGCGAGCGCCGCTGTTGAGCGCAGCTTCGCCAGTCGTTCCCGGGGGGCATCGACGCCGGGTGCTGCCGCGCGTTCTCGTTGCACTGGCGCTGTTCGCCATGGCGGCCTTCGGCGTCAATCGGTGGATGGCCCCGCCGGAGGTCGCCGCCCCCGCACTGCATGCCGCCATGACCAGTGCCATCGCAAACGGCCAGGCACCCGGACAGGATCCAATTTGCGTGGCCAACGGCATCGCCTACGACCAGGAACCGGTCAATGTCCAGCTGGACAATCCGGCCACCTTGGCGTGGATGAACATGCTGGTCGAGGCCGGCCTCTACGCCGGGCCAGAAGGCGGCAGTTCGGGCGGCTTTCTTCCGGAGCCGATCTCGGTCTATCGCCCGCTGCCCGAGCTCGCGCAATGGGGTGGGGCGCGGCGCCTTTGCGTGGCCAAGGCGGTTCGGCTCGACACGGTGTCCAACATCGGGCCGGTGGAGGACATGCGTCTGCGCGGCAAGCGCTACACCGGCGTACTGGCGGATGTGCGTTGGTCGCTCGACCAGCCGGCGCCCTGGCTGGCCCAGCCCGGTGTCGGCGAAGCGCTGGCGCGCGAACTGCCGAGCTGGCGCAGCGCGCGCTGGCAGCCGGGCCCGGAGGGCTGGACGTTAACCCAGCGCAAGAGCTTCGTGCTGGTCGATGCGCAATGGATGTCCGGCGATTTGGTGGAGCGCGACCGGTCGGCGCCGGTGCGCAGCGCAACGACGCCCATGTAGCGTCTGGCGCTGTCCATCAATAGCGAATAGCGCCTCGCGTCCGACCGGCGGGCGCGATGGCCTGCAGCGGCTCGCGGGGGTCAGCCTTTCTGCAGCTTGTCGATCGCCACCGCCAGCGCGGCCGGTTTGCCCGACAGCACCAGCGTGTCGCCATCCGACAGCACCGTGTCGTCCTCCGGCGTTACCGCCTTGCCGTCATGCCGGCGCAGGCTGGCCACGCGCACCCCGACCGCATGCAGCGCCAGCCGCGCGAGCGACTGGCCGATCGCCCGCGCGCCCGGCGTAAGCGTGAACGAGTTGAGCCGCTCGTGGTCGAGTTCGTCGGCGTTGTCGTCGTCGGCGCCGTGGAAGTAGCCGCGCAGCAGGTTGTAGCGAGCGTCGCGCTGATCCTGCACCACGCGGATCACGCGCCGCATCGGCACGCCGACCAGCGCCAGTGCGTGGCTGGCCAGCATCAGCGAACCCTCGATCGCTTCGGGCACCACTTCGGTGGCGCCTGCGGCCTGCAGCTTTTCGAGATCGTGGTCGTCCTGCGTGCGCACGATCACCGGCACCTGCGGTGCATGGGTGCGCGTGCTGGACAGCACCTTGAGCGCGCCAGCCACGTCGAGGTAGGTCACGACGACGGCGCTGGCGCGCGCCAGGCCTGCGGCCATCAGCGCCTGCAGCCGCGCGGCGTCGCCGAACACCACCGAGTCGCCGGCAGCGGCAGCCTGGCGCACTCGGTCAGGATCGAGGTCGAGCGCCATGTAGGGAATGCCTTCGCGTTCGAGGATGCGCGCCAGGTTCTGGCCGCAGCGGCCATAGCCGCAGATGATCACGTGCTTGCTCGTGTTGATGGTCTTGCGCGCAATGTTGGTCATCTGCAGCGACTGCTGCAGCCAGTCGCTCGCAACCAGCTTTCGCACGATCTTGTTGCTGTACATGATGATGAAGGGCGTGGCCAGCATCGACAGCACCATCGAGGCCAGCACCGGGTTCACCAACCACGCCGGCAACAGGCTGCGTTCCTGCGCCAGCGCCAGCAGCACGAAGCCGAACTCGCCGGCCTGCGCCAGGTAGAGGCCGGTGCGCAGCGATACACCGGAGGTCGCGCCGAGCGTGCGCGCCAGCACTGTCACCAGCACCAGCTTGAAGCTCAGCGGCAGCACCAGCAGCACGGCCACCAGCAGCCAGTGGTCGACCGCGATATGCCAGTCCAGCGACATGCCGATGGTGATGAAAAACAGCCCCAGCAGCACATCGTGGAACGGCCGGATGTCGGTCTCGACCTGGTGCTTGTATTCGGTCTCCGACACCAGCATGCCGGCGACGAAGGCGCCCAGCGCGAGCGACAGGCCCGCCAGCTCGGTCAGCCAGGCCAGGCCGAGCGTGACCAGCAGCACATTGAGGATGAACAACTCCTCGCTGCGCAGCCGCGCCACGATGGTGAGCCACCAGCGCATCACGCGCGGCCCGCCATAAAGCAGGATGCCGATCAGGAAGCTGGCCTTCACCAGGGCCAGCGCCAGCGCCCTGAGGAGCGCCTCGGGCGGCGCGCCGAGCGCCGGAATCAGCACCAGCAGCGGCACCACGGCCAGATCCTGGAACAGCAGCACGCCCATCACGCGCTTGCCGTGCTCGCTTTCGAGCTCGAGCCGCTCCGACATCAGCTTGACCACGATAGCGGTGCTGCTCATGGTGAGTGCGCCGGACAGGGCCAGTGCGGTCTGCCAGCCGAGCTGCCATTCCGGCGGCAGCCAGGAGGCAACGATCAGTGCGCCGGCCGTCGCGATGGTCATGGTGAGCAGTACCTGCAGCATCCCCAGGCCGAACACGTGCTGGCGCATCGCGCGCAGCTTGGGCAGGCTGAACTCGAGCCCGATCACGAACATCAGGAACACCACGCCGAACTCGCCGAGGTGCCGAATGCCTTCGGTGTTGTCCGTCAGTGCCATCGCGTGCGGCCCGATCAATACGCCGGCCACCAGGTAGCCGAGCATCGGCGGCAGCTTGAGCGAGCGACACACCACCACGCCAACCACCGCAGAAAGCAGATAAAGGAGCGTGAGATGGAACGAGGACATGACCCGATGCTAGAGGATGTGGGCGGCTTGCGAGCCCCGCCTAAAATCGCCGCGATGAGTTCCCGCCCCGATCTGGCCGCCAGCGCCGACCCCGACAAGCTGCTGGCACGCGCCCGCCTCACCTTCGACATCGAAGCGGCGGCCGTGCTGGGGCTGAAAGAGCGCGTCGGGCCCAGCTTCGTCGAGGCGGTGCAGAAGATCCTCAACGTGCGCGGGCGCGTGGTCGTGATGGGCATGGGCAAGAGCGGCCACGTCGGCCGCAAGATCGCCGCCACGCTGGCCTCCACCGGCACGCCGGCCATGTTCGTGCATCCGGCCGAGGCCAGCCATGGCGACCTCGGCATGATCAAGGCCGTCGATCTGGTGCTGGCCATCTCCAACAGCGGCGAGAGCGACGAACTTGCCGCGATCCTGCCTGTGGTCAAGCGCCAGGGCGTCCCGCTGATCGCCATCACGGGCGGGCCCGAATCCATGCTGGCGCGCCATGCCGACCTGGTGCTCGACAGCGGCGTCGAAAAGGAAGCCTGCCCGCTCAACCTCGCACCCACCGCAAGCACCACCGCACAGATGGCGCTGGGCGATGCGCTCGCTGTCGCGCTGCTCGACGCCCGTGGCTTCGGCACCGAAGACTTCGCGCGCTCGCATCCGGGGGGCGCGCTCGGGCGCAAGTTGCTGACGCATGTGAGCGACCTCATGCGCACCGGTGACGAAGTGCCGCGCGTTGCGCCTTCCGCCAAGCTCAGCGAGCTGATGCGCGAGATGAGTTCCAAGGGCCTCGGTGCCGCCGCCGTGATCGACCCGCAGGGCCGGGCGATCGGCGTGTTCACCGACGGCGACCTGCGCCGGCTGGTCGAAACCGGCGCCGATCTGCGCGAGCTGACCGCCGCCGACGTGATGCATGCCGGCCCGCGCACCGTGCGCGCCGACGCGCTGGGCGTGGAGGCGGCCGAGGCGATGGAGCAGCACCGGATCACCAGCATCCTGGTGGTCGATGCGGCCGGGCTGCTGATCGGCGCACTCAGCATCAACGACCTGATGCGGGCCAAGGTCATCTGATGGCCGCAACACCGGTCGCCCGCTTCAGCCCCGAGACCCTGCTCGCCGCGCAGGATGTGCGCATCGCGTTTTTCGACGTCGATGGCGTGCTGACCGATGGCGGCGTCTACTTCAGCGAGCACGGCGAAACGCTCAAGCGCTTCAGCATCCTCGACGGGCATGGCCTCAAGCTGCTGCGCCAGGCCGGGATCACCCCGGCCGTGATCACGGGGCGCGATTCGAGGCCGTTGCGCGTCCGGCTCGAAGCACTTGGCATCGAACACGTGCGCTACGGCACCGAGAACAAGCTGCCTGCGGCCGAGGCGATGCTGGCGGCGCTGGGCCTCGACTGGACGCAAGCTGCCGGCATTGGCGACGACTGGCCCGACCTGCCGGTGCTGGCGCATTGCGGCTTTGCCGCCGCGCCGGCCAACGCGCACTGCGAAGTGCGCGCCATCGCGCACTATGTGACAACGGCACGCGGCGGCGAAGGCGCGGGGCGCGAGTTCTGCGACCTGTTGCTCACAGCCGGCGGCCACTACCGGCGACTGCTCGATCTGGCGCGGGGGCCGGTCGCTTGAACCATTCCACCCTGTTCGCGATGCTGCGGCGCGGCATCGACCGCGCCACGCTTTACCTGCCGATCATCCTGACGGCCGCGCTGGCGCTCGGCACCTACTGGCTGGTGCGCAACGCGCCGCGCTTGCTTGAGCCGACCACCCAAGAGGCGCCGCGGCACGAGCCCGACTACTTCATGCGCGGCTTCGTGATCAAGAACTTCCTGCCGAACGGCGAGCTGCGCAGCGAGCTGGCCGGCAAGGAAGGCCGGCACTATCCCGACAACGACACGCTGGAGGTGGACCAGGTTCGAACACGCTCGGTTTCGCCGGCCGGCCTCGTCACCCGCGCCACCGCCGACCGTGGCCTCTCGAACGGCGATGGCAGCGAGATCCAGCTGTTCGGCAATGCGGTGGTGGTGCGCGATGCGGCCGTCGGCGCGAACGGCCGGCCGCTGCCGCGGCTCGAGTTCCGCGGCGAGTTCCTGCACGTGTTTCTCGACACCGAACAGGTGCGCTCGAACAAACCGGTCACGCTGACCCGCGGCACCGACACGTTCACTGCCAATACACTCGACTACGACAACCTGAGCGGTGTCGCCAACCTGCAGGGCCGCGTGCGCGGCGTGCTGATTCCCTCGGCGGCTGCGCCCGCGCCGAAACCCTGACAACAGGAGCAAGGGAGAAGCATGACGCAACGCCGCCTGGTTTTCATCACCGGCGCTTCGAGCGGCATCGGCCAGGCGCTGGCCGCACGTTTCTACAGCGCCGGCTATGACCTGGCGCTGGTGGCGCGCCGCACGGATCAGATCGAATCGTGGGCCAGCGCCCGTCAGCTGGACGCAGCACGCTATCGGATCTACAGCGCCGACGTGGCGCAGACCGACAGCATCGTGGGTGCCGGCCAGGCCTGCATCGTGCAGCAGGGCCTGCCCGACGTGGTCATTGCCAACGCCGGCATCAGCGTGGGCATCGACACCGCGGAACGGAGCGATCTCGATGTGCTGGCCAGCACCTTCGCCACCAACAACACCGGTTTGGCCGCCACTTTCCATCCTTTCGTCGCGGCCATGGTGGCGCGCGGCAGCGGCCGTCTGGTCGGCATCGGCAGCGTCGCTGCGATCCGTGGCCTGCCGGGCCACGGCGCCTATAGCGCCAGCAAGGCCGGCGTGGTGGCGTACTGCGAAAGCCTGCGCGGCGAACTGCGACCCAGCGGCGTCCGGGTGGTCACGCTCTGCCCCGGCTACATCGACACGCCGCTGACGCAAGGCAACCGCTACGGCATGCCGTTCCTGATGAAGGCCGAGGATTTCGCCGAACAGGCTTTTCGCGGCATCGAGTCCGGCGTGAGCTACCGCGTCATCCCATGGCAGATGGGCGTGATCGCCAAGATCATGCGGGTGCTGCCGAACGCGCTCTACGACCGCGCCGTCCAGGGCCGTGGCCGCAAGAAGCGGCTTGGCGAAAGCTGAAAACAAAAAGGCTCCCGAGAGGAGCCTTCTTTTTGCATGCGTCGAAAGACGCCGGGTGGTCAGTAACCGCTGTTGCCGCCGTTGTTGTTGCCGCCGCCGTAGCCTCCGCCACCACTGCGACCACCGCCGCCGCGCGGACCAGCGCCGTAAGGGCTGCGGAACCCGCCATCGCCGCCGCCGCCACCACCACCATAGCCGCCGCCACCACCGCTGCGGCCACCACCGCCACCGCCGTAACCGCCGCCGCTGCGGCCGCCGCCCGCGCCACCACCGCCGTAGCCGCCGCCGCCACCACCACCGCCGTAACCACCGCCGCCGCCGCCACTGCCACCACCGTAGCCGCCGGTGCGGGGTGGTCGTGCTTCCATCGGGCGTGCTTCGTTCACGACGACGCTGCGGCCGCCAAGCGGCTGGCCGTTCATGCCGCTGATGGCGGCTTGCGCTTCGGCATCACTGCCCATCTCGACGAAACCGAAGCCCTTGGAGCGGCCGGTGTCGCGCTCCATCATGACTTTGGCGCTGGTTACTGCGCCGAATTGGCCGAAGGCCTGCTCGAGGTCACTGTCGCGAACCGAATAAGGCAGGTTGCCGACGTACAGTTTGTTGCCCATCACGGGACTCCTATAAACACATCAAAGAAAGCGATGGAGTCCCGAGAGCACAACCAACATTGAATCGCTGAGTCGCGCGAAACTGACCGATCACCCGAATGCGTCTTCCAGTATTTTGCGGAGGGACGCCCGTTCATTATGAGTGAAATATCAAACACGCAAAACGGAATTTGCGGCTTGGATCACGCCGCCCGCAAAATTCCAGGAGCCAGCGCCCACTCACATTGCACGCCGCCCCATCGGGCTAGAATCGTCGCTGTCATTGGGGAGTAGCCGCCTTCCATCGCGAGAAGGGCTTGCGTCAACAGACTTGTCCTGCGGCCCAGCAGAACATGGCGCAAACAGTGTTCCACCTGGCGAGACCTTTGACTGTGCAACTTCGGGAATATGGCCGAAGGTGTTGCACGGTCAATTGCGTCCTTCGGCCCAAGGAACCTCACGTCATGGAAGCTTTTCTGGTTGCCACCGGCATCGTCGCGCTCGCCGAAATGGGCGACAAGACCCAACTGCTGGCGCTTGTGCTCGCCGCACGCTTTCGCAAGCCCTGGCCGATCGTGCTGGGCATCTTCGCCGCCACCCTCGTCAACCACGCGCTGGCCGGCGCAGTCGGCACCTGGGTCACGCACTGGCTCGGGCCGACCCCGCTGCGCTGGATCCTCGGAGGCTCCTTCATTGCCATGGCGATCTGGGTGTTGATTCCGGACAAGCTCGACGACGACGAAGCTGGCAGAAGTTCGCACTTCGGCGTGTTCGGCACCACGGTCATCGCGTTCTTTCTGGCCGAGATGGGCGACAAGACCCAGATCGCGACCGTGATGCTCGCCGCCCGCTTCGTGCACGACTACGTCTGGGTCGTGGCCGGCACCACGCTGGGCATGATGCTGGCCAACGCGCCCGTGGTCTTTCTCGGCGAACGCATCATGCGCCGCGTGCCGATCAAGCTGGTGCACGGCATCTCCGCCGTGATCTTCCTGATCCTCGGCCTCGTGATGATCGCCGGCTGACCGGCGGCTATACTTCCCCTGCGCCGATTTGCTACAGCTTGCGGGCGCTTAACAAATTCAGCTAAAGACCGTGGCCGACCCGGCTCGTTTTTGGCGAGGCCGGGTTTTTTCATGTCTTTTGAAGTCGTTCCACAGTCGATGTCCTTCGCGGGCCCGCTGCCCTTGCGCAGCGGCAGGTCGATCGCCGACTACACGCTGGCCTACGAGACTTACGGCGCGCTCAATGCAAACAAGAGCAACGCGGTGCTGGTCTGCCATGCGCTCAATGCCGACCACCATGTGGCGGGCAGCTATGCGGGCCAGGCGAAATCCACGGGCTGGTGGGACAACATGATCGGCCCCGGCAAGCCGGTCGACACCGACCGCTTCTTCGTGATCGGCGTCAACAACCTCGGCTCGTGCTTCGGCTCGACCGGGCCGATGCACATCAACCCGCAATCGGGCCGCGTCTACGGCGCCGACTTTCCGGTCGTCACGGTCGAAGATTGGATCGACGCGCAGGCCGCCCTGCTCGACGCGCTCGGCATCCAGACACTCGCGGCCGTGATGGGCGGCAGCCTCGGCGGCATGCAGGCATTGAGCTGGACGCTGCAATACCCCGAGCGCGTGCGCCATGCCGTGGTGGTGGCCAGCGCGCCGAACCTCACGGCCGAGAACATCGCCTTCAACGAGGTCGCACGCCGCGCGATCGTGACCGACCCGGACTTCAACGGCGGCCACTTCTACGAGCACGGCGTGGTGCCCAAGCGGGGCCTGCGCATCGCCCGCATGATCGGGCACATCACCTACCTCAGCGACGACGTGATGAACGAGAAATTCGGCCGCATGCTGCGCAGCGCGGTCGAGGGCGAAGTGGCCGGCACAGCCTACCGGTATTCGACGCAGGAGGTGGAGTTCCAGATCGAAAGCTACCTGCGCCACCAGGGCGACAAGTTCAGCGAGTACTTCGACGCCAACACCTACCTGCTGATCACGCGCGCGCTCGACTACTTCGACCCTGCACGCTCCTTCGGCGGCAGCCTGACCGAGGCGCTGGCCCGGGCCTCGGCCAGGTTTCTGCTCGTGAGCTTCACGACCGACTGGCGGTTCTCGCCGGCGCGCAGTCGCGAACTGGTGAAGGCACTGCTCGACAACCGGCGCAGCGTGAGCTACGCCGAGATCGACGCGCCGCACGGCCACGACGCGTTCCTGCTCGACGACGCCCGCTACCACGGCGTGGTGCGTTCCTACTTCGAGAGGATCGCGCTGTGAGCGACCTGGCAACCCAACAGCTGATCGCCCGCCTGGTGCCCCGCGGCGCGCGCGTGCTCGATCTCGGCTGCGGCGACGGCGCCATGCTCGACCTGCTTCAGCGCGAGCGCGGCTGCAGCGGCTACGGCGTCGAGATTGCCGACGGCAACGTGCTGCAGTGCATTCGCCGCGGCGTCGACGTGATCCAGCTCAATCTCGACGAAGGCCTCGCGATGTTCGACGACGCCTCGTTCGACGTGGTGCTGCAGATCGACACCCTGCAGCATCTGCGCAATGCCGAGATCATGCTGCGCGAAACCGCGCGCGTGGGCCGCACCGGCATCGTCGCGTTCCCCAACTTCGCGCACTGGCCCAATCGGCTCAGCGTGGCGCGCGGCCGCATGCCCGTGACCCGGCGGCTGCCCTACCAGTGGTACGACACGCCCAATATCCGCGTCGGCACCTTCAAGGACTTCGAGGTGCTCGCGCAGCGCAACAAGCTGCGGCTGCTCGATGCCTTCGGCCTGCAGGAAGGGCGTGAAGTGCGCTGGCTTCCGAACGCGCGTGCCGGCACCGCGGTGTTCAAGTTCGAACGCACCTGACGCGGTGCCTTTCACGCTCGCCGCACCGCTGCACAGCGAGCTCGTGATCCGCTAGAGCCGCTTCATCGGCTGCGTGCAGCCGGTGGCCGACCGGGTGGCCGCGCTCGCGTCATCGCCCGCCTCGACGATGCTGCGCAAGGGCGCGTCGTCTGGCAGCCGGCGTAAGGCGGCGCGGCGAAACCGGGGGGGCGGCATCGGGGCCGGTGGCCGCAAGCAGGCCGCGCGAGGGCAGCAGCACCGGTTCGCCGTCCGGCCCTCGACGCGCCATTTCCGCGGACACAATGCCGGTCGGCACCGCAAGCACACCCCATCCGAGCAGCATCATCACGGAGGCGATGAAGCGGCCCAGGTCGGTCTTCGGCACCAGGTCGCCGAAGCCGACCGTGGTCATGGTCGAGATCGCCCAGTACACCGCCACCGGAATGCTGGTGAAGCCATGCGTCGGCCCTTCGACCACATAGATCAGCGTGCCCATCACCAGCACCACGAGCATGACGAAGCCGACGAACACGGTGATCTTGCGGCGGCTCGCCGCGACCGCCGTGACCAGCATGCGGTACTCGGCCGAATAGCGCGACAGCTTGAAGATGCGGAACACGCGCAGCAACCGCAGGATGCGCACGTCGATCAGGTATGAGGCCTCGGGCACCAGCACCACCAGAAAGGTCGGCAGCAGCGCGAGCAGATCGATCACCCCATAGAAGCTCATCGCATAGCGCAGCGGCCGCCGCACGCAGGCGAGCCGGCCCAGGTACTCGAGCGTAAACAGCCCGGTGAAAACCCATTCGAGCACGCCGAAGGCGCTGCCCCAGCGCGCGCGGATCGGCTGCACGCTGTCCAGGATGACGACGGCCACGCTGGCCAGGATCACCGCGATCAGCACCAGGTCGAACAGGCGGCCGGCGCGTGTTCCGGATTCGAAGATCACGGAAAAGAGCGCTCTACGCCAGCCCTGGTCGGGCTTGCCGAAGCGCGCGTCGTCGTCCGTGGTGGCTGCGACCGGCGAAGCGGAGGGGGCGAGGATCGACATGCGGGTGATTGTCGGCGTGTCGGGTGCTGCCGCGCGATCCGGTGCGCAACGCAATCTTAAGTACCCAGCCCGCCCGTTTTTCGATTTATTCAGTTACGCATCTTTCGCAATGAAGTGCCGGGATGCGTAAGCGCGTTCTTACGATAGTCCTCTTTCTTGAGGAGCTCTCTTTTGGCCACACAGTCCCCCTTCTTCGGCAAACGCACCAGCGACACCGACAACCTCACCTCCCGTCCTGCACCGCTGGTCGGCTCCCCCACTAACTTGTCGGGCTCGCCAGTGAGTCCCTCGTCGTCGTTGATCAATGCGCAGGCGGCCAATGCCGTGGCGGCGTCCAAGGAAGGCGGCAGCAAGCTCACCGTCGGCCCGAACATCAAGCTGAAGGGCGTCGAGATCACCGACTGCGACACGTTGATCGTCGAAGGCCTGGTGGAAGCCACGATGGATTCGCGCGTGATGCAGATCGCCGAGCAGGGCGCCTTCAAGGGCTCCGCCGAAATCGACATTGCCGAGATCCATGGCCTGTTCGAGGGCAACCTTACGGTGCGCGAAAAGCTCGTGATCCACTCGACCGGCAAGGTCACGGGCAAGATCCGCTACAGCAAGATCGTGATCGAAGAAGGCGGCCAGCTTTCGGGCGAAATCACGTTCGGCACCTCGGGCGCCAAGTCCGAAAGCAAGCCGGCCCTGCAAGCCGCCGCCTAAGGGCCTTCTGCGGGCTTCCAGCCCAAACGCTCCAGCAAGGCACCGGCCGCGGCCGGTGCTTTTTCTTTGGCGCCGTTGATGAAGTAGACGAACACATCGCGCTTCTTCGGCGCCTTGGCCCAGCCCTGCGCCCGCTCGGCCCATGCATCGAGCGCCTTCGGCGCATAGCCGGCCTTGAGCCCGGCGTCGGCCATCATGAGCCGTGCATAGGCGAACTCGCCTTCGGGCTCCTCGAATGACGGGAACTTGTCCGAGTCGGTGAAGACGGTCGCCACCTGGTACTTCTTCGCGAGCTTCTGGTAGGCGGGCACGATGAAGCTCTCGTGCCGCACGTCCATCACATGGCGCAAGCTGCGGCTGCCCTCCTTCTTCGGCAGCAGCGCCAGAAATGCCTCGAAGTCCTCTGCGTCGAACTGCTTGGTCGGCATGAACTGCCAGACGATCGGGCCGAGCTTGTCGCCCAGTTCGGCGAGACCGCTGCCCAGGAAACGCTGGATCGAATCGCCGGCATCGGCCAGCACGCGGCGGTTGGTCGCAAAGCGTGAGGCCTTCAGCGAGAACACGAAATCGTCGGGCGTTTCGTCGTGCCACTTGCGAAAGCTCTCGGGCTTCATGGTGCTGTAGTAAGTGCCATTGACTTCGATGGCGCTCAGGCGGCGGCTGGCGTAGCCCAGCTCTTTCGCATGCGACAGCCCCTTGGGATAGAAGTTGTCGCGCCAGGGCTCGAAAGTCCAGCCGCCGATGCCCACTCTCACGTTGCTTGCTGCTGCTTTGCTCACGTCGGTCTCCGGGTTGATGCCATCGCACTCTACGCAAGCCGGTGCGCAGGCGCAAAATGCTTTTTTCCTCACCCGCGGAGATCCCCACACCATGAACGCACCGCTGTACCGCAGTCAGCTGGAACGGCCCGCCGGCTTCCTCGACGCCGAACGCGCCTTGTCCGACGTCACCACGAAGTGGGACACCGACATCGTCAAACAGCTCACCAGCTACATCGAGATCCCGGCCAAGTCGCCGGGCTTCGACAAGGATTGGTCGGCCAACGGGTATCTCGAAACAGTGATACGCAACGCGGCCAGCTGGGTCGAGGCGCAGAAGGTAGAGGGCCTGAAGCTCGAGATCGTGCGGCTCGAAGGCCGCACGCCGGTGCTGTTTTTCGAGGTGCCTGCGACCGGCACGGCCATGACCGACACCGTGCTGATGTACGGCCACCTCGACAAGCAGCCCGAGTTCACCGGCTGGCGCAACGATCTCGGCCCCTGGACGCCCAAGTACCAGGACGGCCTGCTCTATGGCCGCGGCGGCGCCGATGACGGCTACGCGGTCTACGCCAGCGTCGCGGCGCTGCAGGCGCTCAAGGCACAGGACGCGGCCCACCCGCGCATCGTCGGCCTCATCGAGACTTGCGAGGAGTCTGGCTCCTACGACCTGCTGCCCTACGTGACCGCACTGAAAGACCGGCTCGGCGATGTCGGCCTGGTGATCTGCCTCGACTCGGGCGCCGGCAACTACGACCAGCTCTGGCTCACCACCTCGCTGCGCGGCATGGCGAGCGGCACGCTCAAGGTCGAGGTGCTGACCGAAGGCATCCACTCCGGCGACGCTTCGGGTCTGGTGCCGTCGAGCTTCCGGATCATGCGTCAGGTGCTCGACCGGCTCGAAGACAGCGCCACCGGCCGCATGCTGCCCGCCAGCTTCCATTGCGAAGTGCCAGCCGACCGGCTGGCACAGGCCCGGGCCACGGCCGCGATCCTCGGCGACGAGGTCTACAAGCGCTTTCCGTGGGCGCATTACGACTGCGGCGGCTCGACCACCTTCGCGCTGCCGACCACCACCGACCCTGTCGAGGCGCTGCTGAACCGCACCTGGAAGCCGACACTGAGCGTCACCGGTGCCGAGGGGTTCCCTGCACTGAAGGACGCGGGCAATGTCCTGCGCCCCTACACCGCGTTCAAGCTCTCGCTGCGCCTGCCGCCCCTGGTGGAAGCCGACGCCGCGGTGGCGGAAATGAAGAAGCTACTTGAAGACAACGCGCCCTATCAGGCGCGGGTGACCTTCGAGCATGGCGGCGGCGCAACCGGCTGGAACGCACCCGCGATCACGCCGTGGTTCGAGCAGGCGCTCAACGCCGCGAGCCAGGCCCATTTCGGCGCACCCTGCGGCTACATCGGCCAAGGCGGCACCATCCCGCTCATGAACATGCTGAGCGAAGGCTTTCCTCAGGCGCAGATGATGGTTTGCGGCGTGCTCGGCCCCAAGAGCAACGCGCACGGACCCAATGAATTCCTGCATGTGCCCTATGCCAAGAAGCTCACCGCCGCGGTGGCCGAAGTGATCGCCGCGTTGCCGGTGTCGCACGCGGCCGAAGCCGTCAGCGCTTGAGCGCCGGATTGAAGCAGCCCGACGGCGAGACGCTCGCGTTGCGCGAGTGGACGGTCGAGGGTGCGGCGCCGCGCGCGGCCGTGCAGCTTCTGCATGGCCTCGGCGAACACATGGGCCGCTATGAGCACGTGGCGCAACGGCTCAACAGCTGGGGTTTCGCGGTGCGGGCGCACGATCACTACGGTCATGGCCAGTCGAGCGGCGTGCGGGGCGGCTTGCCGAGCACGCTGCGGTTGATCGACGACCTGGCAGCGGTGGTCGACGAGACGCGCCGTGCCTGCCCCGAGGTGCCGTTGATCTTGTTTGGCCACAGCCTCGGCGGCCTGGTTGCATCCAGCTTCGTCACGCGCGGCGTGCGGCCGGTCGAAGGCCTGGTGTTGTCCTCACCGGGGCTCGACCCGGGCCTCGACGCGGTGCAGAAGATGCTGATCGCGGTGCTGCCGCGCATCGCGCCGGACATGCGCGTCGGCAACGGCATCGACAGCAACGACATCTCGCACGACCCGGCTGTGGTGCAGGCCTACCGCGACGACCCGCTCAACCACGACCGCATCTGCGGCCGGCTGGCGCGCTTCCTGTCGGAAGAAGGCGTCGTGGTGCAGGCGGCGGCGTCGCGCTGGAAGGTGCCGACGCTGCTGCTCTACGCGGGCGACGACAAGCTCGTGCGGCCGGCCGCGAGCGCCGCCTTTGCGCACGCCGCGCCGGCCGGCGTCGTGAGCGCAACCTGCTTCGACAAGCTGTTCCACGAGATCTTCAACGAGCTGCATGCAGAGCCGGTGTTCGCCGCGCTCCGTGGCTGGCTCGAACAGCGCTTCTAGGCGGCTGCGCGTGCGGTGCGCCGCTGGATGACGGAGAGCCACAGCAAGGCTGCACCCGTCAGCGCCACCGGCAACAGCGACCCGAAGTTCAGCAGGCGCCAGCCCTGCGTGGTGACCAGCACGCCCGATGCGAACGAGGTCACGGCGAGCGTGGCGAAGATGCAGAAGTTCAGCGCGCCCTGGGCCCGGTCTTTCTCTTCCGGCGCATAGGCCGTGAGCGACAGCGTGGTCGCACCGGTGAACAAAAAATTCCAGCCCACGCCGAGCAGGGCCAGCGCGATCAGGAACTGGTGCAACTCGACGCCCGACAGCGCCACCGCGATGCAGCCGAGGTTCAGCAGCAATCCCACGCCCATCACCGGCAGCGCGCCGAAGCGCCGGATCAGGTGGCCGGTGAAGAAGCCCGGCGCGAACATGCCGATCACGTGCCACTCGAGCACCAGTGCGATGTCCGGGAACGGCAGGCTGCAGATCTGCATGGCGATTGGCGTGGCGGCCATCAGCAGGTTCATCACGCCGAAGCCAAGCGAGCCGGCCGCCGCGGCAACGATGAACACCGGCTGCCGCATGATCTGGCCGAGCGGCCGGCCACCGGCGGCCTGCTGTTTCGTGAGGGCCGGCGGAAAATCGATGAAGGCCAGCAGCGCCATCGACAGCAGCGCCACGATGGCGAGTGCAAGGTAGGCGCCGACGAACTGCACCTCGAACAACCCGCGCGTGGCCGAAGCCAGGTTGGGCCCGATCACCGCGCCGATCAGTCCACCGGCCATCACCAGCGACACCGCCTTCTCGCGCCAGGCCGGTGCCGCGAGCTCGGCTGCGGCGAAGCGGTAGAGGCTGGCGTTGGCGCTGTAGTAGCCGGCCACCAGCGTGGCCAGCGTCAGCAGCCAGAAGTTCTTCGAATAGGCTGCGTAGCCGCACAGCAGCGCCGAGCCGAACGCCACGGCCAGCCCGGTCTGGAACGAGCCGCGCCGGCCGAAGCGGCGCTGCGTGCGCGCCACGATCCCGGTGGAGAGGGCGCCGCCGAGCACGTAGCCCATGACCGGCAGGGTTGCCATCCAGCCGCGCGGCGCCAGGCTCAGCCCGACCAGGCCGTTGATGGCGATGAAGGTGACGTTGTTGGTGAGAAAGAGTCCCTGGCAGATCGCCAGCAGCCAGAGGTTGCGGTTCATGGCGGCATTGTTGCCCGCGGGCGCCGGCTCCGCGACGGGCGTCAGCCCTTTTGCAGCAAGCCGCTGAGCGATGCCAGCAGATCGTCGTGGTTGCCGACCCCCTGCTCCGGCACCTTGCCATTCGGAGTCAGGTGATCGATCAATGCCGGCAACATCGTCGCCAGCATCGGCAGCAGCGTCTGGGCATTGATGCCCAGCTTGCTGGCGATGGACGCGATGGTGTCGCTGCCGAGGACGTCGTTCAGCTGATTGCCCGAGACCGGCGCGTTCTCGCCTTTGCCGATCCACGAACCGATCACGTCGCCCATGCCGGCCTGCTCGAACTTCGTGACCAGCCCGCCGAGCCCGCCCTGCTCGCCGTTGTTCGCGAGCAGTCCGCCGAGTGCGCCGGCCAAACCGCCGAGATCGCCGAGGCCCCCTAGCCCCCCGCCCGGCTGCTGCTGTGCGCCGCCGCCGAGCACTTGTCCGAGTACCGAATCGAGCAATCCCATGATGTTTCCCTGCTGGTTGTGCGCCGAAGTGCGCTTGGTGTGTGACAGACTGCATGCACTGTCGAATGCCGCGTGCCCGGAATGCGGCGGTGTCGTAACTTCGGCGTCTTGGCGTGAAGTATTACTTCACGGCCGCGGCGCGCGGTGGCCGCTTTTGCAGCAATGGTTCGCTCACGCCCTGAACCCCCACCAGCCCCAACACCGTCACCAGCGAATTCTGCGCGCCTTTCCAGCCGTCTGTCACGTCGATCCACTCGCTCAACGAATGGAATCCGCCCGTCTTGCCGCCGCCGCCGATGATGATGGCCGGGATGCCCAGTGCCATCGGCACATTGGCGTCGGTGCTCGCGCCCGAGAGCAGCGTCTTGTGGCCGAACGCGGTGTTCGCGCGGATGGCCGCCTCGACCAGCACCGAATCGGCCGGAGTGCGGCCGCCCGGCCGGTCGCCGATGAGCTTGTTCGACACCGCCAGCGTGGTGACGCCCCAGCGCTTGTTCTCTTCGGCCACGGCCTCGTCGACCGCGGAGAGGATCTTCTTTTCGGTCTCAAGCAGTGGTTCCATCGCGTCGGAGCGGATGTCCACCGTCATGCGCGCGTCGGGCGCGATGGTGTTGACCGAGGTGCCGCCGCCGACCGTGCCGACCGTGAAGGTGGTCTTGGGGAAACTCGGTGTCTTGATGTCGGCGACCTTGGCGATCGCGCGGCCCATGCCGTGGATCGCGCTCGGCACCTGGCCGAAGGCACCGTAGCTGTGCCCGCCGGGGCCCTTGAAGGTGAACTCGTAGCGGTGGCTGCCGGTGCCGAGGATCAGCACGCTGCCCTCCGGTGCCGGCTCCAGGCCGACCATGCCGTCGATGTCGAGCTGGTCGCGGAACAGCGCCTTCATGCCGCGCAGGTTACCGAGCTCTTCCTCGCCCACGTTGCCCACGAACAGCAGGTCGCCAACCGTCTGCACCTTGTTGTCGTTCAGCACCTTGAGCCACGACAACAGCACGCTGAGCGCCCGCGTGTCGTCCGAGATGCCGGGCGCGTAGAGCTTGCCGTCGCGCTCCTTCACCTTAACGTCGGTGCCGGCCGGGAACACGGTGTCCAGGTGCGCCGAAACCAGGAGCTTCGGCCCGTTGCCCGTTCCCTTGCGCAGCCCGACCACGTTGCCCTCGGCATCGATCTTCGCGTCGGCCAAGCCGAGCGCTTTCATGCGTGCCAGAAACGCTTCGGCGCGCTTCTGTTCCTTGAACGGCGGCGCTTCGATCTCGGTCAGCATCTTCAGGTCTTCGACCGAGCGGTCGTGGTCGGCCTTGACCGCGTCGAGCAGCTTCAGGATGGCCGGCGACGCCATCAACTGCGTGTAGGCCTGGTCGATGCCGGGCTTGACCTGCGTGGGCGTCGGTGCCACTGCGTTGAAGCTCTGGGCATGCGCGGCGGCGGCCGCCATCAGCGCGGCTGCGGCGGCAAGGGTGGCAAGGCGGGGGCGGAGGGCGTGCGGCATGGCGTGTGCGGAGTTGGACAGCAAGCCGACATTCTTTCGGTTTCCGGCCTGGGCTGCTCTTCTTTAATCTAGCGAGCTGTGAGTTTTTCTAACACCCGTCGTCATCTGCCCACGATCCCGCACTGCTGGTGTTCGACGCGGTCGTTCACGGGCTCGCTCGCCCAAGCAGCCGGCCCCGCGCCGGGCGAGCCGGCTAACCGGCGAGGGCGACCAGGGCGGCGAGGGCGGCCGTCTCGGCGCGGAGCACGCGCGGGCCGAGCGTGAGCGGCGCGAAGCCGCTGCGCAGCGCTGCTTCTTCTTCGCTGGCACTGAGGCCGCCCTCGGGGCCGCTGAGCACCGTGAAGCGTAGTTGCGATCCGGCGGCGGCCAGCGCCGATGCGGCGCGCGCGCCCGGCGCGAAACTCAGCACGCTGCGCGCTTCCCCGGCATCGGCGTTCGGCAGTGCGCCGAGCCATTCGTTCAGCGAGCGCACCGGCAGCACCTGCGGAACGCGGTTGCGGCCACATTGCTCGCACGAAGCGATGGCCACCGCCTGCCAGTGCGCGACCTTCTTGTCCGCGCGCTCGCCCGAGAGCCGCAACACCCCGTGCGCGGTCACCAGCGGCTGGATCACAGCCGCGCCGAGTTCGGTGGCTTTTTCGACCAGCCAGTCCATGCGCTCGTTGGTCGGCATGCCGACCGCGAGCTGCACCGCCCGCGGTGCCTCGCGCTCGACCGAGTCGTGGGCCCCGACCTGCACCGTGACCTCGCTGCGGCCCATGCGTTCGACTGTCGCAGCGTATTCGCCGCCAGCGCCATCGAACAGCGTGATCTCGTTGCCAGGCTGCAGCCGCAGCACCTGCACGTGACGCGCCGCACCCGGCGGCAGCGTCAGCGCGACGCCGGCCGACAGCGGGACGGAACAGTGAAAGCGTGGCATCGGCGGATCAGACCCGACCGAATGCGAAACCGGTTGCGTCGGCAGTGCCTTCGACTTCGTCGATCACGCGCAGCAGCGGCGTGAGCTGCGTATAGCGCGCGGCGGTGGTGCGGATGTAGCGGATGAAGCGCGGCGTGTCGGCCAGGTACCTGGGCTTGCCGTCGCGCAGCGTCAGCCGCGCGAAGATGCCGGCCACCTTCAGATGGCGCTGCAGGCCCATCCATTCAACCGCACGGTAGAAGCTGCCGAAGTCGTCGTCCACCGGCAGCTTCGCACGGCGGGCCGCCTCCCAGTAACGCACGGTGACGTCGAGCACGAACTCCTCATCCCAGCTCAGGAAGGCGTCGCGCAGCAGGCTGGCAATGTCGTAGCTGATCGGGCCATAGGTCGCATCCTGGAAGTCGAGCACACCGAGCCCGCCGTCGGCGCCGACCATCAGGTTGCGCGGCATGTAGTCGCGGTGGACATACACGCTGGCCGACGCGAGGTTGGTTTCGACGATCTGACGGAAAGCCCGGTCGAGCCGCTCCTTCAGCATGCCTTCGACCGCGACACCGCGGTACGCGCCCAGATACCACTGCGGGAACAGCGACAGCTCACGTTCCAGCAGCGCCCGGTCGTAGGGCGGCAGCACGCCGGGCTTTGACGCGAGCTGCCAGTGGATGAGCGCGTCGATCGCCTGCACGTAGTGCGGCAGGTTCGCCTCGGGCCGGGCCGGGTCGATCACATCGAGCAGGGTCCGGGTGCCGAGGTCGTCGAGCAGCAGGAAGCCGTCGGCCTGGTGCCAATCGAGCACCTGCGGGGCCTTGACGCCCGCCCCGGCCATCAATTGCGCGACCTGGACAAAGGGGGCGCTGTTTTCCTTGTCGGGAGGCGCGTCCATCACGATCCGGGTGCCGACCGCGCCATCTCTGCTGTCAACGCGAAAATAGCGCCGGAAGCTGGCGTCGGCCGAAGCCAGCCGCACCGATTCGGGCAGCAGCCGCTGGGCCGGCGCGATGGCCGCGAGCCAGCGTTCAAACGCCACGGCGCGGGCCGGGTCGCTCCAGGAGATGGGCGGGGCGGGGCCGGTGGCCGGTGGCGGGGGTGCTGTCATGGATAATCGATTCTACAAATGCGAGACGGCTCCGGCCGACCCCTCGCCCCCTCCGGCCGCGCTGCGCCGCTCTTGCCCGACCATCTTGTTGCCTGTGCCGATGCCTGATCTGACCCGCGCCACCCGGCGCCGGTGCCGCCCTCCGCTGCCGCTGGCTGTGCTTTCGCTCGCGTTGCTGCATGCCCATGGCGCCGCAGCGCAGGGCGCAGACTTCGATGCGCCGCTGACGCTCAAACGCACCCCTCAACTGCTGGAAACGCTGCCGAAAGCGATGCGCGGCGAGCAGTCGAGCTTCATCACCGGCGACAAGATCACGGGCCGGCCCGATCTGGAAACCGTGGTCACCGGCAATGCTTCGCTGCGCCGCGGCGACACCGTGATCAACGCCGACCGGCTCGAATACGACCAGCCCGGCGACCTTGCCAAGGCCACCGGCAACGTGCGCGTGAACCAGGCCGGCAATGTGTACGAGGGGCCGGAACTCGAACTCAAGGTCGAGAGCTTCGAAGGCTTCTTCAACAATGTGCGCTACCGCTTTCTCGCCACTGGCGGTCATGGCGATGCGCAGCGTATCGACTTCGTCGACGAGTCCCGCTCGATTGCGCGGCAGGCCACCTACACCACCTGCCGGCGCGAAGACTTCCCGGGCTGGGTGCCGGCCTGGATGCTGAGCGCGACCAGGCTCACCACCGACACCGAAGAAAACGTCGGCGTGGCCGAGAACGCGCAGCTCTCTTTCATGGGCCTGCGCACACCTCCCTTCCCGAGCCTGAGCTTTCCGCTCAGCAGCGCGCGCAAGAGCGGCTTCCTGCCGCCGACGATCGGTGTCGACAACATCAACGGCATCGAGGTCACGCAGCCGTACTACTGGAACATCGCGCCGAACCGCGATGCCACCTTCACCCCGACGGTGATGAGCAAGCGCGGCGTGAACCTGAGCAACGATTTCCGCTATCTCGAAAAAGGCTACAGCGGCGAGATCCGGCTCGACTACATGCCGAGCGATACGCTGCGCAGCCGCGATCGCTGGGGCATCTGGGGCCACCACTCGCAGACCTTCGACCCCAAGCCTTTCGGCCTCGATTCGCTGAGCGCTTCGCTCAGCCTCAACCGTGTGAGCGATGACGACTACTGGCGCGACTTCACGCGCACGCCGTCGCTCACCCAGCGCCTGCTCGCGAGCGAGGCCTCGCTCAACTGGAGCAAGGGCGACTGGAGCGGCCAGGCGCGCGCCTTGCAGTACCAGACGCTCAAATACGACCTGTCGCCGATCACGCCGCCCTACGACCGGTTGCCGCAGATCACCGCCAACTACAACAAGTACGACTGGAACGGCTTCGACATCACGCTGAACACCGACTACACGCGCTTCAGTGGCGACCCGTCGGTGCAACTCCAGCCCAACGCCGAGCGGGTCTACGCGCTGGCGGCGATCAGCCGGCCATTCCTGACGCCCGGCACCTTCATCATTCCGAAGCTCCAGCTGCACACCCGCGCCTACCAGTTCGATGCGCCGCTTTCCACCGGTGCCAGCTCGGCCAGCAGCACTGTGCCGACCTTCAGCCTCGACAGCGGCCTGATCTTCGAGCGCGACGCGAGCTTCTTCGGCCGCTCGTTCCGCCAGACCCTCGAGCCGCGCGCGTTCTACGTCTACACGCCCTACCGCAACCAGAGCGTCATTCCGGTGTACGACACCGCGGCGAACGACTTCAACTTCGCCACGATCTACACCGAAAACGCGTTCTCGGGCAACGACCGCATTGCCGACAACAACCTGCTCACGCTGGGCGTCACCTCGCGCCTGATCGATCCGGATACCGGCGCCGAGGCGGCGCGCTTCGGCATCGCGCAGCGGCTCCGGTTCGCCGATCAGAAAGTCCAGTTGCCCGGCGTCGCGCCGGTGACCGACCGGGTCAGCGACTTGCTGCTCGGCGCCCAGATCAACTGGACGCCGAAGTGGAGTGTCGACACGACGATTCAGTACAACCCCGACACCCAGACCTCGACGCGCAACACCGTCGGTGTGCGCTACAGCCCCGGACCGTACCGCACCATCAGCGCGGCCTACCGCTTCCAGGCCGATTCGAGCGTGGGCGCGGGCGACGGCAACAAGTCCATCGATATCGGCTGGCAGTGGCCGCTGAACGACCTGTGGGGCGACAAGGGCAAGGACCTCGGCCCCGGCAAGGGCCAGGGCGGCGGGCGTTGGTACTCGGTGGGCCGGCTCAACTACAGCATGATCGACCGCAAGCTGACCGACGCCGTGGTCGGCCTCGAATACGACGGCTGCTGCTACATCGCGCGCGTCGTGCTGGAACGTCTGACCACCGGCCAGGTCACAGCCAACAAGCGCATCATGTTCCAGCTTGAGTTCGTCGGCTTTTCGAGCGTCGGTTCCAGCCCGATGCAGACCTTGCGAACCAACATCCCGCGCTACACGCCGCTGCGCCAGCCGGTTCCCGGCCCCAGCCGCTTCACCAATTACGACTGAGCATCTTCGCCATGAAACACCTTCGCTCCACCCTCACCCTGGCCGTCATTGCGGCACTGGCCGCGGCGTCCGGCGCGCAGGCGCAAGGCACCCGCCCCAGCACCGCGAGCACCGCCAGCCGCGGCATCACCGACATCATGCGGGCGCCCCAGCGTTTCGGCGCGGTGCCGCCGGCGCCACGTGCGCCCGCAGCGCCGACGACGCAACGTGCCGCCGAGTACATCGTGGCGTTGGTCAACTCCGAACCGATCACCAATTCCGACGTGCAGCAGCGGGTGGCGCGCATCATCGAGCAGAACCCGGCCGAGGCCGGCAAGATCCCGCGCCCTGAACTGAATTCGCTGGTGCTCGAACGCTTGATCGGCGAACGCGCCCAGTTGCAGGTTGCCAAGGAACAGAACATCAAGGTCGATGACGTGGCGGTCGATCAGGCCGAGCAGACCGTGGCGCGGCAGAACCAGCTCACGGTGGAAGAGTTGCGCAAGCGCGTGGCGGCCGAAGGCCTCACGCAGGTGGAGTTCCGCCGCGACCTGCGCAACCAGCTGCTGCTCACGCGTTTGCGCGAGCGCGAGGTGGAGCCACGCGTGAAGATCAGCGACCTCGAAGTCGAGCAGTTCCTGCGCGACCAGCGCACCTCGCCCAATGCCGCGCTGGCACCCGACATCAACATCGCGCAGATCATGGTGGCGGTGCCCGAAGGCGCCAGCGACGCTCAGGTCGCCACGCTGCAGCAAAAGGCCCAGGGCATCGCGCAACGTGCGCGCAGCGGCGAGGATTTCGCCAAGCTCGCCACCGAACTGTCCGACTCGCCCGACAAGGCCAACGGCGGTGCGCTGGGATTGCGCAACGCCGAACGCTACCCGCCCCTGTTCGTCGAAGCGACGGCGTCGACCCCGGTGAACGGCGTGGCCGGGCCGGTGCGCTCGGGTGCCGGCTTCCATGTGCTCAAGGTGCTGGCCAAGGTACAGGCCGGCGCGTCGGATGCCACCGTCACGCAAACCCAGGTGCGCCACATCCTGCTGCGCACCGATGCCCGCCTCACCACCGAGCAGGCGGTGGCCAGGCTGGCGGACTTCAAGCGCCGCATCCAGGGCGGCACGGCCGACTTTGCCGGGCTGGCACGCGACAACTCGCAGGACGCCAGCGCCAAGGATGGCGGCGAAATAGGCTGGTCGCGTTCGGGCCAGTTCGTGCCCGAGTTCGAGGAGGCCATGAACCGCCTTGCGCCGGGCCAGATCAGCGATCCGGTGGTGTCGCGTTTTGGCGTGCACCTGATCCAGGTCGAAGGCCGGCGCGAAAACAAGCTCACGCCAGCCGAACAACGCGAAGCCGCGCGCAACGTGCTGCGCGAGAAGCGTCTTGACGAAGCCTTCGACACCTGGTCGCAGGAAGTCCGCGCCCGCGCGTATGTCGAGTTTCGCGAACCGCCGCAGTCTTGAAGCACATCGCGCGCAAGCGCTTCGGCCAGCATTTCCTGTCCGACGGCGGCATCATCGACGCGATCGTGCAGGCGATAGCGCCGCAGCCGGGCGATGCGATGGTCGAGATCGGGCCCGGGCTGGCCGCACTCACGCAGCCGCTGGTCGAACGGCTAGGCCACCTCACCGTGATCGAACTCGACCGCGACCTGGCGGCGCGCCTGCGCGCCCATCCGCAATTGGAGGTGATCGAGTCCGACGTGCTCAGGGTCGACTTTGCAGCACTGGCGGCACAGAAGGCGCCGGCCCCGTTGCGCGTGGTGGGCAACCTGCCCTACAACATCTCGACGCCGATCCTCTTTCACCTGCTCGGCTCTGCGCACCTCATCGCCGACCAGCACTTCATGCTGCAGAAGGAAGTGATCGACCGCATGGTGGCGCGCCCCGCCACCTCCGACTACAGCCGGCTCAGCGTGATGCTGCAGTGGCGCTATGCGATGGAGAACGTGCTGTTCGTGCCGCCCGAGAGCTTCGAGCCGCCGCCGCGGGTCGACAGTGCCGTGGTGCGCATGGTGCCGTTGGCCGAGCCGCCGGTGGTCGATGCGGCGCGCCTGGGCGAGATCGTGCAGGTCGCCTTCAGCCAGCGCCGCAAGATCATGCGGCACACGCTGGGCAAATGGCTGGAGACGCACGGCTTTGCCGGCCGCTTCGACGTGCAGCGGCGCGCCGAGGAGGTGCCGGTGGCCGAATACGTGGCCCTGGCACAAGCCGTTCCACCCGCCGTGACCCCATAAAAAAATGCCTCGCATTGCGAGGCACTTTTTTGTTCGTGAAACACCGCGGATCTGGCTCAGCCAGTCCGCTGGTGTTGCCCCCGGTAGGGGGTAGGCGAAGCGGACACGAAGTGCCGCGCAGCCTGGGGGCGAGCAACAGCCCCCGAGCAACAGCTACGCGGCAGCCAGCCAGTAGCCGGCATTGAAAGGGCTGCTCATGCGCAGCGCCAGTGGCGAGACGTCGACCAATTTGTCGGTCGGCATTTTCTCGGCGTTGGGATCGGCGTTCAAGTCGATACCCGGGAGCACGTTGGTGCCCTGCGAAGCCTCGTTCGCCCGTTCTGCTTGGCTGGTGTGTGCAGAACGGGCTACAGAAAAGAATAGAAGCACCTGAACGGTATCTTCCGGTCCCCCCAGTAGTCAGAGGCGTCGCGGAAGATGTCGAGCAGCTGCTCGCGGGCTTCCTTGTCGAACTTGGCATTGGCCGGGATCTGCTCGAGCACGATCACGAAGCCGGGCTGCGGGCCCGATTTGTGCAACGGGTCGGTCATGCAGTCGTACAGCGCATCGAAGTTCTTGCCGAAATGCGCCGGAAAGGTGAACTGCTGGGCGATCAGGTCGAGCACGTCCTGCTTGGTCTGGGCGTTGCCCAGATTGGCATACAGAAAGTGCTGGCCCGCCGAATGCGCCGCTTCCTGCAGGTCGCTCACGCGGAAGGCGCGAATCGACTGCACGATGTTCGGTCGCACGGCACGAAGGGATAAGGTCATCTCCGCTGGTCTTTCCATGGTTGTCGTCGTCATTTTTTCCAGGCGCTTCGGGGCGCCGCTCCAATCGAGTTCATCGCTGCTCATGGCACGATCCGCCGAAAGCTGGCGTAGTGGTCGGCCGTATACCAGCAGGCCACCGGTGTCGTGCGCTCGCCCCCACAGACGATGCGCCGCGCACCGCGATCACGCGAACCGGGGGTATCGACCGTGTATTCACGGTAGTGGCCACGCCGTTCCCGCGGCAGCAGTTGTTCGCGGTTGCCGAACACCGAGCCGTCTTTTTCATGTCGGAAGGAACCACCGTTCAAAATGGTCGCGTAGGTTTTCTGCCCTTGCATCGGCAGTTCGGTCAACGCAATCGATTCCCGAACCGGCTGCCCGGCTTTGGTGCCGAACCACTCACGAGCCTGAACTCCGGTGCTCAACGCCAACAGCAGCAAGCCGGTGAGCGCAAAACTGGAAAAAGGGGACGTGTTCGGGGCGTTAGCCACCATGGAGCACCAGAAGGAAAAAGAGCGGAGCCGAATCAGGGATCAACCTTGGGGTTAACCCGCAAATTCAAGCCCGTGAGTGTGCACCAGCCTTGCCCAAATAGCAAGCGCCTGCCCAAGGAATGGGCAGGGCGAAGAGGGCGATCCCCTCGCAACGAAGTTAGCGATTGCTGTCGGGAAAACGCTCAGCGCTCGGCGTTGGCATCCGCAACGGTGAGTGCCGTCATGTTCACGATGCGGCGAACTGTTGCACTGGCGGTGAGAATATGCACAGGTTTGGCCGCACCGAGCAGCACCGGCCCGATCGCAATATTTCCGCCTGCCGCCGTTTTCAGCAGGTTGTAGGAAATATTGGCCGCGTCGATGTTCGGGAATACCAGCAGGTTGGCGTTGCCCGCCAGCGCGCTGTGCGGCATCACGACGGCGCGCTGCTTGCCGTCGAGCGCCACGTCGCCGTGCATTTCGCCGTCGACTTCGAGCCACGGCGCCTGTTCGCGCAGCAGCGCCAGCGTCTTGCGCATCTTGATCGCGCTGGGCTGCTCGCTGGTGCCGAAGTTCGAATGCGACAGCAGCGCGGCCTTGGGCTTCAGGCCGAAGCGCATCATTTCCTCGGCTGCCATGGTGGTGATCTCGGCCAACTCTTCCGGGGTCGGGTCGTAGTTGACATGGGTGTCGACCAGGAAGATCTGGCGATCGGGCAGCAGCAGCCCGTTCATGCAGGCATACACCGGCACGTCCTGCGGCGTGCTTTCGCAACCGCCGGCGCGTTTGCCGATCACCTGGTCGATGTAGTGCAGGTGCGTCTGGGTGGTACCCCAGGTGCCGCAGATCAAGCCATCGACCTCGCCCTTGTGCAGCAGCATCGACCCGATCAGCGTCAGGCGGCGCCGCATCTCGATCTTGGCCGTTTGCACGGTCTGGCCCTTGCGCTCGGTCATGCGGTGGTAGGTCTGCCAGAAATCGCGGTAGCGGTGATCCTGCTCGACGTTCACGATGTCGTAGTCGAGCTCTTCCTTCAGGCGCAGGCCGAACTTTTCGATGCGCGCCGCGATGATGGCCGGGCGGCCGATCAGCGTCGGCCGGGCAACGCCCTCGTCGACCACGATCTGCACCGCGCGCAGCACGCGCTCCTCCTCGCCTTCGGCAAAAGCCACGCGCTTCTTGCTGGCGCGCTTGGCGGCATCGAAGATGGGTTTCATCGTCGTGCCCGACGCGTAGACGAAGCTCTGCAGGCGGTCGCGGTAGGCGTCCAGATCCTTGATCGGCCGGGTTGCCACGCCGCTGTCTTCGGCGGCCTTGGCCACGGCCGGCGCGATCTTCATCATGAGCCGCGGATCGAACGGCTTCGGAATCAGGTATTCGGGGCCGAAGCTCAGCTTCTCACCGACGTAGGCAGCCGCCACACGCTCGCTCTGCTCGGCCTGGGCCAGGTCGGCAATCGCATGCACCGCTGCGATTTCCATCTCGTCGGTGATCGTGGTGGCGCCGCAATCGAGTGCGCCGCGGAAGATGTACGGGAAACACAGGACGTTGTTGACCTGGTTCGGGTAGTCGGTGCGGCCGGTGGCCATGATGATGTCGCCGCGCACCGCGTGCGCGTCTTCGGGCGCGATCTCGGGATTCGGATTGGCCAGTGCAAAGATCACCGGGTTGGCCGCCATCTTCGCCACCATGGCAGGCTTCAGCACGCCGCCGGCCGAGAGGCCGAGGAACACGTCCGCGCCCTCGATCACTTCGGCCAGCTTGCGCAGGTCGGTCTTCTGCATGTACTGGCGCTTGTCGTCGTCCATCAGCTCTTCGCGGCCTTCGTAAACCACGCCGGCCAGATCGGTGACGTAGACGTTCTCGCGCTTCAGGCCGACCTTGAGCAGCAGGTTCAGGCAGGCCAGCGCCGCGGCGCCGGCGCCCGAGGTGACGAGCTTCACCTTGGCGATGTCCTTGCCCGCGACCTTGAGGCCGTTGACCATCGCCGCCGCCACCGTGATGGCCGTGCCGTGCTGGTCGTCGTGGAACACCGGAATCTTCATGCGCTTGCGCAGTTCGCGCTCCACGTAGAAGCAGTCCGGCGCCTTGATGTCCTCGAGGTTGATCGCCCCGAAGGTCGGCTCCAGCGCGGCGATCACCTCGACCAGCTTGACCGGATCCTTCTCGTCGATCTCGATGTCGAACACATCGACGCCGGCGAACTTCTTGAACAGCACGCCCTTGCCTTCCATCACCGGCTTGGAGGCCAGCGGGCCGATGTCGCCGAGGCCGAGCACCGCAGTGCCGTTGGTGATGACGCCCACCAGATTGCCCCGTGACGTGTACTTGAAGGCGTTGAGCGGATCCTTGACGATCTCCTCGCAGGGCGCCGCCACACCGGGCGAGTAGGCCAGCGACAGATCGCGCTGGTTCACCATCTGCTTGGTCGCCGCGATGGCGATCTTGCCGGGCACCGGAAACTCGTGGTACTCGAGCGCGGCGCGGCGCAGTTCGGTGCGCTTGTCTTCGGCGCTGGGGGCAGTGATGGTCGAGGCGGAATCGGACATGGGCAACTGGCTCCGGCTGTCGCTGGCGCGCGTCGAATGGCGCGTCCGCGACACTGTTGTAGGGGGCGCGATTGTAGACCCGGGGCCTGGCGGCATAGCCAGCATGGCCGGCCTGCGCGGCCGTCAAAAAGCCGGCGAAGGCCGGCGCCAATGTGGCAATATGCCCCCGCCCAGAACAACCTGACGAGGAGAAGCCATGGCCCTGATGGATTTCATCAAGAAGCAGTTCATCGACATCATCCAGTGGACCGAGACCGGCGACGGCACGCTGGCCTGGCGCTTCCCGATGGCCGAGATGGAAATCCAGAACGGCGCCTCGCTCACGGTGCGCGAGTCCCAGGTTGCGGTGTTCGTCAACGAGGGCAAGGTGGCCGACGTGTTCGGCCCCGGCATGTACAAGCTCACGACGCAGACGCTGCCGGTGCTCACCTACTTGAAGAACTGGGACAAGCTGTTCGAGTCCCCGTTCAAGAGCGACGTCTACTTCTTCAGCACGCGCCAGCAAGTCGACCAGAAGTGGGGCACGCCCCAGCCGATCACGATCCGCGACAAGGACTTCGGCGCGGTGCGGCTGCGCGCCTTCGGCAACTACAGCTTCCGCATCGGCGATGCCAAGCTGTTCCACACCGAGATCTCGGGCACGCGCGACATCTACAGCGTGGCCGACCTCGACGGCCAGCTGCGCGGCCTGGTGCTGCAGAACATCAGCAACGCCATTGCCTCCAGCGGCGTGCCGTTCCTCGATCTCGCGGCCAACCAGATCCAGTTCGCGACGGCGCTGGCCACCCAGTTGGTGCCCGAGTTCGCCAAGATCGGCATCAAGCTCGAAGGCATCACGGTTCAGAACGTCTCGCTGCCCGAAGAACTGCAGAAAATCCTCGACCAGAAAATCGGCATGGGCATGGTCGGCAACGACATGGGCAAATTCATGCAGTACCAGACCGCGCAGGCGATTCCGAAGTTCGCCGAAGGCTCGGGTCAGGGCAGCGGTATCGCGGGCGACGCGATGGGCCTGGGGGCTGGCGTGGCGCTCGGCCAGGTGATGGCGCAGAACCTGGCGCAGGGGCTGAACCCGAACAACAACGCGGCCGCTGCCGCTGCGGCTACCGCGGCCCAGCCCGCGGTAGCCGTGGTGAGCGCTGCCGACGTCATGACCACGCTCGAAAAGCTCGGCGAGCTCAAGACCAAGGGCATCCTCACGCAGGAAGAGTTCGACGCCAAGAAGGCCGACCTGCTCAAGAAATTGGTCTAACCCCCAGTCTTCGCGCACTTCGTGTCGCTACGCCAACCCCCTTGCAGGGGGCAACACCAGCGGCCCGGCAAAGCCGGTTCCGCGGTGTTCCTGAACCTGCTTGCCGGCCATCGCCGCCATGGCTGAGGCCCCCCAACGCGCCTACCGCGCGCCCTGCCCCGGCTGCGGCGCGCCGGTCGAGTTCCGTTCGGCCCAATCGACCTTTGCCGTCTGCCCCTACTGCCAGAGCACCGTGGTGCGGCAGGGCGACACCCTGGCGCGCATCGGCAAGATGGCCGAGCTGTTCGACGACTTCAGCCCGCTGCAGCTGTTTGCCGCTGGCCGCATCCAGGACAAGCCCTTCACGCTGGTCGGCCGGCTGCAGTACAGCTACCCGGGCGGGCGCTGGACGGAGTGGATCGCTGCGCTCGACGGCGACCGCACCGGAACGCTGAGCGAGGACAACGGCGCCTACGTCTTTTCGCTGCCGCTCGAATTGCAGCGGCCCGCGCCGCCGGCCGGCGAGTTGCGCGTGGGCGCCACGACCGCCTTCAACGGCCAGAACTACACGGTGGCGTCGAGCGAACTGGTGTCGCTGCTGTCGGCCCAGGGCGAACTGCCGCGGCTGCCGGAGCTCGGCAAGCCCTTCACCGTGGTCGAACTTCGCAGCGACAAGGGCCTCGTGCTCAGCCTCGACTACGACACCAGCCCGCCCGGCGCGTACCTCGGCCGCGCGGTGCAGCTCGAAGACCTGCAGCTCACCGGCCTGCGCGACGAATCGGCCAAGGACGAAAAAGGCCGCGGCTTCGCCTGCCCCAACTGCGGCTCGCCGGTCACGGTCAACTTCGAGAACAGCAAGAGCATCACCTGCGCAAGCTGCAACAGCATCATCGACCTGACCCAGGGCATCGGCGGCGAACTCAAGCATGCCGAGCAGGACGAGCCGGTGCGCCCGCTGATTCCGCTCGGCACCCTGGGCCAGCTGCAGGGCGTGACCTGGCAGGTGGTGGGCTTCCAGCACCGCATGGGGGCTGAACCCGGCGACGACGAGCACTTCGGCTGGGACGAATACCTGCTTTACAACAAGAAGCGCGGCTTCAGCTTCCTGGTCGATGCCGAAGACGGCTGGAGCATGGTCAAGCCGACGACCGGTGCGCCGACCCTGGCCAGCAGCAATGCGACCACCGCCACCTACCTGGGCAAAAGCTACCAGCAGCAGTACGCCTACAACGCCGAAACCACCTACGTGGCCGGCGAGTTCTATTGGAAGGTCGAGCGCGGCCAGAAAACCTTCAACCGCGACTTCGCGGCGGGCAAGTCGCTGCTGTCGATGGAGCGCTCGGCCAGCGAGTTGACCTGGTCGTCCGGCGACAAGCTCGACAGCGCCGCCGTCGCCACCGCCTTCAAGCTCGATGCGAAAAAGGAGATGTTCAAGCGCAACGATGCGGCGCCGCTGAGCGCCGCGTCCGGCCTGGGCTGCGGCACCATCATCCTGATCGTGGTGGTGATCATCATCCTGCTGATCATCCTGAGCACCTGCAGCAGCTCGTCGGGCAGCGGTTACCGCAGCTCGGGCGGCTCGTCCGGTGGCTACTCGAGTGGCGGTGGGCACAAATGACCACCCCCAGGCTTCGCGCACTTCGTGTCGCTTCGCCCTCCCCCTCACCGGGGGCAACACCAGCAGGCCGGCGAAGGCGGTTCTGCGGTGTTCCCCGACTTGGCGGCGCCAGTTTTGGAGCGCGCGCATTGTGCGATGACTGAGTGCAAACTGAATCAACTTTGACTGGAGGTCCTCATCATGGGATTTGAATGGCTGAAACCGGGCGTGGTCCTCGGCTCCCTCGTGTACGCGCTGGTGGGCGTCGTGATCTTCTGGCTCTGCTTCCTGATCATCGACAAGATCACGCCCTACGACCTGTGGAGCGAGATCGTCGAGAAGCAGAACGTGGCGCTCGGCCTCGTGGTCGCGGCCATGAGCCTCGGCATCTGCGTGATCGTCGCGGCGGCGATCCATTGACGCTGTGAGCGCCGCCTCTGCGCCCGCGCGGGCCATGGGCGCGCGGCCGGTCGAGATCGCGCTGCTGGCCAGCGTGTTCGTCATTGCGGCCTGCGGGCTGGTGTACGAGTTGACCGCGGCGGCGCTGAGCTCCTACCTGCTCGGCGACTCGGTGCTGCAGTTCAGCACCATCATCGGCACTTACCTGTTCGCGATGGGCGTGGGTTCCTGGCTGTCACGCTACTTCGAGCGCCAGTTGCCGGCGCACTTTCTGCGCATCGAACTGCTGGTGGCGCTGGTCGGCGGCATGTTGCCGGCCATCCTGTTTCTTGCCAACGCCTGGGTTCCGGGCGCGTTCCGGCCGCTGCTGTATGGCCTGGTGATGGTGGTCGGCGCGCTGGTCGGGCTGGAGATCCCGCTGGTGATGCGCATCCTCAAGCGCGACGTGCAGTTGAAGGATCTGGTGTCGCAGGTGCTCACCTTCGACTACCTCGGCGCGCTCGCGGTGTCGATCGCCTTCCCACTGCTGCTGGTGCCGCAGCTCGGCATGATCCGTACCGGCCTGCTGTTCGGCTTCATGAATGCAGCGGTGGCGTTGTGGGCGCTCTGGTTGTTCCGCCACGAACTGCGGCGCGTCGGCGCTCATGCGCTGGCCTGCCTGCTGACACTGGCCGCCCTCGGCGCGGCCTTCGCCGGCGCGGAACACATCACGACCGTGGCCGAAGACAAGTTCTATCAAGACCGCATCGTGTTCAGCGCGAGCTCGCCCTACCAGCGCATCGTGGTCACGCGCGGCCAGCTTGGGCACCGCCTCTTCCTGAACGGCAACCTGCAGTTCGCCGAGCGCGACGAGTACCGCTACCACGAGGCGCTGGTGCACCCGGTGATGGCCGCACAGGGCGCGCCGAAGAAAGTCGCGGTGCTCGGTGGCGGCGATGGCATGGCGGTGCGCGAGATCCTCAAGTACCCGTCGGTCGAGCAGGTCACGCTGGTCGAGCTCGATCCGAGCATGACGACCCTGTTCAGCACGCACGAAACCTTGTCGGCGCTGAACGGCGGTGCGCTGAAATCGCCGAAGCTGAGCATCGTCAACACCGATGCGTTCCAGTGGCTGCAGCAGGGCGGCCCGAGCGCCGACGATACCTTCGACGTGATCGTGGTCGACTTTCCCGACCCGACCAACTTCGCGATCGGCAAGCTCTACACCAGCGCTTTCTACGCCTTGCTCGAAAAGCGCCTGTCGGCCAGCGGCTACGCCGTGATCCAGACCACCTCGCCATTGGTCGCGCGCCGCAGCTTCTGGACGGTCGCCACGACGATCGAATCGGTGGGCTTGCTGGCGACGCCCTACCACGCGCATGTGCCGAGCTTCGGCGAATGGGGCTTCATCATCGCGAGCCGCCGACCCTACCGGCAGCCCGACGCATTGCCCGACGGCTTGCGCTTCCTGACGGCAAAGACACTGCCGCTGTTGTTCGATTTTCCGAAGGACATGGCGCGGGTGCCGACTGAAGTGAACCGTCTCTCGAACCAGATTCTCGTCACCACCTACGAGCGGGAATGGGGCAAGGTGGTGGCGCATTGATTGCGCACACCCCCAGTCTTCGCGCACTTCGTGTCGCTGCGCCAACCCCCTGGCAGGGGGCAACACCAGCAGCCCGGCAAAGCCGGTTCTGCGGTGTTCCCGGCATGGCATGAGACGGCGCGACTTCGTCGGCGCTACGGCGGGGGCATTCGCGCTGGGGGGCTGCAGCCCACCGGCGGTCGAGATCGCGGGCGGTTTTACCGGCATCGATGTCGCGCGCGGGCACGCGCTGCGCGATGGCGCGTTGCGCGCGAAGGTGCCGACGCAGGTGCGCCGTACCCGCGTGGTGATCGCGGGGGGCGGTATCGCGGGGCTGGCGGCGGCGCGTGCGCTGCGCCAGTCCGGCATCGAGGACTTCGTGCTGCTCGAACTCGAAGACACGGCCGGCGGCAACAGCCGGGGCGGTGCGGTGGGCGGCATCGCCTGCCCGCTCGGCGCGCACTACTTGCCGGTGCCGGGCGACGATGCGGCCGAAGTGCAGAACCTGCTGGAGGAATTCGGGCTGCGCCAGCGCGTGGCCGGACGCTGGCAGTACGACGAACGCCATCTGTGCCACAGCCCGCAGGAGCGCATTTTTTTCGAGGACGAATGGCACGAGGGCCTGCTGCCGGTGCAGGGCGTCGGTGCCACCGCGCTGGCGCAGTACCGCCTGTTCGGCCAGCGCGTCGAGGCGTTGCAGGCCGCGGCGCGCTTCGTCATTCCCACTTTGCATGCGCCGCTTTCGCCCGTGTTGCTGGCGCTCGACGCGGTGACGTTCGCGGACTGGCTCGATCGAGAAGGCTTCGACGAACCGCACCTGCGCTGGTATCTGGACTACTGCTGCCGCGACGACTACGGCGCCGATGCGGCGCATGTGTCGGCCTGGGCCGGCATCCATTACTTCGCGAGCCGTCACGGCTTTAATGCGCCGGGCGACGGCAGCGAGGAGCGCGATGCGGTACTGACCTGGCCCGAGGGCAACGGCTGGCTGGCAGGCCGGCTCGCGCAGCCGCTCGGGGATCGGCTCCGTTGCGGCCAGGTCGTCACGCGCATTGCCGAGACGCGGGACGGGGTCGAGGTCGACGTGTTCGACGTGGCATCGAAGTCGCTGTTGCGCTGGCAGGCGGAGCGCTGCATCGTCGCGTTGCCGGTGTTCATCGCCGCGCGCGTGGTCGAATCGCCGCCCGTAGCATTGCGCAACGCGGCCGCACACCTGGCGTACGCGCCCTGGCTGGTCGCCAACGTGCACCTGCGCGCGCCGCTGGCCGACCGCCCCGGCGCCGCGCCCAGCTGGGACAACGTGGTGTACGGCACGCGCGGCCTCGGCTACGTCGATGCGCGCCACCAGACGCTCGACCCGACCCCCGGCCCGACCGTGCTGACCTGGTACCGGCCGCTCGGCCCCAGCCGCTACGACCCGGGCGACGGGCGCCGACTGCTGCTCGAGCGTCCGTGGAGTGGCTGGCGCGACGAGCTGCTGGACGAGCTGTCGGTGCCGCATGCCGATCTGCGCACGCAAGCGACGCGCGTCGACATCACCCGCTACGGCCACGCGATGGCGATGCCTGTGCCCGGGCTGCTGCGCCGGCTTGGCGCGCAGGCGCCATCCGCGGGGCGGCTTGCCTTCGCGCACGCCGACTGGTCGGGCTATTCGATCTTCGAGGAGGCGTTCACGCGCGGGCACCTGGCCGGGCGTGCTGTTCAGCGCTGAACGGCCTGCGGGCGCAGCAATGCGTCTATGGCGGTGACGGATGCGCCAACCGAATGGCCCTGGTACCAGTCGAAGGCCGCCCGCGAGATGCGCTTCAGGTCGGCCGGCGCCGGCTCTGCGGCGGGCACCCCGTGCAGGTAGTTCGCGCCGCTCTCCAAGCCGTCGTAGGTACCTGTGTTGCCCGACAGCAGCACCGGCACCAGCCCGTGCGCGCAATAGGCGCCGAACACGCTGCTCTTGGCCACGCAGTGCGGCGAGTAGGCCACCATGCCGAAGGTCGCCGAGCGCATCAGCGCATGGATGCGCTCAACCGGCAGGCGGCCGTGCAGCGTGACGCCGTGCGCCTGCAGCGAGGCCGCGATGTCGGCGTCGCGGATCGTCGAGCCGATGTCGTGCAGCGCGACACCGTTGGCGCCGGCCCATCGGAACAGCGGCTCGCCCGCCTCGCGCCAGGTGCCGGCGCGCAGCGGCTCGCTGCCGAACACCACCAGCGACTTGTCGCGCACAGGCGGCAGCTCGGCCAACTCGCCCACGCTCGAATAGATCGGCAGCCGCACATGCGGCACCCCGTCGGCCCGGGCCTGCAGCCAGTCGGTGGACACCTCGATGTTGGAGATCCAGAAGTCGGCATGCCTGGCCAACTGCGTCGCGATGAAGCGCTGCACCGGCGACACCCAGAACACCGACGACAGCGGCGAGCTGCTCTGCGCATGGGTTTCGTGGAAGAAGACGCCGAAGCGCTTCATGCGCGGCCGGTTCCGGCGCACCCAGGCCAGCAGATGCAGCGGCGCGCCGTAGCGGCCGTAGCCGTAGCCGCTGTAGTGCAGCAGCACGCTGTCGCCGTCCATCGCCATGTCCCGGGTCGGGTCGAACACCAGCATGCGCGCGTCGCCGCCGAGCTGCGCGGTCATGGTGGCGACATAGTCCATCACCCCGCCCGACTGGTTGGGGATGATCATCGAGATGCGGTCGGACATGCAGCGCCGACTCAGCGCATCAGCGCTTCGATCTCGTCCGCCTTCACCGGCACGCCGCGCGAAATGAGCTCGCAGCCGCTGTCCGTCACGATCGCGTCGTCCTCGATGCGGATGCCGATGTTGTGGAACTGTTCCGGCACGCCCTCGCCCGGCCGCACATAGATGCCGGGTTCGATGGTCAGCACCATGCCGGGGTGCAGGATGCGGCTGGGGCGGTTCTTGATGATCTCGTTCGACAAGGGATCCTTGCGTTCGCTCACTTCGCCGACCTGCGTCGGCTCCACATAGCTGCCGCAGTCGTGCACGTCCATGCCGAGCCAGTGCCCGGTGCGGTGCATGTAGAACGGGAAGTAGGCACGCTGCTCGATCACGTCGTCGACGCTGCCGACCTTGTCGGCGTCGAGCAGGCCCACGTCCAGCATGCCCTGCGCCAGCACGCGGACCGTGGCATCGTGGGGGTCGTTGAAGCGCGCGCCAGCCCTGGTTGCCGCCACGGCCGCTTCCTGGCTGGCCAGCACCAGGTCGTACAGCACGCGCTGCGGGCCGCTGAACTTGCCGTCGGCCGGAAAGGTGCGCGTGATGTCGCTCGCGTAGCCGTCGAGTTCGCAGCCGGCGTCGATCAGCACCAGCTCCCCGGCGCGCACCGGTGCCGCATCGGCACGGTAGTGCAGCACGCAGGCATTGGCGCCGGCCGCCACGATCGAGCCGTAAGCCGGGCACTGCGAACCGCCGAGGCGGAACTCGTGCAGCAGTTCGGCGTCGAGGTGGTACTCGCGCACATCCTTGCCCTCGCGCAGCATGCGAGCGCTCACTTTCATCGCGCGAATGTGGGCGCGGGCGCTGATTTGCGCCGCGCGGCGCATCACGTCCTGCTCGTGCGCGTCCTTCACAAGCCGCATCTCGTCGAGCGGGCCGCACAGGTCGCGCTGCTCGTCGGGGCACAGCGCGCCGTAGCGCACGCGGGCCCGCACCGACGACAGCCAACCGTCAATGCGTGACTCCAGCCCCTTGTGCGTGGCAAAGGGATACCAGACGGTGGTGCGGTTCTCAAGCAGCCTGGGCAGCTGAGCGTCGAGTTCGCCGGTCGCGAAAGCCTGGTCGACCCCGAGGGCTGCGGGCGCCGCATCGGGGCCCAGGCGATAGCCGTCCCAGATCTCGCGTTCCAAGTCCTTCGGCGCACAGAACAACGTCGAATTTCCGTCGCCGGTCAGCACCAGCCAGGCGTTCGGCTCGGCAAAACCGGTGAGGTAGTAAAAGTAACTGTCGTGGCGATAAAGGAACTCGCTGTCGCGGTTGCGGGCGCGTTCAGCCGCGGTCGGAATGACGGCGATTCCGTCGCGACCCAGTTGCGTGGCCAAGCGGGCGCGGCGATTTTCGTAGAGGGTTGAGGTCATCCCCGGACGATGCCACAGCTCTGTAACAAGCGCTTGTTGTGTAGGAGCACATCCCGAAAGGATTTGAAAAAAACATTGCCCCGAGCATAGTCATGCATGTAAAAACCGCACAAGTCAATCAGAGGACAAGCAAATTGAAAGTAAGAAATTCGGCAATCCTGCTGCCATGGATCGCAGCGGTCGCACTTGTGGGTTGTGGGGGTGGGGGTGGTGGTAGCGGTGGCGGTGGCGGCTTCAGCGCAGTAGGGCTGAGCAGCACGACCGCCACCGGCGCAGCCGCCACAGGTACCGGAACGGGGTCGTCGGGCACGGGCGCTGCGGTTGCAGGCCCGGCGCAGCCGAACGACATCGCCGACACGTCGTTCACCATCTCCCCGGAAGCCTACAAGGCCATGGCGCCGCAACTGAGCAAGGACGCAGGCATTGCGTACCGCTACGGTTCGCCGTCGACCGTCAGCGTCAGCACCGAGTATTTCAAGCGGGCGGACACCGAGTTTACCGCAGCGCAGCAGCCGCTCGCCGGCAATGGCACCCGCACGCACTGGCAGGTCGGCGGCCCTCCCACGGTCAGCGCGGATTGGTACTTCTCGATCATGGCGAACGCGGCCTTCGTCGCCGACAACCCGGCAACGAGCCCGGGCGTGTCGGTGTACCAGCAGCTCGCAGCGGGCAACAATGTGCTGTCGCAGAAGCCCGAGCTCAGCTGGATCTACCCGGACGGCATCGTCGACCCGAACGCGGCCGACTTCCAGCGCCAAGGCCTGGCGGCCAACAACCCGGTGGCGATGGCTCGCTGCGCGGGCCGCCCCGGCTGGTGCGTGCAAGGCATCGTGGCCTACCAGAGCGGGCTGATCGCCAATGCGCGCGGCAGCAACAACGCGCTGAACGAGGTCACCACCCAGCTGGAAGCCGGCATGGTGCCCACGGGCCTGGCTGTCACCAACAGCGGCGAGTTTGCGCTGGTCACCGTGTGGGACACCGTCAACGTGCGTGGACGCGTGGCCGTCATCGCGCTGGCGGGCCTGTGCAACAGCTGCACGCCGGCGCAGCCGACCAAGGAGACCTTCTGGGGTGAGTGGAACGCGACCTACCCGGGGCTGCAGAACCTGGGCAACTACGCGTTCATGAAGGTGGTGGGCTACATCGAGCTGCCCGACATGAAGGCGCCCACGGAGATCAGTGCCACCACCGGCGTGAACCCGTGGACGGGCTATGGCCAGACTACCGCCGACCGCGACAGCCTGAACCTGAGCACCGAGAGCAATCGCCAGAGCTTCATCAGCGGCGGCAACGTCAACGCGTATGCCAAGACCGGTGTGGCGGTGGTGATCTCGAAGTCCGAGCGCAAGGCCACCTTCATCGACCTGAAGCCGCTGTTCGCGTACTACAAGAAGATGTACTTCGGCACGCTGAGCGATTTCAACCAGACCAAGAACGTGGGGCAGGCTGCCAACCAGTGGCCGTTCACCTTCGCCAACACGGGCGAGCAGATGCCCACGATCATCAAGACGGTCAGCCTGGCCAATGCTCCCACGGCGGTGAAGGCCAGCCTGTGGAACACGCCGCGTGCGTGGATCGCCACGCAAGACGGCGTGCTGCACACCTTCGGGCTGGGCAACTACCTGTCGCCCACCGCGACCGGCACGGCCTCGGAAGTTGCCGAGACCGGCAGCTTCGGTGGCATCGGTGCAAATCCCACGGGCCTGACCTACTTCCGCAGCACGGTGGGCAATGCCGGCAACGACATCAACAACAAGCTGATCGTCGTCTCGCGGGGCGAGCGCAAGGTCACCTGGGTGGACGTCAACAGCGGCGCCGTCGAGCGCACGCTGCAGGACAAGAATCTGATCGACCCGATCTCGGCCGACGACAACGAGGGTGGCGGCACCTATACGCCGATGCTCTCGATCGCCGACTACAGCGGCAAGGCGATCTCCAACTACCGCTATGGCGTGCTGTACCTGCACCCGGGCTTCGCGGCCTGCCAGCAGGCCAGCGGGGGCTGCCCGACGATCAATGCGAGTGGTGGTGCCGCACCGTTCGAGTTCGGCGGCAGCCTGATGCTGCCCGGCAAGGCGTTTGGGGTCGCCGGCAGCAATGTGCCCTGAAACCTCTTTCCTCCTCCCCCCCCCCTTTTTCTGACGATCCCGGCGCGCGCCGGAGGCTGTCGCGTGGTCGCGCATGACCACGGCGACGGCGGTGCAGCGCTCTTCTATTTTTCCATTCATTGGTGAGAACATGCATATTTTAAAAACCGTGACCTGCGCGGCGGCAGCAGCATTTTTGGCGAGTTGCGGAGGCGGGAGTTCCGGCTCCGGCCTCGGGTCTGGCAGCGGCATTTCGCTGGGCGCAGAAAAAGCCGCGGATTCACCCGCGGTGACTGCAGCGGCGGCGCAGGACACTGCATCCGTCAAGCAGGACGCCGTCCTGCGCAAGGCGCTCGACTCGAGCTGGACACAGGTGGCCTCCGAGAACGAAACCTTCACGCTCGCGTCCGCCACGGTCGTGCAGTACGGCTCCGATGCGGGCTGGGCCAGCAAGACGCTGTCGGGTGCAGTTGAGTGCACCAACGCGGAGTTCGGAGATCCGGCGCCGATGACGATCAAGGGCTGTTTCGTGCAAACCGGCGCTGCACCGGCGCCAGCGCCTGCGCCTGCGCCAGCACCCACGCCCGGTGCACGCCTCGCGGCAGAGAACCAGAACTTCACGGTCGCCAGCGCAACGCTCGTGCAATACGGCTCGGGCACCCGCTGGGTCCAGCGGACCGTCTCCGGCACTGGCACCTGCAGCAACACGTACTTCGGCAGCGATCCCGCACCGCAAACGTTGAAGGAATGCTATGCGGTGAGCGCCGCACCGGCCCCTGCGCCGGCGCCTGCGCCCGCACCGGCCCCTGCGCCGGCTCCCGCACCTGCGCCCGCACCGGCCGCCGGCGCCAAGATCGCCGACGAAGGCCAGTCGTTCACGCTCGGTGCCGGGGCGGTCGTGAAATACGGCTCGGGCACCAGCTGGGTTCAGCAGACCGTCTACGGCATGGGCACCTGCAACAATGCCTTCTTCGGCAGCGATCCGGCGCCGCAAACACTGAAGGCGTGTTTCATGGTCGGCGCGGCACCAGCGCCCGCACCCGCTCCGGCACCAGCGCCTGCACCCGCACCCGCACCCGGCGCCGGTGATATCGTCGACTCGTCGCTCAATGTGATCCCAGCCTCCTACCGCGCCATGGCGCCGCTGTTGAGCAAGGACGCGGGCATTGCCTACCGCTACGGTTCGCCGTCGACCGTCAGTGTCAGCACGCAGTACTACAAGCGGCCGGACAATGTGTTCACGAGATCTCAGCAGCCACTCGCAGGCGATGGCACCCGCACCAGCTGGCAGGTCGGCGGCCCTGTCACGGACGGCGCGGATTGGTACTTCTCGGACATGGCGAACGCGGCCTTCGTCGCCGACAACCCGGCAACGAGCCCGGGCGTGTCGGTGTACCAGCAGCTCGCAGCGGGCAACAACGCGCTGTCGCAGAAGCCCGAGATCAGCTGGATCTACCCGGACGGCATCGTCGACCCGAACGCGGCCAACTTCCAGCGCCAAGGCCTGGCGGCCAACAACCCGGTGGCGATGGCTCGCTGCGCGGGCCGCCCCGGCTGGTGCGTGCAAGGCATCGTGGCCTACCAGAGCGGGCTGATCGCCAATGCGCGCGGCAGCAACAACGCGCTGAACGAGGTCACCACCCAGCTGGAAGCCGGCATGGTGCCCACGGGCCTGGCTGTCACCAACAGCGGCGAGTTTGCGCTGGTCACCGTGTGGGACACCGTCAACGTGCGTGGACGCGTGGCCGTCATCGCGCTGGCGGGCCTGTGCAACAGCTGCACGCCGGCGCAGCCGACCAAGGAGACCTTCTGGGGTGAGTGGAACGCGACCTACCCGGGGCTGCAGAACCTGGGCAACTACGCGTTCATGAAGGTGGTGGGCTACATCGAGCTGCCCGACATGAAGGCGCCCACGGAGATCAGTGCCACCACCGGCGTGAACCCGTGGACGGGCTATGGCCAGACTACCGCCGACCGCGACAGCCTGAACCTGAGCACCGAGAGCAATCGCCAGAGCTTCATCAGCGGCGGCAACGTCAACGCGTATGCCAAGACCGGTGTGGCGGTGGTGATCTCGAAGTCCGAGCGCAAGGCCACCTTCATCGACCTGAAGCCGCTGTTCGCGTACTACAAGAAGATGTACTTCGGCACGCTGAGCGACTTCAACCAGACCAAGAACGTGGGGCAGGCTGCCAACCAGTGGCCGTTCACCTTCGCCAACACGGGTGAGCAGATGCCGAAGGTCATCAAGACCGTCAGCTTCGGAAACTCGCCGACGGCGGTGAAGGCCACCTTGTGGAACATGCCGCGTGCGTGGATCGCCACGCAGGACGGCGTGCTGCACACCTTCGGGCTGGGCAACTACCTGTCGCCAACCGCAACCGGCACCCCCGCCGAAGTTACGGAAACCGGTGTCATGGCGATCGGGCAGAACGTGACGGGCCTGACCTACTTCCGCAACACGGTGGGCAATGCCGGCAACGACATCAACAACAAGCTGATCGTCGTCTCGCGGGGCGAGCGCAAGATCCAGTGGCTCGATGTCAACAGCGGCGCCATCGAGCGCACGTTGCAGGACAGGAACCTGATCGACCCGATCTCGGCCGATGACAACGAGGGTGGCGGCACCTATGCGCCGGTGATCTCGATCGCCGACTACAGCGGCAAGGCGATCTCCAACTACCGCTATGGCGTGCTGTACCTGCACCCGGGCTTCGCGGCCTGCCAGCAGACCAACGGGGGCTGCCCGACGATCAATGCGAGTGGCGGCGCCGCACCGTTCGAGTTCGGCGGAAGCCTGATGCTGCCCGGCAAGGCGTTCGGGGTCGCCGGTGCGAACGTGCCTTAAGGCATAGCAGTCGGTTCGTCCGGCACGGTGCGGTTCAACGCCGCAAGCCGTTCCGGCGTGCCGACGTCAGTCCAAGGGCCTGGGTAGCGTTCTGCGCTAACCAGGCCCTTTTTCATGGCCGCACGCAACAGCGGCGCCAGCGCGGCCCGGATGCCCTGCGGGTTGCCCGCGGCAATCTCGCTGTAGGGTGGCGCGAACAGCGCGTCACGGTACAGGCCGATGGTCGAGAAGGTCAGGCGCTGCGGCGCATCGTCGAGCGCAAGCCCTTCGGGCGACAGTCCGAAATCACCGCGCGGGTTGTGCGCGGGGTTGGGCACCAGCCACAGGTGGGCCAGCATCCCGCTTGCCGCGAAGCGTGCGACGGCCTCCTGCGTGAAGCGGAAGCCCGGCGCGAACACATCGCCGGCCGCCACCCAGAAAACTTCGCCCAGCAATGGCAGCGCACGCACGATGCCGCCGGCGGTCTCGAGCGCGCCACCGAAGTCGCGTCCCTCGTGGGAGTATGAAATGGACAGCCCGCCATGCCCCTCGAGCATGTGCCGGGGGCCGAAATGGCTTGAAATCCGGTCGCCCAGCCAGGCGGTATTGACCACCAGTTCGGTGAAGCCTCCGGCCGCCAGCGCCTCCATCGGCCACTGCATCAGCGGCTTGCCGCGCACCTCCAGCAGGGGCTTGGGCGTGACATCCGTCAGCGGCCGCATGCGCTCGCCGCGACCCGCGGCGAGGATCATCGCCTTCGCAGTCACGCGTTCACCGCAGCAAGGCTGCCCCGCGCCAGCGCATGCCGCTCGGCATGGCCGGGCCGAAACAGCGCGAGCAGCGCGGACATCAGCGCGTGCGCCTTGGCCGAATGGTCGCCGCCGAAATTGCAGACGTACACATCCAGCGTCACGGCGCGCTGCTCCGGCCAGGTATGAATGCAGAGGTGCGACTCGGCCAGCAGCACAGTGGCCGTGACGCCACCCGGGCCCTGCGGCGTGGCGGGAAAGCTGTGGAAGAGGCGGCCCACGCCCTGCAGGCCGACGGCCTCGACCGCCTTCAGGCATGCCGCGCCGAGCGCTTCGGCATCGAGCAGCCAGTGCGTCTCGCACTGGCAATCGTGAAGGTCGGCGGTGAGGTGCAGTCCATGCATGGCCGGCACTCTAGCAAAGGACAAACCGGGGGTCTGCGGAAGAAGCACCCCCCCGCTCGCTAAAATCGCGGGTTCCCCCCAACCCCCTCCTCCTCGAAAGCCTTCCCAAATGGCCAACCAAGCCTTGATGGCCAACGCGATTCGCGCGCTGGCAATGGACGCCGTCCAACTCGCGAACTCCGGCCACCCGGGCGCGCCGATGGGCATGGCCGACATGGCAGTGGCGCTCTGGGGCGATCACCTGCAGTTCAATCCGGCCAACCCGCACTGGGCCAATCGCGACCGCTTCATCCTCTCGAACGGCCACGCGTCGATGCTGTTGTACGCGGTGCTGCATCTCACCGGCTACGAGCTGCCCATTGACGAGCTCAAGCACTTCCGCCAACTGCACAGCAAGACCCCGGGCCACCCTGAAATCGACGTGACGCCGGGCGTCGAAACCACCACCGGTCCACTGGGCCAGGGCATCACCAACGCGGTCGGCTTCGCGCTGGCCGAGAAGCTGCTTGCGGCCGAGTTCAACCGCAAGGGCCACCAGGTCGTCGACCACCACACCTACGCCTTCCTGGGCGACGGCTGCATGATGGAAGGCATCAGCCATGAAGCGGCCGGGCTGGCCGGTGCATGGCGTCTCGGCAAGCTGATCGCGCTATACGACGACAACGGCATCAGCATCGATGGCCAGGTCAAGCCCTGGTTCATCGACAACACCAAGGAGCGCTTCGAGGCGCATGGCTGGAACGTGATCGGCCCGCTCGACGGCAACGACGCGAAGGACGTGTCGAAGGCCATTGCCAAGGCGAAGAAGGACGGCGAGAGCGACCAGCGCCCCACCTTGATCATCTGCAGGACGCAGATCGGCAAGGGCAGCCCGAACCGCGCCAACACCGCCAAGGCCCACGGCGAGCCGCTCGGCGCCGAGGAAATCGCGCTCACGCGCAGCGCGCTGCAGTGGCCGTATGCGGCCTTCGAGATTCCGGCCGAGGTCTATGCCGACTGGGACGGCAAGGCCCGCGGCGCGAAGCAAGAAGCCGCCTGGAACGAGCGCTTCGCCGCCTACAGCGCGGCATATCCCGAACTGGCCGCCGAGTTCACGCGCCGCATGAAGGGCGAGTTGCCGAAGGACTTCAACCAGATCGCGTTCGACGCGGTGGTGTCGGCCCACACCAAGGCCGAGACAGTGGCCTCGCGCAAGGCCTCGCAGATCGCGCTCGAGTTCTTCACCGCCGCGTTGCCCGAGATGCTGGGCGGCAGCGCCGACCTCACCGGCTCCAACCTCACCAACACCAAGAGCACTGCGCCGCTGCGCTTCGACGCGAAGACCGGCGACGTCGTGCTCGGTGCGCCGCACGAAACGGCCAAGCAGGGCGCAGAAGACGAAGCCCAGCCCGCCAGCAGCACCGACAACGCCGAGCCACCGCACGGCGTGATCGGCCGCCACATCAATTACGGCGTGCGCGAGTTCGGCATGGCCGCGGTGATGAACGGCGTCGCGCTGCATGGCGGCTACATCCCCTATGGCGGCACCTTCCTCACGTTCAGCGACTACAGCCGCAATGCGATCCGCATGGCCGCGCTGATGAAGCACCGCGTGATCCATGTGTTCACGCACGACTCCATCGGCCTTGGCGAAGACGGCCCGACGCACCAGTCGATCGAACACGCGGCGTCGCTGCGCCTGGTTCCGAACCTCGACGTCTGGCGTCCGGGCGACACCGCCGAAACCGCGGTGGCCTGGGCCGTCGCGCTGCAGAACGCACGCCGTCCGAGCGCGCTGCTGCTGTCGCGCCAGAACCTCGCCTATTCGCCGAAGAAAGACCTGGCCGACATCAGCAAGGGCGCCTACGTGCTCAGCGAGCCGGCCGATGTCGGCTTGAAGAAGAAAGCCAAGGCCGTGCTGATCGCGACCGGCTCCGAAGTGCAGCTCGCGCTCGCCGCGCAGAAGCTGCTGGCCGAAAGGAAGATCGCGGTGCGCGTCGTCTCCATGCCTTCCACCAGCGTATTCGACCGCCAGAGCGCGGGCTACAAGAAGAGCGTGCTGCCGGCCGGCCTGCCCCGCATTGCGGTCGAAATGGGCGTGACCGACGGCTGGTGGAAATACGGCTGCGCGGCCGTGGTCGGCATCGACACCTTCGGCGAATCGGCGCCTGCGCCGGCGCTGTTCAAGCACTTCGCCTTCACGCCAGACAACGTGGCCGCCACCGTGCGCGCCGTGCTCGGCAAGAAGTAAACCAGTTTCTTACAACCATCCAGGAGCAAATCAGTGGCTATCAAGATCGGTATCAACGGCTTCGGCCGTATCGGGCGCATGGTGTTTCGTGCGGCCGTGCAGAACTTCAAGGAAATCGAAGTGGTCGGCATCAACGATCTGCTCGAGCCCGAATACCTGGCCTACATGCTCCAGTACGACTCGGTGCATGGCCGGTTCAGGGGTGAAGTCGCGGTCGAGGGCAACACCCTCATCGTCAACGGCAAGAAGATCCGCCTGACGCAGGAGCGCGACCCGGCCAACCTCAAGTGGAGCGACATCGGCGCCGACGTGGTGGTCGAGGCCACCGGCCTGTTCCTGACCAAGGAAACCGGCCAGAAGCACATCGACGCAGGTGCGAAGAAGGTCGTGATGTCGGCGCCCAGCAAGGACGACACGCCGATGTTCGTCTACGGCGTCAACGACAGCACCTACAAGGGCGAGGCCATCATCAGCAACGCCAGCTGCACCACCAACTGCCTGGCGCCCGTGGCCAAGGTACTGCACGACAAGTGGGGCATCAAGCGCGGCCTGATGACCACCGTGCACGCCACCACCGCGACGCAGAAAACCGTCGACGGCCCGAGCAACAAGGACTGGCGCGGCGGCCGCGGCATCCTGGAAAACATCATCCCGTCGAGCACTGGCGCCGCCAAGGCCGTGGGCGTGGTGATCCCGTCGCTCAACAAGAAGCTCACCGGCATGAGCTTCCGCGTGCCGACCTCCGACGTGTCGGTGGTCGACCTCGTGGTCGAACTCGAGAAGCCGGCGACCTATGCCGAAATCTGCGCCGAGATGAAGGCGCAGTCCGAAGGCGCGCTCAAGGGCGTGCTCGGCTACACCGAAGACAAGGTCGTCTCAACCGACTTCCGTGGCGAGCCCCGCACCTCGGTGTTCGACGCCGAAGCCGGCATCGCGCTGGACAGCACCTTCGTCAAGGTCGTGAGCTGGTACGACAACGAATGGGGCTACTCGAACAAGGTGCTCGAGATGGTGCGCGTGGTGGCCAAGTAAGGCCGACCAACCTTCGCTTCAGGAACGCGCCTTCGGGCGCGTTTTTGTTGGCGGCGCCGGCGGCTGCGCTCGGCGGTCAAGGTGATGCCCTTCGAGTCGCCGCGCTAGATCAGCGACACAGACGTGCGGGCGCTGCCGGCGATCGCGAAAAGCTGAATGGATTCAAAGCGGTTCAGCGCCAAAAAAAGAGCGCCTGGGGCGCGCTTCTTTCATGGGCAGGGCATCGCTCAGTGCAGCTTCTCATTGCTCCGGATTTCCTGTGCCAGTTTGGCGGTCACATCGGTGGCAGCGCGGTTCGCTGACAGGCCAAAGTTGCCCTTGAACTCGCTGAACTCCGCCACACCATTGCCGACGGCCTTGACGCGCGTCACCTCCACGCCCGATGCGTCGGTGATCGTGCATGCGATCTCGGTCTTGAAGATCGTTGGCGGCCAGGTGAAGGGCGATGGCGAGCTGGAATCGGTCTTGATCTCGGGTGTAAACACCAGCGCGGCGCCCGAGGTTTTGACGGCCTCGGCATCAGTGGCCGACTTCACCACGACCACGTCCTGGTAGACCGCACGCAGCGCGTCGCGGATCGACTTCTCCAGGTCGCGATACGGGTAGTAGCTCACGCGGTCGCCGCCACCGCCGGGGGTGATCACTTGTTTGCCGCGTTCCGCGTCGCTCAGCGCGTAGGCGACCTTCTTCGGGATCAGTTTCGACTCCACGCGCTCCGGTGCCGTTTCGGCATTCATCGAGATCGGATGGGCGCAGCCGACCAGTACGGCGGCGAACGCAAGGGCAGCGGCCATGCGGCCGAATCGAACGATGGACATGTCATTTCTCCTGATTTTTATTTGCCGATGGCGGCGATGAACTGGGGATCGGAATACACCTCGCGCAGCAGCGCGCGCACGAGTTGGGGATAAGCGGCCTGCCCGGCAGGAATTGCGACGATGCCGGCGAAGCTCGACTCGAAGCTGGTGTTGGCCTTGTAGGTCTTGCTGAGCTTCTTCTGCCCGTCGCGCATGATCGTCAGCGTGACTTCCATCGTGCCGGAGCCGGTGACGATGCTGCCCACGCTGATTTCGTTGGTGACGATCGTCGCGTCAAGCCGGGTCTTCGCGTTGGCGTCGTAAGCCGAGACTTCCTTGAGATCGCGGATCAGCGCGTCTTCCAGGTACTTCGCGAAGGTGCCGCTCGGTGATCCCAGGCCGGTGCCGCGCAGCGAGAGGTTGTTGACGCGATGGGCAGGGTCGGTCGGTTGCACCGTCGCGACCGACACCGGTGCCGGACGGCCGGCCTTGAGCCTATCGAGTGCTTCGTAGTCTGCCGCGTAGGGCGGCGCCTTTAGCTGGGCGCACCCCGTTGCCAGAATTGCCAGCGCGCACATTGCAGCGCCATGCAGGCGTGAAATCGCCATGATCCCCCTCCTCTGAATTTATTGGGAGAGGCGACGGTAACACACCGCAACAACTCATCCGCCGGAGCACGGCGCTCCAGTGTCAGACCGGTTCAAGCACGTGGATTGCGCGGCTCTCGGTCATCTCCTTGGTCTTCGCGCCATAAGCCGCCATGTGCGGCGCGACTGCGTGCGCCTGCAGCGCGGCCAGGCTCTCCCACTTCTCGACCACCACGAAAGTGTCCGCGCCGAAGCTGCCCTTGGAAGGCGGCATTCCGGCGGCGTCGACGGTTGCGACGTATTCGATGCAGCCTGCTTCGGCCAGCACGGCGGCGCGGTTGGCGGCAAAGAGTTCGAGCATGGTGGCGCGCTGGCCGGCCTTGGCGGTGATGACGGCGACGACGTGGATCATGGTGAAGCTGGCTCCGTTGGTTTGGACGAGGGAATGCGTCCCGGACTCTAGCCGAGGCCTCTGCCCTCGTCTGTCGCCCGCGCGGCCTGCCAGGGACACCCGGCCGCTCGCGATTGGCAGGGCAAGCGAAATTTCAGGGCTGTTGGCCTACCTGGAATTTCAAACTTGGCGCATGGAGGCACGGCGTGGCGGGCGCGACAGTTCTTTCGTCCAAACGCCTCGCTGTCGCACACCATGAATCCCAAATATCTCTTCGACCTGTCCCGCAAGGCGGTCAGCGCGTGGGTGGATGACTTCGCGCCGAGCATGGGCGCGGCGATTTCGTACTACACGATATTTTCGCTGGCGCCCCTGCTGGTGATCGTGACCGCCATCGCCGGTGCACTGTTCGGCCGAGAGGCCGTGCAGGGCGAGATCGTCGGCCAGCTCACCGGGCTGATCGGGAGCGAAGGCGCGATCGCGGTGCAGGGTCTTGTGCGCAGCGCGAGCGAGCCGGCCAAGGGCCTGGTCGCCGGGCTGCTCGGCGTCGGCATCCTGATCATCGGCGCCACCACGGTATTCGCCGAGCTGCAGAGCGCGCTCGACCGGATCTGGCACGTGCCCGAGAAAGACAAGCCGAAGGGCGTCTGGGCGCTGCTGCGCGCCCGGGTGCTGTCATTCGGGCTGATCCTGGGCCTGGCCTTCCTGCTGATGGTGTCGCTGACGGTCAGCGCGGTGCTGGCCGCGTTCGGCAGCTGGGCCGGCGGGCTGATGCCCGGCTCGGAGCTGCTGCTGCAGCTCCTCAACGTGGCGATCTCGCTGGCCGTAAGCACGGCACTGTTCGCGATGATCTTCAAGCTGATGCCGACCGCGCCCATTGCCTGGCACGACGTGTGGATCGGCGCGATGGTCACCGCGGTGCTGTTCGAAGTCGGCAAGGCGTTGATAGGCCTCTACCTCGGCAAGAGCGGCGTCACCGAATCATTCGCGGCGGCGGGCTCGCTGGTGGTGGTGCTGGCCTGGGTGTACTACGCGGCGCAGATCTTCCTGTTGGGCGCGGAGTTCACCAAGGTCTATGCGAATGAGCACGGCTCGGTGGCGGGTGCAAAGGCGATGGTCGCCACCGAGGCTACGGCCACGATGGCGGCGGCCGGCACCGACGCGCCGCCTGCAGCGGTAGCGACATCGGCGCCCGACGGCGCGGCCCTGGCACACGCCACCGCCGCACAGCGCGAAGTCGCACAGCGGCTGCAGGTTGCCACCCGGACGCTGACCCAACAGGTCGCCGTGTTCGCCGCGGTGACGCTGGCCAGCGCCGTGGTGTCGCGCTGGCAAAAACGGCAGCGCAAGGCGGCACGGCGGCAGCATTGAGCACGGCCGGCGAGGTTGTGGTGTTCAATAGATGGGTGACCGGTGCGCGATCCTGCAGCGCCGGCCCCTTCGAAAGACTGCCATGGCCGAATCGCTGCTTCTCACCACCGCCCGCGTTTCGACTTTCGATGGCGACCAGCTCCTCACCGGCGCCAGCGGCTTTTTCTTCGAGCGCGACGAGCGGCTGTTCTTCGTGACCAGCCGGCACGTGGTGGTGGACGCGCCGACCAAGCACTTTCCCAACCGCATCGAGATCGAGCTGCACACCGACGCGGTCGATCTCACGCGCTCGTTCTCGGTCTCGGTCTGGCTGTATGCGGACGGCAAGAGCGTCTGGCGCCAGGGCAGCGACATGGGCGGCGAGATCGATGTCGCGGTGATCGAAATTTCGCGCGCCGCGATACCGGCATCGACCGCGATGTTCTGTTTCACGCCCGCGCACCTGCAGCGCTCGCTCGACGAGGTGGAGGTCGGCAGTGTGCTTCTGGTGGTCGGCTTCCCGCTCGGCTTTCACGACGTGGTGCATCACCTGCCGGTAGTGCGGCAGGCCGTCGTCGCGTCGTCGTTCGGCATCCGGTTTCAGGGCCAGGGCTTCTTTCTGACGGATGCGCGCACCCACCGCGGCACGAGCGGTGCGCCGGTCGTGATGCGGGTTCCGGCCGGCGGTGGCCCGCTGCCATGGAAGCTGCTCGGCGTGCATTCGTCGCGCATGGACATGCGCACGCGCGACCTGATGCTCGACGAGTCGCTCGGCCTCAACTGCGCCTGGTACGCCGACATCCTGCTCACGCTGACCGGGCCCGGTGCCGTGGTGGCGAAGGTCACGGCGCCCGTGGCCTGACTGCGGCGCTTACGGTTTCGGCGACGGCTCGTTCGGCGACGGCTCCTTCTCGCGCCGGCTCTTGTCGAGGGCGCGCTCCAGCGCCTGCTTGGCGTTTTCGGCGTCCTGCTTCACTTGCGGCGACTTCGCGAAAGCAACGGTCTTGTCGCGCGCCGTCTCTGCCAGTTCGGCCGCCTTCTTGGCAGCGGCGATGGCCGCCGCTTCGGTCTTGTCGACGGCCGCGTTGACCTGCTCGCGCGAAGGTTCGTTGCCGGCGCGATCGGTGCAGGCCGTGAGTGCCAGCGCGGCGGCGACCAGCAGGCCGAGCGTCAGTTTGCTGCGAATGGAATTGGAAAGGGTCATGCCGAGAGGCTAGTGCCGGGCGACGGCGCCGGCCAAACATCCAGGCCGCAAACGGCTGTAGGACGCGACACCCGCCGGGCACAACGCGTTACAGCGCGTGCAGGGCGTTCGCCCGCAGGTCAGTAGTGCGGCGGCAGTTCGTCGCGCAGGTTGCGCGGGCCCCCGCTGCCCGCGTCGGTGCTCTGCTGGCGCAACTGCACCACCTGCTGAACCAGGCTATCGATCTGCTGCTGCTGCCGGTAGACCACCAGGTTGAGCTGGTCCAGCAGGTCTTCGGTGTAGCTCGCCTTGATCTCCAGCTCGGTCAGGCGGTGTTCGACGTCTTGCGGGTGTTCCATCCTGCCTATTTGACAGGAAGCGCTGCCGGCCGCTCCTCGCGCCCGCCCGGATGCCGTGCGAAGCGGGCCGGGTCGCGCCCGTGCACCGGTGCGTCGTCGGCCCAAGGCCAGCCGCCGAACTGGGTGCGGCGGTAGTCCTGCATGGTCTGCGCGATCTCGGCCTGCGTGTTCATCACGAACGGCCCGTACTGCACCACCGGCTCGGCGATCGGCCGGCCCTGCAGCACCAGGAACTCGGCGACTGCGTCGTTGCCGTTGACCAGCTCGACCGCTTCCGCGGCGCGCAGCTCGATCATCGCGTGCTGCGTCACGTCCTGGCCGGCCACGGCGACCGACGTGCCCTTGAAGAAATAGAGCGTGCGGCGCGTGCCCTCTCCGGTGGCGGCCGGCAGCGTCCAGCGCGCGCCGGGCGCCATGCGGATCGTCCAGATCGCCAGGTCGGCGTCGGGCTGCGCAGCCCAGGAGTCCGGCGGCGGCGCCAGTGGCCCGCCCTCGCCCGGCGCACCGTCGACCGGGCCGATGCGGCCGGCCACGCTCGACACTTCGGTGCTGCGGCCTTCGGCATCGGTGGCCGTGAAGTGCGGGATGTCCTCGGCCCAGAACATGGTGAAGTGCGGCGCCACCATCTTGTTGCGCGCCGGCAGGTTCAGCCAGATCTGGAACAGCTCGAGCGGGTTCGGCGCCGCGGCATCGAGCAGCGGGAACATCTCGGAATGCACGATGCCCTTGCCGGCCGTGAGCCACTGCACGTCGCCGCCGCCAAAGCGCGCCGCGGCGCCGAGCGAGTCGGAATGGTCGATCAGGCCCTTGCGCACCACCGTCACGGTTTCGAAGCCGCGGTGCGGATGCCCCGGAAAGCCCGGCACCGGGTTGCCGTGGTACATGCTCCAGCCGTCCTTGCGGCTGAAGTCCGAGCCGAGCTGGCGGCCGGCCAGCATCGCTTCGTCGACCGCCATCTCGCCGTTGCCCTGCGGATAGGCATCGTCGTGATACGCGCAGAACAGGAAAGGGTCGATCGTCTCCCAGGGGAAACCGAGGGCTTTGATCTGGAGGATCGGGCTGGCAGCAATCGTGGACACGGGGGCACTCCTTCTGTGAATCATTGAAATATGGGGGCGCCCACCCCGATGCGAAAGGGGTCGGCATGGGACGCAGCGACCTGCTGGCAGAACAATGGCCTTCTCGCCGTTACCCTCGCCCTCCATGGAAATCGAATTCAAATTCTGCATTCCGTCCGCACGCCTCCCGGCCGTCGAAGCCGCCATGCGCCGCGGCGCCGTGGTTCGCACGCGGCTGCAGGCGCGCTACTTCGACACCGCCGACCGCGCGCTGGCTTCCAGTGGCATGGTGCTGCGGCTGCGCAAGGAGGGCCGGCGCTGGGTGCAGACCGTCAAGGCCGCGGGCGACGGGCCCCTGCATCGCGAGGAGCACAACGTGGACCTCGGCGTCGCGCGCGCCGGGGTGGTGCCGGCGCCCGATGCGCAGCGCCACCACGGCACACCGGTGGGCGAGCGGCTGGCCCAGGTGCTGGCCGGGGCGCCGCTGGCCGAAACCTATGCCACCGACATCTGGCGGCTGACGCGCGACTTGCGTGCCGGCGCCAGCACCGTGGAACTCGCGCTCGACCTGGGCAAGGTGGTCGCGCATGCGGGCACGCCCGAGGCGCGAGAGTCGCCGGTGTGCGAGCTGGAACTCGAGCTCAAGCGCGGCCCGGTGGCCGGCCTGGTCGCCCTCGCCCAGCGCTGGTCGCAGCAGCACGGGTTGTGGTTCAGCACCGTTTCCAAGGCCGAGCGCGGCGAGCGCCTGCTGGCGGGCCTCGACGTGGTGCCGGCCGTCAAGGCGCTGCCGCCGCATTTTCCGATGCAAGACCTGCCACCTGACGGCCCGGCCGTGCAGCGCGCCGTCGTCGCGAGCTGCCTGGCGCAGATGCTGCCCAACGCCAGCGAGCTCGCGGCAGGCAGCGAGGACGAGGAGCAAGTCCACCAGCTGCGCATCGGCATCCGGCGCCTGCGCACCGCGCTGCGCGAGCTGAACGACCTCGCCCCGTCCGCTTTCGATGCGGCCTGGGAATCCCCGCTGGTCGACGCCTTTCGCGCGCTCGGCGCTCTGCGCGACCGCGTGCAGGTGGTGCAACACGTGGCACCTCAATTGCGCGAGGCCGGTGCGCCGGCCATTTCGCTGCCGCCCGAAAACGCGCCCGCACCCCCGGCGAGTGCGGCCGTGCGTGCGCCGGCTTTCCAGGCCGTTCTGGTGGCGCTGATCGGCTTCACTGCCGCTGAAGCTCAGGATGTGAGCGAGCCCTCGCTCAACTCCAAAGCCACGCTGCGTCTGCTGCGCAAGCACCTGCAGCAGCTGCACGAGAAGACGGTGCGCGACGGCAAGCGCTTCGAAACCCTGGCTGCCGAAAGCCAGCACCGGGCGCGCAAACGGCTCAAACGGCTGCGCTACCTGGGCGAATTCGTCGCGCCGCTGTTTATCGAAACCCGGGCGAAGCGCTACCTCGCACGGCTTGGCCCCGCGCAAGACGCGCTGGGCGAGTTCAACGACGAAGCAGTCGCCTGCGCGCTGTACCGCCAGGCGGTGGAACACGACCCCGGTGCCTGGTTCGCCGTCGGCTGGTTCAGCGCCCGGCGTCCGGCCGGGGCGCGGGCTTGCCGAAAGGCGCTGGGCGAAATCGCGGCCGGCCCGCGCTTCTGGCGGCGCAGGAAGCGCGAAGGCGGGGGCGACTGAGGTCTTCGCAGGCGCGTCACATGCCGCCGCCAGAATCGGCGCGATGTACCACGGCGAACGTTTCAACGGCTACACCCACCTGCTCGGCCTGTTGCTTGCCCTGCTCGGCGCAGGCCTGCTGCTCGGCAAGACGCTGCCGCACGGCGATGCGGCCCGGATCGCGGCGGCGCTGGTGTTCGCGCTGTCGATGGTGGCGCTGTACGCCGCGTCGACGCTGTTCCACAGCACGCGTGGGCGGGCCCGGCTGTTCTGGCAGCGCGCCGACCACTGCGCGATCTACCTGCTGATCGCGGGCACCTACACCCCTTTCGGCCTGGTGACGCTGCAGGGCCCGTGGGGCTGGGCCCTGCTGGCCGCGATCTGGAGCGTGGCGGTGTTCGGCATTTACCGGGAGTTGCGGCCCGGCGTCGGTGCCGCGCCGTCACTGGCGCTCTACATCGGCATGGGCTGGCTCGGCGTGGCCGCGGCAGCGCCACTGGCCGCACGGCTCGATGGCGGCGGGCTCGGCTGGCTACTGGCCGGCGCGGTGCTCTACACCGCGGGCACGGTGTTCTATCGCAACCGGCGCGGCTGGGCGCACGCGCACGGGCTGTGGCACCTGTTCGTGCTCGGTGGCACCGCCAGCCACTTCGTCGCTATCACGTGGTTTGTGCTCTGAAAGCCTAGAACTGTGGGGTGTACGCATCTTTTGCGCACCGGGCTGGCCGAGGTTTTGACATTGCGCAACATTTGCGTGACGTTTTGACGCTGAAGCCCTTCCGGTTGCGCTGCAACGCACCATTGTCGGTCTCGCTGTGCAAGACTGTCGTTGCGGTCAGGGAGCGATCAGCCACAACGCGGGGGCGGTTCTCATGCAAACAAACGATCTCAAATTGATCGAGCAGGCCAGAGTTTCGGTCGAAGAAGTCATCACGGCCAGGTATCTCGGCGTGCAGGCCGTGCCCACGCTCGCGCCAACCGACTTCGCCTTGCTGACGCCGTCGCTGCAGGAGGTGGAAATACGCATAGCCGAAGACAACGCGGACGGCAACCGCATGCGCGTGGGTCTTCACATGTGCCTGAGCGCGGCCAGCGTGGCGCTGCAGGTCGCCGCGAAACTCATGCACGACTTCCCGGATATGGCGCACGCCGAACGGGTCAAGGCGCTGCTCAAGTGCTCCGAAGACGCCATGGCGGCCGCCGACGCGGCGCGCCATGCCGCGTCCGTGCTCTCCGGCGAGGAACTGCCCGAAACCGAGGCGTTCTTCGAGAGTTCGCACTTCTAAGCCCTCTCGCTCCCCGCGATCGGTGCATCCACGCACCGCAACCACGCTGAATTCAGGGAAAACCCCTGAACGCAAGCGGGCCCACATCTTGCAAGCTGCTGTCCAAAGTTGACTGTCGACAGTTTGCACTTGCAAACGGACGGCCGATCCGGAGAAGCAGAGCCATGCCGCCGTTGCACGCCGTGGGCCCCTTGGCCCCCCCCATGTCCGATGCCGAGCGCCAGGTGCGCGAAGACCTGGCCGCCGCCTATCGGCTGGTCGCCTACCACGGCATGGACGACAGCATCTACACCCACATCTCGGCGCGGGTGCCGGGCCAGGACGGCCAGTTCCTGATCAACCCCTTCGGCATGCTGTTTCGCGACATCACCGCCTCGTCGCTGGTCAAGATCGACCTCGAAGGCCGCATCCTGGACGACTCGCCTTATGACGTGAACCCGGCCGGCTTCACCATCCACAGCGCGGTGCACGCGGCGCGCCACGATGCGGCCTGCGTGCTGCACACCCACACCGTGGCCGGCGTGGCGGTGTCGTCGCTGGCCGGCGGGCTCCAGCCCTGCAACCAGTGGGCGCTGCAGTTCTACAACCGGGTCGTGTATCACGACTTCGAGGGCATTGCGCTCGACGACGACGAGCGCGACCGTCTGGTGGCCGACCTCGGCCCGACCGCCCAGGCGCTGATCCTGCGCAACCACGGCCTCGTGACGCTGGGCCGCAACGTGTCCGAGGCTTTCATCCTCATGCTCAACCTCGAACGCGCCTGCCGCGTGCAGCTGGCGATCCAGTCGAGCGGCGCGCCGGTCTACCCGGTGTCGCCGGAGGTCTGCGAGAAAACTGCGCGCCAGTATGAAAGCGGCGATAGCACCCGCCTGCCTGGCACGCCCGACCCGAACGCGCGCGAGTGGCGCGCGCTGCTGCAGCGCATCGAGCCGGCGCCCGCGACCTCGTTCCGCCAATGAGGCGCGCGCAGCAGGCCTGAGCGCCCCGCGCCGCCTAGAAATTCGTCTCCCGTTCCTTCCAACCTTCCCTCGAGCCACAAGGAGTTCTGTCCCCATGAAACGTCGCAACCTCATCCAGCTGGGTGCCGCCGCCACCGGTCTGACGCTCGCGGGCGTGCCGCTGCATCTGTTGGCCGCCGGCAAGAAGGGCGGCGTGATCAACGCCGTCGTGCAGCCCGAACCGCCCAGCCTGATGGTCGGCATCACGCAGAACGCGCCGACCCAACTGGTCGCGGGCAACATCTACGAAGGCCTGCTGCGCTACGACGAAAAGGTCAACCCGCTGCCCGGCCTCGCAACCTCCTGGACCTCGAACAAGGAAGGCACGCTCTTCACCTTCAAGCTCAAGCCGGGCGTGCTGTGGCACGACGGCAAGCCCTTCACCTCGGCCGACGTGGTGTTCTCGGCCGACGTGTTCCTGCGCAAGACGCACGCACGCCTGCGGGCCAACCTGGCCGCGGTGGAAAGCATCAAGGCGCTCGACCCGCTCACGGTCGAGTTCAAGCTCAAGTACCCGTTCGGCCCGTTCCTCGGCATCTTCGAGGTCGGCAGCATGCCGATGATTCCCAAGCACATCTACGAAGGTACCGACTTCGCCACCAACCCGGCCAATGCCACGCCGATCGGCACCGGGCCTTTCAAGTTCAAGGAGTGGGTCAAGGGCTCGTACATCCAGCTCGTGGCCAACGATAAGTACCACATCAAGGACGTGCCGCTGGTCGAGAGCGTCTACTTCCACGTCATTCCCGACGCGGCATCGCGCGCCGCTGCGTTCGAATCGGGCAAGGTCGATGTGGTGCCGGGTGGCGCCGTCGAGTACTTCGACGTGCAGCGCCTGGCCAAGCTGCCGGGTGCCGCCGTCACCACCAAGGGCTGGGAGTTCTTCGCGCCGCACGCATGGGTGTGGCTCAACAACCGCAAGGCGCCGATGGACAACGTCAAGTTCCGCCAGGCGGTGATGTTCGCGATCGACCGCGAAGCCATCTGCAAGGTGGCGTGGCAGGGCTTCGCCAAGCCCGCGACCGGCCCGTTCAACAGCAACATCAAGTTCCACAGCACCGACGTTGCCAAGTACCCGCGCAATGTCGAGACCGCCAAAAAGCTGCTGGCCGAAGCCGGCTACAAGGGCGAAACCCTGCGCATGCTGCCGCTGCCTTACGGCGAGACCTGGACGCGCTCGGCCGAGATCCTGCGCCAGAACCTGTTGCAGGCCGGCATCAAGATCGAAATGGTCGCGACCGACGTGGCCGGCTGGAACCAGAAGCTCAACGAGTGGGACTACGACTTGGCCTTCACCTACGTCTACCAGTACGGCGACCCGGCGCTGGGCGTGGCCCGCAACTACACGACCAGCAACATCGCCAAGGGCTCGCCGTTCAACAACGTCGAGGGCTACTCGAACCCGAAGATCGACGAGTTGTTCGATGCCGGCGCGAAGGAAGCCGATCCCGAAAAGCGCAAGGCCATCTACCTGCAGGTGCAGAAGATCCTGCTGGACGATGTGCCCGTGGCCTGGCTGTACGAGATCAACTTCCCGACGCTGTACCGCACCAAGATCAACAACCTGGTGAGTTCCGCGATCGGCCTGAACGACAGCCTCGGCACCGCATCGATCGCGTGACATGAAGCGCACGCAGTTCATGCTGACCCGCGTGCTGCAGGGTCTGGTGGCGATCCTGCTGATCGCCACGGTCAACTTCATGCTGGTTCGCGCCGCGCCGGGCGATCCGGTGTCGGTGATGGCCGGCGAGTCGGGCGCGTCCGACCCGCAGTACGTGGCCCAGCTGCGGGAACAGTTCGGGCTCGACAAGCCGTTCACCACGCAGCTCGCCACCTACCTGGGCAAGGTGGTGCAGCTCGACCTCGGCTTCTCGCACCGCCAGCAGCAGCCGGTGTTGAAGCTCATCATGGACCGGCTGCCCGCCACGCTGCTGTTGACCGGCACGGCGTTCGCGCTGTCGCTGCTGTTCGGCATCACGCTCGGCGCGCTGTCGGCGCGGCGGGCCGGCACCTGGGTCGACAGCTCGATCACCGTGGTGGCGCTGATCTTCTACGCCACCCCGCTCTACTGGCTCGCGCTGATGGCGGTGCTGGTGTTCACGGTGCAGCTCGAATGGTTGCCGGGCTTCGGCTTCAGCACCGTGGGCTCGGGCCTCACGGGCTTCGCGCTGGCGCTCGACATTGGTCGCCACCTGCTGCTGCCGGCGCTCACGCTCGCGCTGTTCTACATGGCCGTCTATGCGCGCATGACGCGGGCCGCGATGCTCGAAGTCGCGCAGATGGACTTCGTGAAGACCGCCCGTGCCAAGGGCGTGAAGCCCGGGCGCATCCTGCGCGCGCACGTGCTGCGCAACGCGCTGCTGCCGGTGGTCACGCTGGCCGGCATCCAGGCCGGCGGGATGATCGGCGGCGCGGTGCTGACCGAAACCGTGTTCGCCTGGCCCGGCATCGGCCGGCTGATGTTCGACGCGCTGCTGCAGCGCGACTACAGCCTGCTGCTCGGCGCCTTTCTCGTGACGGCCGCCATGGCGGTGCTGTTCAACCTCGTCACCGACCTCGTCTACACGCTGGTCGACCCACGCATCGAACTGACATGATGAAAAGCCCCTTCTGGCGCCGCTTCACCCGCAACAAGGGTGCGGTCATCGGCATGGTCGTGCTGGTGATCGTTGCCATCGTCGCACTCCTCGGCCCGTGGATCGCCACCAACGATCCGTGGGGCATGGTGCAGCAGCCGTTCCTGCGCCCCTGGACGGAGCCGGGCTTCGCCATGGGCACGGACACGCTGGGCCGCGACATCATGTCCGGCGTGATCCACGGCGCGCGCATCTCGCTGCTGATCGGCGTGGTGTCGACCGTGGTGGCGTTGCTGATCGGCGTCACGCTGGGTGCCATCGCCGGCTATTTCGGCGGCTGGATCGACGCGGGCCTGATGCGCTTCACCGAGATCTTCCAGGCGGTGCCGAGCTTTGCGCTGGCGATCGTGCTGGTCGCCATCTTCCAGCCGTCGGTGGGCTCCATCGTCGCGGCCATCGCCATCGTGTCGTGGCCGCCGGTGGCGCGGCTGGTGCGCAGCGAGTTCCTCACGCTGCGCCAGCGCGACTTCGTGCAGGCCGCGCTGCTGGCCGGCCAGTCGACGCCGCGCATCATCCTCACGCAGATCCTGCCCAACGCCATGTCGCCCATCATCGTGATGGCGTCGCTGATGGTGGCCACGGCGATCCTGCTCGAGTCGAGCCTGAGCTTCCTCGGCCTCGGCGACCCGAACCAGATGAGCTGGGGCTACATGGTCGGCTCGGCCCGCACCGTGCTGCGCCAGGCCTGGTGGATGGCGCTGTTCCCCGGGCTGGCGATCGTGTTCACCGTGCTGGCGCTCAACCTCGTGGGCGAGGGCCTCAACGACGGCCTCAACACGCGGCTCGACGGGAGAAGCAAATGAGCGTTACCGTTGCAACCGTGCCCGCGGCCGTGCAGCCGGTGCTCGACATCGTCGACCTCGGCATCAGCCTGCCCGCAGGCGCCGACCGTGCGCTCGCGGTCGATGGCGCCACGCTGTCGGTGCTGCCGGGCCAGACGCTCTGCGTGGTCGGCGAATCGGGTTCCGGCAAATCGATGATCGCCAACGCCGTGATGGGCCTGCTGCCGCGCCCGCACGTCGCGCCGGTGGCCGGGCAGATCCTGTTCGAGGGCCGCGACCTGCTGCAGCTGACCGAGCCGCAGATGCGCGAACTGCGCGGCCGGCGCATCGGCATGGTGTTCCAGGAGCCGATGACAGCGCTGAACCCGGTGATGCGCATCGGCGAGCAGATCGGCGAAGTGTTCGACGCGCACGGCAACGTGCCCGTGGCCGAGAAGCGCCGCCGCATCCTCGCGGCGCTCGCCGATGTCGGCCTGCCAGATCCCGAACTGCTGATCGACGCCTACCCGTTCCGCCTGTCGGGCGGGCAGCGCCAGCGCGTGATGATCGCCTGCGCGCTGGTGCTGGAGCCGGTGCTGCTGATCTGCGACGAGCCGACCACGGCGCTCGACGTGACCACGCAGGCGCAGATCCTCAAGCTCATCCGCGAGCTGCAGCAGCGCCGCGGCACCGCGGTGCTGTTCATTACGCACGACTTCGGCGTGGTCTCCGAGATCGCCGACCAGGTGGTGGTGATGCAGACCGGCAAGCTGGTCGAGGCCGGCCCGGCGCGCCAGGTACTCACCGCGCCGCAACATCCCTACACCCGCAAACTGATCGCGGCGATTCCCGACGGCGAGGCCGCGAGCCCGGTACGGCAGGACGACGCGATTCGCCTGCTGCAGGTGCAGGATCTTTGCAAGACCTACCGCACCGGCAACGGCCTGTTCAAGCGCGGCCGTTCGGTGCAGGCCGCGAAGGACATCAGCTTCGAGCTGCTGCGCGGCGAAACGCTGGGACTGGTGGGTGAGTCGGGCTCGGGCAAGTCGAGCGTCGGGCGCTGCCTCGTGGGCCTGGCGCCGTTCGACAGCGGCCGCATCCTCTTCAAGGGCCGCAACCTCGCGCAGGGCGGCAACGTGCGCCAGGCGGCCGGCGGCAAGATCCAGATGGTGTTCCAGGATCCGTACGCGTCGCTCAACCCGCGCCACCGCATCGGCGCCGCAATCGCGGGCGGGCCGATCGCGCAGGGCGTGGGCAAGGCCGAGGCAATGGCGCGCGCCATGGAGCTGCTGCAGCTGGTCGGCCTCGGCGCCGATGCGGCGCAGCGCTATCCGCACGAGTTCTCGGGCGGGCAGCGCCAGCGCATCGGCATCGCCCGTGCGCTGGCGATGCAGCCCGAACTGCTGGTGGCCGACGAGCCGGTGTCGGCGCTCGACGTGTCGGTGCAGGCCCAGGTGCTGGAGCTGTTCGCCCAGGTGCGCGAGCGCTTCCATCTCGCGATGGTGTTCATCACGCACGACCTGCGCGTGGCCGGCCAGATGTGCGACCACATCGCGGTGATGCAGCGCGGCGTGGTGGTCGAGTACGGCGAGACGCAGAAGGTGCTGCGCGACCCGAAGCACGAATACACCCGCAAGCTGATCGACGCGGTGCCGCGGCTGGCCGCGCTCGACCGCCCGCTGGCGATGGCCGCGTGATGGACGTGCGTGCGAACACCCGCGCGCCCTGCGTGGCGCTGCTCAGCGAGGTGCTGGACATGCAGTACCTGGTGCCCGCTTTCCGCGAGGCCTGCCCCGACATCGACCTGCGCCTGGGCGCCGATCTCGGGCCGCTGGATGACATCGATGCGGCCGTCTGCTGGTTTCCGCCGCACGGCCAGCTCGCGCAACTGCCGAAGCTCACGCTGGTGCAATCGCTCGCGGCCGGCATCGACCACATCGTGGCCGACCCCGCGCTGCCGCGCGAGCGCCCGCTGTGCCGCATCGTCGACACCGGCATGGCGGCCGGCATGAAGGCCTATGTGACCTGGGCCGTGGTGCAGCAGCATCGCGGCATGCAAGCCTATGTGGCCAGCTCTGCGGCCGGCCGGTGGCAGGAGCAGGACGTGGTGTCGCCGCGCCGCTACCGTGTCGGCATCGCCGGGCTCGGCACGCTCGGCATGGCCTGCGCCGGGACGCTCGCGAGCATCGGCTACGAGGTCAGCGGCTGGAGCCGCAGCGCCAAGCACGATCTGCCGGTCGGCGTCACCGGCTTTCATGGCGATGCGCAGCTCGATGCATTCCTGGCGCGCTGCGACACGCTGGTGTGCCTGCTGCCGCTCACGCCGCAAACGCAGGGCTTCCTCGATGCCGCGCTGTTCGCGAAGCTGCCGCACGGTGCGCACTTGGTCAACGTGGGGCGCGGCGACCATCTGGTCGAGGCCGACCTGCTGCCTGCCCTCGACGCAGGACAGCTTTCAGCCGCCACGCTCGACGCGTTTTCGCAGGAGCCGCTGCCGCCGGGCCATCCGTTCTGGAGCGACGACCGCATCCTCGTCACGCCACACATCGCCACGCGCACCGACCGGCTCGTGATCGCGCAGCAGACGCTGGCCAATCTTGCGTCGCTGCAGCAGGGGCAGCGGCCGGCCAACCAGGTCGATCTCGAACGCGGCTACTGAAGCACGCGCCATCCATTCAACTTGCCGTACCGCCCTTCCTGCCATGAACGCCATCACCGCCGCCGAACGCGCTGCCCACGACATCGCAGCGCACCTGCACCCCTTCACCAACCTGGCCACCCATCCGCAGGTCGGGCCGCTGGTGATCACGCGCGGCGACGGCATCTTCGTGGAAGACGACCAGGGCCGCCGCTACCTCGAGGCGATGTCGGGCCTGTGGTGCGCATCGCTGGGCTTCAGCAACGCGCGGCTGGCCAAGGCCGGCAGCGAGGCACTGCAGGGGCTTCCTTACTATCACACCTTCAACGGCCGCTCGAACCCGGCCGCCATCGCGCTGGCCGAAAAGCTGCTGACGCTGGCACCGGTGCCGATGTCGAAAGTGTTCTTCGCCAACTCCGGATCCGAAGCCAACGACAGCGCGGTCAAGCTGGTCTGGTACTACCACAACGCCATCGGCAAGCCGGCCAAGAAGAAGATCATCGCGCGCAAGAACGCGTACCACGGCGTCACCGTCGCGGCGGCCAGCCTGAGCGGGCTGGTGCCGAACCACCGCGACTTCGACCTGCCGATCGACCGCATCCTGCATGTGGAGTGCCCGCACCACTACCGCTTCGGCGAAGCCGGCGAGAGCGAGGAAGCCTTCGCGACGCGGCTGGCCGATGCGCTCGAACAGCGCATCCTGGCCGAAGGCCCCGAGACGGTGGCCGCCTTCATCGCTGAGCCGGTGATGGGCGCAGGCGGCGTGCTGGTGCCGCCCGCCACCTACTTCGAAAAGGTGCAGGCCGTGCTGCGCAAGTACGAGGTGCTGCTGATCGCCGACGAGGTGATCTGCGGCTACTGCCGCACCGGCGAGATGTTCGGCTCCACCACCTTCGGCCTGCAACCCGACATCCTCACCTCGGCCAAGGCGCTGTCGTCGGGCTACGCGGCGATCTCGGCGGTGATGATCAACGAGAAGGTGCACGCAGCGGTGGCCGCCAACAGCGGCAAGATCGGCACCTTCGGCCACGGCTTCACCTACTCGGGCCATCCGGTCGCGGCGGCAATCGCGCTCGAAACGCTGCAGGTCTACGAGGACGACGACATCCTCGCGCACGTGCAGTCGCTCGCGCCCCAGTTCCAGCACGGCCTTCAGCGCCATGCGTCGCGCGCCCATGTCGGCGAGGTGCGCGGCGTCGGCCTGATCGGCGCGATCGAGCTCTCGGCCGACCCCGCGAAACGCACGCCGTTCGACCCGGCCTTGAAAGCCGGCGCGCGGCTCGCCGAGCTCGCGCTCGCGCAGGGCCTGATCGTGCGCGCCATGGGCGACGCGGTGGCGTTCTGCCCGCCGCTCATCATCACCGCCGAACAGGTCGACGAAATGTTCGCGCGCTTCGACCGCGCATTCGAACTGTTCGAGGCCTCGCTCTGATGCCGGCCTTCTTCACCGACGACCAGCTGCTGCACGAACCGCAGCAGTTCATGCGCCTCGGCCGCATCAGCAAGCCGACCGACCTGCCGAGCCGTGCCCACGCGCTGCGCGACGCGCTGGCCGGGCGCGGCATCGCGCTGGAAGCGCCGCGAGACTTCGGCCGTGCACCGCTGGAGGCCGTGCACAGCGCCGACTACCTCGACTACCTGGAGACCGCGTACGAGCTGTGGCGCGAACTGAAGATGCCCGGCGTCGAACCCGGCATCGAAGTGCTGCCGAACCTCTCGCCCTACTACAACGGCACGCCCGGCATGGCGCGCACGCCGTGCCCGTCGCCGTCGCTGGTGGCACGCACCGGCTACTACATCAGCGACCTCTCCTGCCCCATCGGCCCGGCCACCTGGCGCGCGGTGCTGCGCTCTGCCCACAGCGCGGTCGCTGCAGCCGATGCGGTGCTGGCCGGCGGCGGCATGGCCTACGCGTTGTGCCGGCCCTCCGGTCACCATGCCCACCGCGACCGCGCCGGCGGCTTCTGCTTCATCAACAACAGCGCCATCGCCGCGCAGCATCTGCGGCGGCAGCATGGCCGCGTGGCGGTGTTCGATGTCGACGCCCACCATGGCGACGGCACGCAGAACATCTTCTACGCACGCAGCGACGTGCTGACGGTGTCGATCCACGCCGACCCGAGCGGCTACTACCCGTTCTACACGGGCTATGCCCACGAGCGCGGTGCCGGCGAGGGGGAAGGGTTCAACCTCAACCTGCCGCTCGCGCACGGTGCCGGCAACGACGTGTTCCTCGACGCGGTAGACCGCGGCGTGGCTGCGCTGCGCGACTTCGCGCCCGACGCGCTGGTGCTGCCGCTCGGTTTTGACACCTACAAGGACGATCCGATCAGCGTGCTGAAGCTCGACCTCGACGCCTACCGCCACATCGGCGCGCGCATCGGCGCACTGAAGCTGCCGACCGTGGTGGTGCAGGAGGGCGGCTATCGGGTCGACGCCATCGGGCCCGCGCTCGACATGTTCCTGGCCGGCTTCGAGGCAGCCCGAGGCGAGCCGGTGAAGCGCCGCGCATGACCACTGCCACGGCCGCCATCGCGCTGCGCCCGCCCGGCTCGAAGGCCGCGGGTGTCGCGCTCTTTTTCTGCGCGCTGGTGGCCTTTGCCAGCTACGACGCGTTCTGCAAGTACATGCTGCAGTTCTACCCTGCGCCCTTCGTCAACCTGATGCGCTACGTTGCGGTGATCTGCATCGCGCTCGCGATGCTGCTGCGCCACGGCGACCTGCGCCTCTGGCGCACGCCGCAGAAGAAGCTGCTGCTGTTGCGCGGCGTGATGCTCGCCACAGTCGCCACCTGTTTCATGACCGCGCTGATCTGGATGCCGCTGGCCGAGGCCACCGCGATCTATTTCACCGCGCCGCTGCTGATGGTGGCGCTGTCGCCCTGGCTGGTCGGTGAACACGTGCGGCGCAGCCGCTGGGTCGCGGTGACGGTGGGCTTCGCGGGCATGCTGCTGATCGTGCGGCCCGGCGGCGACCTGCCCTGGCTCGGCACGGTGCTGATGGCGGTGGCGGCGGTCTGCTATGCGATTTTCCAGCTGCTCACGCGGCGGCTTGCAGGCCTGGTGCCGAGCCCGGTGCAATACGCGTGGACGGCTCTGGTGTGCCTCGTGGCCACGGCCATTCCGGCGCCCTTCTTCCTGCCGGCCGAGGCGCCACCCTGGGGTGCGGTGGGGCTGCTGCTGGCGGGCGGCGCCTGCAGCGGGGCAGCGCAGTGGCTGCTGCTGGCGGCCTTCGAGCGCGTCGAGGCTTCCACGCTCGCACCGCTCAACTACTTTCAGCTGCTGCTGGCCGTGGGCTTCAGCACCTTCTGGTTCCACAAGCCGCCGGACAGCCTGGCGCTCGCTGGCATCGCCCTGATCGTGGCGGCCGGGCTCTACCTGGCGCGGGCACGGCCCGCCGCCGGCTTGTGAAAATAACGGCGACAACGCCCCGCACCGCGAGACAAACGCACATGGCATTCCCTCCCTCTTCTTCTCCCTCCTCTCCCGACAACACGGACGCCTCCGTCTTCGAATCGGTCGAATCGACCGACCTGGTCGGCCTGGTCGAGGCGCAACTGACGCGCGCCATCGTCGAAGGCCGGCTCGCGCCAGGCAGCCGCATCGTCGAGGCCGACATCGCGCGCCGCATGGGCATCAGCCGCGCGCCGGTGCGCGAAGCGGCGCGCCGGCTGGAACGGCAGGGCGTGCTGGTGGCACGGCCGCGCCACGGCTTCGCGGTGCGAACCATCAGCGTGCAGGAAATCGACGAACTGTTCGAAGTGCGCATCTGCCTCGAACTCACCGCGATCGAGCGCGCCTGCATCAAGGCCAGCGACGCCGATCTGGCGCGCTTGCCGGCGTTCGTGGATTCCATGGTCGACCTGGCGCCGACCGAGCCGCAGCACAAGCGCATCGCGCGCGACCTGGAGTTCCACACGCTGATCAGCGAGCTCTCGGGCAACGCGCACCTGCACCGCATCTTCTCCAACACGCAGACCGAGATGCGCATGATCATCGCACTGTGCGATGCGGTCTACCACGACCCCGCTGCCATGGCCGAGACGCACCGGCCGCTGTCCGACGCGCTGGTCAAGCGCGATGTAGCAGCCGCCCGCGCCGCGATGCGACTGCACCTCGACGACGCCTGGCAGCACGTGCGCGCACTGTTCGTCGAGCAGCACGGAGCCGCTGCGGCCACCCCTCGCGGAGCCGATCGATGAAAGTCGTCTACAGCGACACGCACAAGCACCATGACCCGCAGCTCTTCATGGTGCGCGGGAAACTCAAGCGCAGCAACGAGCAGCCCGAGCGTGCGTTCCGCCTGTTGCAGGCGGTCGAGCAGGAGGGCCACGAGGTCGTCGCCACGCGCGACTTCGGCGCCGGCCCGCGTGCGGCGATCCATACGCCCGAGTACCTGCGCTTTCTGGAAACGGCCCATGCGCGCTGGCAGCTGCTGGACGATCCGTCTGACGAGGTCATGCCCAACATCCACCCGTTCCCGGGCCAGCCCTGCACCTACCCGGAGAGCGTGGTCGGCCAGGCCGGCTTCCACATGGGCGATGCCGCCTGCTCAATCGGCGCGCACACCTGGCAGGCGGCCATCGCCTCGGCCAACATGGCCACGCATGCGGCGCAGCTGGTGCTCGACGGCGAGCGCGTGGCCTACGCGCTGTGCCGGCCGCCGGGCCACCACGCGTACGTGGACCGCGCCAACGGCTTCTGCTACCTCAACAACGTCGCCATCGCGGCGCAGCACCTGCGCGGCATGCACGACCGCGTGGCGATCCTCGACATCGACGTGCACCACGGCAACGGCACGCAGGGCATCTTCTACCGCCGCTCCGATGTGCTGACCCTCTCGCTGCACGGCGATCCGCGCAACTTCACGCCCTATTTCACCGGCCATGCGCACGAGCGCGGCGAGGGCGAAGGCCTGGGCTACAACATCAACAAGCCGCTGGCGCTCGGCACCGACATCGACGGCTACCTGCCGGTGCTGCGCGACGTCTGCGACAGCATCCGGGCCTTCGCGCCCGGCGCGCTGGTGGTGGCGCTCGGCCTCGATGCGCACGAGCGCGATCCGTACAAGGGCATGAAGATCCAGACCGCAGGCTTTGCGGTGCTGCTGGCCGAGATAGCCCGGCTCGGCCTGCCGACCGTGCTGGTGCAGGAAGGCGGCTACCTGTCCGACGACCTCGGGCCCAACATCGCGAGCGCGCTGCGCGGCTTCGAAGGCGCCGCGTGAGCGCCGCGCCGGGCCGCCCCAAGCAAGCTCGCTCCCGCCTGGCGGGAAGGCGCGCAGCGCCAAGGGTGCACCAGTGAGCGCCGCGCCGGGCCGCCCCAAGCAAGCTCGCTCCCGCTTGGCGGGAAGGCGCGCAGCGCCAAGGGTGCATTAATGACAAGCGTCGATTTCGACGACGCGCCGGTGCTGAGCGAAGGCTCGCCCGAACTCGACGCGGCCTGGGTGCGCCAGCTTGCCCAAGAGCGCTACGGCATCACCGGCGAGATGAAGGCCCTCACCGGCGAGCGCGACCGTAACTACCGGCTCGAACGCGCGAGCGACGGCGCGCGCTTCATGCTGAAGATCTCGCACCCGGCCGAGACCGCGCTGGTGGCCGACTTCCAGACCCAGGCCCTGCTCCACCTCGCGGCCGCCGACCCCGGCCTGCCGGTGCAGCGCATCGTGCCGACACAGCAAGGCGAACCGTCGTTCCTCTGCGACCCCGGCGACGGGCTGCCACGCGTGGTGCGCCTCTTCACCTACCTGCCCGGCCTGCCGCTGCCCGAGGCGCCGCGCACGCCGCTGCAGCAGCAGAACCTGGCGCGCATGCTGGCCCGGCTCGACCTCGCACTCGCCGGCTTCGACCACCCGGCCGGCGACCTGCCGCTGCCATGGGACATCCAGCGCGCCGACAGCGTGCGCGGCCTGCTCGTGCACATTGTCGACGCCCAGCGCCGCGCCCTTGCAGGTGATGCCCTCGACCGTTTCGAGCGCGACGCCGCGCCGCTGCTGCGCACGCTGCCCGCGCAGCCGATCCACAACGACTTCAACATCTACAACGTGCTGGTGGATGCGCACGACACCGACCACATCGCCGCGATCCTCGATTTCGGCGACATGGTGCGCGCGCCCTGCATCGACGACCTGGCCGTTGCCGCGGCCTACCAGATCGGCACCGGCGACGATCCGCTGGTCGACATCGTGCCCTTCGTCGCTGCGTACCACGCGGTTCGGCCGCTCGCACCGGCCGAAGTCGAGGTGCTGTTCACGATGATCACGGCGCGGCTCGTGATGGTGGTCGCCATCAGCGGCTGGCGCGCCGCCCGCTACCCTGAGAACGCACCCTACCTGCTGCGCAACAACGCGCTCTCGTGGGCGCGCCTGCAGGCTTGTGAGCGCATCGGCGCCCGTGCCGCGACCGAAGCCTTCCGCAACGCCTGCAGCCTGAACTGAAAGCTCGCATGTCCGAGATCCTCGCAGACACCCAGGCCCTGATGGAACGTCGCGCCCGCGTGCTCGGCCCGGCCTACCGCCTGTTCTACGAAACGCCGTTGCACCCGGTGCGCGGCGAGGGCGCGTGGCTGTACGACGCCGACGGCACGCGCTACCTCGACGCCTACAACAACGTCGCCTCGGTCGGCCACTGCCACCCGCATGTGGTCGAGGCCATCGCGCGCCAGGCCGGTGTGCTCAACACGCACACGCGCTACCTGCACGAAGGCGTGCTCGACTATGCCGAGCGGCTGCTGGCGACGATGCCGGTGGAACTCGCGCATGCGATGTTCACCTGCACCGGCAGCGAAGCCAACGACCTGGCCATGCGCATCGCGCGTTCGCACACCCGGGCCGATGGCCTCATCGTCACCCGCTTCGCGTACCACGGCGTGACTTCGGCGATCGCAGTGGCGTCGCCCTCGCTCGGCAAGTTCGTGCAGTTGGGCGACAACGTGCGCACCGTCCCCGCGCCCGACAGCTACCGCATCGCGCCTGCGCAGATGGGGGCCTTCTTCGCCAGCGGCGTGCGCGAAGCCATCGCCGACCTGAAGGCGCACGGCATGCGCCCGGCCGCGCTGATGGTCGACTCCGTGTTCTCCAGCGACGGTATCTTCACCGACCCACCCGGCTTCATGGCCGAGGCGGTCGATGCGGTGCGCGAGGCCGGCGGCCTCTTCATTGCCGACGAGGTGCAGGCCGGCCTGGGCCGCAGCGGCGACAGCTTCTGGGGCTTCCAGCGCCACGGCGCGGTGCCCGACATCGTCACCATGGGCAAGCCGCTCGGCGCCGGCCATCCGCTGGCCGGGCTGGCCGTCCAGCCGGAGGTGCTTGCCGCGTTCGGCCGCGAGTGCCGCTACTTCAACACCTTTGGCGGCAATCCGGTTTCGATGGCCGCGGGCATGGCGGTGCTCGACGTGATCGAGCGCGAAGGCCTGGTGGCCAGCGCGCAACGCGTCGGCAATTACCTGCGCGGCCGCCTCACCGAACTGGCCGGGCGTCATGCCCTGATCGGCGACGTGCGCGGCGCGGGCCTGTTCACCGGCGTCGAACTCGTGACCAACCGCGCCGCGAAAACCCCGGCCACCGCGCAGACGGTGCGCATCGTCAACGGCCTGCGTGAGCGTGGCGTGCTGTTGAGCGCCACCGGCGAACACGCCAACACGCTGAAGATCCGCCCGCCGATGGTGTTCACCGAGGCGCACGCCGACCTGCTGATCGACACGCTCGACACGGTGCTCGCCGCGCTTCGTGCCTGAGGTTTCGGGGTAGGCCGCTGGCGGTGGGTGGCCCCTTCCGCGAATGTCCCCCGGCCTGCGGCCTCCTCCTTTATTTCGCTGCAGGGGCCACCCACCACCAGCGGCCAGGGCACGCTCGTGGTGTTCAGCGCGAAACGGTCACATCGCGTCCAGGATCAGGGCGGTGGGGCACGCTGCGCAGCGAAATAAAGGAGGAGGCCGCAGGCCGGGGGACATTCGCGGAGCAGCGTGCCCCGCCGCCCTGATCCCGCCCCGGAACTTCCCACCCCCGAACCTCAGCGCCCCCGATCCCGCCGGAGAACTTGGCCGCCCTGAGTCCGCCCCAGAACCGCAGCGCTCAGATACAACAAACGCCGGACTCCGCGAATGTCAGCCCGTATCAGCCTTCTTCTTCGATCGGCTCCACGCCGCACCAGTCCGCCATGAACAGCGCCATCGCCGCGGCCACGCGCTTCATGCTGGCAAGCGACACCGCTTCGTCGATGCCGTGGATGTTGCGGGCGATGGGCCCATAGTTGGTCACTGGAATGTCGGTCATCAGGGCGAAGTGGCGGCCGTCGGTGGTGGCCGTGCAGGCCAGCCGTTCGGGCAGCGTGCCGGTCACCTCGCGATGGGCTTCGGCGAGCGCCCGCATCGCCGGCGCGTCCAGGTCGTATTCGCAGCCCGGCGAGAAGTGGCCCTGCGAGCGCAGCTCGACTGTCAGCGCCGGGTTGAGCCGGGCCGCCGTCGCACGGACGCGCTCGCTCACCCGGCGCGTTGCATCCTCGGCCGTGACGCCGGGGAAAAAGCTGAAGCGCAGCCCCAGCGTGCAGGTGCAGGGCACCGACGAGTTCCATTCGCCGCCTTCGATGCGGCCCAAGTTGAAGTTGATCGGATGCGTGACGTCCCGAAACGCCGGGTGCCGCACCTCGGGCGCGTTCCACTCGGCTTCGAGCCCCTTCAGGTCGGCCATGATCGCGATGCCGGCCTCGATCGGATTCACGCCCTGGTGCATGTAGGCCACGTGGGCCGGCTTGCCGGTGATCTCCACGAACAGCCAGCACACGCCGACCTGCGCACTCATCAGCGTTTCGCCAAAGGGCTCGGGAATGATCACCGCATCGAAGTCGGTGAGCCGGGCCTTGCCCATCGCGTTCTGCAACGCGTGCAGCGTGGCCAGCGTGCCGTTGCCGGTGTTCTCTTCGTCGAGCACCGCGTTGAAGCCCACGATGCCCGCCGGCTGCAGCCCCATCTCGCGCAGCGCTCGAAACGCCATCAGCGCGCAGACGATGCCGCCCTTCATGTCGCCAGCGCCCCGGCCGTGCAGCCAGCCGTCGGCCACCCAGGGCATGTAAGGCGGCTGTGTCCACAGCGCTTCGGGCCCGGTCGGCACCACGTCGATGTGGCCGTTGAACAGCACCGAGCGGCCACCGCCTGTGCGCGGCAGATGGCGTGCCAACAGGTTGTAGCGGCCGTTGTCGGGGTCGCAGGGGCACGAGAACATGGGCAGGCCTTCGAGCAGGCTGCTGTCAAGCACGATGCGCTCGGCGGGTAGGCCGAGTTCCTGCAGCGCCTGCTCCAGAAACGCGGCGGCCGGCTGCTCTGCGCCCGAAGGGCTGCGCGCGGCCACGAACGCGCCCAGCGTGTCGGTCATCCAGGGCGCGAGGCGGTCGAGCGTTGCGAGCAAACGGGCGGTGTCGAAAGTGGCAGTGGACGGATTCATGAGCGCCGGACAAAGCCGCAAGCTTCGTGCCGCGATGCGCCGGTGTCCAGCGCGAAACAAAACCATGTCATCCGGCACTACTCCACGGTGCTGCGCACCGCGACGCTGCGACCTATCACTAATGCTAGTTACCGGGCGGGATGGCGGGGCCTCCAATGGGAGCACAAGGAACACAGGAGAACCACCGTGCACCCTTACCCGTCAGTCCAGCGCATTCCCTTACACCCGCGCACGGCATTGCCACATGCCGACGACAGTCAGCCCGCGCAACCGTTTGATGCAGCGAGCAGGTGTTGCACGCAGGGAACCAACATGACTTCCGAATACCCGGGAATGAGTTCGTCTTTTTGCCATTGGCAGGAGCTCACCAAGCTCTACGCCCTGCAGCTCGATGCGCTGGCGCGTCATGAACCCGGCGCGGCCCTCGCACTGGCGCGCACCCAGCAGGATCTCGAGGCGTGCCGCAAGGAGGTGGAGTCGCACGGCGCCACCGGCTGGCACTGAGCAACGCCGCAGCACCGCAATTGACAAGCGGCCTGGCTGTGGATCGAAAGCAAGTTTCTCTCGCGATGCGCAAAGGCGGATGGATGGCCGCAGCCCCCCTGCTGCAGGGGCTGTTGATGTTGCTGCCGGTGTCGCCGGCGCTGGCGGAGCCCGGCAATGCCCCGATGCAGGCCTCGGAGGCCCTTAACTTTGCCATCGTGATCCCGTCGGTCTTCAGGGTAACCCGCAGCCGGCCGGTGGCGGGCGGGCGCGAGGTGGTGATCTGGACGAACATGCCGGTGGTGCGCATTTCCGACCGCGAATACCGATTCGATCGCGTGGGCGAGGCGACATTGTTTGTTCCAGAGACAACGGGCGGTGCCGCCATCGTGCACGGGCTCTAGCAGCGTCGCGCGCTGGGTGGGGTGCGGGTGTGGGCAGAATGGCCCACCCCATCACCCGAAAGTTCTCCTTGTTGCGCGTGACATTCATCGGTGCCGGCGCGATTGCGGCCGAAGTCCTTGGCAGGCTGGCCGCGCACCGCGATGTGGTGCGCATCGTGGCAGTGGTGCGTGCCGCCGCCGCGGCGAGCGCGCCGGAGCCCGGCGTGGCCCCGGGTTGGCACGGCGTGCCCGTGGTCGCGGCTGTGCCTTGGGACGCCTGCGACCTCGTGATCGAAATGGCCGGCAGCCGCGCCGTGACGGAGCACGTAGTGCCGGCGCTGCAGCGAGGCATCCCGTGCTTCATCTGTTCGGTCGGCGCGCTGGCCGTTCCGCAGGTGGCCGACGAGGTGCGCGCCGCGGCCGAACAGGGTGGCACCTCGGCGCAACTGATGAGCGGAGCCATCGGTGCCATTGATGCGCTGGCCGCCGCCGCCGTGGGCGGACTCGACAGCGTGCACTACACCGGCCGCAAGCCGCCACAAGCCTGGTCGGGCACGCCGGCCGAGGCCGAATGGCCGCTCGACCTGCTCACCGCACCTACCGTGGTGTTCGAAGGCAGCGCGCGCCAGGCGGCGCTGCAGTTTCCCAAGAATGCCAACGTGGCCGCCACCGTGGCGCTGGCCGGCGTCGGTTTCGACCGGACGCGCGTGACGCTGATCGCCGACCCTGGCGCGGACTGCAACGTGCACCACATCGCCGCCGCGGGCGCCTTCGGCAAGCTCGCGTTCAGCGCACACAACCTGCCCTCGCCCGACAACCCCAAGACCTCGGCCCTCACGGCCTGGAGCGTGGTGCGGGCAGTGCTCAACCGGGTGGACGCGCTGCGCTTCTGACCCGTGCGGCGCGGGCCCCACCGCGCGAGGGCATCCGCAGGCCTCTCTTTGCCATGACAAGAGGAGGCGATTCCGTCTTACAGATGGATCGGTGGGCCAAACGAATACTTTCTTCTGCATGGGAAATTTTCACATGCGCACATCATGAGGAAAGCCATGGCAATGCCGGCCTTCAGCGGACCCCGCGACGCTCGCGAAAACCTCTGCCCCTGGGCGCGGAGTTGCATATGAGCGCCTCCGTGCTGCGACAGAGCGACGGCGTTATCAAAATGCCGGTCGAGTGCGCGACATGCGGAGCGCGTAACCGCGGCAACGCGATGTTCTGTTCCGGCTGCGCCGGCCAGCTTCCCGGCTTTGCGCCAAGTGGCCCGTCGGAGCTGGAAAGAATCAAAAGCTTCAGTACCTGGCAACAAGGCAGGGACACCCCACGTGCCCCCAGCGTTACAGCCATTCCTCCTGAACGAAGCTGGATGCCCATGGTGGCGCCCCTGGGCTTGATGGTGCTCGGCCTCGGATTGGCCTACGCATTCCTTGTTCGCGAGCCCAATCAGCTGCCGGTTCAGCCTTCGCGCGCGGCCCTCACCCCAGTGCCAGACGCCAGGCCCTCGGTGGCCAAGGCCCCTCAGGAGGCAAGCCCACCCATTGAGGCGGCACTCAAGACTGCCGGCGACCCCGCGCCGTCGGATGCCGTGGTGGTCATCTTCGGCACGCCTTCCCGGGAGCCTCGGAGCACGGCTCCAGCGTCGTCCGACGCCTCGCCCGAACCGCCGCTGCAGAAAGAGCAAACGGAGCAAACGGAGCCGACGGCGGCACCGCTGCCGGCCCCGACGAAGACGTCCAAACCCTTGGTTGCGGCCACCAGCCCGCGCGTGCGGGCCCCGGTGCAAAACAACGAGTACAGGAATGAGTACAGGGAACGGTCGGTGCCTGTGGTCACTGCGCCGCGGGTTCAGGCGCCCACTCTGGCGGCGATTGCCCCGCCGGCAACAATCGCACCCGCACCCTCGGGGCCCAGTGCACCGCGGATGCAGGCACCCTTTCTTGCGGCGGTTCCCCCGGCGGAATTAATCTCACCCGCCCCCACGCGGCCGACAGCAACACGCCCCGGAAAAGAAGCGTTGTTGTATAGCGAGGCAGGTGGCAGCGGCGCCGTCTCCAGCGTTGCCGTAGCGAGCAATGGCGGTGCGAGCAGCGCCAGTGGAAGCACCGGAGCAGGTGCCGCCGCGGCGGGAGGTGGTGCAGGTGCAGGTGCAGCTGCGGGCGGGCCCGGGGGCGCAGCGGCTGGTGGTAGTGCCGGTGCCGGCGGCGCTGGTGCAGGAGGCGCCGGGGCAGGTGGCGGTGGCGCAGGCGCAGGCGGCGGTGGCCCAGGCGCCGGTGGTGGCGCGGGTGGCGGCGGCCCAGGCGGTGGCGGCCCCGGCGGCGGCGCAGGTGGCGGCGGTGCAGGCGGTGGCGGCCCCGGTGGCGGCCCCGGTGGTGGCGCGGGTGGCGGCGGCCCAGGCGGTGGCGGCCCCGGCGGCGGCGCGGGTGGCGGCGGTGCAGGCGGTGGCGGCTCCGGCGGCGGCGCGGGTGGCGGCGGCCCAGGCGGCGGCGGCCCCGGCGGCGGCGCGGGTGGCGGCGGCCCTGGCGGCGGCGGCCCCGGCGGTGGTGGCCCCGGCGGTGGTGGCGGCGGCCCTGGCGGCGGCGGGCCCGGCGGTGGTGGGGGTGGCGGTGGCCCCGGCGGTGGCGGCCCCGGCGGGGGTGGCGGTGGCCCAGGTGGCGGCGGGGGCGGCGGTGGCCCGGGACGCTGAGATCACCAGCCGACTCTGAGCCCTATCACGCCCATGAGTCCGGGCTGAAGCTCAACAGCTAGTGCCCTACGACCGACCAGCCCGCCTGCTGGTTGGTCTTGTCGTTTTCGTATTCCCAACGGGTGCCGCAGCGGTCGCAGCGATAGCTGGTCACGTTGACGCTGTGGCCGCCGCTGTCGCCGTCGCTGCGCTCTTCCTTGCGGCTCGAAAGCTGGACCAGCTCGGCATGGCCCGGCGCGCGGCGCCAGTTGCGCTGGATGCCGGTGCAGGGCTCGCACAGCACCATCTTCTTCATGTCGGTGGCGCGGGCGGAAAGTTTGGGGTCGGTGGTGGTCATGGTGACGAGTGTGCCCGCTGGTTCAATGGTGGTGCCCGTGCGCGCCATGCACATGCCGGTGCGCGATCTCTTCTTCCGACGCGGCGCGCACCTCGGTCACCTTGAGGCTGAAGCGCAGCTCCATGCCGGCCAGCGGATGGTTGCCGTCGAGCAGCACCTTGTCGCCCTTGATCTTCATCACCGTGAAGACCTGCGGCTCGCCGCGGTCGTTGCGGCCTTCAAGCGAGCCACCGACCTTCACGCCCGGCGGGAACTCCGACTTGGGGATGGTGCGGGTGAGCGATTCGTCGCGCTCGCCAAAGCCGTCCTGCGGCTTGAGTTCGAGCGTGACCTGGTAGCCGGGCATGCGCCCGTCGAGCGCGGCCTCGATCTTGGGCAGCGTGTTGCCATAGCCGCCGTGCAGGTAGACCATCGGGTCTTTGCTCTCTTCGATGAGCTTGCCCCGTGCATCGGCAACTTTGTAGCGGAGGGTGACGACGGTGTCTTTGACGATTTGCATGGCACGATTCTCCCGCAGTGCGCCGTTCCCGTGAAACGAGGTGTCCTTTGGAAAGTACCCACACGCCGCCGGGCCCCGCGCCCACCGCCATCGCCCGCTGGGCGACCGATGCCGTGCCGCCGGCGCAGCGGCTCGACTACTGGATCGGCGCGATCTGCGAGGGCTTCCTCGAAATGGACGTCAGCGCGCGGCTCGACCCGGGCTTTCGCGCCAGCCTTGAGGCCGCGCCGCTCGGCCCGCTGGTCGTGAACCGGGTGAGCGGCAGCGCCCAGGACGTCTACCGCACCCCGCGCGCAGTGGCGCAGAGCCGCGACAATTTCTACTACCTGCTGCGCAAGGCCGACGTCCCATGGCATGCAGCGCAGAACGGCCGCGAAGCGCGGCTGCTGCCCGGCGACATGCTGCTGGTGGACTCGCGCTTCTGCTATGAATTCCACTTTCCGCTGACGGCCAACACGCTGTCGATCGAGCTGCCGCCGGCCTGGCTCGAGGCCTGGCTGCCGCAGCCGACGGCGCAGCTGGGCCGGCGCATCGATGGCCAGTCGGGCTGGGGCCTCACCCTCAGCAGCTTCATGCACCAACTGTCCCCTGAGGTGGCCGCAGCGTCGCCGCTGCCGGGCGCGCTCATGGCCGACCAGCTCGGCGCCCTGCTGGCGCTCGCGACTGGCAGTGCTGCGGCAGGCGAGACGGGCGAGGCCGCCTCGGCACCGGGGCTGCAGGCGCTGGCGCGCCGCGTGCGTGAACGGCTGCAGCAGCGCCATGCCGAGCCGGGGCTCACCGCCGGCGCCATCGCCGCCGACCTGGGCGTGTCCGAGCGCACGCTGCACCGCTGCCTGGCCCGGGGCGGCGCCACGTTCGGACAATGCCTGGTCGATTGCCGCATGGCGGTGGCGCGGCGGCTGCTGGACGACGCGCGTTTCGACCGGCTGACCGTGGCCGAAATTGGCCGCCGCGTCGGCCTGGCCGATGCCTCGCACTTCATCCGCCAGTGCCGCCGGCAGTTCGGCGCGACGCCCGGCGAGCTGCGCCGCAGGCGCTGAGCAACCAAAAGGCGCGGCCGGCGCGAATCGGCCATCGCGCTGGCACGCAGCGGCCATCCGGCGCCGCCGCGCCGTCCTAGAGTGCGGCCATTCCAACAACAGGAGACTCCGAATGGCCGACACCTATGTCCTGATCCACGGCGCCTGGCACACCGGTGCCGAACTCGAGGCAGTCGCACAACACATCCGCAACGCCGGCCACGTGGTGCATTGCCCCACGCTGACCGGCAACCGGCCCGGCGACGACCGCGCCAGCACCGGGCTCGCCGATGCCGTGGCCTCGGTGGCCGACTACCTCGAGGCGAACGACCTGCACGAGGTTCGGCTGGTCGGGCACAGCTACGGCGGCATGGTGATCTCGGGCGTGGCAGAGCGCGTGCTGCCGCGGCTGCGGCGGCTGGTGTACGTCAACGCCTTCGTGCCACTGCCCGGCGAGTGCCTGAACGACATGGTGCCGCCGCATTACGTTGGGATGTTCGAGGCGATGTCGGCCGCGAACGGCGGCGCCGTCGTGCTGCCCTTCGAGATCTGGCGCGAGGCCTTCATCAACGACGCCGACCTGGCGCTCGCCACCTCGGCCTACGCCATCCTGAACCCGCACCCGTACCGCACCTTCACCGACGGGGTCGTGCTGCAGCGCCCGCTGGCCGAACTGGCGATCGGCAAGTCGTACGTCAACTGCCAGCAGGACACGGCCTTGCCGCACAGCCTGCCCTGGCACCCGCGGTTGTCCGAGCGGCTCGGGCTGTTCCGGCTGGTCGAATGCCCCGGCAGCCACGAGATGTGGTTTTCCAACCCGGAGCGGCTGGCGCGCGCGGTGATCGAGGCCGGGCGCGACTGACGGGCGCCGTGCTGGCCTAAGCGAGGAACGACACGCCGGCGGCCTCGCCAGCGGCCAACGCGCGCAGCGCGCCGACCTCGCCCGCCTGCGCAAAACCCGCATCGCGGAAGGCGGCCAGCACGGCCGGCACGGCGTCGGGCCGGCAGCTCACCAGCAGGCCGCCGCTGGTCTGCGGGTCGGCCACCAGCGCGCGTTGCCAGTCGGATCCGGCGCCGGGCCATTCGATCTGCCCGCCGTAGCCGGCCCAGTTGCGGCCCGAGGCGCCGGTCACGATGCCCTGCTGCGCAAAGGGCACCGCGCTTGCGATCAGCGGCAGCGTGTCGAGCGACACATCGCCGCGCAGGCCCGAGCCCTTGCAGATCTCGAGCAGATGGCCGGCCAGCCCGAAGCCGGTCACGTCGGTCATCGCATGCAGGCCGTCGAGCGCGGCGAGTTCGATGCCGACGCGGTTCAGTTGCGTGGTGTGGCGAATCATCTCGGCATAGCCGGCCGCATCGAGCAGCCCCTTCTTCAGCGCCGCCGAGAGAATGCCCACGCCCAGCGGCTTGCCCAGCACCAGCACGTCGCCTGCTTCGGCCGCCGAGTTGCGGCGCACCTTGTCGGGGTGCACCAGGCCGAGCCCGACCAGCCCGTAGATCGGCTCCAGCACGTCGATGCTGTGGCCGCCCGCGATCGGAATGCCGGCCTCGCGACAGATGCTGGCGCCGCCTTCGAGCACGCGGCCGATCACCTCAGTCGGCAGCTTGTCGATCGGCATGCCCACGAGCGCCAGCGCCATGATCGGCGTGCCGCCCATCGCGTAGATGTCCGACAGTGCGTTGGTTGCCGCGATGCGGCCGAAGTCGTACGGGTCGTCGACGATCGGCGTGAAGAAGTCGGTGGTGGCGACCAGTGCCTGCGTGGCGTTGAGGCGGTAGACGGCGGCATCGTCGCTGGTCTCGGTGCCGACCAGCAGCTCCGGCGGCACCAGGCCTTGCGGTGCGCGTGCCAGAATCTCCGCCAGCAAGCCGGGGGCAATCTTGCAGCCGCAACCGCCGCCGTGTGAAAAACGTGTGAGAGCGATCGGTTCCATGATGCCCGGAAGAATAAACCCATGACCCAGCGCGGCCCCGTGCGCGTCGCGGATCGTCATGCGTTCGACGTGCTGATCGACGCGCGCTCGCCGGCCGAGTTCGCGCTCGACCACATCCCCGGCGCCATCAACTGCCCGGTGCTCGACGACGACGAGCGCCGCATCGTGGGCACGCTCTACAAGCAGCAAGGTGCGTTCGAGGCGCGCCGCGTGGGCGGTGCGATGGTCGCGGCCAACCTGGCGCGGCACCTGAACGAGCGCTTCGCGGACAAGCCTCACACCTGGAAGCCGCTCGTGTACTGCTGGCGCGGCGGGCTGCGCAGCGGCTCGATGGTCACTTGGCTGCGCCTGGTCGGCTGGGACGCGCAGCAGCTTGCCGGCGGCTACAAGAGCTTTCGGCACCATGTGCTGGACCAGCTCGCCGAATGCGTTCCGCGCTTGCAGCTGCAGGTGATATGCGGCGCCACCGGCAGTGCCAAGACCCGCGTGCTGCAGGCGCTGTCGGCGCGCGGCGCGCAGGTGCTCGACCTCGAAGACCTGGCAAAGCACAAGGGCTCGCTGCTCGGCGCCCTGCCTGGCGTGCCGCAGCCCTCGCAGAAAGCTTTCGAGACGCAGATCGCCACCGTGCTGGAACCCTTCGACCTCTCGCGCACCGTGTACGTCGAAGGCGAGAGCGCGCGCATCGGGCGCATCGCGCTGCCGATTCCGCTGGTTGCGCGCATGCGCGCGAGCGCCTGCATCGAGGTGCAGGCCACGCCCGAGGCGCGGCTGGCCTACCTGCTGCGCGACTACGCCTACCTCGGCGACAACCGCGAGGCGCTCGCCACGCAGCTCGGCCTGCTGAAGGAAATGCAGGGCAAGGAAACCGTAGGCCGCTGGCAAGCCTGGGCCCGCGCGGGTGAGCTGCCACCGCTGTTCGACGAGCTGATGCGCCTGCACTACGACCCGCACTACGCGCGCTCGCAGGAGCGGCACTTCAGCACCTGGGCGCAGCGGCGTGTGGTGGAAGCCGACGATTTGTCGGACGCGGGCATCGCCGCCGTGGCCGATGCGGTGCTCGCGTTCGACGCGCCTCAGGCGTAGGCCGGCGCCAATCCGCGGCGCAGCCGCCCGCTGGCGCTGTCGACCGCCACCACCATCGCGAACATCGCAAGGATCACCGTCGCCGCCTGCGCCTGCTGGAACAGCGAAAGGTGGAAGTACAGCATCTGCCCCAGTCCGCCCGCGCCCACGAAGCCCAGCACGGCGGCCATGCGGATGTTCATCTCCCAGCGGTAGAGCGTGTAGGCCAGCCACTGCGGCGCCACCAGCGGCAGGCTGCCGTAGGCAAAGGCGGCCGTGGCGCCACTGCCGGCTTCGCGCAGCGCGCGCTCGGGCAGGGCCGGCGCGTTTTCCAGCGCCTCGCCGAAGAGACGGCCGAACACGCCCGTGGTGTGCAGCGCCAGCGCCAGCACGCCCGCGAACGGGCCCAGGCCCGCGGCCAGCACCATCAGCGCAGCCCACACCAGCTCGGGCACGCTGCGCAGCACGTTCAGGCAAAAGCGCGCGCCCTGCTTCGCCGCGCCGCCGAAGCGGCCCGAGGCCGGCAGCGCGAGCAATGCGCCGCCCAGCACCGCGAGCAAGGTGCCCAGCGCCGAGATCGCCAGCGTCTGCAACGCGCCCCACCCCGTCCTGGCCAGGAACGCCGGCGAAAGATCCGGCGGAAAGAACTCGGCCACGAACTTCGCCATGGCGCGCAGCGACTCGCCCGAGAACAGCCCGCGCACGTCGATGGCGAGGTACGCGAAGCTGGCGACCACGGCGAGCATCAAACCTAGCGCTGTGAGAAGAGGTATCAGGGCCATGCCAGAAACACCGCGGAACCGGCTTTGCCGGGCCGCCGGTGTTGCCCCCGGCGAGGGGGTTGGCGAAGCGACACGAAGTGCGCGAAGACTGGGGGTGAGCCTCATTGCAGCACCTTGCGCAGGGTGGCACTGAGCGCGTCGGCCATCAGCACCAGCAACAGGAACACGATGAGGATGCTGCTCGCCTCGCCGCCGTTGAGCATCTTCATCGACTGATCCATCAGCTGCCCGAGCCCACCCGCACCCACGAAGCCCATCACCACCGACGCGCGCACCGCGCACTCCCAGCGGTAGACCGTGTACGAGGCCAGCTCCTGCGCCGCGCCGGGCAGTAGCCCATAGCAGAGCGCGGCGATGCGGCCGCTGCCGGCTTCGAGCAGTGCGCGCGCCGGCCGCGTGTCGCCCGATTCAAGGATCTCGGCATACACCTTGCCGAGCATGCCGCCGTAGGTGATGGCCAGCGCCAGCACGCCCGCGGCCGGCCCCAGGCCCAGCGCGCGCACCAGCACCAGCGCCCACACCACTTCGGGAATGGCGCGCAGGGTCGTCATCAGGCCGCGCGCCGCGGTGCGCACCGCCTGCCCGCGCCAGCGCCCCGACCCGGGCCCGATGCGCGAGATGGAAAGCGACTGCGCCACCAGCACCCCGAGCGGCACGCCGATCACCAGTGCCAGCGCAATGCCGGCCGTGGCCATCGCCAGCGTTTCGAGCGTGGCCTTGAGCAGCAGCGCCAGAAAATCCGGCGCCATCGAGGGCGGCAGAAAGCCCGCCAGGAAACCGCCCATTACGCGCAGGCTGTTGCCATCGAACAGCGCGAGCGGCCTGAAGTCGGTGATGACCAGCATTGGCCACAGCACCACGGCCGCCACCAGCAGCGCCGTGAGGCGGCCCCGTGCGGCCGGGTCGCGAAGAAGCGTGGCTGTGGTGGCGGTCACCGCAAGCTCAACGGCACATCAGCGCCGAAGCCCGGCTGTCGGCGGTGCCCTCGCCCGCGCCAGCGATTGCGTCGACGCCATGCACGGGAACGACGCCGCCTTCGGCCGCATACAGGTCTTGCAGCATCGTGGGGGTTACGTCGGCAGCCGCCATGTCGAACACGATGCGCCCTTCGCGCATGCCGACGATGCGGCCGAACCACTTGAGCGCCAGGTCGACCGCATGCAGCGAGGCCACCAGCGTCGCGCCGGTCGCCTCGCTCTGCGCCACCAGCTCGCGCAAGGTGGCGTCGGCCAGCGTCGGATCCAGCGCAGACACCGGCTCGTCGGCCAGCATCAGGTCGGGTTCCTGGTACAGCACGCGCGCGATGCCCACGCGCTGCAGTTGTCCGCCGGAGAGCCGGTCGCAGCGCTCCCACACGCGGTCGCCCAGGCCCAGCCGCGCGAGCGCCGCCTGCGCGCCTGCCGCATCGGCCGGCACCAGCAGCGACTTCATCGCCCGCAGCGCCGACCACGCGCCCAGCTTGCCCGCGAGCACGGCAGTGACCACGCGCAGCCGCGGCGGAATCGGCGGCGCCTGGTGCACCACGCCAATGCGCGCCCGCAGCGCCTTCAGCGCCGACGCCGGCAGCGCCCACGGCTGTTGCCCCAGCACGGCCACGCGCCCCTCGCTCGCGCGCACCGACGTACCCGCGATGCGCAGCAAGCTCGTCTTGCCCGCGCCCGAAGGCCCGATAACGGCCACGCGCTCGCCCTGCCCCACCTGCAGCGTGGCATCGGCAATGGCGGTGAAGCCATTGGCGTGGTAGCGCAGCACCACGCCTTGCAGCGAGAGCGTCAAGGTCGCGTCGCCTTCCTGCGGGTTACTTGATGAGCCCGGCCGAGCGGCCCGCCGCCTCGATGCCGTCGTAGTTCGACGCCTTGGTCGGGATGAACTTCGAGGCCCGCTGCAGCGCCAGGATCTCCTTGTGCTGCGGGTTGGCTGCGTCGAGCGCGAGGAACGCGTCGGCCAGCTTCTTCGTCGTGGCCGCGTCGAGGCCCGGTCGCACCGTCCAGTTGTAGTCGTAGTAGGTGGGCGTGGTCGCCAGCACGCGCACCTTGGCCGCGTTGGGGTTGTTGGCCTCGACCAGCTTCTCCCACACCGACGCGTTGAGCACGCCTGCATCGGCGCGGCCGGCCGCCACGAATGCGACCGTGGCGTCATGCGCGCCCGAGTACGCCACCGTCTTGAAATCGCGCTCGGGGTTGATCTTGGCCGCGTCCTGCATGAGGAAGTAGCGCGGCATCAGGCTGCCCGAGGTGGACGATGGCGAGCCGAACGCAAAGGTGCCGCCCTTCAAGTCGGCCAGCGTCTTCGCCTTGCTCTCGGTCGGCACGATGAACTTGCTGGTGAACACCTCGTCTTCTGCGCGCTGCACGATAGGCACCGCCTTGCCGTCGGTGCGCAGCTTGGCCTGCACAAAGGTGAAGCCGCCCAGCCAGGCCAGATCGATCTTGTTGGTGGCCAGCCCCTCGACCACCGCCGCGTAGTCGGTAACGGGCGTGAACTGCACCTGCATGCCCGTGGCCTGCGCCAGGTAGTCACCCAGCGGCTTGAACTTGCGCTGCAGTTCGGTGGGGGCTTCGTCGGGGATGGCGGAGACGCGCAGCACGGCGGTGGGCTGCGCTTGGGCTGCCAGAGGGGCGAGGCAGGCGGTGGCGAGGAGGGCTAGGGTGGATTGGAGGAGGAGGCGTTTCATGGGCGAGGCTTAAAAGCGAACAAAAGCAAGGAGGCCGATTGTCATAGCAAGCCCAGAGCTCGGGCAAAGCACTCGCACGTTCTACTGGACGAACTCGCCAAGCTGCCCTACCAGCAGCTATCCAGCCATGAGGAGTCCGTCGGGCACGGCAACACCAAGCAGCGGTGGTGCCACTACCTTCGGAAAGCTGTTCTCCACCAACGCGCAGAACGCAGCCATCCTCCCGGCGTCGATCTTGCCCGTAGCGTGATGGAACAGAACATGTTGCGGCTTTCTATGCGGAGAACCCGCTGGAGGAATAGCCAACAGCGTTTCTATGTCTTTGTCGACGGTTTGGATCGAACAAGTGAGCGTCGGATGCCGCGAATCGCCAATAAGTTGGTTGAGGTCGGCGTGCTCATTCTGGTCTTTGTCATCGTCATGAATGACCGAATGACTGATGCCAAGACAGATGAACAGGTTCATGAATCTGTGGATGTTGTATTTGCCCAGGCAGTCCATGACATGTAGCCCGCAATCAGCGCCTTTTATCATTCCCTCGTCGACTAGCTTGTTGATGAGGGCAACTTCGGTTGGTCCCTCGACCAACAGGACATGATTGGCGAAGAACAGTCCCGAGCGATCCGCGTTTAGCCAAAGAAAGTGCTTCGCTGCTTCCATCTCCGGCTGAACATCGTCCTGCGAGAGCTTCTTCTTCATCTTTGGATATTTCGCCGCAATGACTTGAATGGCCTGATTGGCATCGATGATCTCAGCCCACTGCGCATCGCCGATCTGAAAGGCGTTGACGCATCCGTGGGTACGTAGGACGCGAGTTATCGCGGGGATCGAACTGGCGTTTCGACTCACAAAGTGAGACGAATGTGTGGTGCAGACGACCTGCCAGTTGTCCTTCTTTCCGATGTCCATCAAGCTTCTCGCCAAGATATCCTGCTGCGGCGGGTGCAGGAAAGCTTCGGGTTCCTCGAAAAGGATCAGCGTTAGTGAGGGGGAAAAATCCTTCGCTTTCTTGGTGATCTTTTTTCCAGCGTACTGAGCTCCGAGCTGGATCAATGAGTAGATGAAGTGACGTTGAAAGCCGGAGCCATAATAGTCAACACCTTGCGGCTTGCCGTGAAAGGTGTCGAGCAGCTCCCAGTTCACCATCTGCTTAACGATGTCCGCTGCAGACGGTGGTGCAAAGCGCAGCGAGAACTTCGTCTGCCACGGTTCCAATAGACTGTTAAAAGCGTTTTGGAAACCCTCAAGCGATCTCTCGTCCTTGGTCTTCTCTTTCAAGATGGTTGAAGCAAAGACTTCGACGCCTTTGGAAAATTGCTCGTAAGAGTCGCCGTCTTGAACTACGTCCGTCATGACGTCGGTTAGCAAATCCCGTAGTGCTGAGGGCCCCGTCAGTTTTGTGTGCTCATCGACTTTGCTTACCGCCGGTATGTAGATCAGGTCACCGAACTTCCCACTTTGGACATTCTTCGCGCCATAGAACGGCTCATTTGAAAGCGCTCCGTCGGCTTGATATCCGTAGATCGAGCCTGCGGAACTCTTCCCGTCAGCGCCCTTAGTGGCGGTCTGGAAAAACTTCCTCACGCGCAGTGTCTTGCCGGCGGTTTGGTAGATCGCAGCAAGTGACTCGTGCTCGATATCAGACAACTGAAAGCTCAACTCGATCCACGACTCGTCATCCTCGGCCTTCATGAAAGGGAGGTCGCTGTTCGGCTTGAACTTGAAGCCGTCTTTCTCGTAGAAGGCGCGAATCGCGTCAATGAAGGTGCTCTTTCCCGCGTTGTTTGGGCCAACTAGCAGGCTGTATGGGCGAAATTGAATCTCCTGTTCTAGAACACCACGGAAGCCATGGAGTCTTACGCTTAGGAGTTTCATGAATTTCTTTCAAGTAGTCGCGGAGGGAAGGTCGATCTCAAGCGGGTTGCTTGAGTCGGCAAGTTTTCTGCGAGTTGCGGGGGGGTGACGAAACGGCAAATTCAGGGGACGTTGAGGCCGAGTCGTTTGGCGAACCCTGCTTCGCCGCTCATCGTCATTACCAATCGATGCGTCGCCCGAGTGGCAGCGACATAAAACAAGCGCGCTTCTTCAATTTCATCCTCATTGGTCGATGGCATTTGCCCGATGCCTGGAAGCGCCACAACTGGAAACTCAAGGCCCTTGCTTGCATGCATCGTTAGAACCTTGATGGTGTCCGCGCTCGGGTTGAAGCTTCCGGAGCCTTTCCGGACTTGATGTGGCAGCTTTCGTTGCTTCAAGGCGCTCGCACATTCCTCCATCACCGCGTAATGCCTGCAGATCACAGCCATATCGCCCCACGCATGACCTTCCTGATGCGCCGCACTCAGTAGCTCCGCGACCTTGATCGCCTCGTCCCGCAGGCTGGGCAGTCGGATCACCAACGGTGCATGCCCGTCCCGCCCGCAACTGATCGGGTGCAGCAGCGGGATGCCGTCGTCATCCTTGTCCTCGGCGGTCAACAGGTCGGCTGCAATCAGGCTCGCCGTCTGTAGGATCTGCTTCGTATTGCGGTAGTTGATCTTCAGCACCGTTGTGCGCCCCTGCGCCTGGATGCCGACGCTCTTGAAGCTGATTGCTTGGTGCGTTGTCGTTCGTAGATGCTCTGCGCGTCGTCGTACAGCAGCAGCAGGCTATTGGTCTCGGGATCGACCATTTGCGCGACGAGCTTCAGCCACTCGGGCTGAAAGTCGTGGCCTTCGTCGATCAGGATAGCCTGGTATTGGCCGGACGGAATCTGCTTGCGGTCGACGCCGCGGATCACGTTGTCGACCATCTCGTCGAACATGCGCGGGCCTTGTGCCGGAATGGTTTGGCCGAACGCCACGAGCTGCTGCCGGCACCACTTGTGAAAGTTGCGCACATGCACGCGTTCGGTCAAGCCCTTGGCTTCCATGACGGACGCGAGCTTCACGGCCAGCGGCTCGTTGTAGCAAAGCACAAGGATCGGCTTGCTGTCCGCGGCCTTGGCCAGGTACTCGGCGCGGTAGCCAAGGATCATGGTCTTGCCGGAGCCGGCCACGCCATGGATCACACGATGGCCATCGCCCAGGCTGCGGGCCAGTTGCTCCTGCTGCAAGTCCAGCACCCGCATGATGTCGGGGAGGGCGTCGTCATCCTTCTCGTCGGTCGCGAACAGACTGCTCTGCGTGTTGACGCGCACTTCGGGGAAAAGAATCCAGCGCACGCGGTCGATCTGCGGCAGCGACAGCACGCCGCGCATCAGCATCGGGAACATGCCCCACAAGCGGCTTTGCAGTTCTTCCGCATCGACGCCCTCCGTCATCTCGTCGGAGCAGATCCCGCGATGCGGCTCGATGGCCAGGCGCAGTTCCGCCGCATCGAACTGCTTGCGCGTGATGTGCGTGAACACCACGCCGTAGCTCCATGGAAAGGTCAGCATGCCCTGCCACTTGCCTTCGGCCTGCACGAGTTGCTTGTCTTTGCATAGCGCGTCGACCACTTGGTGCGCGTAGTGCCGGGCTTGCTCGCTCGGGTTGATCACGCTCTTGGGCACGCCGCCCGGAATGATCTCCCAGGTCTGCTTGCTGGCCTGGCGAATGGTGTCGAGCCGCCAGTCCTTCACTTCAAGAATCAGCAGACCGCGGCGCGGGTGCAGCACGACGAAGTCGGGGTGCGATTGCTTGGGGCCAACGGGCACGTCGTACCAAAGCAGGTAGTCGTCATCGAGCTTCTGCTCCAGCCGCTCGGCCACGCGGCGCTCGCCCGTCGTCATGCGCGAGACGCAGGTGCTCAATGCGGGGATCAGGGTGGCCATTGGGCGTGGGGGTGTCTCTGTGACAAATGTTTACAACCCATCATGCCCAGCGCAGAGGCACCTGACCATCCTCCTTCGGTATGAGAAGACGCTGCCGTGATTTATCTGACACGCGCGTTTTCGTTATGAAGGGGAAAGGCCTACAACCTTGTTGAGCTACCCTGCCCCTGCTTGTGGCTAGTTCAGCTCTGTTCTTGCAATGACCTGCCAAGACGCGCCGCCGCCCAACATTGCATCGCATCGCCAGCACCGTGTTGCTGAAAGGCGGAGCAACTGATCGCAGTTCGGGCAATCACCGAGCAGATTCCGGGCGACCTCCGACAAGTCTTCGTCGGGTCTTCGCGACTCCACAGGCAGCCTCTTCGGCGTGTTGTCGGCGCCCCGCGCCCAGCCTGACTTGACCACCCTCACCCCGATAACCGCCCAGAACACCAGAGCCAAGGCGACGACCGTCCACGAAAGTACATCCTTGTTAATCCCGGTAGGAATCAAGGCAATCGCGGCCTTGAAAACCATAAAGTTGAATGCGATGCTGACGAGCGGAGAGACGGCTGCGAGCCAGATTGCCGACACCACTTCATTCCGGATTGCAAGTCTGCAAATTGCAGGCGCGATGAACGCGAACGGCCCGAAGTACAGCAGCCATGTAGCAAAGCCTGCAGGGCCGAACGGCCCGCCGCCTTTGGCCAGAAGAAAAACCATGACCCACATGAGCGTTCCCACTGCTATACCCAGAAGACCAAGAATCGAAGAAATCAACATCAGAACCTTTCGACGTCATTTTCGTTGTGAAGGGGAAAGGCCTGTAGCCCCCGCTGCGTGGATCGCATCGCTCGGCGGGTGCCACCCGATCCCTAGTTCAGAAGCCTGACCATCGCATCTTCGAACGCCAGAACGTCAGTTCCCACATGGGTCGCCGAGAACTCTGTTTCTATGAGCGTCAGCCCCACATAGCCCCGGGCCGCCATTCGCTGGTACATCTCCTTCACATCTACTTGATTGCAGTTGCTGGCGCAGTGCGCCAGTATCAAAGTGACGGGAAGCGGCCTTCCGGCCAGTGCGTCGAACATCTTTTGTTCCAGCTCGAAGTTCTGGGCCTTCTGCTGCCAGAACGCGGCCTCGATGGAAATGAAGTACGAGAAGACCAGGTTGTCCGGCGCCTCGAGGAAGAGGGCGGTGGCCGCCAGGTTGCCGCTGGTCGACAGGCCCGTGAGCATCCGCTTCTTCGGATCCATCCGGTACTTCGATTCGATGAATGGAATCAGATCCTTCGTGAGGAAGTCGTGGTACGCAGTGGCGCCCGGAAAGTTGTAGTCCTCCTGCCGCCGCGCGCTGCCGCCGATGCCGATGAGCAGGGCCTTGGTGCCGCGCTTCAGCAAAATGTTCTGGAGGTTGCCGAACCGCGTGTTGGGCAGCCCGTTGGTTGCATCTCCGTCGAGTGCGTAGATGGAGGGAAACGCATCGGTGCTGCTGTCATAGGCAGCGGGGATGAAGATCTCGACCACATAGGAGATGCCGGTTGCTTTTGCCCGGACGGTCTCCGTCACCACACGACCGCTCGGCGAGGGCGCAGGCTGGGCAGCAGGCGCGCTGCCGGTCAGCGGCACTATCGCGATGCCGCCTCCGCCGCCCCCACCTCCGCCGCCGCCACCACAGGCGGACATCGCCGCGAGGATCAAGCCACTGCCCAACACCGCGAGCGCGCGGCGAAACCCTGCGAGTCCCATGTCGATTCCTCGTTTTATTTGGTGAGAGTCCAGGCAGCAATCTGCTGGACAACTTCGCGTTCAAGCCCATTGAAGCCGTGGAATGCCATGGCCTCGCAGGGGGCGCCTTTGTTGTCTCCGCCATTGAAGGCCAACAATTCCTTCCTCGGCGAGTTGGACAGCTTCGCCATTAGTGCGGGCACCTCGGCAAACGCGCAGAGCGCGCAGCCATCCTGCTCGTGATGCACGACGAGAACGGGGATCCGGATCTTGTCCAGCGGCATTGCCGGCACGGGTCGGCTGCGTTCGTCAACAAGAATGGTCGAGCTCAAAACGATGCCGTCCGGCCCTTCCCGGCCGGAAAGCTCGGTGGCAACGTATGCCGCGGACTGCGTACCGCGGCTGGTGCCCACAAGCCAGACGGGCGCCTTGGATTGCTCCCGCATCCATGCAATGGCCGCTTTGACGTCGGCCGCATGCTCGGGCGTCTGACGGAAGCCGCCGAGGTAGGGCGGACTCTGCCGATCGGACGGGGCATCGATGATCGCAACCATGAGCCCCTGGTCTGCAAACAATTGCCGCGTGCGAACGAGGAAGTTTCCGGCGCCCCAATTGAAAGAACCGTTGGGAAAGATCTGCAAGCCCCCGTGCCCGCCCGCAAAGAGGATCACGGCCGCCTTGGTCTTCGGAGGTGACAGCACGAGCATTCGCTGCGTCACCCCGGGCCGGGTGGGAATATCGACCACCTGCGGGGTGGTCTGCGCCTGCGCTGGCGAAACCATTGCAATCAGAAAGAGCAAGGCCGCGATCCAGGTTCTCGTAGCGGTGCGCATCGACGCCGATCTGCTGGCGGGCTCTACCTTGGAGACACGGTCGTCGCTGGCCATTCCCAATTCGCCGAAACCGCGTCGGCCGGCAAGGCCAGAATCAGCGCGAGCGCTGCAGCGAGGCACACGATGACGACGACGAGATACTGGGACATGGCAGCGAGTTTCGAGTGACATGGCGCTTGGCCGTGTCAGCCACCGGCTACACATTGCACGAAATGCGACGGGGCAGTAAGTACAAGGTATCCAGTCGACGCCTCTGCCCTGCTGCCGACGTCGAAATCGTCACCTAGCAACGAGATCGCGTCAGGCGAAGGGCGGAAGCCCATTGCCGCCCGACCTGGCGGCAACGGCTTGCAGTTCGGGGACAAAAGTCAGGAGCCGGCGCGTGAGCCAATACAGGTGAACCGCATCGATCGGGTCGGGCAACCTGAGCGTGTCGAGCAACCGTTGCAGGCGATCTCCCAAGTCCAGAGCGGTCAACGGCTCAAGGACGCTTGCCAGGTCGGCTCTTACCCGCTCGTCCACGAGATCGTGCTCGTCCAGACTGTGCCAGATCGCCAACACGGCGCGCTCGCACAGCTCGACATCCGATGGCGGTGCCATCGCGTCGGCGTAGCTCAATGAGCTAGAGGGCGTGCCGCGGTTGTCTCTTTGTAAGAAGCTCGCTGGTGAAGGCATGGATCGCTCCTTCTCAGCAGCCAACATACGCCGCCTCGAAGCGGTTGGCAATCCCTGATATCAGGAATTTGCCCGCTAGGCCTCAGGTGCAGGCAAAGCAAGGTCGCGGTCGAGAGGCCTGCCTTCCGAAGTTCATGCGACCAGCAGCCCCAGCACGTACTCGTCTACGTAGTGTGGCTCGCCGGCCCGCTTGTAGAAATCGCGCAGGGTGCCTTCGTGTACGAACCCGAGCTTTCCATAGAAGCGCAGTGCTTGCGTGTTGTCGCTCTCGGCGTACAGCTCGATGCGCCTGACGCCGTCGGCCTTCAGCCGCTCGATCGCATCGGTGAGCATGGCGTGCCCCACCCCTTGCCCGTGGCGTCGCGGGTCTACCGCAAGGGTTCCAAGCAAGGCAACATGGCGCACCCGACCTGGGTACCGGGTTGCCTTGTAGAAGCCGGCTATTGAGCCGTCCACTTCCCATACGTAGAAGCAGCCGCTGTTGACGAGCTCCCCGTAGATGCCTTCGAACTCGTCGAGCAACATGGGCTCGTAGGTGAGGAAGGGCACCACCTTCTCGTGCGCATAGATTGAGAACACGGCCTCGATGTCTTGAGGCTTGGCAAGTCGGCGCATTCGAGGAATCCTGGGACTGGAAGAAGCGAACGGCAGCGAGTGTACCGAGCGGATGGCCGCTCTTGGCGCAAGGCTTGGCGGTCCACCGCATGACAGCCTCCGCAGTCCGCTGCAGAATCGTCCGCTTCGCCCGCCTTGTCCTTCTTCCGACTCCCGCGCATGAACCTCCTCGACGCTTTCGCCACCCAGGCCACCCGCTTCATCGAGATCCGCCGCGATATCCACGCGCACCCCGAGCTCGGCTTCGAGGAGCACCGCACTTCCGAAAAGGTCGCGGCGCTGCTCGCCGAGTGGGGCATCGAGGTGCACCGCGGCATCGCGGGCACGGGGCTGGTGGGGGTGCTGCGCAAGGGCACGGGCGCGCGCACCATCGGGCTGCGGGCCGACATGGACGCGCTGCCGCTCAACGAGGCCAACGAGTTCGCGCACAAGTCCACGCACGCGGGCCGCATGCATGCCTGCGGGCACGACGGCCACACCACCATGCTGCTGGCGGCGGCCTGGCATCTGTCGCAGCGGGGCCCGAAAGATGATTTCGACGGCACGGTGCACTTCATCTTTCAGCCGGCCGAAGAGATGGGCAAGGCGGGCGCCAGGAAGATGATCCAGGACGGGTTGTTCGAGCGTTTTCCGTGCGATGCGGTGTTCGCGCTGCACAACTTTCCGGTGGGCGAAGTAGGGCGCTTTGCACTCAACAACGGCGCGCTGATGGCGTCGAGCAACACCTACAAGGTGACGCTGCGCGGCCGCGGCACGCATGCCTCGATGCCGCACACGGGCATCGACCCGGTGGCCGCTGTGGTCACGCTGGCGCAGCAGTTGCAGACCATCGTGCCGCGCACCATCGCCAGCACCGAGCGTGCGCTGCTGGCCGTGACGCAGCTGCAGGGCTCGGACGCGCCCAACGTGATTCCCGACGTCGCCACGGTCGGCGGCACGGTGCGCACCTTTTCCATCGACGCACTGGACAAGATCGAAGAGCGCCTGCGCACGGTGGCCAGGGGCGTTGCCGAGGCGCATGGCTGCACGGCCGAGGTGAGCTTCGTGCGCGCTTCGCCGCCGGTGGTCAACCACCCCGCCGAGGCGCGCTTTGCCGCGGGTGTGATGCGCGAGGTGGTGGGCGGCGACATGGTGACCGACGATTTCCCCGCGGTCATGGGCGCCGAAGACTTCGCACACATGCTGATGGCGCGGCCGGGCTGCTACGCATTCCTGGGCAATGGCGACGGCGACCACCGGCTCGACGGCCACGGGCCCGGGCCTTGCATCATCCACAACACCTCGTTCGACTTCAACGACGAGATCATCCCGATCGGCGCCAGCTACTTCGTGAAACTGGTGCAACGGTGGATGCCCGCCGCAGGAACTCCATGAACATGACCACCACTTCGCTTATTGCCCGACGTTCCCTCATCGCACTGGCCATGGCGGCCACGCTGCCCGCTGCGTTCGCGCAGCAGCGCGTGATCCACATCGTCGTGCCCTTCGGTACTGGCGCCGTGCAGGACACGGTGGCGCGCGCCTTCAATGCCGAGCTGGGGATCGCGCTCGGTGCCACCACGGTGGTGGAAAACCGCGCAGGGGCGGGCGGCACGGTGGGCTCGGCCATCGTGGCCAAGGCGCCGGCCGACGGCAACACGCTGATCCTGGCCGCGGCCAGCCATCACATCGGCGGCCACCTCTACAGCAAGCTCAGTTACGACCCGCTGAAAGACTTCGTCGGCGTCGCCAACATCGGCAACGCGGGCTATGCGCTCGCGGTTGCCAGCGGCATGAACGTGGCCAGCACGGCCGACTTCATCAAGGAGGTCAAGGCCAACCCCGGCAAATACAACTACGCCTCGGCCGGCAACGGCAGCGCCACGCACCTGGCAATGGCGTCGTTTCTCGCGAAAGCCGGCCTGCAGATGACGCACATCCCGACCAAGTCGACCGGCGAGGCGGTCAACGAGGTGCTGGCCGGCCGCGTGCAGGCGGTGATCTCGTCGAGCATTGGCGTCATCGGCTTCCAGAACGACGCACGCCTGAAGCTGCTGGCCACCACCGGCCAGAAGCGCAGCCCGTTCCTGCCCAGCCTGCCGACCGTGGCCGAAAGCGGCCTGCCGGGCTACGGCTTCGACTCGTGGATCGGCCTGCTCGCCCCGGCCGCCACGCCGAAGGCCGAGGTCGACAAGCTCAACGCTGCGGTCAACAAGGTGCTGGCCGACCCGGCGATCCAGGAGCGCTTCGCGCGCCTCGGCGTGGAGCCGCGCACCCAGACGCCGGCCGAGTTCCAGCAACTGCTGCGCAGCGACTGGGACGCGATGGGTGTGGTGGTGAAGGCCTCGGGCGCGAAGGTCGACTGAGGCCAGGTCGCGTTCAAAGACAAGGAACCCGGCCCTTTGCCGGAGGTTGCCGCGTTGGCGGCACGGGCATCTCGCTGGCGCTTCGTGCCTGACGTTTCGGGGTAGGGCCTGTGGGTGGGGTCGGCCGCTGGCGGCGGGTGGCCCCTTCCGCGAATGTCCCCCGGCCTGCGGCCTCCTCCTTTATTTCGCTGCAGGGGCCACCCACCACCAGCGACCTGAGCCCGCCCTGGAACCGCGGCGCCCAGATCAACGCCGGATCGAGATCTCTGAATGAAAGACCGTATGAGGCGGGGCCGAGTTGCCGCTAGCGCAGCTCGATCTCGACGAACACAAACTCGTGGTCGTTCGCGTTGACCACGTTGTGCTCCACGCCCACTGGCCGTGTGTACGACACGCCCGCCGTCAGCGGCGCGCGCACGTCGCCTTCGGGCGTTTCGAGCAGCAGCGTGCCGGTGGTCATGGGTACCACCACGTAGTCCATGCCGTGCCGGTGCCAGCCGGTTTCGGCGCCGGGGGCAAAGCGCCACTCCGTGACTTTGACGCGCGGGCTGTCGATCTGAACGGTGGGCGTTGCTTGCGGTCGGTGGGTGGTCATGTCGTCGATCTGAAAACCAGCAGGGAACGGCCGGTCACGGTGTAGTGGTGGCCGGGCTTGAAGGCGTCTTCGGCCTGCGCCTCGAGCGCGGTGTCGACCACGCGAGTCCACACCTTGCCGCGGCTCTTGCCGCGCGGCGGCAGCTTGAAGTCGAGCGCGCCTTGCCAGGCATTGAACACCAGCAGCACGCTGGCGTCGGCCGCGGGCTGCGGCAGTGACGAACCGGGCGCGGTTCCTTCCAGCAGCAGGCCGAAGCAGCGGGTCTGCGGATCCTGCCAGTGCGCATGGTCCATCTCGGCACCGTCGGGCGCGAGCCAGGTCGCATCTTTCACCTGTGCGGCCGGGCTGAACTGGCCCGTAAGAAAGCGGTTGCGGCGCAGCACCGGCAGCGTTCTGCGCAGGTGGGTGATGTGCTGCACGAATTGCGTGAGCGCATGGCCGCGCGCCTCGCCGGCCTTCTGCCAGTCGACCCAGCTGATGTCGTCGTCCTGGCAGTAGGCGTTGTTGTTGCCCTGCTGCGTGCGGCCGAACTCGTCGCCGGCCAGCAGCATTGGCGTGCCCTGCGACAGCAGCAGCGTGGCCAGCAGGTTGCGCTGCTGCCGTGCGCGCAGCGCGAGCACGTCTTCGTCATCGGTCGGGCCTTCGACGCCGCAGTTCCAGCTGCGGTTGTCCGAATGGCCGTCGCGGTTGTCTTCGCCGTTGGCCTCGTTGTGCTTGTCGTTGTAGCTCACGGTGTCGGCCAGGGTGAAGCCGTCGTGCGCGGTGACGAAGTTGACGCTGGCCCACGGCCGGCGGCCGCGGTTGTTGAAGCGGTCGCTGCTGGCGGTGAGGCATTGCGCCAGCGCTGGCGCCATGGCTTCGTCGCCCTTCCAGAAGGCGCGCACGGTGTCGCGGAACTGGTCGTTCCACTCGGCCCAGCCGGGCGGAAAGCCGCCCACCTGGTAGCCGCCGGGGCCGATGTCCCAGGGCTCGGCGATCAGCTTCACGCTGGAGAGCACCGGATCCTGCCGGCAGCTCTTGAGGAAGCCGCCGCCTTCGTCGAAGCCGTGCGGCTCGCGCGCCAGGATGGTGGCGAGGTCGAAGCGGAAGCCGTCCACGCGCATCTCGGTCACCCAGTAGCGCAGGCTGTCGGTCACCATCTGCAGCACGCGGGGGTGGCTCAGGTTGACAGTGTTGCCGGTGCCGGTGTCGTTGATGTAGTAGCGCCGGCCCAACCCGTCTTCGCCGGGCGGCATCAGGCGGTAGTAGCTCGCGTTGTCGATGCCCTTGAACGACAGCGTCGGGCCCATCTCGTTGCCTTCGGGCGTGTGGTTGTAGACCACGTCCATGATCACTTCGAGCCCGTGGGCGTGGAAGCGGTCGACCATGTACTTGAACTCGTCGATGTTCGGGCCGTCCATGTAGCGTTGGTCGAGCGCGAAGAAGCCGATGGTGTCGTAGCCCCAGAAGTTGGTGAGGCCCTTGTCGGTGAGAAAAGGCTGATTCAGGAACATCTGCACCGGCAGCAGCTCGACGCTGGTCACGCCCAGCGCGCGGATCGGGCCGATCACCTCGTCGCGCGCCAGCCCGGCAAAGGTGCCGCGGAAGTGCTCGGGCACGCCCGGGTGCTTCATGGTGAAGCCGCGCACGTGCGTTTCGTAGAACACGGTCTGGTTCCAGGGCACGCGCACGTCGGTCTGCTTCCACTCGAAGCGCGAGTCGACCACCACGCACTTGGGCATGAAGGGCGCGCTGTCGCGCTCGTCGAAGCTCAGGTCGCCATCCGGATGGCCCACGGTGTAGCCGAACACCTCGGGGCCCCACTTGAGCTCGCCCATGTGCGCCTTGGCATAGGGGTCGAGCAGCAGCTTGTGGTGGTTGAAGCGGTGGCCCTTCTCGGGCTCGTAGGGGCCGTGCACCCGCAGGCCGTAGCGCGTGCCGGGCAGCAGGCCGGGTACAAAGCCGTGCCACACCTCGTCGGTGTACTCGGGCAGCGTGACGCACGCGGTTTCGGTGGTGCCAGCGTCGTCGTAGAGGCACACCTGCACCTTGGTGGCATGCGCAGAAAACACGGCGAAGTTGACCCCGCGGCCGGTGTAGGTGGCGCCGAGCGGGTGCGGGGCGCCTTCTTCGAGCGCGTGGTGATGCGGGGTGTCTGACATGGACTTTCCGGACAAAAAAGCAGGACTTTGCGCCATCCGGGTTACAGCCGCTACGTATGGCCTGCCGAACCTGTCGTAGGCCAACACCACCGCAAGGGCCATGCCGCCAGCGGCCTTGGGCACGCTCTGCGCGTTCAGCGCGAAACGGTCACCTCGCTTCCAGGATCAGGGCGGTGGGGCACGCTGCGCAGCGAAATAAAGGGGGAGGCGCCGGCCGAAGGCCGGTGCCGGAGGACATTCGCGGAGCAGCGTGCCCCGCCGCCCTGATCCCGCCCCAGCGTTACCCCTGAACGCAAGAGCGTGAGCGTGCCAGCCGCCTCAGTGGTTGTCGCGCGGAATGCCGAAGGTCGCGTGGATCTTCTGGTACTTGACTGCCGGCTTGAGCACCATGCCCTCGGACAGTTCGTCGACGATCCCGCGCTGGATCTCCTGCCACGGCGTCTGGCTCGGCGGGTAGGGGTAGCCACCGGCGGCGTCGAGCTTGGCGCGGCGTTTCGCCAGCTCTTCGTCGGAAACCAGCATGTTGGCGGTACGCTTCTTCAGGTCGATGCGCACGCGGTCGCCCGTCTGCACCAGCGCGAGGTTGCCGCCGGTGGCTGCTTCCGGGGACGCGTTCAGGATCGAGGGCGAGCCCGAGGTGCCCGACTGCCGGCCGTCGCCGATGCAGGGCAGGGAGGTGATGCCCTTCTTCAGCAGGTAGCTCGGCGCGCGCATGTTCACCACCTCGGCCGCGCCGGGGTAGCCGACCGGGCCGACCCCGCGCATGAACAGCACGCTGCGCGCGTCGATCTTCGTCTTCGGGTCGTCGATGCGGTGGTGGTAGTCCTCCGGGCCGTCGAACACTACGGCCGTGCCCTCGAACGCCATCGGGTCGCTCGGGTCGTTCAGGTAGCGCTCCTGGAACTCGGGCGTGATCACGCTGGTTTTCATGATCGCGGAATCGAACAGGTTGCCGGTGATGTTGAGGAAGCCGGCGTTCTTCTTCATCGGCTTGGCGTAGGGCCAGATCACCTTGGGGTCGCTGGTGAAGCGGCCTTCGCAGTTCTCGGTGAGCGTGCGGCCGTTGGCTGTGACGGCTGTCTGGATCTTGCCCTTGGCGATGAGCTCGGCCACCACGGCCGGCACGCCGCCGGCGCGGTAGAAATCCTCGCCGAGGTATTCGCCGGCGGGCTGCAGGTTCACCAGCAGCGGCACCTTGTAGCCATGCTTTTCCCAGTCGGCCGTGGTCAACGGCACGCCGATGTGCCGCGCGATCGCGTTCAGGTGCACTGGCGCATTGGTCGAGCCGCCGAGCGCGGAGTTGACGACGATCGCGTTCTCGAACGCGGCACGCGTGAGGATGTCGGACGGCTTGAGGTCTTCGCGCACCATCTCGACGATGCGCTTGCCGGTCATGTAGGCCATCTCCTGGCGGTCGCGGTACGGCGCCGGAATGGCTGCGCTGCCCGGCAGCGTGAGGCCGAGCGCCTCGGCCAGCGAGTTCATCGTGGAGGCCGTGCCCATGGTGTTGCAGTGGCCGGTGGAAGGGGCCGACGAAGCGACCAGCTTCAGGAAGCCTTCGTAGCCGATCTCGCCCGCGGCCATCAGCTCGCGGGCCTTCCAGACGATGGTGCCGGAGCCGGTGCGCTCGCCGTTGTACCAGCCGTTGAGCATCGGGCCCGCGTTGAGCGCAATGGCCGGAATGTCGACCGTGGCCGCGGCCATGATCTGTGCTGGCGTGGTCTTGTCGCAGCCGGTGGTGAGCACCACGCCGTCGATCGGGTAGCCGTACAGCACCTCGACCAGCGAGAGGTATTGCAGGTTGCGGTCGAGCGAGGCGGTCGGGCGCTTGCAGGTTTCCTGGATCGGATGGATCGGGAACTCGAAGGCGATGCCGCCGGCGTCGCGGATGCCCTCTTTCACGCGCTCGGCCAGCACGATGTGGTGCCGGTTGCAGGGTGCGATGTCCGAGCCGGTCTGCGCGATGCCGATGATCGGGCGGCCCGACTGCAGCTCTTCGAAGCCGAGGCCGAAGTTCATGGTGCGCTCGAGGTAGAGCGCCGTCATGTCGGCGTTGTCGGGGTTGTCGAACCAGGCCTGCGAACGCAGCTTGAGCGCCCCTTTTTTTCGCGGCGGCTGGGGCGTGCTTTTGGGGGTGGGGGCTTTTTTTGTCGTCTTCTTCACTTCAGGGCCTTCAGGGTTTGGTCTGCATTGGGGAGTGCCGAGCAGTCTTCGATGTACTGCCGGATGATGTCGGCGAAATTTTCGTGCGGCTGCAGCCCGAGCCGGTTGGCGCGTACGGCCGACGCGCCGGTGGGCCAGTTGGCCACGATGCCGGCGATGCGCTCGTCGCGCTCGAAGCGCACCAGCGCTCGCACTTTCGGGCCGGCCACTTCTTCCAGCGCGTCGAGCATGTCGCTCACCCGCACGTTGAGCGCCGGCAGGTTGAGGGCGGTGCGACCGCAGAAGGCTTCGCGGCTGGCTTCGTAGACGGCGATCAGGCCATCGATGGTGCGGCTCGGCGACGACATCGGGTGCGACACGTCGGGCGATACCGGGCAGACCGACTCCACGCCGGCCAGCGGCTCGCGGACGATGCCGCTGAAGAACGACGACGCCGCTCCGTTGGGCCGGCCCGGCCGCACGGTCACGGTCATCAGGCGCGCGGCCCGGCCGTCGACATAACCCTTGCGGGTGTAGTCGGCAATCAGGTGCTCGCAGATGAGCTTCTGCGCGCCGTAGGAGGTTTGCGGTGCCGGCAGCGTGTCGTCGGCCACCAGCTTGGGCATCGGCACGGCCTCATCGGGCCCGAACACGGCCACCGAACTCGAGAACACCAGCCGCGGCGCCTTGCCGCCGCCATTGACGTGGGCGCGGATCGCATCGAGCAGGGCGCGCGTGCTGTCGAGGTTGGAGCCCATGCCGAGGTCGAAGTCGGCTTCGCACTCGCCAGACACCGCCGAGGCCAGGTGGAACACACCATCGAAGGCCTCGGTGCGCAGCGCGTCGGTTTGTGTGAGCAGCGGGCCGATCCGCGCTTCGACCCGGGGGTCGGCCAGCAGGTCGGCCGGCGGCGGCGCGATGTCGGTCAGCACCACGCGCTCGATGCGCTGTCCGGCCAGGGTGCCACGCTTGAGCAGCGTGCGCGCAAGGCGGGCGCCAACGAAGCCGCCGCCGCCCGTGATCATCAGTTTCATGGAGTCTCTTTCATGGCTTGTGCGGTCTGGCCCTGGCGGCGGCCCTGCGCTGCTGGCCGTGGATGATGCCGCCCTCGACCAGCCGCTGCTCGCCGCGGATCAGGTGCTCGGTGGCATGGTGGCGTGCGGCCACCGGGTCGCGTGCGGCAATCGCTTCGAAGATGGCCCGGTGCTCGGTTTGCACTGCGGCCATGAAATCCACGCGCCGGGCCTCGTTGCCGCGCGTGATGCGCATGCCTTCGCGCAGGTACTGCTCCAGAAAGCCGAGCAGCTGGCGGAACTGCGGGTTGCCGGTGGCCTCGCCGATTACGCGGTGGAATGCCAGGTCTTCGGCCACGCCGTCGTGCCCGGCCGCGGCGGCGGCGTCGATGGCTTTCAGCGCACGCCGCAGCGCCGCGATCTGCGCGCGCGTGGCGCGCTCGGCTGCCAGCGCCGCGATCTCGCCTTCGAGCACGCGCCGCACCTCGACCACATGCACCACGGCCTGCACCGAGTCGAGCACGCTCGGGTCGAACGCCAGCGGCAGATTCACCGGCCGGGCCGCCACGAACACGCCCGAACCCTGGCGCGACGTGACCAGCGCCTTCGATTTGAGCTGGTGCACCGCCTCGCGCACCACGGTGCGCGAGACGCCGTGCGCCAGCGCCAGTTGCTGCTCGGTCGGCAGCTGGTCGCCGGGCTGGAGCAGGCCGGATTCGATCTGTTCGGCCAGGCGCGCCGCCAACCGATCCGACAGCCGGTCGACGACCAGGCGCAGGGGTTGGGAGGAGGGGGCGGCAGCCCGCACGGCAGCGGAGGAAATTAGCGCAGTTATCGGGTCATCATACAAATAACCGGTCGTAAATGCGTACCGGTTTGCCCTGATGGCGGTTTGGTGATGTCGACTACTACGTGTCGGGCACGACCGGGTCGGTGAAGGAGTAGGCTGGGCGGACATTCCCGAACGGAGCGTCCGATGAAACCCCTGCACTCCCTGGCCACCGCGGTGGCTGCGCTTCTTCTGGCCGGCTGCGTGGCGCCGCAGCCTTACGAACCCTATGCCGCCCCGTACCCCGCAGCCTATCCCGGCCCGGGCTATGCGCCGCCACCGCCGCAGGCGCGGTTGATCGCGCCCGGTGCCATGGGCCCGCCATCGCCTGCGGCGCTGGAAGGCTGCATGTACTTCATCCGGGTGCGTCGGGGCGCGCTGCTGGCGGACATGATGGGCTACGCGCCGGTCGGTCCGGGGATCTGGGAGATCACCTACATGACGCCGGGGCAGGCGGTGGTCTGCACCGTGGACTACGCCGGCAACGTGCGGCGCTACGTCAATCAGTAACGACGCCGCTGCAGCCGGCGCGAGCGGGCCAGCGCGAGCCATTCGACCACGCCCCACAGCAAGGCGGTCGGGACACCGCGGAAGGATTGTTGAAAGCGAAGCATCGATCCACCCTACACGCGCCGTGTGACGTTTTGATGGCAGCGCGGGCCGCTATCCTGCGCGCGTGATCGCACCGCCACTCCCCGAACTGGTCGAACTGCAGGCGCTCGTCGAACTCGCGGGCGCGCACATGGCGCAGCGGGTGCTGTGCGAAGCGGTGGCGGGGGATCAACGCTTTCCGGTGCATGCGTTCACGCTCGGCAGCAGCCGGCCCGACGCGCCGGCGGTGGGCTTCTTCGGCGGCGTGCATGGGCTGGAGCGTATCGGCGCCGAGGTGGCCATTGCCTACCTGCGCAGCCTGGTGATGCGGCTGCGCTGGGACGACACGCTGCACCGGCAACTGGAGACAGTGCGGCTGGTGTTCATGCCGCTAGTGAACCCGGGCGGCCTGTGGCTCGGCACCCGCGCCAACCCGCACGGCGTGGATCTGATGCGCAACGCGCCGGTGGACGCGACCGAGCGCGTGCCGTCGCTGCTCGGCGGGCAACGCATCAGCGCCGCCTTGCCGTGGTTTCGCGGCGCCGCGGGCGTGCCGATGGAGAGCGAGAGCGCGGCGCTCTGCCACCTGGTCGAAACCGAACTGCTCGGGCGGCCGTTCAGCCTGGCGGTGGATTGCCACTCCGGCTTCGGCCTGACCGACCGCATCTGGTTTCCGTTCGCCCACACCTCCCGGCCGATCGCGCACCTGCCCGAGATGCACGCGCTGTGCGAACTGCACGACCAGACCCTGCTGCATCACCGCTATGTGTTCGAGCCGCAAAGCCAGCACTACCGCACGCATGGCGACCTGTGGGACTACCTGTACCTCGACGCCTCCCGCCGGCCCGGCACCGTGTTCCTGCCGGTCACGCTGGAGATGGGGTCGTGGCTCTGGGTCAAGAAGAACCCGCGGCAGTTCTTCTCGCGCCACGGCATGTTCAACCCGGTCATCCTGCACCGCCGGCAGCGCGTGCTGCGCCGGCACATCGGGTGGCTCGACTTCATCACCCGCGCCGCCTGCAGCCATGCGCGCTGGCTGCCCACGGGCGACGAGCGGGCGCGGCACCATGCGGACGCCATGGCGCGCTGGTACGGCGGGGCCGCGCCATGACGGCAGCGGGCACCTGGGTGCTGCTTCGCGGCCTGACGCGCGAAGCGGGCCACTGGGGCGCGTTCCCGGATCTGCTGCGCGCCCAGCTGCCCGCGAACGCACGCATCGTCGCGCTCGACCTGCCCGGCAACGGCCGCCTGAACCAGACCCGCAGCCCGACGCAGATCGAAGCGATCATGCAGAGCTGCCGGCAACAGCTGCAGGCGCTCGGCATGCCGCTCCCGTACCACCTGCTGGCCATGTCGCTCGGCGCGATGGTGGCGGTCGAATGGGCGTCGCAGCATCCGGTCGAGCTGGCCGGCTGCGTGCTGGTCAACACCAGCCTGCGCCCGTTCAGCCCCTGGTACCGGCGGCTGCGGCCACGCAACTACGGCGCGCTGCTCGGGCTTGCCATGGGCCGGCAGTCGCCGCGGGCGCAGGAGCAGGCGATCCTGCGACTGACCACCCGCCACCCGCCGCAGCCCGAGGCGGTGCTCGCCCATTGGTGCGCGCTGCGCGAGGCACACCCGGTGTCGCGCGGCAACGCGCTGCGCCAACTGCTGGCTGCTGCGCGCTACCGCGCACCGATGGCGCGGCCGCCGGTTCCGTTGCTGGTGCTGGTCGGCGGGCGTGACGCGCTGGTCGACCCGCGCTGCTCGCGGCGTCTCGCGCAGCAATGGCGCCTGGCAACGGCGGAACACGCCACGGCCGGCCATGACCTGCCGCTGGACGACGGGCCCTGGGTGGCGCGCCAGGTCGGTCGGTGGGTTACCGGCGCTGGTTGAATGCGCGGGCTCGTTGACAGATTTGTCCCACAGCCGTCGGGGGCCGGCGCGTACAGGGTGCCGCCGGAGTGCCTGCCTAGGGTGGTTTCAGGTGCTGGTACACGACCGGTGTTTCTTGCCGGCGACAGCACCGCATCAAAGGAAAAAACGACTCATGAAGACTCGACAACAACAACGCATCGCCGTCAGCACCCTGTTTGCAGGCCTGCTCATCGCATCCGGCGCTGCGGGCGCCCAGACGGTGACCGCACCGGGCGTCGGGGTCGGCGCCGGGGCGCGCGTCGAAAGCAACACGTCGGCCGGTACGACCGGTGCCTCGCAACGGGGTGCTGCCGGTGCCGGTGCAGGTGCGCGCACCGACGCCGCCGGCGTGTCGGTTCCTCCCACGACCGGCCTCACGAACACCGTGGGCGGCGTGGTCGGCGGCACGACCGGTGCGGTGGGTGGCGCCGCCGGTGGCGTGCAGGACAGCACGGGCGGCGTCGTGAACGGCGCAACCGGCGCTGCGAAGTCTGGCGGCGCAGCCGTCCGGAAGCAGGGTACAGGCGCAGCGCAACCGGGCGCTGCCGGCGCACGCGTGGATGGCGGCGCACAGGGATCGGGCGCGCTCGGCGTGCAGAAGTAAGTAACTTGCGGACGGGTGCCGATCAGCGCACCCGTCCGAGGTCAAGGGCAGCGTCACGGTCGATCCGGGGTTGCCATTCCACGCAAACTGCTGAGCTATGCCGGCCTGGGCGCTATTTGCCGTGATCAGCGGCGCTAACGTGTGCTGGTCGGGTCGGTGCTGGCAGGGTAGGCCGCAGAAGCTAAGCCGCAGAAAAATCCGGACAGGGCCAGTTCAGCAGTTCGGCCAGCCGTCGCGCGACCCATGTCGCCTCGGCCGGCGAGACGCCTGATTCGGCCGACAGCAAGCCATCGCGGATGCGGTGCAGGATCTCGTCTTCCGACGGCACCGCCACATGGTGCAGCGTCTGCGCCTGCTCTATCAGATGCGTGGACAGGTCTTCACAGAGCTCATAGCGCGCCCGTACGATGCCGATCGGCGCGTTCAGCCGCTGCCGTGCGTCGGTGTAGAGCGCGAAGAACGACGGCGGAATGTCGATCTGGTAGTCGTCCGACATCAGTCCGCCGCCGCGGGTGGCGGGGCCGGATCGTCCAGCCGGTCGACCGTGACCATCATCTCTGCCATCTGCAGCGGTCCGTAGTTCGAGACGAACGCCACGTCCGCGGCGTCGCGCCCGTACGCGATCACGATGCGGCCGCCGCGCGGCTGGTCTTGCGTGGCGTCGAAGGTGTACCAGCGCCCGCCGATGAAGGCCTCGAACCAGGCATGCATGTCCATCGGATCGAGCTGATAAAGGTAGCCGACCACCATCCGCGCCGGGATCTTGAGCGCGCGGCACAGCGACACGCCGACGTGCGAGAAGTCGCGGCACACGCCGGCGCCATGGTCCAGGGTGTCGAGCGCGTCGGTGGTGGCGTCGCTCACGCCGTAGCGGTACTCGAGCGTTTCGTGAATCCAGCTGCGGATGCGCTCGGCCTGCGGGTAGCCTGGCGCGCACCCTTCGACAATCTCCAGCGCCCTGGCTTCCATCTTGTCCGAGGGGCAGTAGCGGCTCTGCAGCAGAAACTGAAGCACGTCGCCCGGCAGTTGAGCGACCGGCGTGGGCCGCGCGCTCGGCGTGACCTGGATCAGCGGCTCGGTTTCCATCTCCATCTCGACCTTGATGCGCATCTCGCCCTGCGGAATCGTCAGGCGCTGGCACAGGTTGCCGTAGCTGTCGACGTATTCGGTGGTCCGCACCCAGGGGCTCAGTTCGTAGCGCTCACTCACCATCCATTGCGCGTCGCCGCTGCGCGGGCGCAGCATGGCCACCACCGGGCAGTCGGTGGCCGCGGTCACTGTCATTACGCAACGTGCCTTGAGTCGCATGGAAATCCTTGAAAAAGAGGGGAGCGGCTGTAACAGATTCGGCTTTCCGGTCTTATCGCACAAACATGCGACGGCGGTGTTCAAGCACTGCGCAGCCGTGAACTTTTACACGGACGGCGAGCCGCGGCTGGCTTACAAACACCGCTTCAGGTTCCAGTTTGCATTTTGAAAGAATTACCTTGGACGCGAATCGCATTGCATTGATCGTGGAGGAGCCTGCTCCCGGTCAATTTTTTTGGGCCCTCCAGCGGCAGGAGTCCTGGCGCAAGGCGCCGGTGGAGCGCGCCGCGCGGCCGATGCCCAGCTACGGTCTGGCCATGCTGGCCGGCATGTCGGCGCTGGAAAAGCGCTGCGGCACGCCCTGCGGCCTTCAGCGTCGACTTCCGGCCGACGCGGTCCACACCGATTTCGGCCCGACGACCATTGCCGGCACGCTCTGAAGCCGGCGGCTTCGTTCGCACTAAAGAAGCCGCACCTTCACGCTTTTTCCCTTGACCCGGCCGCTCGAGAGCTTCTGCAGCGCCTGTTGCGCGATGCCCCGGTCGACCGCCACGTAGGTCGAGAATTCGTTCACGTTGATCTTGCCGACCTGCTCGCGCGTGAAGCCGGCCTCGCCGGTCAATGCGCCCAGCACGTCGCCGGCGCGGATCTTTTCCTTGCGCCCACCGACGATCTGCAAGGTGGCCATCGGCGGCTGCAATGCGCCACCGCCCGCGGGCGTCAGGCTTGCGGGTTCGTGCCAGTCCGATTCGCGGCCTTGCAGTTGCTCGATCTTGCCGACCGAACCCATCTCGTCCATGCTGACCAGATTCAGCGCCAGGCCCTCGGCGTCGCCGCGGCCGGTGCGGCCGATGCGATGGATGTGCAGCTCGGGGTCGGGCGTCACGTCGACGTTGATCACGGCCTCGAGATCGGCGATGTCGAGCCCGCGCGAAGCCACGTCGGTCGCCACCAGCACCGAGCAGCTGCGGTTGGCAAACTGCACCAGCACCTGGTCGCGCTCGCGCTGCTCCAGTTCGCCGAACAGTGCCAGCGCGCTGAAGCCCTGCGCCACCAGCACCTCGACCAGGTCGCGGCACTGCTGCTTGGTGTTGCAGAACGCCAGCGTGCTCTCCGGCCGGAAGTGGTTCAGCAGCAGGCTTACCGCGTGCAGCCGATCGCTGTCCTTCACCTGGTACCAGCGCTGGCGGATCTTGCCGGCCTCGTGCTGCACCTGCACCGTGACCTGCTGCGGGTTCTTCATGAACTGCTTGGCGAGCTGCGCGATGCCTTCCGGGTACGTGGCCGAGAACAGCAGTGTCTGTCGTTCGGGCGGGCATTGGCGTGCGACCTTCGCGATGTCGTCGAAGAAGCCCATGTCGAGCATGCGGTCGGCCTCGTCGAGCACCAGCGAGTTGAGCGCCTCGAGGTTCAGGTTGCCGCGGTCGAGGTGATCCATGATGCGGCCCGGCGTGCCGACCACGATGTGCGCGCCGTGCTCCAGCCTCGCGGTCTGGCCGCGCAGCGCGACGCCGCCGCAGAGCGTCACGACCTTGATGTTTTCTTCGGCGCGCGCAAGGCGGCGGATCTCGGTGGTCACCTGGTCGGCCAACTCGCGCGTGGGGCACAGCACCATCGCCTGCACCGCGAAGCGGCGCGGGTTCAGGTTGGCGAGCAGTGCGAGGGCGAAGGCGGCGGTCTTGCCGCTGCCGGTCTTGGCCTGCGCGATCAAGTCCTTGCCGAGCAGCGCCAGCGGCAGGCTGGCCGCCTGGATCGGCGTCATGCGCGTGTAGCCGAGCTGCGTGAGGTTGGCCAGCGCCTGGGGCGTGAGCGGCAGGGTGCCGAAATCATTGTCGTTGTCTGTGGAGAGCGTGGTCATGTTTGCATTGCCGGAAGGGGGGTGGGCAGCGCGGCGAAAGCCGTCGCGCCGAGCAGCAGCAGCGCCGCGATCGTCGCCAGCACTGCGCTGAAAGGATTGAAGCCGTGCGCCGCGGCGACCGATGCCACCACGCCGGTGAGCCATTGCATCACCGCCACGCCGAGGAACATGGCCATCGTGAGCACCGCCATGGCGCGGCCGGTCATGTGGGTCGGGTAGGCCGCCTTCACGTCGGCGTACTGCAGCACGATGTAGCCCGACGCGAGGCCGACCGCGATGGCTGCACCCACGTCGAGCCAGGCGGCACGCGTCGCCGCCATCACGCCGAACAGCACCGCCACGATGAGCGTGAAGCCGACGATCCAGCGCCGGCGCGCGGCCGGGCCGGGGTCGATCCGGCCGAACAGCGGCGGGCCGAACATGCCGACCACCGAGACGATCACCGCGACATTGCCGCTCTGAACCAGCGAAAAGCCGTGCCGCTCGATCAGCAGCGGCCCGAGCCAGAGCCCGCGCAAGGTGATGAAGGCCGCGTAGGTGACGGCGGCGAGCGCCACGATGCCGAGCGTGTGCGGCAGCCCGAACAGCGCGCCGTAGCTGCGCAGCGCAGCAAGCACCGGCACCTTCACGGGCGGCGTCGTCGGAGCCGGCTCGCGCACGCGCCAGAAAATCACTGCCCAGGCCAATACCGAGCAGAGCGCCAGTGCCCAGAAGCCGGTGCGCCAGGAGCTCGCCTCGATCAGCCAGGCCAGCGGCGTGCCGGTCAGCAGCATGCCGACCGAGCCGATCCCCAGCGTGAGACCCGACACCGAGGCGAAACGATCGGCCGGGAAGCGCCGCGCGATGAACACCGTGCAGACGAGGAACGCCGGGGCACAGCCGATGCCGATCAGCACCTGCCCGGCCACCAGCACCGGAAAGTTCGTCGACAGCGCCGACAGCACCGCCCCCGCGATCGCGAGCGGAAACGCGGCCAGCACCGTGCGCCGCACGCCGTAGAGATCGATCCCGATGCCCATGAAGAGCTGCAGTGCGCCGAAGGCGAAGTGGAAGGCGCCGGCAAAGAGGCCGAGCGCCTGCGCAGTGAGGCCGAAGTCGGCCTGTAGCCGTGGCGCCATGATCGCGGCCACGGTGCGGTACGCCTGGCTCAGCGCGAAGGCCGTGGTCAGTGCCGCCAGCATCAGCCAGGCTGCTCCGATGTTGTCGCGCTCGGAAGACGTCATGGCGTCGTTTTGTCTCTTGTTGTTGTTCGGGAAAAAGAAAAAGCCTCCAGCGCCCGTCGGGACGGGAGCGCGGAGGCCGGATCGGCAGGGGCCAGCAGCAGCGCTGGCCGCACGCCTCAGCGACGCGGTGCGGAGGGGTTCGAAGGCGGCATCGGACCGCGACCGTTCAGGTGGCGGAAAGTGATGCGACCCTTGGTCAGGTCGTAGGGCGACAGCTCCAGCGACACCTTGTCACCCGCCAGGATGCGGATGTGATGCTTGCGCATCTTGCCGCCGCTGTACGCGATGAGCTGGTGCCCGTTGTCGAGCGTGACGCGGTAGCGCGAATCGGGCAGCACCTCGGTGACTGCGCCGTTCATTTCGATCAGTTCTTCCTTGGCCATGAATGATTTACCTCTGCGTGATTATCGTGAATTGGGCTGAAAAAGGCTTGAGGGATGTCACGCAGCTACAACGCGCGGAGCGGTGCGTTCGCGCACCCAGCCCAGCCCCTGTTCGGTGGCATAGCCCAGCGCCTGCGCGTGGCTGGCAAAGCGCGGCGTGAAGCGCATCACGCGGTCGTGCGTGCCGCTGCCACGGCCGGAGCGAATGGAAACCGAGGCGGCGAAATCGCCGTTGTCGGTGTGTCGGATAAGGGGTGAAACAAGGTACTTGCCCACCGCGATGCTGTGTTGAATGATGTCCATGAATTGCTGTGCCCGGTGGCCGCGACCGGCGCGGCTCACCCTGAAAATGTTTGAAAACGGCGCGCGGGGCGGCTGACGGAGGTCGGCACGCACGGCGCGAAATTCGCTTTACAAGACAGAAGGCAGTGGTGGCAATCATGGGCGCCCGGTCTGGCGCTCCAACGCACTGTGAGAGCCGGCTAGGGGAATCAGGGGCCCGGGAACCGGGCCAGCCAGCGGTATGACGAGATGTGCTTCGTCGTGTCAGCGAACCCTCGATTATAGCTCTTCTGGCACGCGTGTTGCTGCAAGTGCTGCGTGAACTCGTTTCGGCCACTGGTCTTGCGGCTTGCAGCTTGGCGCGCCGCGGCGCACCATGCGTCTACCATCGCTTGCGAGGAGCAAGGCCATGTCGCGCGATTTCGTGTCTTGTCTTCGGCTTCTGTCACTCACCGTCGTCGCGGCCATCGCGACCGCCGCGCTGGCCGCGATGCCTGCCAGCAGGGCGCCGCCGATCGCCTCCCACGAGATGCTGCAGCGGGTCAACACCGCGCTGGTGAGCCTGCGCGTCGAGGCGATCCCGGGCGCGCATTCGGTCGAGAGCCTGGGCCAGTCGCGCTCCGGCTCCGGCGTGGTGATCGGCGACGACGGGCTGATCCTGACCATCGGCTACCTCGTGCTCGAGGCGCAGTCGATCGAGGTCGGCACGCATGACGGCCGCAGTGTGCCCGCGCGCGCCGTTGCGTACGACCTCGCAACCGGCTTCGGCCTGATCCGGCCGCTGGTGCCGCTGCGCGGCGTGCAATCCGTCGCCCTGGGCAGCCCGGCGACGCCGTCGACGGGCGACCGGATGCTTGTGGGCATAGGCGGCCGCGCGGGTGGCATCGGCATGACGCAACTCGTGAGCAAACGCGCGTTTTCGGGCTATTGGGAGTACCACCTCGACCAGGCCTTCTTCACCAGCCCGCCCGCGCCCAACCACAGCGGCGCCCCGCTGTTCAACCTGCAGGGCGAACTGCTCGGCATCGGCAGCCTGTTCACCACCGACGCGGCAGGCACGGGTCCGCGCAGCTTGCCGGGCAACATGTTCGTGCCGGTCGACCTGCTCAAGCCGGTGCTGGCCGAGCTGCAGGCCACCGGCAGCTCCCGCGCCAGCCGGCGCCCCTGGCTCGGCCTCTCGTCCGGCGCCCAGGATGGCCGCCTGCAGGTGCTGCGCGTGAGCCGCGAAAGTCCGGCCGAAGCAGCAGGCCTGCGACCCGGCGACGTGGTGCTGGAGATCGACGGCGCCAAGGTCGCGACGCCGGAGGCGCTCTACAAACAGCTCTGGACGCATGCCGAGCCCGACGACGAGATCGAACTCACGGTGCAGCAGGGCGAGGTGGTGCGCAAGATCCGGTTTCGCGCCATCGACCGCATGCAGACTCTGCGCAAGCCCGAGGGAATCTGACAGCTGGGGTGTCGTCCGACCCCATGGTGACGGTGGTGTCGGCACAATGAGGCCATCGCCCAGAACCGCTCGCCCACCATGTCCCAGAACGTTGCCGGCCGCCTCAAGATCGGCCTCTCTGCCTGTTTCCAGCACGCCGATCCGACGCGATCGCTGTTCACCAACAAGACCCTGCAGTACGTCGAGCAGTCGATCGCGCACTGGCTCATGTCGGCCGGCGCGATGGTCGTGATGGTGCCCTGCCCCACTGGCGAAACGGCGCGCGGCGACACCAAGCTCTCGCACTATGCCGAGTGGCTTGACGGCGTGGTGATGCACGGCGGCGCCGATGTCTGGCCCGGCAGCTATGGCGAGACGCCACTGAAGGACGCGTGGGTCGGCGACCGCGTCCGCGACCTCTATGACCTGGCGTTGGTCGAGGCTTTCGAGCAGGTCGGCAAGCCGATCTTCGGCGTCTGCCGCGGGCTGCAGCTGATCAACGTCGCCTTCGGCGGCACGTTGTACCAGGACATCGAAACGCAGCATGCCAACGCGCTCACGCACCGCGATCCGGTGAGTTACGACAGGAATTACCACGACCTGGTGCTGGTCGAGGGCACGCGGCTGTCGCAGATGTACCCGGGCGTGATGCACACGCGCGTCAACAGCATCCACCACCAGGGCATCAAGGATCTGGCGCCGGGCTTCGAGGTCGAGGCCTGGAGCTATCCGGATCGTGTGCCCGAGGCGATCCGCCGTGTCGGCCGCCACAACGGCCACGGCAGCCAGGGGTACATCGCGGCCACGCAGTGGCACCCGGAGTTCCACAAGTCGGGCAGCGAGATCACCACGGTGGACGACACGCCGATCCTCGACGACTTCCTGGCCGCCTGCGCCGCCGCGAAGCGCCAGCCGCAGCGCTGGCGCCACCGCATGCCCGGCCAGATCCGCGACCGTGCGGCCCGGCTGCTGCGGCAGGCGCTGCTGCGGCGCTGACCGCGGCAGTGCGTCGCAAGCAGGCGCTCACGCGCTCAGGTGCTTCCCGACGATGCCGGCCAGCTCGAACATCGTGACCTGGTCCTTGCCGAACACCGGCTTGAGCTTCGCGTCGGCATTGATCGCGCGCTTGTTGGTGGCGTCCTGCAGGCCGTTGGCCTTGATGTAGTCCCACAGCTTCTTGATGACCTCGGTGCGGGCCACCGGCTCGGCGCCGATCACCGCGGCCAGCGCCTCGCTCGGCTTCAGGCCGGCACCCGGCTTGCGCGGCGCCTTGGGCGCGGCGACTTTCTTCGCCGCCGCCTTTTTTGCGGCCGGCGCCTTTTTGGCTGCAGTGCCCGCCGCGGTTTTCTTGGCGGCGGCCGGCGCGGCCTTGCTGAAGGTCTTGCGCGGCGGGAACTTGCTCGTGCGTGGCTCGAACTCGAAGGTGACCTTGCCCTCTTCCTTGTTCCAGGCCAGGAAGGCCTTGAACGCGCGGCGCGTGCGCATCGAGACGAACTTGTCGAGCAGGTCGGTCTTGCCGGTGGCCAGCAGCTTTTCCATCTGCGCGCGTTCCACCGGCTGCTGCAGGATGATCTTGCCGGTCTTGAAGGTGCAGCTCGGCGTGGGCTGCTCGTTCGTCGGCACCGACTTCTCGCAGACGTAGTTGCTGCCGTGCTCGAACACCGGCGCTCCACAGATCGGGCACGGGCCCACCGTGTCCTGCTGGCTAAAGTCGACGATCTCGCCGGTGTCGGCGTTCTTGTCGTCGCCGAAGTCGAACTCGAGTTTCCAGTTCTTCGTTTCTTCTTCGTCGAACTTGAGCACGATCTCCGCCGTGAAGGGCCAGCCGGCCTTGGAGCGGAAGCCGTCGATCGGGCCGATGTGCTTGTCGCGCAGCAATGCCTCGGCCTCCACCACCTCGAAGGTGCGGCCGGCCGGCGACTTGCCGAACGAGAAGCCGCAGGGCTGCTGCCCCGTCTTGCCGGTGCAGGTGTAGCGGCGGTAGTTTTCCTTCACCACGCCGCCGCAGTTGGGGCAGGGCGTCGAGAGCGTGGCGTAGTCGCCGGGCACGGTGTCGCGGTCGTACTCCTTGGCCTTCTTGACGATGTGCTCGGTCATTGCGGCAATCTCCCGCATGAAGGTGTCGCGGCTGAGCTGCCCCTTCTCCATTTGCGCGAGCTTGTATTCCCAGTCGCCGGTGAGTTCGGCCTTGGAGAGTTCCTCCACGCCGAGGCCGCGCAGCAGCGTCATGAGCTGAAACGCCTTGGCCGTCGGAATCAGCTCGCGGCCTTCGCGCAGCATGTACTTCTCGGCGATCAGGCCTTCGATGGTGGCGGCGCGTGTGGCGGGCGTGCCGAGGCCCTTTTCCTGCATCGCTTCGCGCAGCTCGTCGTCGTCGATGGTCTTGCCGGCGCCTTCCATGGCGCCGAGCAGCGTGGCTTCCGAGTAGCGCGCGGGCGGGCGCGTCTTCAGGCCCTTGGTGTCGGCCGATTCGGTGTTGACGATTTCGCCCTGCTTCACCGGCACCAGGTTCTTGCCGTCCTTCTCGTCGTCGTCGGACACGGCTTCCTTGCCGTAGATCGCGAGCCAGCCCGGCTTGACCAGCACCTTGCCGTCGCTGCGGAACGGGTACTTCCTGCCGCCCTGCTCGACCGTGCTGATGCGCGTGGTGACCTGGTGCTCGGCGCTCGGAAAGAACACCGACAGAAAGCGCCGCACGACGAAGTCGTACAGCTTCTGCTCGGCGTCGCTCAGGCCGCTGGGCGCCTGCAGCGTGGGGATGATCGCGAAGTGATCCGACACCTTGGCGTTGTCGAAGATGCGCTTGTTCGGCTTGACGTAGTTGCCGTCGACGGCCTGCTTGGCAAAGGGCGCCAGGTGCTTCATGCCGCTGTTGGCCAGCATCTCCATCGTGTTCTTCACCACGGGCAGGTAGTCTTCGGGCAACGCGCGCGAGTCCGTCCGGGGATAGGTGAGTGCCTTGTGGCGCTCGTAGAGGCTCTGCGCCAGCGCCAGCGTGGTCTTGGCCGAGAAGCCGAAGCGGCCGTTGGCTTCACGCTGCAGGGAGGTCAGGTCGAACAGGGCCGGCGAAGCCTGGGAGGTGGGCTTCGACTCTTCGGTGACGGTGGCCGGCTTGCTGCGCGCGGCGTCGGCGATCTCGCGCGCGTCGCGCTCGTTCCACACCCGGTCCGCGCGCTGCTCGGCATCGGGTTCGCCGTTGGGCAGCGTGGGCGCGTTGCCCTTCTTCCAGTTCGCGTCGAACCACTTGCCCGGATACTTTCCGGCTTCGGCGGCAAAGCTCGCGTGGATTTCCCAGTAGTCGCGGCTCACGAACTTGCGGATCTGCTCCTCGCGCTCGACCACCACCGACAGTGTCGGCGTCTGCACCCGGCCCACGGTCGTGAGGAAGAAGCCGCCATCGCGCGAATTGAACGCGGTCATGGCGCGCGTGCCGTTGATGCCCACCAGCCAGTCGGCCTCGGAGCGCGAGCGCGCGGCGTCGGCCAGGCCCTGCATCTGCTTTTCGGTGCGCAGCGTTTCGAAGCCGTCGCGAATCGCCTGCGGCGTCATCGACTGCAGCCACAGGCGCCGCACCGGCTTGCCCAGCGGGGCCTTGCCGCCGGCATATTGCTCGATCAGGCGGAAGATCAACTCGCCCTCGCGGCCCGCGTCGCAGGCGTTGATGAGCTGCGTCACGTCCTTGCGCTTGGCCTGCTTGACCACGGCGTTCAGGCGCGTCCTGGTCTTGTCGACCGGTTTCAGGTCGAAGTGCGGCGGGATCACCGGCAGGTTGGCAAAGCTCCACTTGCCGCGCTTCACGTCGAATTCTTCGGGCGCCTGGATCTCGACCAGGTGCCCCACGGCGCTGGTCACGACGTAGCTTTCGTTCTCGAAATGCTCGTCGTGCTTGTCGAACTTGCCGGCCACCGGCGTGAGGGCACGGACGATGTCCTGTGCCACCGAGGGCTTCTCTGCAATCACCAAAGTCTTCGTCATCTTTTCTCTCTATCTACAATCTGCCGCTTCTCGCGTGCGTACGCGCGCACGCGCATACGTGTGCATATTCAAACTAACAGACTTCGGCGATGCCCTCCAAAACCCCTTCGAACACAGGTCGCCGCATCCAGACGCGCCGCTCCGGCATCCACGGCAACGGCGTCTTCGCAGTGCAGGACATCGCCAAGGGCGAAACGCTGATCGAATACAAGGGCGAGGTCATCAGCTGGAAAGAGGCCCTGCGCCGCCATCCGCACGACCCGGCCCAGCCAAACCACACCTTCTACTTCCACATCGATGACAAGCATGTGATCGACGGCAAGGTCAACGGCAACGCCGCCAAGTGGATCAACCATGCCTGCGAACCCAACTGCGAGGCCGACGAGCAGGACGGCCGTGTCTTCATCAAGGCGCTGCGCGACATCGCCGCCGGCGAAGAACTCAACTACGACTACGGCCTGATCATCGACGAGCCCTACACGCCCGAACTGCTGGCCGAGTTCCCTTGCTGGTGCGGCGCCGAGACCTGCCGCGGCACGCTGCTCTCCCCCAAGGACAACGACGAGCAGGCGAAGGCCGAAAAGAAGAAGAAAAAGGCGAAGAAAAAGAAGAAGGCCGAGAAAGAGGCGAAGAAGGCCAAAAAAACCAGGAAGGCCGGCAAGGAGTGACAAACCGCTGGCCTGTCGCCGAACTGCGTGCCGCACTCGACGCGCTGGTGCCGGGCTTCGCGGTCGAGGTGGTGGCCGAGATCGACTCGACCAACACCGAGCTCATGCGCCGCGCGCGTGCCGGGGGGGGCGTGCCGGTGCTGCTGGTGGCCGAGCGCCAGACCGCCGGGCGCGGCCGGCTCGGCCGGCCCTGGCAAAGCACCGCGGACGGCGGGGCTGCTGCGCCCGACGAATCACTGACCTTTTCGATCGGGCTGCCGCTCGCACCGCAGGACTGGTCGGGCCTGTCGCTCGCGGTCGGCGTCAGCGTGGCCGAAAGTCTGGATCCGGAGGGCAGCCAGTTGCGCCTGAAGTGGCCGAACGATCTCTGGACGGTGGAGGATCGCAAGCTCGGCGGCATCCTGATCGAAACCGCGCTGCCGCAGGCCGCCGCTGCGCAGCGCTACCTGGTGATCGGCATCGGGCTCAACATCGGGCCGCGCGAGGCCGCCGGGCTGGGCACGGCACCGGCCTGGCTGCGTGAGTATTGCCCCGGCGCACAGGCGCCGCAGGTGCTGGCCGACATCGTGCCGCCCCTGGTGCGCAGCGTGCTGGGGTTCGCCGAACACGGCTTCGCGGCCTTTGCAGAAGGTTTTGCAGCGCGCGATGCACTGCGCGGGCGCGACGTGCGCCTGAGCGACGGGACCGAAGGCCATTGCGAAGGCGTGGGGTCGGCCGGGGAACTGCGCGTGCAGACGGCGGCCGGCCTGCAGTCGGTCACCAGCGCCGAGGTCAGCGTGCGCCCGTCGGGCGGGGTGGCGTCATGAGCAAACCCCGCCTTCTGCTGGCGGCGCTCCTGCTGGCCAACCTGGTTTACTTCGCATGGACGCAGGGCGGCCTGGCCATGTTCGGCGCGGTGCCGGCCGCCTTCGCAGAGCACGAGCCGCAGCGCATGACGCAACAGATCCGACCCGGCGCACTGCAGATCCGCAACGAAGCGGCAGCGGCGCCCGCGCCCGTGTCCGCGGCGCCCGCCGAGCCGGTAGCGGAGCCTCCTGCGTCGACGCAGTGATCCGGCAGCCGCTGGCGCTTCGGTTCAAACGGTTTCGAAGCGCACGCTGAAGCGCACGCCGGGCGGTTGCCTGCCGGGCCGCGCGTCTTCGAGATGCACCGTGGCTTTGTGCTGCCGCGCGATCTCCAGCACGATCGGCAGCCCCAGGCCGGAGCCGTCGGCCTCGTTGCCGAGCACGCGGTAAAAGGGTTCGAACACCAGTTCGCGCTCGTGCTCCGGAATGCCGGGCCCCGAGTCCTCCACCTGCAGCAGCACCACGTGGCCGAACGGGTCGGCCAGCACGCGCGCCGTGATCACGCCCGGCCTTTCGTCTGACGAGGGCGTGTAGTTGATCGCGTTGTCGACCAGGTTGCGCACCATCTCCTTCAGCAGGGTGAGGTTGCCGTCGAACATCACGCCGAGCGCGCCCGGCTCGGCACCGTCGTAGCCGAGGTCGATGCGCTTTTCGATGGCACGGGGCACCGCTTCGCGGACGACGTCGATGGTCAGCCGCGCCAGGTCGCAGCGCTGCCAGGCGCGCGCGCCGGCCCCGCCTTCGGCCCGCGCCAGCGCCAGCAGCTGGTTCACGGTGTGGGTGGCGCGAACGCTGGCCCGGCCGATCTGCTGCAGCGACTGCTTCAGATCATCGGCGCTCGCGCCCTGGCGCTGGGCCAGATCGGCCTGCATGCGCAGCCCGGCCAGCGGCGTCTTGAGCTGGTGCGCGGCATCGGCCAGAAAGCGCCTCTGGATCGCGATTGAGACCTGCAGCTTGGTCAACAGCCCGTTGACGGACATGACCAGCGGCGCCACCTCGACTGGCACCGCGCTGTCGTCGAGCGGGCTCAGGTCGTCGGGCTTGCGCTCGCGAATGCGGTCTTCAAGCTCCGACAGGGGCTTGATGCCACGCACCAGCGCCAGCCAGATCAGCAGGATCGCGAGCGGAAGGATCGCAAACTGCGGCAGCAGCACGCCCTTGATGATCTCGGTGGCGAGCACCTTCTGTTTTTCGCGCGTTTCACCCACCTGCACCAATACCAGCCCCGACCCCGTCAGTGCGGGCTGCACCCAGGTGTAGGCCACGCGTACCGGCTCGTCGCGCATGCGTTCGGTGCGGATGAACACGCGCTCGTCCGTGGGCACCTCGTCGTCGGGCGGCAGCGGCAGGTCGGCGTCGCCGCCGAGCAGATCGCCTTCGGCCCCACGCACCTGGTAGTAGACGCGGTCGGTGTCGTCGCCCCGGAGGATGTCGCGCGAGGGCTGCGGCAGGTAGAAGCGCACGCGCTTGTCCTGCACCGTGACCAGCGCGGCCAGTGTCTGCACGTTGTGTTCGAGCGCGCGGTCGAACGGCCGGTTGGCAATGCCCTGCGCCACCAGCCACGTGACCCCGATGCTCACCGGCACCAGCAGCAGCAGCGGCGTGAGCATCCAGTCCAGGATCTCGCCGAACAGCGAGCGCTGTCCGTGCTGGAACAGGCGAATCACAGAGCCGTCCGCCGGGCCGCCCCAAGGATGGCCTGCGCTCCCTCGGGCGGCAGCGAATGCACGCAGTGATGCGCGTGGGGGCCCATCAGTTGATCTTTTCCAGACAGTAGCCGAGGCCGCGTACCGTGGCGATGCGGATCGGGCCCTTCTCTATCTTCTTGCGCAGGCGGTGGATGTAGACCTCGATCGCGTTGAGGCTCACTTCCTCGCCCCATTCGCAGAGCCGCTCGACCAGCTGATCCTTGCTGACGAGCCGGCCGGCGCGCTGCAGCAGCACTTCGAGCAGGCCAAGTTCGCGGGCCGAGAGCTCGACCATCTTGCCGTCGATGGTGGCAACGCGGCCGGCCTGGTCGTACGTGAGCGGGCCATGCTTGATCGCGTTGCTGGTGCTGCCCATGCCGCGCCGCGTGAGGGCGCGCACGCGCGCTTCGAGCTCCTGCAGGCTGAACGGCTTGGCCATGTAGTCGTCGGCGCCATGGTCGAGGCCCTTGACGCGTTCTTCCACGCTGTCGGCCGCGGTCAGCACCAGCACCGGCAGCGTGGAGCCGCGTGCACGCAGCCGCTTCAGGATCTCGAGGCCGTGCATCTTGGGCAGGCCGAGGTCGAGGATCAGCAGGTCGAATTCGCTGTTGGTCATCAGCGCCGCATCGGCCTGCGAGCCGGTCGCGACATGGTCGCAAGCCGCGCCCGACGTGCGCAGGCTGCGCAGCAGGGCATCGGCCAGCACCTGGTCATCTTCGGCAATCAGGATTCGCATGGGCCTTCTCCGGCTGTTCGGCGCGAATTTTAGGCCGCAGCGTAGGCTTCGAGGCCGATCGTCACCACGGTGGCGATCTCGTCGCCGACGCTGGCGCGAAACTCGTGTTCGGCCTGTGCCACGGCGCGCCGGAAGGCTTCGAGCCAGGCCAGTCCGTCGGCGGTGAACAGCACGCGGCGCGCGCGCGCATCGAGCGGGTCGGGCCCGCGCGTGACCAGGCCCCAGGCCTCGCACTGGTCGACCAGCGTGCCCATCGCCTGCTTGGTCATGCCGGCGCGCTCGGCCAGTTCGGTCAGGCGTGAGCCGTTGCGCGCGAGGTGGCGGGTGATGTGGATGTGCGCGGCGCTGACCTGTTGCCGCGCGGCAAGATTGGAGAGCGCCAGCGGCACATCGACGTCGTGCGCCATCAGGGCCAGCACGCGCTCGTCGAAGCGGCGCATCGCGTGGCCGAGCAGCCGGCCGAGGTGAACCTGGCGCCAGTCGTCGGCATGTGTAAGTGCATCGTCAACCACAGCTCGATAGTAAATCAAACTGACCAAAATTTGGGTTTACTTCAACCCATGCCTCGCTACACTACTGTTCAAGCATCCAGCCTGTGATTAAAAGCAGACTGGGTACAACAAGTACCAACCCGTTGATATTCAAGGAGATTTCCAGATGGACGCACTCGTCAAAGGCACCAGCATTTCGGTCGCAGGCAGCGAAAAAGCCAAGGCCTTGCAGGCCGCGCTGGCCCAGATCGAAAAGCAGTTTGGCAAGGGCACGATCATGCGGCTCGGTGAAGGCGAGGCGCTGGAAGACATCCAGGTGGTCTCCACCGGCTCGCTGGGCCTGGACATCGCGCTGGGCGTCGGCGGCCTGCCGCGCGGTCGCGTCATCGAAATCTACGGCCCGGAATCGTCGGGCAAGACCACCCTCACGCTGCAGGTCATCGCCGAAATGCAGCGCCAGGCCGGCACCTGCGCCTTTGTCGACGCCGAGCACGCACTCGACGTGCAGTACGCCCAGAAGCTCGGCGTGAACCTGTCCGACCTGCTGATCAGCCAGCCCGACACCGGCGAGCAGGCGCTCGAAATCGTCGATTCGCTGGTGCGCTCGGGCGCCGTCGACCTGATCGTGATCGACTCGGTTGCCGCACTCACGCCCAAGGCCGAAATCGAAGGCGAAATGGGCGACTCGCTGCCCGGCCTGCAGGCCCGCCTGATGAGCCAGGCGCTGCGCAAGCTGACCGCCACCATCAAGAAGACCAACTGCATGGTCATCTTCATCAACCAGATCCGCATGAAGATCGGCGTGATGTTCGGCTCGCCCGAAACCACCACTGGCGGCAACGCGCTCAAGTTCTACGCCTCGGTGCGCCTCGATATCCGCCGCATCGGCACCATCAAGAAGGGCGACGAGGCGATCGGCAACGAAACCAAGGTCAAGGTGGTGAAGAACAAGGTCAGCCCGCCGTTCAAGACCGCCGAGTTCGACATCCTGTTCGGCGAGGGCATCAGCCGCGAGGGCGAGATCATCGACATGGGTGTGGTCGCCAAGATCGTCGACAAGTCGGGCGCCTGGTATGCCTACAACGGCGAGAAGATCGGCCAGGGCCGCGACAACGCGCGCGAGTTCCTGCGCGAGAACCCCGAACTGTCGCGCGAGATCGAGAACAAGGTGCGCGAGTCGCTCGGCATCCCGCTGCTGGCCGCAGATGCGGGCGCCGAAACCGCCGAGGCCAAGCCCGCGAAGGCGGACAAGGCAGACAAGGCGGACAAGGCGGACAAGGCTGAAAAGTAAGCACCGGATCGGCCTCGGCCAGCGCCTGCGCAACGGGTCTGAGCCGATGGCCGTCCAGTACCGCTACCAAGAATGGCGTTCGCTGCCCCCTCCCTCAAAGGCCGTGCGCTGCGCCTGCTGAGCCAGCGCGAGCACTCGCGCGTCGAGCTGGAGCGCAAGCTGGCGCGCCACGAGGAAGAGCCCGGTTCGCTCGCCAGAGCGCTCGACGAACTGGTCGCCAAGGACTTCATCAGCGAGGCGCGCGTGGTTCAGTCGGTGCTGCACCAGCGCGCGCCGCGCATGGGTGCCGCGCGCGTGAAGCAGGAGCTGGCGCACAAGGGCATCGCGCCCGAAGCCATCGCCGAGGCCATTGCCGGCCTGCGCGACACCGAGCTGCTGCGTGCCCGCGAAGTCTGGCGCCGGCGCTTCGACGCGCCGCCCGGCGATGCCACCGAGCGTGCGCGGCAGGTGCGCTTTCTATTGGCGCGGGGATTTTCGGGCGCGGTGGTCGCGAAGGTCTTGAGAGGCAACTCCGATGACGACTGAAACCATTGCTTCGCGCTTGCTGCGCCAGCCCGGCATGGACGACGCGGCCTCTGCGCGCGACAGCGCCTGGATCGCGGCGGATCTCGAGGCCTTGCGGCAGTTGCTCGAAGCCGACGGGCGCTGAAGCTTTCAACGGGGCCTGCGCGCCGTGACCGGCCGACCGCCGCCCGGTGGTCTGGAATTTGCATCACGCAAAGAAATGACCAAAAATTTTCTTTGCATGGGTATATTTGTAATCAAATTTACTTTTTGCCCGTGAAACGCGCACCCACCGAGGCATGACCCCCGTTGTTTCCCCCGCCGCCGGCACCACCGTGGCGCAGCGCATTGCGCAGGCGCTGCCGCGGCTGACCCGATCGCATCGCCAGGTCGCCGACCACGTGCTGGCGCATCCGCTGCAGGTCGCGACCCTGCCGATCGACGAACTGGCGGCCACCGTCGGCGTGTCCGTCGCCACCGCCAACCGCTTCGCGCGGGCGCTCGGCTTCGAGGGCTATGCCACCTTTCGCGCGGAGTTGGTGCGCGGCTTCGAACCCTTGCTGGCGCCGGTGGAGCAATTGCGCGGGAACCTGGCCCGGCCTTCGACCGTGGCCGAGGTGTTCGCCACGGCGCTGGAAGAGAGCCACCGCAACATCGAGGCGACGCGGCGCGCGCTCGACCACGGCGCCTGCGAAGAAGCGGTGCAGTCCGTGCGGGATGCCAACACCATCTACATCGTCGGCTACGGTGCCAGCGCCTGGCTAGCCGGCCTGCTGCAGCACGGGCTGGACGCGTACTGCCCGGATGTGCGCCTCTTGCCCGGGGTCGGCGGCGTGACGCACGGTGCCCGCACGCTGTCGCGCGGCAAGCCCGGCGACCTGCTGGTGGCGATCGGCTTTCCGCGCTACCTGACCGATACCGTCACGCTCGCGGGCATCGCGCGCGCACAGGGCGTGCGCGTGCTCGCGCTGACCGACAAGCCCAGCTCACCGCTCGCCCCGCTCGCCGACGTGGCCCTCTACGCGCAGACCGGAACCCGCTACCGCCCCAACTGCGAAACCAGCGCGCTGGCCGTGATCGAGGCGCTGACCAGTGCCGTCGCACTGTGCACGCCGGGTGCTTTCCAGCTCGCCGGCAAGGTGGTCGAGTCGGTCATGCCCTGGCTCCACGGCGGCCAGGGTCTGCGCGAGACCTCACGAACTTCACAGGATCCATGACCTCCATACCCGTCATCGCCATCCACGGGGGCGCCGGCACGATCGCTGCGGCATCGGCCGATTCGACCGCCGCGCAGCCTTACCGCGATGCGCTGCATGCCATCGTGTCCGCCGCACAGGCGGCACTGCTGGGCGGCGCCAGTGCGCTCGACGCCGTCTGCCTCGCGGTCGAGATGCTTGAAGACTGCCCGCTGTTCAACGCCGGCCGCGGTGCGGTGTTCACGCACGATGAAACCCATGAGCTCGACGCCGCCGTGATGGACGGCGCCAGCCTGCGTGCGGGCGCGGTGGCCGGCACGACCCGCGTTCGCCGGCCGGTGCGCGCGGCGCGCGCGGTGATGGAGGAGGGTGCGCACGTGCTGCTGGCCGGTGCGGGCGCCGACGCCTTCGCCCGCGAGCGCGGGCTGGAGATGGTCGACCCCTCGTACTTCTCGACCGAGGCACGCCGCAAGCAGCTGCACCAGGCGCTCGCGGCCAACCGCGTGGCGCTCGACCACGACGGCGCGCCGCTGGTCGAGGGCAGCAAGTTCGGCACGGTGGGCGCGGTCGCGCTCGACCTGCATGGCCACCTGGCCGCCGCCACCTCGACCGGCGGCATGACCAACAAGCGCGTCGGCCGCGTCGGCGATTCGCCGCTGATCGGCGCCGGCACCTATGCCGATGACCGCAGCGCCGCCGTGTCCTGCACCGGCAGCGGCGAGATGTTCATGCGCACCGTTGCGGCCTACGATATCTGCGCGCGCATGCACTATGCCGGCCAGTCGCTGCAGCAGGCCACTGACGCGGTCGTCATGCACACGCTGCCGGCCATCGGCGGCCGCGGCGGGCTGATCGCAGTCGACCGGCTCGGCAATGTCTGCCTGCCGTTCAATACCGAGGGCATGTACCGCGCCCATGCCCGCGGCGCCGAACTGCCGCAAACTGCCATCCACCGCTGAAAAAACGGATTGCCATGTCTGCCGTCCTCGCCGATCCGCCACCAACCGTCTCTGCGCCAGCGCTGCCCGAAGGGCACGTGCTTGCGGTGGAGAACCTTACCGTGCGTTTTTCCACCTCGGAACGCGTGGTGGATGCGGTGCGCCAGCTGTCGTTCCATGTCGAGCGCGGCGAGACGCTGGCCATCGTCGGCGAATCCGGCTCGGGCAAGTCCGTCACTTCGCTCGCGCTGATGCGGCTGGTGGAGTGGGGCGGTGGCCGCATCGTCGATGGGCGCATGGACTTCCGGCGCCGCAGCGGGCAGGTGCTCGATCTGGCGCGCGCTTCGGATGCCGCCATGCGCACCATCCGCGGTGCCGACATCGCGATGATCTTCCAGGAGCCGATGACCTCGCTGAACCCGGTGTTCACGGCCGGTGACCAGATCGCCGAGGCCATCGCGATCCACCAGGCCAAGGATCGCGCGGCCGCGCGCGCCGAGGCCCTGCGCATGCTGGAACTCGTGCGCATCCCCGAAGCGAAGAGCGTGCTCGACCGCTATCCGCATCAGCTGTCGGGCGGCATGCGCCAGCGCGTGATGATCGCGATGGCGCTCTCGTGCCGGCCGTCGCTGCTGATCGCCGACGAGCCGACCACCGCGCTCGACGTGACCATTCAGGCGCAGATCCTCCAGCTCGTGCGCGAGCTGCAGACCGAGATGCAGATGGGCGTGCTCTTCATCACGCACGACATGGGGGTGGTGGCCGAGGTGGCCGACCGCGTGCTGGTGATGTACCGCGGCGACAAGGTCGAGGCGGGCGCGTCGAAGCAGGTGTTCGCCGACCCGCGCCACGCCTACACGCGCGCCCTGCTGTCGGCCGTGCCGCAGCTCGGCGCGATGCACGGCACCGACCTGCCGGCCAAGTTCGAACTGCTGCACGTCGATGCCACCGGCGTGCACGTCGCCGCCCCGCTGCCGCACGACACCGTGCGCCGCGATGTGCCGCCGATCCTGCGCGTGAAGGATCTGGTCACCCGCTTCGAGTTGCGCAGCGGCCTGTTCGGCCGCGTCACGCGCCAGGTGCATGCGGTCGAGAAGGTGAGCTTCGACCTGCACGCCGGCGAGACACTGGCGCTGGTCGGCGAATCCGGCTGCGGCAAGTCGACCACCGGGCGGTCGTTGCTGCGCCTGGTCGAGAGCCAGCGCGGCGCGATCGAGTTCAACGGCCGCGACATCCTCGCGCTGCCGACCAAGGAGGTGCAGACGCTGCGGCGCGACATCCAGTTCATCTTCCAGGATCCGTTCGCCTCGCTCGATCCGCGCGTGACGGTCGGCTACTCGATCATGGAGCCGCTGCTGGTGCATCGCATCGCGAGCGGCGAAGCGGCGCAGGCGCGGGTGCGCTGGCTGCTCGAAAAAGTCGGCCTGCCGTCCGACCATGCGCAACGCTACCCGCACGAGTTCTCGGGCGGCCAGCGCCAGCGCATCGCGATCGCACGCGCGCTGGCGCTCAACCCCAAGGTGGTGGTGGCCGACGAATCGGTGTCGGCGCTGGACGTGTCGATCCAGGCGCAGATCATCAACCTGCTGCTCGACCTGCAGCGCGAGCTGGGCGTGGCCTTTCTCTTCATCTCGCACGACATGGCCGTGGTCGAGCGCGTGAGCCACCGCGTGGCCGTGATGTATCTGGGCCAGATCGTGGAGATCGGCCCGCGCCGCGCCATCTTCGAGAACCCGCAGCATGCGTACACGCGGCGCCTGATGGCCGCGGTGCCGGTGGCCGACCCGACCCGCCGCAACATTGGCCGCACCTTGCTCAAGGGCGAGATACCGAGCCCGGTGCACCCGGCTGGCTACGAGCCCGACGTGAAGCCGCTGGTCGAGGTCGGCCCGGGCCACTTCGTCGCGCTGCACCCGGTCTCCTGACGCCCACTTTTCTAGCTTTCTTCTTCCCCGATTCCCACCCCAACCGACTTCAAAGGAGTCCTTGCATGCTTAACAAACGCCTCTCCCACATCGCAGGTGCGCTGGCACTGGCTGGTTTCGCGCTGTCTGCCCACGCCGCCAAGGACGTGGTGGTCGCGGTGCAGTCGAACTTCACGACCACCGACCCGTACGATGCCAACGACACGCTGTCGCAGGCCGTTGCCAAGTCTTTCTACCAGGGCCTCTACGGCTTCGACAAGGACATGAAGATGGCGCCGGTGCTCGCCACCGGCTACACGGTGAGCAAGGACGGGCTGGTCTACACCGTCAAGCTCAAGACGGGCATCCAGTTCCACGATGGCACGCCCTTCAACGCCGAAGCGGTGAAGGTCACCTTCGACCGCGTGACCAACCCCGACAACAAGCTCAAGCGCTACAACCTGTACAAGAACATCGCCAAGACCGAGGCGGTGGACGCGACGACGGTGCGCTTCACGCTCACCGAGCCCTTCTCGCCCTTCATCAACACGCTGGCGCATCCGTCGGGCGTGATCATCTCGCCGGCCGCGCTCGCCAAGTACGGCAGCAAGGGCATTGCACAGAATCCGGTCGGCACCGGCCCGTTCAAATTCGTCGAGTGGAAGGCCACCGACTACCTCAAGGTCGCCAAGTTCGATGGCTACTGGCGCAAGGGCTATCCGAAGGTCGACACCATCACCTGGCGTCCGGTGGTCGACAACAACACGCGCGCGGCCATGATGCAGACCAACGAGGCGCACTTCGCGTTCCCGATGCCGCCCGAAGCCGCGCAGACCCTCAAGGACAAGCCGAGCCTCGAGGTGACCGCCGCGCCGTCGATCATCCAGCGGTACATCTCGATGAACACGACGCAGAAGCCTTTCGACAACCCGAAGGTGCGCGAGGCCATCAACTACGCGATCAACAAGGACGCCCTGGTCAAGGTTGCCTTCTCGGGCTACGCGATTCCTGCCGAGGGCGTGCTGCCCAAGGGCGTGGACGGCGCGACCAAGCTCGGCCCCTGGCCCTACAACCCGGCCAAGGCCAAGGAGCTGCTGAAGGAAGCCGGATACCCGAACGGCTTCGAGACCACGCTCTGGTCTGCCTACAACTACACAACCGCGCAGAAGGTGATCCAGTTCGTGCAGCAGCAGCTGGCGCAGGTCGGCGTCAAGGTGCAGGTGCTGGCACTCGAAGCGGGCCAGCGCGTCGAGCGCGTCGAAAGCGCGCAGGATCCGGCCACCGCGCCGGTGCGCATGTACTACGTCGGCTGGTCGTCGTCCACCGGCGAGGCCGACTGGGCGATGCGTCCGCTGCTGGCGTCCGAATCGTTCCCGCCGAAGCTCTTCAACACCGCGTACTACAAGAACGCCGAAGTCGATGCCGACATCAAGAAGGCGCTCATCACCACCGACCCGGCCGCCAAGGCGAAGATCTACGCCGATGCGCAGCAACGCATCTGGAAGGACGCACCCTGGGCCTTCCTGGTGACCGAGCAGTTGCTGTCGGTGCGCGCGCGCAACCTGGCGGGCTTCTACATGATCCCGGACGGCAGTTTCAACTTCGATGAAGTCGACCTGAAGTGATCCTGGCGCTTCGACCATGACCCACTACGTCATCAAGCGGCTGCTGGGTCTGCTGCCGACGCTCTTCATCGTCGCGGTGCTGGTGTTCCTGTTCGTGCACATGCTGCCCGGCGATCCGGCACGGCTCGCCGCAGGGCCGGACGCCGGGCCCGAGACGATCGCCCTGGTGCGGCAGGAGCTGGGTCTGGACAAGCCGCTGCCGCAGCAGTTCCTGAGCTTCTTCGGGAACATGCTGCAGGGCGACTTTGGACATTCGCTGCGCTCGCGGCGCCCGGTGTCGACCGAAATCGCCGAGCGCTTCATGCCCACCCTGCTGCTCACGCTCACCAGCATGGCGTGGGCGGTGCTGTTCGGCATGGCGATCGGCATAACCTCGGCGGTGTACCGCAACAAGTGGCCCGACCGCATCGGCATGACGCTGGCCGTGTCCGGCATCTCGTTCCCGGCCTTCGCGCTGGGCATGCTGCTGATGCAGGTGTTCTCGGTGCAGCTCGGCTGGCTGCCGACAGTGGGCGCGGACTCGTGGCGCCACTACGTCCTGCCGTCGATCACGCTCGGCGCCGCCGTGGCGGCCGTGATGGCGCGCTTCACGCGCGCATCGTTCATCGAGGTGATCCAGGAGGACTTCGTGCGCACCGCGCGCGCCAAGGGCGTGCCCGAGAACCTCGTGGTACTGAAGCATTGCCTGCGCAATGCGCTGATACCCGTCGTCACGATGATGGGGCTGCAGTTCGGCTTCCTGCTGGGCGGCTCGATCGTGGTCGAGGCGGTGTTCAACTGGCCCGGCCTGGGCCGCCTGCTGGTCGATGCGGTCGACATGCGCGACTACCCCATCATCCAGACGCTCGTGCTGCTCTTTTCGCTCGAGTTCATCCTGATCAACCTTGTGGTCGACGTGCTCTATGGCTTCATCAATCCCACCATTCGATACAAGTGAAGCTCGCCCCCAGTCTTCGCGCACTTCGTGTCGCTACGCCAACCCCCTGCCGGGGGCAACACCGGCGGCCGGGCGGAGCCCGTTCCGCGGTGTTCCGCGCCACGCGACGTTGGGGCGAGAGGGGGTGAGATGAGCGAAAGCCACACCACCGAAGTTGCGTCTGCGGTGCGCACGCCCTGGAGCGAGTTCTGGCGCAAGTTCCGCATGCAGCACGTGGCCTTCGGTGCGCTGCTGTTCGTGCTGCTGCTGGTGCTGGTGGCGATCCTCGCGCCGTGGATCGTGCCCTACGACGCCGAGACCTTCTTCGACTACGACCGTCTCAACTCGCCGCCGTCGATGGCGCACTGGTTCGGCGTCGACCCGCTCGGGCGCGACATCTTCAGCCGCATCCTGATGGGTGCGCGCATCTCGCTGGCGGCCGGCTTCATGTCGGTGGTGCTGGGCGCCATCATCGGTACCGTGCTGGGCCTGCTGGCGGGCTTCTACGGCGGCTGGTGGGACCGCATCGTGATGCGCATCTCCGACGTGCTCTTCGCCTTCCCCGGCATCCTGCTCGCCATCGGCGTGGTCGCGATCCTGGGCAGCAGCATGGTCAACGTCGTGATCGCCGTGTCGGTGTTCAGCGTGCCGGCCTTCGCGCGACTCGTGCGCGGCAATACGCTGGTGCTGAAGAACCTGACCTACATCGAGGCCACGCGCAGCATCGGCGCGAGCGACCGGACCATCCTGCTGCGGCACATCCTGCCGGGCACCATCTCGGCCATCGTCGTGTACTTCACGATGCGGCTGGGCACGTCGATCATCACGGCGGCCAGCCTGTCGTTCCTCGGCATGGGCGCGCAGCCGCCCACGCCCGAGTGGGGCGCGATGCTGAACGAGGCGCGCGCCGACATGGTCAACGCACCGCACGTGGCGCTGTTCCCGTCGCTGGCCATTTTCTTCACCGTGCTGGCCTTCAACCTGCTGGGCGACGGGTTGCGCGACGCGCTCGACCCCAAGATAGACCGCCTCTGAGACGCCATGAAAATCCTGATCTCCGTCGACATCGAAGGCGTGGCCGGCGTCTTTCACTCGCAGCAGGTGCGTGCCGGCAATTCCGAGTACGAGCGCGCCCGCCGGTGGATGACCGACGAAGCCAACGCCGCGATCGCCGGCGCCTTCGAAGGCGGCGCCTCCGAGGTCTACGTCAACGATTCGCACGGGGACTTCCGCAACCTGCTGCCCGATGTGCTCGACGCGCGCGCGCAAGTCATCCAGGGCAAGCCGCGCTACCTCAGCATGGTGGCCGGCGTCGATCTCGGTGTGGATGGCGTCTGCATGGTCGGCTACCACTCGCGTGCGCAGGGTGCGGGCATCCTGGCCCACACCATCAACAGCTTTGCCTTTGCCGGCATCGCATTCGATGGCCAACCGATGAGCGAAGCCGGCCTCTACGGCGCGTTGGCTGGCGAGTACGGCGCGCCGGTGCTGATGGGCAGCGGCGACGATGTGTTCATTGCCGAGAACCGCGCGCTTTTTCCGCAGGCCGTGTTCGTGCAGACCAAGCGGGCCACGGGCCAGACCAGCGGCATCTCGCTGTCGCCGGCGCAGTCCTGCGCGGCCATCCGCGCAGGGGTGGTGTCGGCGCTGGAAAGCCGGGGCAACGCGGCCCCGCTGGTATGGCCGACGCCGCTTGCCGTGACGTTGCACACCCAGTCACCGGCGCTGGCCGACCTGTTCTGCCAGTGGCCAGCCTTCGAGCGCGTCGCGCCGACCGAATTGCGCTTTGGCGCGCCGACGGTCGAAGCCGCGGTGCGCATGCTGAACTGCTGCTCGGCGATGTCAGCGATGCTGCGCTGATCCGGCGAGGGTCGCTCAGGCTTCGTCGGTCGTGGCACCCTCGAGCGCCGCTTCGGCTTTGTCGGAGCCGATGTCGCGCACGTTCTTCTGCACCGCGACCGCGCCGAACAGGGCCAGCAGGAAGGCCATCGCGTAGAAGCCCTTCTCGCTGTTGGCCAGCGTGGCATTGAAGAGGCCGACCGCCAGCAGCGCGATCGACAGCAGCAGCGACACCCAGCACAGACTGTAGTAGATGCCCGTGACGTTGATGCCCTCGAGCCGGTCGCGCACCGACTTCTGCAGCGAAACCGCGGCGAACAGGCCGTACATCAGGATGGTGAAGTAGTAGCCCTTTTCGTTGAGCTGCATCGAGGCGTTCCACAGCCCGACGAGGTACACGATGGCGCCAATGAACAGCGCAGTCCACGACGCGGCGACGAACGCACCGGTGGGTTTCTGGAATTTGGCGGCCATGACTTCTCCTCGTTTGTTGGGCGCAGATGATAGCGGGCCAGCTATCAAATGTGTAGCAAAGAGGTCGCAGCCGCTGCTGCTCGGCCCGGCGCTCAGAGCCCCAGCATCAACTGCAGGTTCTGCACCGCGGCGCCGCTGGCGCCCTTGCCGAGGTTGTCGAGCCGGGCAATGACGACCGCGTGGCGGTGGTCCTCGTTCGGAAACACGCGAATCTCGAGCTCGTTCGTGTCGTTGAGCGCGAGCGGATCGATCTTGCCGCCCTCGGTGGGCGGCAGCACTTTCACGAACTTGGCCGGCGTGTTGCTCCTGGCGTAATGTGCGGCCAGCGCATCGTGCAGGTCGGCCGCCTTCGGCTTGCCCGGCAGGTCGTCCAGATGCAGCGGCAACTGCACCAGCATGCCCTGTTTGAAGTTGCCGACGGAAGGAATGAAGACGGGCCGGCGCGTGAGGCCGGTGTACTTCATGATTTCCGGGATGTGCTTGTGCTTGAGGCCGAGCGCGTAGGTCTCGAACAGCGGCGCCTCGCCTTTTTCGTAGGCCTCGATCATGGTGCGGCCGCCGCCGGAATAGCCGCTGACCGACGGCAGCGCGATGGGGAAGTCGGCCGGCAGCAGTCCGGCATCGACCAGCGGGCGGACGATGGCGATGGCGCCGGTGGCGTAGCAGCCGGGGTTGGCCACGCGGTCGGCATTGGCCACCAGCTCCCAGTGGCCGGCAACCAGCTCCGGAAATCCGAAAGCCCAGCCCGGGTTGGTGCGGTGCGCGGTCGAGGCGTCGATGATCTTGGGTTTCTTGCCGTTGAGCTGGTCGATCAGCGCGACCGATTCGATCGCGGCATCGTCGTGCAGGCACAGCACCACAAGGTCGACACCGGCCATCAGCTCGCGCTTGGCGGCCGCGTCCTTGCGCAACTCGGGCGCGATGCTGACCACCTCGATGCTGGGCATCGTTGCGAGCCGCTCGCGGATTTGCAGGCCGGTGGTGCCGGCCTCGCCGTCGATGAAGACCTTGACCATTTGAAGTATGAGGCTGGAGAAACTACGTATTGACCACAGGCGGTGCCCGCGGTTGGTGCAGCGCACCATGATACATTCCCCGGTTGTTCGCCGGCCCGCCCCGTTGTGCGCCGTGGCCCCCGGACAACAGCCCTCTTCTCCCGACCCACTTCCGCTTCCGAGAGACATCCTCATGAAGATTCACGAGTACCAGGGCAAGGAAATCCTTGCCAAGTTCGGTGTGCCGGTGCCGCGCGGCATCCCGGCATATACGGTTCAGGAGGCGGTCGAAGCCGCCCAAAAACTTGGCGGCCCCGTGTGGGTGGTCAAGGCCCAGATCCACGCCGGTGGCCGCGGCAAGGGCGGCGGCGTCAAGCTGGCCCGCTCGATCGACGAGGTGAAGAAGCTGGCCGGCGAGATCCTCGGCATGCAGCTCATCACGCACCAGACCGGCCCCGAAGGCCAGAAGGTGCGTCGCCTGCTGATCGAAGACGGCGCCGACATCAAGAAAGAGTATTACGTCTCGGCCGTGACCGACCGCGCCACCCAGCGCGTGGCGTTCATCGTCTCGAGCGAAGGCGGCATGGACATCGAGGGCGTGGCCCACGACACGCCCGAAAAGATCATCACCGACTTCGTCGATCCGGCCGTTGGCCTGACCGACGCGCAAGGCACGAAGCTGGCAGCCGGCATCGGCGTCCCCGAAGCGTCGCAGGCGCAAGCGGTCGACGTGATGCAGAAGCTCTACAAGATCTACATGGAGACCGATGCGTCCCTGGTGGAAATCAACCCGCTGATCCTTGAAGGCAACGGCAACATCAAGGCGCTCGACGCGAAGTTCAACTTCGACCCGAACGCGTTGTTCCGCCACACCGAAATCGTCGCCTTTCGCGACCTCGACGAAGAAGACGCGGCCGAAGTCGAGGCTTCCAAGTTCGACCTGGCCTACATCAGCCTCGACGGCAACATCGGCTGCCTCGTGAACGGCGCCGGCCTGGCCATGGCCACGATGGACACCATCAAGCTGTTCGGCGGCGAGCCGGCAAACTTTCTCGACGTGGGCGGCGGCGCCACCCCCGAGAAGGTGACCGAAGCCTTCAAGATCATGCTGAAGAACAAGAATGTCGAGGCCATCCTCGTCAACATCTTCGGCGGCATCATGAAGTGCGACACCATCGCCACCGGCGTGATCGCGGCCTGCAAGGCCGTGAACCTGCAGGTGCCGCTGGTGGTGCGCATGAAGGGCACCAACGAAGTCGAAGGCAAGAAGCTGCTGGCCGATTCGGGCCTGCCGATCATCAGCGCCGACACCATGGCGGACGCGGCCCAGAAGGTCGTGGCAGCAGTCAAGAAAGCCTAAGGAAACGCCATGTCCATCTACATCAACAAAGACACCAAGGTCATCACGCAGGGCATCACGGGCAAGACCGGCCAGTTCCACACCGAAAAGTGCCAGGAATACGCGAACGGCAAGAACTGCTTCGTCGCTGGCGTGAACCCGAAGAAGGCCGGCGAGTCGATCTTCAACATCCCGATCTTCGGTTCGGTCAAAGAGGCGGCCAAGCAGACCGGCGCCACCGTGTCGGTGATCTACGTGCCGCCGCCGGGTGCTGCCGCCGCGATCTGGGAAGCCGTCGAAGCCGACCTCGACATGGCGATCTGCATCACCGAAGGCATCCCGGTGCGCGACATGCTCGAAGTGCGCAACAAGATGAAGGCCAAGGAAGCCGCCGGCGGCAAGAAGACCTTACTGCTCGGCCCGAACTGCCCCGGCCTGATCACGCCCGACGAAATCAAGATCGGCATCATGCCCGGCCACATCCACCGCAAGGGCCGCATCGGCGTGGTCTCGCGCTCGGGCACGCTCACGTATGAAGCCGTGGCGCAACTCACCGAAATCGGCCTCGGCCAGTCGAGCGCGGTCGGCATCGGCGGCGACCCGATCAACGGGCTGAAGCACATCGATGTGATGAAGGCCTTCAATGAAGACCCCGACACCGACGCCGTGATCATGATCGGCGAAATCGGCGGCCCCGACGAAGCCGACGCGGCCCGCTGGTGCAAGGACAACATGAAGAAGCCGATCGTCGGCTTCATCGCAGGTGTCACAGCGCCCCCGGGCAAGCGCATGGGCCATGCCGGCGCGCTGATCTCCGGCGGTGCCGACACGGCCGAAGCCAAGCTCGCCATCATGGAAGAGTGCGGGTTTACCGTGACGCGCAACTTCTCGGAGTTGGGCAAGCTGCTGAAGGCGCGGTTGTAGAACCGGCTTTAGCGATCGAAGACTCCCCACAAAAAAAGAGAAGCGCTCGCAACCCGATGGGTGCGGGCGCTTTTTCAATTCATAACAGACGTGGTGAAGACAAGTGGAAATGCTGCAAAGCGCTGATTTCTGGATCGGACTGGTCAAGATTGTCTGGATCAACATCATTCTTTCGGGCGACAACGCGGTGGTGATCGCGATGGCCGCCCGCTCCCTGCCCCCGCACCAGCAGCAGAAAGCGGTGCTGTTCGGGTCGGGCGCCGCCGTGGTGCTGCGTATCGTGCTCACCGTGGTGGCCGCCAAACTGCTGGCGCTGCCTTACCTGCAGATCGCCGGCGGCCTGCTGTTGCTCTACATCGGCGTCCAGCTGTTCGGCGACGAAGACGAAGACGACGGCGGGGCCAAGGAGTACGGAACCCTGATGGCCGCGGTACAAACCATCCTGATCGCCGACTTGGTGATGAGCCTGGACAACGTGATCGCGGTGGCAGCGGCGGCGCAGGGCAGCATGGTGTTGCTGATCCTCGGCCTGGCGATCAGCATTCCCCTGGTGATCTTCGGGAGCACCTTGATGATCAAGCTGATGGAGCGCTTCCCGATCATCGTCATGGTGGGCGCCGCGCTGATCGGATGGGTCGGCGGCGAAACCATCGTGAGCGACGTGTCGCTGCGCGAGGTACTGGCGGCCACGCCCTGGCTGCACTACGCGGCGGCGGCGGCCGGCGCGGCGTTTGTCGTGGCCCTCGGCCGCATGTTCCAAAAACGCGCGCACGCGGCGCACTGAACGAGAGCGAATCCCTCTATGGCAATTTCGAACGTCGCACCCGTCCACGGGGCCGTGGCGTTGCCTTGGGATTTCGCGGCACTCACCGACTCCGGGCGGGTGCGCGCCAACAACGAGGACGCGATCGCATTCGACCCCGCGCTCGGCCTTGCCATCCTGGCCGACGGCATGGGTGGCTACAACGGCGGCGAGGTGGCCAGCGGCATGGCAATCGCATTGCTGCAGGCCAGCTTTGGCCGCTGGCTGGCCCATGCGGGGCCGCGCGCCCCGGTGCGGGCGATCCGCCGAGCCTTGCAGGCGGGGGTCGACGAGGCCAATGACGCCATCCTGGAAGCCGGTGTGGCCAATCTGCAACTTCAGGGCATGGGCACCACGCTCGTAGTGGCCGCCTTCGGGCCGCAGCGGGTCACCGTTGGCCACATCGGCGACTCGCGTTGTTACCGGTTGCGCGACGGCAAGCTCGAGCAGCTGACGCGCGACCATTCCCTGCTGCAGGAGCAACTCGACTCGGGCGCCATCACCGCCGAGCAGGCTGCCCAGTCGCCGCACCGCAACCTGGTCACCCGCGCTTTAGGCATCGAGCGGCACGTCGGCCTCGAAATGCACGAACACAACGTTCGCCCGAACGACCTCTACCTGCTATGTTCGGACGGCTTGAGCGAGATGGTTGCCGAGGGGCAGCTTTTCACGCTTTTGTTACAAGATATCGGGCTTTCAGAAAAAGCAACACTTTTGGTTGCAATTGCGAACGAGAATGGAGGCCGGGACAATATTTCCGTTGTTCTTGCTCGCGCCAACAGCATTTCTGCATCCGATGTCGCCGCATGATGGGGGCTCAGGAAGGGGACGCTAGTTCAGTGGAGCCCGGCTGTACAAAAACACATTGAGATGCAGGAGTCGGCCATGCCGAAAATGATCGTTTCGATCGACGGGGTTGTCATCAAGGAAGTGACGCTCGCCAAGGACCGCACCACGCTCGGACGGCGGCCTTACAACGACATCGTGATCGACAATCTGGCGATCAGCGGTGAGCATGCCGTCTTGCACATGATCGGCAGCGACGTCTATCTTGAAGATCTCAACAGCACCAACGGCACTTACGTCAACGCGCAGGCCATCAAGAAGCAGGCGCTCGAGCACAACGACATCATCGAAGTCGGCAAGTACAAGATCCGCTACCTGGCGGGGGGCACCGCGCCCGAAGGTGCCAGCATGGTGCGAAGCTACATCGCTTCGCCGCCGATGCCCATTCCCCTGTCTTCCGCACCCACCGAAAACGCACCCCTCATCGCGCCCGGCGGTGTTGCCGTCATCCGCGTGCTGTCGGGCGCGGGCGCCGGCCGCGAACTCTCCCTGCAGAAGGTCGTCACCACCATCGGCAAGCCCGGCGTGGCCGTTGCAGCCGTCACGCGTCGCCTGCAAGGCTACGTGGTGGCACCGATCGACGGCGGCACCGTGCTCAACGGCGAACCGCTCGGTGCCGAAGCGGTCGCCCTGCAGGACGGCGACGTGCTCGAACTCGGCGGTACCCGGATGCAGTTCGTCCACGCCTGAGCGGTGGCTCTGGGCGCGATGACGCGGCTGCGCCGCCACCGCGCGCGCATCGCCGTCACGTTGTTGCCGGTCTTGCTGGCGCTGTTGCACGCCACCGGCGTGTGGCGCCTGCCGCTGATCGAGCGGCTCGACCACTTTGTCTACGACGCCCGCTTGCGAGCCGCCATGCCGGGCACGCTGGACTCGCGCATCGTCATCGTCGACATCGACGACGTCAGCCTGCAGCAATGGGGCCAATGGCCCTGGAGCCGCGACAAGCTGGCCACACTCACTACCGAGCTCACCACACGCCAGCAGGCGGCGGTGGTCGGTTTCGATGTGGTGTTCGCCGAAGCCGACCACAGCGGCGGCCTTGAAACCCTGCAGCAGCTGGCGCGCGGGCCATTGCGCGGGAACACCGGGTTCGAGACCGAACTGCAGCGGCTGGCACCGGCGCTGGACCGGGACGCCGCATTTGCACGCGCATTGGCCGGGCAACCCGTCGCGCTCGGCTACTACTTCACCCGAACCGAAGCGCCGCGCGCCAAAGGCAGGTTGCCCACGCCGCTGCTCCCGCCGGACGCGTTGCCACCCAACGGGATGTACGCCACGCAGTGGAACGGCTACGGCGCCAACCTGGAGGCGCTCGCCGCCGCAGCGCCGCGCGCCGGTTTCATCAATTCGGTGATCGAGGCCAACGACGACGGCGTGATCCGTGCCACGCCGCTGCTGGCGCGCTACGACGCGCCCGACACGGCTTCGGACGGCGCCCCGTCGGGCTACTACGAGTCGTTGTCGCTCGCGGTTTACCGGCTTGCGAGCGGCGCCGACGCGGTGCGGCCGGTGCTCGCGCGCGGGGGAAAGCCGCCCCCGCCGCTCGAAGCGCTGGTGGTTGGCCATGGTGCCGGTCGAATCGTGGTGCCGGTCGACTCGCAAGCCGGCGTGCTGGTGCCGTTTCGGGGCAACGGCGGGCCGGGCGGCGGGTCGTTTCGCTACATCCCGGCGGGCGATGTGCTGGCTGGACGACTGGCGCCGGCCGAGCTGCGCGGCAAGATCGTGCTGGTCGGGGCCACCGCACCCGGGCTGCAGGATCTTCGGGCCACGCCGGTCAGCGCCACCTACCCCGGAGTCGAAGTGCATGCCAACGTGGTGTCGGGGCTGCTCGACGGCCGCATGCTCACCGTGCCCGACTACGCGCCGGGCTACGACGTGGCCATGTTGGTCGTGGCCGGGGCGGTATTGGCCATTGGCCTGAACCTGCTTTCAGCGCCCCCGGCCGCGCTGCTGGCCATCGCCACGGCTGCCGTGCTGGTCGGGCTCAATGCCTGGCTGCATGCCGAGGCCCGCCTGGTCATGCCGCTGGCGGCCGCGATGCTGATGGTCAGCCTGGCCTTCGGCATCAACATGAGCTGGGGCTACTTTGTGGAAGAACGCGGCCGGCGCGGGCTGGCGCGCCTGTTCGGAACCTACGTGCCGCCCCAGCTGGTCGATGAAATGCTCGAGCACCCGCACCTCTACAGCATGCGGGCCGAAAGCAAGGAACTGACCGTGATGTTCTGCGACATGCGCGGCTTCACCCGTTTGTCGGAGCAAATGGCGCCGGTTGAACTCCAGGCCTTTTTGAACGAGGTCTTCAGCCGGTTGACCGAAATCATCAGCCTGCGCCGCGGCACCATCGACAAATACATGGGCGATTGCGTCATGGCCTTCTGGGGCGCACCGGTCAGCATGCCGAACCACGCCGCCCTCGCGGTGCAGGCCGCCGTCGAAATGGCAGCGGCGGTGCGGGAGATCAACGCGGCGCATCTGGCCAGAGGCCTGCCGGGCATCAGCGTCGGCATCGGGCTCAACACCGGCGTCATGAGCGTGGGCGACATGGGCTCCGCCGTGCGGCGCAGCTACACCGTGGTCGGCGATGCGGTCAACCTGGCCGCCCGGCTCGAAGGCCTGAGCGGGCACTACGGCGTGGAGATCGTCGCCAATCGCACCACGCAGCAGTCAGCGCTCGCTTACATCTGGCAGGAGCTGGACCAGGTGCAGGTCAAGGGCAAGGAGCAGGTGGTCACGATCTTCACGCCGCTGGCCGCCGCCGAACAACAGACCGCGGCGCTGCGCGAAGAGCTGGAAGCCTGGGCCGCATTCCTGCTGGCCTATCGCGCGCAGGATCTGATGGCTGCCAAGGCGGCACTGGCCCCGCTGCTGGCGCGGTCTGCCAAAAAATTCCTTTACCGGTTGTATACGGAACGTTTAGCCTCGATGGCGTTGCAGCCCAAGCTCCGGAACTGGGACGGCGCAACCCGGTTCGAAACAAAGTGATTGACCAAGAGGGTTTCGCAAAGATGCAGGTGCGTGTGCTGGGCTGCTCGGGCGCCATTGCCAAAGACTGTCGCACGACCTCGTTTCTGGTCGACACCGACCTGCTGGTCGACGCCGGCACCGGCGTGGGCGACCTCAGCCTTGACGAAATGGCCGCCATCGACGACGTGGTGCTGACCCATTCGCACCTCGACCACATCGCCGCCCTGCCCCTGATGATCGACGCCGTGGCCAGCCGCCGCAGCCGGCCCCTGCGCGTGCATGCGCTGCACGCCACAAACAAGGCCCTGCGTGCCCACGTGTTCAACAACGTGATCTGGCCCGATTTCGCCAACATCCCCAGCGCCGAAGCTCCGTTCGTCACCTTTCACGACGTGGCCGTGGGCCAGACCCTGCAAGTCGGCAGCCGCGAGCCCAAGCACCTTGAAGTATTGCCCGCCGTTCACACCGTGCCCGCCTGCGGCTTCGCCATCCGCTGCGCCGAAGGCGGCCCCCACTGGGTTTTCAGCGGCGACACCGAGCGCAACGGCCCCTTCTGGCAGCGCGTGAACCAGCTCGACGTGGGCATGCTGGTGATCGAAACGGCCTTCAGCAACCGCGAGCAGGCGCTGGCCCAGCGCAGCCTGCACCTGTCACCCGCCACCCTGGCAGACGAACTGGCCCAGATCGGCCCCGGCAAGCACTACCCGATCTACATCACCCACACCAAGCCCGCCGAGACCGAAGAAATAATGAGCCAGATCGACGCCTTTGCTGATGGCTGGCAGATGCGGGGGCTAGAGCCGAGGGACATCCGCTGGCTGCAGGCGGCGGCGGTTCTGACGCTTTGAGGCCCGACAGATTTTGGGCGGCGTGACAAATTTGTCACGACAACCTCGGTTATCGCAACAAGTTCTGTCACACGCTGTAACACGGATGTGAACAAATCCACACTAAACGCGGTGAAAAGGATCTCCGGGCCAGGTGGCACAGATGCTGCGGATAGAGCAGCGCGCCGGGGAGGATCTCCGGGCTCTATCAACCAACCTGGAGTTTCTGAAATGAACCGTCGTTCTATCGCACGCAATGTGCAAAAGGGTTTCACCCTGATCGAGTTGATGATCGTTGTGGCGATCATCGGTATTTTGGCTGCTGTCGCTCTGCCGGCATACCAGGACTACACCACCCGCGCCAAGATCTCCGAAGTCATCGTGATGGCTTCCCCGGCCAAGCTGGCCGTGGCCGAAACCGTCTCGTCGCTCGGTGCTCTGGGTTCGGTTACCTCCACCAACACTGGCTACGTTTTCCCGGGCACTACCAAGTACGTCAGCGGCATCGCTATCACCGGTTCGAGCGGTTTGGTGACGGCCACCTCGACCGTGCCGAATGCGGCCGGCACCATCGTCCTGACCCCGACCGAAGTCGGCACGGCGACGGGTCAACTGAAATGGGCTTGCAGCAGCGCCAGCATCGCCCCCAAGTACCTGCCGTCCGAGTGCCGCCCTGCATAAGCGCCTGACACGCTGTCTAGAGCCCCGGCCCCGGCCGGGGTTTTTCGTTCCGGCGGGGACAGGCCCAGCCTGCCGCGCCACTCCGGTTAAATACCTCCGCACATGCTGTCACGCGTCGTTCTTCTGCTTGCCTTGCTGGCTACCGCCGCGGTGTACTGGACGGGGCTGAACGGGCCCTTCTTGCTCGACGATCCCGGCAACTTGGAGATCATTCGGCTTTGGCTGACGGGCAAAGTTTGGCTGACAGAGGCGATACTGCCGCAGCCATCGGTGATCTACTCGCGCCCTGTGGCCATGGCCAGTTTTGTGCTGAACGCCCTGGTATTTGGCGACAGCGGCTTTGGCTTTAAGCTGGGCAATCTGTTGGTGCACTTGGCCTGCGGTGTATTGGGTTACGCGATGTTGCGCCGCGCTTTGCGGCTGGATGGGCGGCTGGCCCCTCATGCGGCCCTTCTGGCAGCCTTGGTTGCCGCCATCTGGTTACTGCACCCATTGCACGCCAGCACCGTGCTGTATGCGGTGCAGCGCATGGCGCAGCTGAGCGCGCTGTTCACGCTGGCGGCGGTATGGGTCTACCTTTTTGCGCGGCAGCAACTGGTCGATGGTCGCACGCGCGCTGCGCAATTCAATTTGTTCGTGTGCTTCCCTGCGCTGGTGGTGCTGGGGGTATTGAGCAAACAGAACGCCGCCGTCGCTCCCGCCATCTGTCTGGCGCTGGAACTGGCCTATTTCGACAAGAACACCCGGCCCGGCGCCACGGCGCGCAACTTTTTTACCGCCTTTCTGGCCTTGCCGGCCTTGGCCGTTGCCGGCATTTTGCTGCTGGCCCCCCGGAGATTGCTGGCCACGTATGACGAATGGGACTTCACCCTGGCCGAAAGATTACTGACCCAGCCGCGCGCACTGGTCGACTACCTGGGCATGCTGCTGCTGCCACGCGGCCCGCAAATGGGGTTGTACACCGACGATTTCGCGGTGTCGCATGGCCTGTTTTCGCCGCCGTCCACGCTGTGGTGCATTTTGGTGCTGGCGGGAATCAGTGTGCTGGCCGTCGTGTTGCGTAAGCGAGCGCCGAGCGTGTTTGCGGGCTGGTTCTTCTTTCTGGTGGCCCACTTCGTGGAATCGGGATTTCTACCGCTGGAGCTGTATTACGAGCACCGCAATTACCTGCCCGCATTCGGTTTGTTTCTGGCCGTGGCCGGCCTGCTGGCACTGGTGCCCGCCTTCAAGACCAACATGCTGGCCCCGCGCAAACTGGGTCTGCTGGCCGTTGGCGGGCTAGCGCTGGTGTTCGCCTTGGCCACGCATGCCCGCGCCTTGGTGTGGCGCGATATCGGCACCATCGCGCAACTGGGCGCGGCCACGCACCCGGAATCGATGCGCGCGCAGTTCGATGTTTCATACTGGGCGGTTTGGCGCAAGGACTATCCAACGGCCATTGCTGCCATGAATCGCCTCATGGCCAGTGACAACCCCAGAAACCGGCAGATGGGGCAGTTGAGTCTGGTCGCCATCAACTGCACGCGCGGCGAAAATGCAGACAGCCCTGCCTTGCTCCGACAGGCGGCCTCGGCCAATCTGCCCCGACTGACAGTCTATGAGTCCCAAGCCTTCGGAAGAATGCAGATCATCAGCGACACCCATGATTGCAGCCCCTTAACGCGCGGCGAAATAATTGACGCATTCCAGCAGATTGTGGATTCGGCGGCATCGCAGCCGGAATCCGCCAGTCCGAAGTACGCAGCCCGCTATTACTTGGCCAATCTGTACGCCAGTAATGGCCAGTGGCAGGACGCACGCAAAAACATCGAGTTGGCGTGGCATGGCGGGCGCGACCTGAAAACCGGTGCATTCCTTGCCAAAGTCTGCCTGCACGAAGGTGATCTGGAGTGCATGCAGCAGGCGATCAGCGAAGTTGAAAAAATCGTCCGACCTTATGAAAAATCCGGAATGGCGGAACTTGCTGATCTGAAGCAGTTGTTGGCGGAGGAGCACGGCAAGGCGTTGCCCAAATGATCCACGAAATCTTGATGATCGTGTTCGTGACCTGTTCCACGCTGGGCAGCCAGTTGCTGGTTAAACACGCAGTGACCCAAATCGCGGCGCGCGAGCCAGCACTGGCGGGCTGGCACTGGATGCTGGCGGCCTTGCTGTCGCCCGGCGTATTGGCGGCAGTGGTGATCCAGGGCATTGGCTTTGCGGTTTGGGTCGTGGTGGTGAGTCGGGTCAAGCTGGGGGTCGCTTTCGCCATCTCCGGATCGGTCTTCTATGTGCTGCTGGCGCTGCTGGGCTGGTGGCTGTACGGGGACAAATTGGCCGCCGGCCAGTGGATTGGCCTTGTGCTGATCTCGGTCGGCGTGCTGATGATCTCGCTGTTGAAATAAGAACAGGTCATTGCACGTTATGCAACAGCATGTATTTATCGTGCCTGCCTACGGTCACTCCGCGCATTTGCGGGATTGCCTGGCGTCTTTGCGCCGACAGACACGCCCTTCACCAGTCATCATTTCCACGTCCACGCCGCACGAGGGTCTGGAGCCGCTGGCGGCGGAATTCGATGCGCGTCTGGTTGTGCATTCGCCCAGTGCGGGCATTGGCCATGACTGGAACATGGCGCTGCGCTGCGCCGATGCGCAGTGGGCCACGCTGGCGCATCAGGACGATGTTTACCTGCCCCATTTTGCCGAGGCAACGCTGGCGTGGACGGTCCGTCACCCGGATGCCAGCCTGGTAATGACCGGCTACGGCGAATGGGCCGGGGAGCGGGCGAGAACCTTCACGCCGATGCTGGCCATCAAGTGCCTGTTGCAAGAGCTGGCCTTTCTGGGCCGCGATGCGATCCGGTCGCGCAGCGCGAAGCGCCGGCTGCTGCGCTTTGGCTGTGCGATTCCGTGTCCGTCGGTCACGCTGCGATTGGCGCCGAAGGCCCCGCAGTTCTCCGAAGACCTGCGGCTGAACCTGGATTGGGATGCGTGGCTGCGATTGGCCGATCAGCCTGGTGCTTTCGCGCGGGTGAAGCGGGTTTCGATGCTGCACCGCATACACACCGGCAGCGAAACCAGCAGCGGCATCCGCGCTGGTGTGCGCGCCCGTGAAGACCGGCTGATGTTCGGCAAGCTGTGGCCGGCCTCGGTTGCCGCTGTGCTGTCACGTGCCTACGCCTTGTCTTACGAAGCCGGGCCAGACGCATGAGTATTTTGCAAGAGCGCAGCATCGTCGATCCTTACGGCACCGGCCTGGGCGTGCAGCCAACCGGTTCGCCGCGGATTGCTGTGGTGATCCCCAGCTATCGCGTGAAAGCGCATCTGCTGGAGGTGATCGCGGGCATTCCGGCGCTGGTCGAGCGCATCTACGTCGTCGATGACGCCTGCCCGGAGGGCAGTGGCGCGTTGGTCGAAGCGCAATGCAACGACCCGCGCGTGCGCGTGCATCGCAATGCGGTGAATTTGGGCGTTGGCGGCGCGGTGATGGCGGGCTACTGCCTGGCCTTGGAAGACGGCATGGACATCGTGGTGAAGATGGACGGCGACGGGCAGATGGATCCGGCGGCGTTGCCGGAACTGGTCGGCCCTATCGTGCGCGGCGAGGCGGATTATGCCAAGGGCAACCGTTTCTACGACTTGACCCAGATCTGGCGCATGCCGCGCATGCGCATATTGGGCAATGCGGCACTGTCGTTCATGACCAAGATTTCGTCGGGTTACTGGGATTTGTTCGACCCAACCAACGGCTATACCGCGCTGCACTGCCGCATCGTGCCCAAGCTGCAATTGGAGAAAATCAGCAACCGTTACTTTTTCGAAAGCGACATGCTGTTTCGCCTCAATATCATCCGTGCGGTGGTGGTGGATGTGCCGATGGACGCGCGCTATGGCGCTGAGGTCAGCAACCTGAGCATTTCCAGGGTGATGTTCGATTTCTCGTACAAGCACGCCCGCAATATGTTCAAGCGCATTTTCTACAACTATTTCCTTCGCGACCTGTCATTGGCATCGCTGGAATTGCTGGTGGGCATGGGATTCCTGCTGACCGGCTCCGTAATGGGCGTGTTGTTCTGGATAGAGTCGGCGCAGACTGGCATCACCGCGTCGGCAGGCAGCGTGATGCTGGTGGCTTTACAGGTGATCGTGGCGATCCAGTTATTGCTGGGATTTTTGGCCTATGACATTGCATCGGTACCGCGCCGGGCGGTGCATCGTTTGCTGACGGGCAGGCGCGGCATGTCCGGCGGTGGTGAATGAACATGAAATTCGACGCGCGATACACCGAATATCAAAGCAATAGGAGCCTGCTGCGCAAGCTGGTGCGCCGCATTTATTTGCGAAGTGCTGCTGCGCAGTTGCAAGGCCCCACGCTAGATTTTGGTTGTGGCATCGGAGAGCTGCTGCGAAGGCTGCCCGCAGGGTCTCGCGGGTTGGAATACAACGAGGCAACCGTCGATTTTTGCCGCGCAGCCGGGCTGGCCGTGGATGCTTATGATGGATTCCGCGATGACTGGGCGATGAGTGCATTGCCGGTTGGAGCGCGATTCCAGTCGATGGTGATAAGCCATGTACTGGAACATCTGGAACATCCGGTTGAAGTGCTGCGAAAACTGATGCTTGCCGCCAGAAGCCGGGGCGTTGAGCAGGTGCTGGTCATCGTACCGGGACAAGCGGGGTTCCGCATCGATGATACACATCGCACTTTCGTGGATATGGCCCAACTTTCGGCTTCAAGTTTTGCCGCAGATACCGGATTTTTGTTGAATCACGCCCGCTATTTTCCCGGAAATTTTCAAAAGCTGGGCAATTGGTTCCCGCATCATGAATTGCAGGTGTTGTACCGAGTTTGCCCTGAACAAAAATCGATGGCACTGAGCCCGGTCGTTGCCTGGTAGCCAAGCCAGGTCATTTGTATAGGCGCGGGTTTCCGTGCAAAAGTGAGCAGCCGATTATGTCCGGTATGCCCTGAGAGATCTACCAGGATATCAATTCCGTCGGCGCGAATTTGTTTTGCCATCTCATCATCCGACATTCCTGCGCAGTCGATCCAGCGATCAGCCAGACCCCTGATGCGTTGTGTGATCATATCGTGAGTGGGATGCGAGTAATAACAGTGGATCTCAAACTTCGCGTGATCGTGGTTTTTGATAATTGGTTCTATAAAAAAGACTAGCGAGTGATTGCGAAAATCTCCGGATACATATCCTATTTTTAGCCTTCGATCCGAGGTGGTCTCATTGGTGTGGGCTTCCCAATGGTTTCTCAGCGGCGCCTCAAATTGCAGGGAAAATCCGCGATGCGCGTCGAATTTTTCCTGCTTGGAAAAATTTGAGCTGTACTGTATCCCCAAAAGATAATTGCTAAAAATAGGGGCTGCTTCAGGCTCTTGCGCAAACGCCCTCTTCAGCATCTCAATAGATCTGTCGAGGTCGTCAGTTTGTCGGAGCGAGTTTGCGTAGCTGGAAAGCGTGTGGCGATTCGGGGTTTAGCGCCGTTGCTTTCTTATACATGCCGACAGCTTCCGAGTGGCTTCCTTCTTCTGACAGCAGGTTGCCTAGGTAGAAATAGAAATCAGGGTTTTCGGGCCCTTGTTAAACAGCAACAGGCAAAAATCGCAATAAATATGCTCCAACTTTGGCGGGAGCGCGAGAGCCCTGCGCCATGCCTCTTCTGCAGCATCTGTTTCGTGCGTCTCGGCGTAGGCCTTGCCCAGCATATAGTAGCCATCGGCGCTCATTGAATCGAATGCTACCGCCTTCTTCAAAGTACTGATTGCCGCGGTAAAATCTCGGGCTTGTAGAAGCGCGAACCCTAAACCGATATGCCCGGCGCGACTGTCCGGTTGAATAGAAATCGCTCCACGATAATAGTCGATCGCCTCGGCGTAGTTATCATTCTCTATGGCCGAATTTCCTCTTTTAAGATACGCCTTCTCGTCGGCTGCGGCATCCAGGCCCTCCTTTGGCAGATGCCGCCGCATCAATCACCGTTTGCCTCGCCGCGGTCAATTCGCAAAAATCTCTTCAGAGAATTAAACATGCTACTTGCACTTGAGAAGAAGCCAGGTTGTCGTTTTTTCCGAGAATTCCTGATCGTAACCTTTGTCGAGTAGCGCATATTTGAAGGCGCTGCCAAGTTGCGCTTTCGTGTAGATATTCAGTTTATTGACTTCCTTGAATTTCGCCAATCTTTTTTCGATCAGTAAAAATGTGGCCTCGTGCCTTTTTTCATTCTTTTTGATCGATTTGCCTTGATTTTTGAATGCTCGCTCGCATTTAATTTAAAAGAATCCGGATATTTCGCCGGTAGAGGAGGCTCTCGTACTTGAGCGCGGTGACATCGGCGATCTGACACTAGTTTCAACCGAGGATCGCCAGTGTCAAAGTGTACCGATGGGACGCTCGAATTGGATGGCTTAGGGGGCGCCGGATTGAGCCCAAGAGCGCGGGCAGCCGCTCGCTGTTGACGGGGCGGATCGGTCGGCGCATCCGTCAACAACCGCAACTGCGAGCGTGACGACATAACTCGCGGCGGCTTGGTCGTGCCATCCTGGCGACGAACGGCCAGCCTTTCCTACCGAACGGTGATCGCGTCACGGGGACATTCGTTCACAATTAGACACATGTGTCCCCCTCTTGTGTCTCGGCCCAGCGTGAATGCAGCTTGTATCCGCGGCGTCACCCTGTTGGAACTCCTTGTCACAATCACCGTGCTTGGGGTGATCATGGCTTTTGGCTTGCCAAGCATGCGCGACTTTCTGGTGGGGAATCGGCTTTCCTCCAACGTGAATGGCTTCATAGGGCTCGTTAACTACGCTCGAAGCGAAGCCATCGTCAGAAACCAGGACGTGATCGTTTGCCCCAAAAATGCCAGCACGGTCGCCTGTGTTTCCACCAACACTGCATGGAACACCAATGACGTCCAGGTCTTCGTCGACGTGGACGGCGACGGGGAGCGAGGGGCTGGCGACATCCTGCTTAAAACGCAGGTAGCGGTCGATCCGGACAACACACAGACGGGCTTCGACCGCTCGGCTGACGGCACGCTCATTTTCGGTAGCGCTGGCTTTGCGCGCAGTGCACAGTTTTTCAAGATCTATACGAAATCGTCTGATGCCGACTATCAAGCGAGGTTCGGGCGGACCGTTTGCGTCAGCAAGATCGGCCGGGTGCGCGTCGCGGCGTACGGCGTCACATCCTGTCCCGATTTCTAGAGACTACAGACATGACCATGCGGAGAACTCGCAATCTTCACGCACAACGCGGCGCAACTTTGATCGAGGCGCTCGTGGCGATGCTCGTCATGTCCTTTGGACTGCTCGGCATCGCCGGACTACAGGTTAGCGCGCTAGCTTTTCAGAAGTCCGCATGGTCGACTCATCGCGTGGCAGAGATCACAAGCGACATCGCGGAGCGGGTTCGGGCCAACCCCAAGGCGGTCGACGCAGACTACCAATACACCACCAACTACGCGACCGGAAAGGCCGCGGTGCCCACCAAGCTCAATTGCCGTACAAGTGGTACATGTACGCCAGCGCAGGTGGCGGCTGACGACCTGGCCGATCTGCTGCTGAAGGCGCAAGCGTCGCTGCCACAGGGGTCGATGCAGATCACCGGAACAATCGCCAATGGGCTTGTCGTCACGTCCATGTACATGGACAAGGAATTCGTGGATTCCTCAGGCGCCTTGCAGTCGGCCCCGACCTGCGCAGCAAGCACCACTGGCATTGATTGGCGCAACTGTTGCCCCTCGGCCGCCTCAGCGCCCGCCGGCGTTCGCTGCCGCCGGTTTTCGATCATCCCTTGAATGAAGTCGGCGCAGACCATGTACTCCCGTCTCTCCGCCCGCAGATTCACCCGCGGCGCCACACTGATCGAATTGATGGTCGGGCTGACGATCGGCTTGATCCTCATCATCATTGCTTCGGTTGTCTATCTGTATTCCAAGCAGTCGTACAACGCCGTTTCCGAAAATTCGCAGATGGAAGAAAACGGCCGGTTTGCGATCGACTTGCTTACCAAATACATCCAGAGCGCCGGCTTTGCGATGGTGGATCCGACGGCGCCCGGCCCCACCCTTCCTCTTGAAGACAAGCTCGCGGGCTGTGCCTATGGCTACGCCAACGCGGCGGCGCCGACGACGCTCAGCGATTTGGCCTGCCGTACGGCAACGCCGACCGGCGCGCGCCCTTCAGCGTCCATCTCGACGCGCTATGAAACCGACGCATACGCCTCGTCTGCGGGCAAGCAGCAAGGGTTCGATTGCACAAACGCCGCCGCCGCAAGCAAGCTGTTGTCGGGGGGCGTGCAAACCTACGAAGTTCGATCGTATTTTTTTGTTTCGCAGGTGGTTGCCCAGACGCCTTATGGAACCAAGTCCATGGGGCAGCTCAGTTGTGTGTCTGACACAACACCCATAGTCAACGGCGTGCTCGGCACGGTCGCACTGCAGGCGCAACCGCTGGTGCCCGGAATCGAACAGCTGGCAATCAGCTACATCTCGGCCGCGGGCCAGGTTGTACCGGTTCCAACCACCGCAGCGGGATGGAAAGACGTCGCCGCAATTGACCTGTGCGTTCTTGCAAGAAGCATCCAGTCGTCCGGCAACGACACCGGAACCGGATACACAGACTGCTACGGCACGGCGATCGCTGCCGTTCCAACAGAAACCTATCGCACCATTCGCTCCACGGTGGCGTTGCGAAACACGGCCTCACTATGAAAGTCCAGCGCCCATTCAGGCTTTCGGTGCCGCATGGTCTGCACCGGCAACGCGGCATCTCGCTTTTCCTCGTGATGATGTTCCTCGTCATCTTGAGCATCCTAGGCGTCACGGCAATCCAGAGTTCCAGCCTGTCGGCCCGCATAGCCGGCAACGAAGCTGATCGAACGCTCGCATTCCAGGCAGCAGAGTCGGCGTTGAGAGACGCCGAGAAAGACATTGCCGGTGTTTGCACCAGCAACTGCCGAGCCACGCCTATCGCTCCAGAAACTGCCGATATCTTTGGAGCCACTTGCGCGCTGGGGCTTTGCCTGCCCAATGCCACAACGCCGGTGTGGGAGGTCAAGGCCAACTGGACTACGACCGGACGCGCAACGGTGTATGGCACGTACACCGGCGCAACCGCGTTGCCGGTCGTTTCGCAGCAACCCCAATATCTCATCGAGTTTTTCAAGCTCGGCGAGTCTTTCGTTTATCGCGTCTCGGCTACCGGCTATGGCGCCAACAGCTCGACACAAGTCTTGCTACAAACTTCCGTGAAGGCATTGAAATGATTGCATCCACTGTGCACAGATGGCTTGCCCGTGCCGCTGCCGCGGGGGTGCTTCTTGCGGCAAGCCTGCTTGCAACGTCTGCATTCGCGGTGAACCTCACGCCCTTGCCACCCTACCTGACGGAGACGAAGGGCTCTCCAATGGTGATGCTGAACCTGTCGCGCGACCATCAGCTTTCATACAAGGCCTACAACGAGTTTTCCGACCTCGATGGCGATGGCACCATCGAAACCCAGTACAGCCACGCGTACAGCTACTACGGCTACTTCGACAATGAGCGTTGCTACATCTACGACACCGCCAGTAACGTGTATGTGCCGTCCAGAAAGGTCGATACGACGTCTCGCTATTGCAACTACGGCGGCGCGATTACCGGCGAGTGGAGTGGAAACTTTCTGAACTGGGCCACCATGACCCGGATGGACGTGATCCGGCGCATTCTGTACGGCGGGTTCCGAAGCACCGATAGCACGACCACTGTATTGGAGCGGGCCCATCTGCCGACAGATGCGCACGCATTTGCGAAGTACTACAACAACACCGATGTCGCCCGACTCACTCCGTTTTCGGGCACCAACGAGATCACCATATGCAACGCGACGTTCAAGAATGGCGCATTGCAGTACTCGCACAATGCCGCTGGGCCGCCGGCCATGCTGGTGGCCAGTGGAAACTACTCGCTCTGGAACGCTAATGAGCGGTGGCAGTGCTATTGGTCAGAAACGAAGGGTGCTAGCAACGGAAATCGGTCTGCGGTGACCGGGCTGAGCGCTGCGAGCAGCAATCCCTCCCAGGAGACAAATGGACTCGGGGTGGGCGGGAGTGGTCTCGGCAAAGGTACTTACACCGTTCGAGTGGAGGTCTGCAAAACGGGGCTTGACGGTGCGGCTACCGGCGTTGCCTCGTTCACCAATGACGAGAACAGCCGCTGCAAGCTTTACCCCTCGGGCAACTACAAACCAGTGGGTTTGCTGCAGAAATACGGTGAGCGCAACGAAGCAGCATTCGGCTTGATCACGGGCAGCTACACCAAAAACATATCGGGTGGGGTGCTAAGAAAAAATGTCTCTTCGTTTACGCCAGAGGTCAACACAGACAGTGGGATTTTTACAGGCGTCGACGGTATCGTGTCCACGTTGAACAAGCTGCGCATCTACGGCTATGACTACACCGTCGGAACCTATACCGGCAGCAGCGACCAGTGCAATTTCGGCCTGATCGGGCTCACGGAAGGGCAATGCGCAAGTTGGGGAAATCCGCTCGGCGAGATGTACCTCGAATCACTGCGTTACCTCGCCGGCGCCTCCGGGCCCACGACCGCCTTCGCCACCACCGGTGGCAAGGACGGCGCATTGGACCTCACCGTTGCCAGCTGGACCGATCCGTTCGCTTCATCGACGGTTCCGACCTTTGGCGATGTCACCTGCCGTCGTTCCAGCGTGATCAACTTCAACGCGAGCGTGAGTTCTTACGACAACGACCAGTGGGACAGCGCCAGCGATGTGCAGGGTCTTTCGTCGGCACTGGTGAGCACGCGCACAAACGACATCGGCTCCGCAGAAGGCTTGTACGCAACTGGCAAGAAGTGGACGATCGGCCGAACCGCGGCCGATACCAACAATCTGTGCAGCGACAAATCCATGAGCGCGCTTGCTACGAGCGTCGGCCTCTGCCCCGAGGCACCGACCGGTTACGGCAGTTTTCTGATGGCCGGCGCCGCGCAGTACGCGCACACCAATCGCATCAGGGACACGAGCCCGGTGGTTGCCGCGTCGAATCTGCGGGCGTTCAAGGTCGACACCTACGGCGTCGCCTTGGCGACCAGCACTCCGCGCATCAAGGTCCCGGTGCCAAACCAGGCCGGCAAGTTCGTCGTCGTTCAACCGGCCATGCGGCTTTTTTCTGGCACAGGCGGCGCGGGAGCATTGGTCGATTTCCGGGTCGTGAGCCAGACGCCAACGGCTGGCAAGTTCGTGGTTCAGTGGGAAGACTCGGAGCAAGGCGGCGACTACGACCAGGACATGTGGGGCACGCTGGAATATGCAGTCAACAGCGCGACCGGCAGTATCACAATCACCACTTATGCAGCGTTCAAGTCGACGCCCTATGTGCTCGGTTTCGGTTACGCAATCGCGGGCAGCAACAAAGACGGCGTCCACTTCCATTCGGGCATCAACGGCGCCAACTTTACGGATCCGGTCGGTATCACGGTGACGCCATCGACGAGGGTTGACTCCACGGGTGGTTGCAGCGGATGCCAGGATCAGCAGGCCGCGACAAGTGCTGTTTACAACATGGTCGGCATCTCGGGCGAAGCCCTGCAGGATCCAATGTGGTATGCGGCCAAATACGGCGGCTTCGACCGCACGGTTGTTCCCAGCTACGCCACGGGTACCGTGCTTCCTGCCGCTGCCTGGGATTCGAAAAAGTCAGACGGCACCTTGGGCAGCGACGGTGTTCCGGACAATTACTTCTACGCCATCGATCCCGCCGAACTCGAGCGGTCGTTGAACAACATTTTCTCAACGATCCTGCGTGCAGGCGGGGCGGCTCCCGCGGCCGCGACCACCTCCAGAACGCAATCAGGGGGCTATGTTTATGCAAGCACCCACAGCATCAAGGCCAAGGTTGTTGGCAGCGACGTCGATGCCGATGCGAGCGGACAGTTTCTACGCTACAGCTTTGACGCGAACGGGCTGGTCAACAGCACCTCCGACTGGGACGCTGGCGCGCGTCTGACGGTTGACAGCGGTGGTTCAGGCTGGAATTCGACCCGCAAGATATTGTCGTTGTCTGCTACAGCGCCGATTGCGTTTCGTTGGGCGAGTTTGAGCACGGCGCAGCAAGATGCGTTGAGGACAAATCCGGCCAATGGAACCAGTAGTACGGTGACGATTGGTCAGAGGCGACTTAACTGGCTGCGCGGCGACAGCTCGAACGAGACGGTATCCGGTGGCTTGAGGATCCGCCCGGCCACCAAGCTCGGCGCCATCATCAACTCCACGCCTTGGTATGTGGGCGCGCCTGCGGCGGGCTATACCAATGCGCAGTACGGCGGTGGCTACGGCGCGTTCCGAACCGGCATTGTTGCAGCCAATGGCAACAATAACCGCACTGCGGTGTTCGTGGGGGCGAACGACGGCATGCTGCACGCGTTTGACGGCACAGACGGTAGAGAGCTCTTTGCCTATGTGCCTCGAGCCTTCTACACAACGGACACTGCGGCGCCTTATTCAAAATTGGCCGCCATCACTGCCAAAGACTTCAATTTGGGCGAGGCGACGACTCGGCTCACGATGGACGGCAGCGTTATGGCCGCCGACGTGAAGATCGGCACCACTTGGTCGACCTATTTGTTCGGCGCGTTCGGTCGCGGCGCGAAGGGTGTGTACGCGCTCAACGTGACCACGCCGCACACCGTGACGGAGGCAACCGCTTCAAGCGTGGTGAAGTGGGAGTTCACCGATGCCGCGGACAGTGACATGGGATACATCACGGGCCGTTCCAATGGGCGGTCGAACGGGCAGCCATTCCAGTCTGGCTACATGGCCAATGGCAAGTGGGCCGCCATCTATGGAAACGGCTACAACAGCACCGGTGGCAGAGCGGCCTTGTTCATCTTGTTTGCGGATGGTCCGACGTCGGCAGCATCGACCACGTGGACTGCAGGCACTCAGTACATCAAGATTCTGACGCCCGTGGTCGCTGGTGACGGGGCTGACAACGGCCTCGCGGCGCCGACCGCCATCGACACGAACAATGATGGTGTGATCGATCGTATCTACGCCGGCGACCTGAAGGGCAATGTCTGGAAGTTCGATGTCAGCGATGCAGACCCGGCCAACTGGAGGATTGCCAACACCACCGGTGGTGTGGGCGTTCCGCTTTACAAGGCCACCACGGTTGTGGGCACGACGACCGTGTCACAGCCGATCACGACGCCCGTGGTGCCGTTCCCGCATCCGCAGGGCGGCTATCAATTGCTCTTCGCAACTGGCAAGGCACTGGAGAGCAATGACTATCCGATGTCGTCGGTCTACACCAATACGATCTATGGCATCTACGACAAACCGGGCACCACATCGACGCTGACTACCGGCAAGACGGGCTTGGTGCAGCAGACCATCACCACCGTGTCTGGAGTTCGGTATCTCACATCCAATCCGGTGAGCTATACCGGAGGTGCGCTCGGGTGGTATGCGAACTTGCCGGTGAGTTCGGAAGGCGTTGTCTTCAATCCCTTTGCGGAAGATACCAACCGCGTCAATATCCGTTCGCTGGCGCCTTCGGCAACATCGGATGGATGCCGTTTTGACGGAACATCTTTCGACATGGCGATCAACCCCATCAACGGCACGCCGATTCCAAACGCCGTACCGGGCGTCACGACGAGCGGTGCAATCGGCATGAGCAACCTGAACTATTTCGAAGGCTCCAGCGGCGGGCAATTCAGAGTGCCTGCGTCCACCCCTGCGATTCCAGTTCCGGGCGGACCACCGACGCCGCCGCCCCCTGCCTGTTCGGGCCAGTGCCTGTTCCGTTCCATCATTTCGGCAGGAGATGGCACGCTGAAGACAGTCGAGCGCTGTGGCGCCTGTACCGATGGACGCCTGACCTGGCGCGAAATTTTCCGTAACCGTTGAACAACGCCATGCACTCCCATCCAAATGTGTCGGGGCGACAAACTGGCTTCACCTTGATCGAGCTGATGATCGTGGTGGCGGTCGTCGCGATTCTCGCGGCGATTGCATTGCCGGGATACGGTGAATATGTGAAGCGCTCGAATCGTGCGGAAGCGCGTGCTGAAATGCTCAAGGCGGAGGGCTGGCTTGAGCGTTACTACACCGAGAACAACCGTTACAGCGGCACAGTTACTGGCACGACAAACTCAGCGTTCTCGGCCATATTTACGACCGTACCTGCGGGCGGCACTGCGCGTTACAACATCACGCTGGCGGTCACCGCTGCCACCTACACCATAACTGCGGCACCGACCGGCGCGATGAGTGGCGATGTCTGCGGCTCGTATGTCAAGACGAGTACAGGTTCATTAACTTCCACGGGCAATAACCCCTCGAAGTGCATGAAGTAGCGCGCAGTCGCAGCACCACCGGTGCAACGCGGGCTGCGACATGACCGGCCGCATGCCAGGCAATGATCTGGCTCAGAGGCCAGCCGGCGGATGCACCACCGGCGCCGTGAAGCTGCCCGACTTGCCGCCGTGCTTTTCAAGCAGCCGCACATCGGTGATGGTCATGCCGCGATCCACCGCCTTGCACATGTCGTAGATCGTGAGCAGGGCGACCTGAACGGCGGTCAGGGCTTCCATTTCGACGCCGGTCGGCCCGACCGTCTCCACCGTGGCGGTGCAGGCCACGTACGGGACGCCGCCGCTGGCCACCGCAAAAGCCACCGCCACGCGCGTCAGCGCGAGCGGGTGGCACAGCGGAATCAGGTCGCTGGTCTTCTTGGCTGCCTGTATGCCGGCGATGCGCGCGATGCCGAGCACGTCGCCCTTCTTCGCGCTGCCGGATTCGATCAGCGCCAGCGTGCTGGCCAGCATTTCGATGCGCCCGCTGGCGACCGCGACGCGGTGGGTGGCCGCCTTGGCGGCCACGTCGACCATATGGGCCTGGCCTTGGCTGTCGAAATGGGTGAGTGAGCTCATGGGGAAATCTCCGCGCGATCCGATCCGGTGTTCGTCCGGGGAGCGGCCCGCCGGCTAATGCTTGAACATTGTGAAGTCTCGCGCATCATACGGGGCCGAGCCACTGACGAGGAGTGTCGCGCTTGATCCACGATTCCAAGCTAAATCGAGCCAGGGCGCCCGTCCTGCGGTCGCTGTGTGCTACTGTTTTGATAGCGGCGCAGGTGTTGGTGCCGCCACCGGCGCAAGCCCAGTTGTTGCCCGGCATGGGCGACGGTGAAATGACGGCCAGTGCCGAGCGCCTGCTTGGCGACCGCATCGTGCGCGAGCTCTACCGCGACACCGACTACATCGACGACCCGGTGCTGGTCGAGTACGTGAACGACGTCTGGCAAAAGCTGCTGGCCGCCGCCCGCGTGCGCGGCGACCTCACCCCCGAACTCGACGAGCGCTTCGCCTGGACGGTGCTGCTCGGCCGGGATCGCAACATCAATGCCTTTGCTCTGCCGGGCGGCTACCTGGGTGTCAACCTCGGGCTGGTCGGCGTGATTGGCAGCCGCGACGAACTGGCCACCGTGCTCGGCCATGAGCTGTCGCATGTCACCCAGCGCCACATCGCGCGCATGCTGGGCAAGCAGTCGCGCGACATGCCGGTGCTGATCGCGGCCATGGTGCTCGGCATGCTGGCCGCCGCGAAAAGCAAGAACGGCGATGTCGGCCAGGCGATGGTGATGGGCACCCAGGCGCTGGCAGTGCAGAACCAGCTCAACTTCTCGCGCGACATGGAGCGCGAGGCCGACCGTGTCGGCTTCGGCGTGATGACCCAGGCTGGCTTTGCGCCGCAAGGCGCCGCCGCCCTGTTCGACAAGCTGCAGTACGCGGCCCGCCTTAACGACAACGGCTCCTACCCCTACCTGCGCAGCCATCCGCTCAATAGCGAGCGCATTGCCGACATGCAGGGCCGCTTTCAACTGCAGCCCGGCACCGATGTCGCCATGCCGCTGGTGATGGATCACGCCATGGTCTCGGCCCGGGCCCGGGTGCTGTCGCGCCCCGGTGTCGACGTGTTGCGCCTCTGGGTGCAGGCCGCGGGTTCCGGCGATTTCGCCAAAAGCGCGCCCGCGCAGCAGGCGGCCACGCTTTACGCGGCCGCGCTCTCGGCCACCCATTTGCGCGACCTCGGCCCGGCCCGCGAGCTGGCGGTGCGCCTGCGCGAGCGCACTGCGTCTGACGCCCCGGCTGCGCGGCTGGCCCGGCTGCTGGCTGCCGAGATCGAACTCGCGTCCGGTCAGCCGGCGCGCGCCGTGGCGCTGCTCGATGCCAAGGCCAAAGACCGGCCCGAGATGATGCTGTCGGCCCAAACCGCCATTGCCACGCGCAATGCGGCGCCCATGGTGGCGCCGGTGCGCGACTGGGTTGCCACGCACCCGCGCGACGCTGGGGTCTGGCGCATGCTGGGCAGCCTCTACAACGCGCAGAACGAGCCGGTGCGCGCGATCCGTTCCGATGCCGAGGCGAACGTTGCGATCCTGGACTACCCGGGCGCGCGCGACCGCTTCAAGGCGGCGCAGGACTTGATGCGCCTGCCGGGAACCCCGGTCGACCACTACGAGGCCTCGATCATCGACAGCCGGGCGCGTGAGATCGATCAGCGGGTACGCGAGCAGCTGGCGGAAGACAAGAAGCCGCTGTACTGAAGCGCGGACTCAGCTGGCTTTGAACACGCCGCCGAGCGCGGTTTCGATGATCAGGCCCAGCAGCGAGTAGATCAGCGAGCCGATCAGCGCAGCCGTAAAGCCGGTCACGTTAAAGCCCTGCAGCAGCCCCGAGGCGGCCCAGAACATCAGCGCGTTGATGACGAACAGGAACAGCCCGAGCGTGACGACGGTGACAGGCAGCGTCAGCACTACCAGCACCGGCCGCACGATCATGTTCAACAGGCCGATCACCGCGGCCGCGATCAGCGCCGAGGTAAAGCTGCTCACCTGAACGCCGCTGTAGAGATAGGTGACTGCCAGCAGCGCCAGCGCGCTCAGCAGCCATTTGAGGATCAGTCGCATCGGCAGCAGCTTAGCAAAACGGGCGCCTGAGGCGCCCGTTTTCGTGGACTGTTGTTTATGTCTATTACTCGGTCAGCTCGTTGGCCATGACCAGCAGCGCGCCCATCCCGATCACCGCACCCGGCAGGGCCCAGCCGGAATTGCCGGCCGGCGGAACATCCGGCGCCACCGGCTCCATGTCCACACCGATCTTGGGCCGGCGTGCATCGATCACCTTGGCCGCGCCATGTTCGAGCTTCAGCTGCTGCGTGAGCTCGGTCAGCCGGCCCTTTGCCAGCAACGGCGTGAGCTGGTCGCCCGGCCGGCACAGGGTCGGCGTGATTTCGCTCAGCGCCTTGCTGAACCACTTGGCGCGCCAGTTCTCGCGCGCGCTGTGGCTCACCCACTTGCTGATGCGGTGCGTCATGCGGGGCGGGCAGGCCACCAGAACCCAGTGGTGCGCACCGCTGGCGGCGAACTCGGCGGGCAGGAGCTTCGCGATGTGCTCGCGCGCATAAGCCGCGTCGTCCACGTACACGATGATCTTTTCCATGATGCGCTCCTCGGGTGGTTAACGATATCAGGCCGCAGCCGTGGGTTCGGGCTTTGGGCGGCGCGCGACGACCCATTTGCCGATCAACAGCACCAGTACCGCACCGCCGATGCCGGCAGCGTACTTCACCGTGTCGGTTTGCGGAACCTTCGGCACCCAAGTCCAGGCAGCCGGGTTCGACAACGCCGGATCCGACACCGCCATGGTGCCCGCGATCCAGCCCAGCAGCATGCCGCCGGCCGTGATGATGATCGGGAAACGGTCCATCAGCTTGATGACCAGCTGGCTGCCCCAGACAATGATCGGAATGCTGACCAGCAGGCCGAAGATCACCAGCGGCATCTGATGCCCCTGGCCCGCGCCCTGCGCAGCCCCGGCGATCGCGATCACGTTGTCCACGCTCATCACCAGGTCGGCCACGATCACGGTCTTGACGGCGGCCCACAGCTTGTCGCTGCCCTGGATGTTGCCGTGCGGGTCATCGTGCTCCGGGGCGAGCAGCTTGACGCCGATCCACAGCAGCAGGATGGCGCCGACCAGTTTGAGGAACGGGATGGCCAACAGTGTCAGCGCAAAGAAGATCAGGATCACGCGCAGCACGATTGCGCCGGCGGTGCCCCACAGAATGCCCTTGGTGCGTTGCGCCGGCGGCAGCTTGCGGCATGCCAGCGCGATCACCACGGCGTTGTCGCCACCAAGCAGGATGTCGATCATGATGATCTGACCGACTGCGACCCAGAATTCTGGGGTCATGAACTGTTCCATACGTTCCTCTGTTCGTTTCGATTCATCCGGTGCAGGTGGACGAAGCGGCTGACTGAGGACCGGAAAGTTCCGGGGACTTGCAATCGCTTCGATCTAACCTGCGCAGGTTCAAATCGAAGGTCTTGCTCAACAACGCGCGCAGCGCATTGCCCGGCAGGCCGGAAGTGTTTTGCTTCGTATTGACGACCTGGCGATACCCGCTGCCTCACGCAACGGACGGGAGCTACTCCCCTTCGTGCGCGGATTAAAGCATCGGCCCGTCGTGTATGGCAACAGTGGGTTTTCCCTTTTTTACAAAGAAAAAACGGCGGAAGGATCCAGCCAGCGGGCATTTGGTGCTATGTTTTTAATAGCGTCAATGACCTTTGAATTCATCGGGACTTGTGCGGACTATGATGCCCGTCCGCTGCTCAACCCTGTTCATGGCCGCCATCCACATTACCGATATCGAGGCCGCCATCAATTTCTGGCGCGAACAGAAGCCGTCGCCCGACGGCATCACGCTTGCGCCCGAGATCCGCGCGCTGGCCGAGGTCTACGCGTTGATGGTCTACCACCGCGAAGACGAGGTCGACGAAGTCGGGTTTCCGGCCGAAGCCTGGGCCGCGTGGCTGGCCTGGTACCAGACCACCCCCGACACGCCCTGCATCGCGATCTGCTCGACCAGCCAGGGCGACAACGAATGCAAGGGCTGCGGACGCAGCTTCGACGAGGTGCAGCATTGGCCCGCGATGTCGCCGGCCGAGAAGCGCAGCACCTGGCGGCGCATCACGATGGAAGACACAGCCTGGCGCTTCAACAAGTACGCGGAGCGCGCCCGCGAGGCGGAGCAGACCTGGCCGGACGACGAGGCCGCGTCGGAGCCCGAGCTGCCTACTTGAGCTTCACCAGCTCGATGTCGATGCTCTCGGCGCCGTTGCCGAGCGTCAGCGTGTTTTCCTGAATCGTCGCCTGCAGTTGCATGCTGCGCTCGGCGAGCGCGGCCACCGCCTGCGAGATCTCGCTCGGCACGCGCCACACCTGCAGGTTCTGCGGCCGCGTCAGCTTGTTCTCGATGCCCTTCCACCAGATGCCGGCAGCGTGGCTGAAGCAGTAGACGATCACCTGGTCGGCCTTGCCGCAGGCTTTGGTGATCGGCTTGTCTTCGGGCTGGCCGACCTCGATCCAGAGTTTCACTTCGCCGGTGAAATCGCGCAGCCAGACGTCGGGCTCGTCGACGTTCGAGAGGCCGGCGCCGAAAGCGAGCGTGCCGTCGCCCTGCACCACGTCCTGCAGCTTGTAGGCGTTGAGCGCCAGCGCGACGAGCCGGATCATCATCCGCTCGTCGTTCTCGCTCGGGTGCCGCGCCAGCGTCAGCGCATGGTCGGCGTAGTAGCCGTGGTCGATGTCGGCAACGGCGAGGTTGGCCTTGAAGATCGTCGATTTGAGCGCCATCAGGCCCGCCGAGCCAGCTCGGCCGCCTTGCCGGTGTAGCTGCCGGGTGTCATTGCGAGCAGGCGCTCTTTTTCGGCCTCGGGAATCTCGAGCGAGCGGATCAGGCCGTGCAGTGCCTCGGCCGTCACGGTCTTGCCGCGCGTCACTTCCTTCAACTGCTCGTAGGCGCCCTGCACGCCGAAGCGGCGCATCACGGTCTGGATCGGTTCCGCCAGCACCTCCCACGAACGGTCGAGGTCGTCGGCCAGCGCCTGCTCGTTGAGCTCGAGCTTGCCGAGACCGGTGGCCAGGCTCGCGTAGGCCAGCGCGGTGTAGCCGAAGGCCACGCCGATGTTGCGCAATACCGTGCTGTCGGTCAGGTCGCGCTGCCAGCGGCTGATCGGCAGCTTCTCGCTCAGGTGCCGCAGCACGGCGTTGGCCAGGCCGAGATTGCCCTCGGCATTCTCGAAATCGATCGGGTTGACCTTGTGCGGCATGGTCGACGAGCCGATCTCGCCCTTCTTCAGCCGCTGCTTGAAGTAGCCCAGGCTCACATAACCCCAGATGTCGCGCGAGAAGTCGATCAGGATGGTGTTGGTGCGCGCGAACGCGTCGAACAGCTCGGCCATGTAGTCGTGCGGCTCGATCTGGATGCTGTAGGGCTGGAAGGTCAGGCCCAGGCCCAGCGGCGCCGGCGTCTCGATCACCTTGCGGCTGAAGCTTTCCCAGTCGAATTCGGGCCAGGCGGCAAGGTGCGCGTTGTAGTTGCCGACCGCGCCGTTCATCTTGCCCAGCAGCGCCACTGCGGCGATGGTCGTGCGCGCCTTGGCGAGTCGCACCGCGACGTTGGCGATTTCCTTGCCGACCGTGGTCGGGCTGGCGGTCTGGCCGTGGGTGCGGGCCAGCATCGGCACTTCGGCGAATTTGCCCGCCATATCGCGCAGCGTGGCGATGATGCCGTCGAGCGCGGGCAGCATCACCTTGTCGCGCGCCGACTGGATCTGCAGCGCGTGGCTGGTGTTGTTGATGTCTTCGCTGGTGCAGGCGAAGTGCACGAACTCGGAGGCCGCGAGCAACTCGGGCCGGGCGTCGAACTTCGACTTGATCCAGTACTCGACCGCCTTCACGTCGTGGTTGGTGGTCTTCTCGATCTCCTTGATCGCAAGCGCGTCGGCCTCGGAAAAGTTGGACACCAGGCCCATCAGGTACTTGCGCGCGCCGCCGGTGAGCGGCTTGAACTCGGCAAAACCGGCGTCCGACAGCGCGATGAACCAGGCCACCTCGACCTGCACGCGCCGGTGCATGTAGCCCTGCTCGCTCATCAGGGGGCGCAGCGCGCCAAGCTTGGAGGCGTAGCGGCCATCAAGTGGGGAAAGGGCGGAAACGGTGGAGAAGCTCATTTTTCAATTTTAGGTGCCGGCTGTGGCGTTTCCCCCTCGTCGGCGCGCCGGAGCCGGCCGGGCCGGGGGCGGTTCCCCTAGAATCAAAGCGCTATAACGAAGTTACCCGAGGGAAGAGCCCGAATGAAATTGATCGGATCTGCCGCCAGTCCATACGTGCGCAAAGTGCGCGTGGTCATGGCCGAAAAGCGGCTGGACTACCAGTTCGTCAAGGAAGACGTCTGGTCGGACGCCACGACGATCGGTCAGTCGAACCCCCTGGGCAAGGTGCCCTGCCTGGTGATGGAAGGCAGCGAGGCGATGTTCGACTCGCGCGTGATCGTCGAATACCTGGATACCCTGTCGCCGGTCGGCAAACTCATTCCGCAGCAGAGTCGCGAGCGCGCCGAGGTCAAGACCTGGGAGGCGCTGGCCGATGGTGTGATGGATGCGGGCATTCTCTGGCGCCTCGAAGCCAGCTGGGCCGGCCGGGGCGAGGGCGAGCGCAGCCAGGCCTGGATGGATCGCCAGCGCGCCAAGGTCGACGCCGGCATCGCCGCCATGGCCAAGGGCCTGGGCGACAAGCCGTTCTGCAGTGGCATCCACCTGAGCCTGTCGGACATCGCAGTCGGCTGCGCGCTGGGCTGGATCGCGTTCCGCTTCCCCGACATCGACTGGCACGCCAAGCACAGCAATCTGGCGCGGCTGCACGACAAGCTGCTGACGCGCCCCAGCTTCGCCGACACGCAACCGGGCTGACCTGCGCCGTCAGAGCCCGGTGAAGCGCCGTACCGCCGGAAAGTAGAGCCGGTACGGCAGCACCCGCAGCAGCTTCATCCAGCCGGTGAAGCGCTTCGGAAAGTGAATCTCGAAGTCGCCGCGGGCCCAGCCTTTCAGGATCTCGTCGGCCGCCTTGGCGGGTGCGATCAGCGCCGGCATCTCGAAATCGTTCTGCGCCGTCAACGGCGTTTCCACGAAGCCCGGCTGGATCACGCTGATGCCGATGCCGCGATCGTGCAGATCGGCGTACAGCACTTCCGCCAGATTGGTCAGCGCGGCCTTGGTCGGCCCGTAAGCCAGGCTTTGCGGCAGGCCGCGGAAGCCGGCCACGCTGGCCGTCAGCGCGATGTGGCCGCTGCCGCGGGCAATCGCATCGGGCAGGATCGCTGCCAGCACGTTGAGTGCGCCCACGTAGTTGGTCTGCTGGTGTGCCAGCATCACGTCGAGATCGAACGCATCGGCGCGCAGCGATCGGTAGGTGCCGGCGCAATACAGCACCAGGTCGACCGGCCCCTGGGCGGCGAGTTGCGCGTGCGTTGAATGCACCGCTGCGGCATCGCGCACATCGAGCGGCAGCACCTGCACGCGGGCGCGCTCGCCCGGTGCGACGCGGTGCTCCGCGGCCAGTGCTTCGAGCGCCTCGCCGTTGCGCGCCGACACCGCCACGCAGGCGCCGCGGGCGAGCAGCGCCGACGCGGTCGCGCGGCCAATGCCCGAGGACGCGCCGACGATCCACGCCGTCTTGCCGCGCCAGTCCTCCAGCGGCGGGTTGAAAGCGGCGAGCAGCCTCATCGCCGGGTGAACGAAAGCGTGACCGCACCGAGCGTGACGCCGAACTTGCTCATCTCGGCGCGGTTCAGCATCACGCGGTCGTCGACCAGAATCATCCAGTCGTCCATCTGCACTTCGTAGACCTTGTCGCCGACGGGTTGCCGGAGGGTGTAGTTCCAGTGGAAGGCGTTGCCGCGCTGCTCGCCCTGCGCCACGCCGACAACGTCGTCGGCCGTGCCGGTGAAGCGGCCGTCCGGCAACGCCTTGAGCTTCCACACACGGCGGCCGGTGCTTCCGTCGCTGTAGGTGAAGGCTTCGTCGAGCACGCCTTCGTCGCCATTCCAGCGGCAGTCCATCTGCACCACGAAACGCTTCACCACCTTGCCGCTGCGATCCTGGAACATGCCGTGCGCTTCGAGCTTGCCGTTGAAATAGCGCTGCAGCGAGAGCACCGGGCGCTCGGCCGCGTAGTCCGAAGGTTGTGGCGCGGCACAGCCGGTAAGTGCGGCAGCCAGCGCCACGGCCGCGGCAGCAGCGAAGAAGCTTCTTCTTGTCATGGAGAGACTTTCAGGGGCAGGGAATGGGGTGTGCCGCGGATCAGCAACTGCCACAGGGCCGCAGCGGCCAGCAGCTTCAGCAGGCAGGGCAGCAGGCAGTAGGCGACGGTGAGTGCCTGCAATGCGCCGGCATCGCGCGCGCCGGGTGTGTAGCCCGCCAGGCCCAGCAGCGGCAGCGCCAGCCCCGCGGCCAGCGCCAGATTGAGCTTGGTGGCGAAGTTCCACCAGCCGAAGTAGGCACCGGCATGCTGGGGCTCGCCGGCATCGGCCAGCACGCCGGCCAGCAGTGCGCCGGGCAGCACGAGGTCGGAGCCGAGCGCGACACCCGAAAGCGCGCACACCACGAGAAACGGCATCGCGTCGCCCGCACCCATGCCGCTGGCGGCCGCGAAAACCGCGATGGCCAGCGCCATGCCGGCCAGCCAGGTGCGCGCCAGGCCGAGCCGCGGCACGATGCGCAGCCAGAACGGAATCGACAAGGCTGCGCAGACGAAGTAGCTGCCAAGGAACGCGGGCTGCAGCGACTCGGGCGCCTGCAGGCGATCCTGTACGAAGAACAACACCAGCGTTGCCGGGATTGCACTTGCGATGCCGTTCAGCACGAACACTGCGAGCAGCCGGCGAAACGCAGGCCGCCGGAACGGCAGCCGCAAATCGGCCGCCGCGTGACCGGCGGGCGTGCGCGGCCGCGGCGCGCGCGTCCACAGCGCCCATCCGGCCGCAAGCAGGAGAACGAACAGGCCGACCATGGCCGGCAAGCCCGCGAGCGTGGGCACCACCGATGCAACCACCACGCCGGCCAGCCCCAGCCCCTCGCGCCAGCCGACGATGCGGCTGCGCTGCACGGCATCGCCACCCAGCATCGCGCCCCAGGCCTGGTGGGTGATGCTGAGCGCGCTGTAGCCCGCGTAGCTCAGCATCAACAGCACAGCGGCCGTGCCCAGCAGCAGGCCGTGCCGCGAGGTGTCGACCAGCAGTTGCGGAAAGAACAACAGGCCGAAGCCGAGCGCGAGCAACACCGCGGCACCCGCCGCGAAGGCAAGCACGGCCGAAGGGGCACGTGCGTGAAGCCGGTCGCTCAGGCGCCCGAGCAGCGGGTCGATCAGCGCGTCCACCAGGCGCGCGCCGAGCAGTACCAGGCCGAGCGCCGCCAGCGGCACGCCGAAGTTGCGTGCGTAGTGGTTCGGCAGCAGCACGTACAGCGGCAGCGCGACGAAAGCCAGCGGCAGCCCGAGCAGTCCGTAACGCAGTCCGTCGAGGCGGCTGAACGGCGTGGTGGTCATTTGCCGAGCAACGCCTCGCGCAGCGCCGGCTCCGAGCTTTGCGGCCCGAGCCAGATGCCGAAGAAGCGCTGCGCGAACTGCGGATCCCGCACGTTGGCCGTGGTGCGCCCGTTGTGGAGAAAGCGCACGCCGGCGCCTGGCTCGTAGATGCCGGTCAAGCGGTCGCCCTTCTTCACATCGGGGAAGGCCTGGGTCATCGCGCGCAGCCACAGCGCGGCCTGCTCCGGTGCGATTGGCCCGGCGCGGCGCATCTCGTCGAGCGAACGCCGTGCGATGTCGTCGCCATCGAACCGGCGCAGGTACTGCAGCTCGAGCGCGAGCGGCTTGCCGGCCCACTCGGCCGAGCTGAAGCCTGGCGCCACCCACAGGCTGGCGTCGTAGATCTCAAAGCCCCATACGGTGAGCCGGCTCGCGCCCGCGCGCTGTGCGCCGGGCAGCGCCGCGCTGACCTCGGCACCCGGCTGGACGCTCGCCTGTGCCACCGCATTCAAACCAAATAGGGCCGCAGCGCCAGCCAGCAGGGCGTGAGCGCCTATCGTTTTTGCAGCGTGTACTGCACCACGTCGATGTTGGCCCCGGCGAACGCCGCTTCGCAGTAAGCGAGATAGAACTCCCATATGCGCATGAACCTTTCATCGAATCCAAGTTGCAGGATCTGGCCTCGTTGCGCGAGAAAGCTCTCGCGCCAGCGCCGCAGTGTCTCGGCGTAGTCGGCGCCGAATGCGAATTCGTCCACCACCTCGAGCCCGGCCACCGCCGCCTCGCGCCGGAACTCGCGCGGACAGGGCAGGCAGCCGCCGGGAAAGATGTACTGCTGGATGAAGTCGGTCGAGTCGATGTAGCGGTCGAACAGCTGGTCGTCGATCACGATGCTCTGGATGCAGGCGCGACCGCTCGGCTTGAGCAGCCGGCCCACGCTTTCGAAGTAGGTCGGCCAGTATTCGCGGCCGACCGCCTCCACCATCTCGATCGAGCAGATCGCGTCGAACGGCGCATCGGTGATGTCGCGATAGTCCTGCAGGCGCAGGTCGGCGGGCAGGCCGGCGGTGCGTTGCTGCGCAAAGGCGAGCTGCTCGGTCGACAGCGTCACGCCGGTCACGCTGGCGCCGAAGCGGCTGGCCGCCATCTCGGCCAGCGCGCCCCAGCCGCAGCCGATTTCGAGCACGCGGTCGCCGGGCTTGACCTGCGCCAGCTCGAGCGCGCGCTGCACCTTGGCATGCTGGGCGGCCGCCATCGGCTTGCCGAAGTCGCCTTCGAACCAGGCCGACGAGTAGTTCATCGTCTCGTCCAGCCAGAGCCGGTAGAAGGCATTGCCGAGGTCGTAGTGCGCATGGATGTTGCGCGAGCTGCCGGCCTTGCTGTTGCGGTGCATGAGGTGCCGCACGCGATACAGCAGCCGGCCGAACCAGCTGCCATAGACCACGTCCTCGATCGCGCGGCGGTTCGCAATGAACACCTTGATCAGCTCGGTGAGGTTCGGCGTTGTCCAGTCGCCGGCGATGTAGCTCTCGGCGAAGCCGATGTCGCCCGATTTGAGCGCGGCGCTGCAGACCTCCCAGTTGCGCAACGTGAGGGAGGCCGTCGGGCCGCTGCCGGGCGCGGTGCCGAAGTGCTGCACCGAGCCGTCGGGCAAGCGCACAGTCAGGGAGCCGTGCACCAGGCGCTGCAGCAGGCCCAGCACCGTGCGGGCGGAAGACGGCGCGTCCTGCGGTAGCGAAAAGCAGGGCGCGGTGGTGGTCGGGTTCATGGCGTTGCCTTGTGTTCGCGCGAAACGGTTTGGTCGGGGCGGGCCGGTTTGCCGGCGAAGGGCACGCGCTTGAGCCAGAGCCGGGCCGCCTGCCAGTGAATTCGTGCGACGACGCCGAAGGTCATCGCGGGATAGCGCCACAGCGCGCGACGCACGCTGGCCGCGGTCAACGGCTCGAGCGCGCCGCTGACGCTGGTCTGCAGCAGCGGGCCGCCCGCGTCGTCGTGGTCGATGCGAACCACGGTGCGCTGCCGGTGCGCGTCGACGAAAAAGCGGAACCGGTACTCGCCCTGCACACGGCAGAACGGCGAGACGTGGAAAGCCTTGGCCGCACGCTGCTCCACGCCGTAGACGGGGTGCTCGAGCACGTAGCAATGGCGTTCGCCGAAGGTGTTGTTCACTTCGACCACGATCGCGCGCAGCGCACCGGCCGCGCTGTGGCAGTACCAGAAGCTCACGGGCTTGAAGGTGTAGCCGAACACGCGCGGGTAGCAGTGCAGCCAGACCTCGCCGGTCGCGTCGTGGATGTGCTCGGTGGCCAGCAGGGCGTCGAGCCAGGCCAATGCGCCGCCCTGTTCCGGGCCACGGCCATCGCCATGGTCGCGGTCATGGAAGGAGAGCGACGCAAAGCGGTTGAGCGCCAACGCGCCGCCGCCATGCCGGCGCAGCGCGCGCATTGGCAGCATGAGAAAGTAGGTCGGATAGACAAAAGCGTTGTAGGCCGGGCGCAGTCGGGTGTGGCTCACTTCACCAAAGCCCATCAGCGGCACCGGCGAGGTGGCAGGCGGTTTTGCAGCCTGCGCGCGCAGACTGCCGCCGTGCTCCTTGGCCTCGATCGCGTTCATGCCGCCTGCTTCGCGTCGTCGCCGCTGGCGAGTCGCCTGCGCAATCCGTCGGCCGCGGCCAGCCCGGCTTTCAGGCCGTCTTCGTGAAAGCCGTAGCCCATCCAGGCGCCTGCGAACCAAGTGTTGCGCCGGCCCTGCAGTTGCTCCACATCGGCCTGCGCCCGCAACGCAGCGAGATCGAACACCGGGTGGTCGTAGTCGTATTCGGCCATGACCTGACTACGCGCGATCGGCCGCAGCGGATTCAGTGAAACGACCACCGGCTGCTGCCACGGCAGCGGCTGCAGCTTGTTGAGCAGGTAATGCAAACAGACTTGCGGCGAATCGGTGGCGTTGGCAGCCTCGTAGTTCCATGCGGCCCACGCGGCGCGCTGCTGCGGCAGCACCGAAGCGTCGGTGTGCAGCACTGCGCGGTTCGGTTGGTAGCGGATGGCGCCGAGCGTGGCCCGCTCGGCGGGCGAGGCGTCGGCCAGCAGCGCAAGGCTCTGGTCGGAATGCGCGGCCAGCACCACGTGGTCGAAGCGCTCGGTGCCGTTGTCGGTGGCGATCAGCACGCCGTTGGCGGTGCGCGTGATGCGCCGCACCGGCGTGCCCAGCCGGGCATCGTCGAGGCCGGCAACGAGCTTGTCGACGTAGTGCCTGGAGCCGCCGCGGACGGTGCGCCACTGCGGCCGATCGGCGACCTGGAGCAGCCCATGGTTGTGGCAGAAGCGGATCATGGTCGCGACCGGAAAGGCCAGCATCTGCTGCGTCGGGCAACTCCAGATGCAGCCCATCATCGGCAGGAAATACCAGTCGCGGAATGCGCGGCCGAAGCGGTGCGCATCGAGGAAGTCGCACAGCGGCTGCGCGAGTTCGTTTTCAGTGCCGGCTTCGGCGATGCGCGTGGTGAGGCGGTTGAAGCGCAGCAGATCCGCCAGCATGCCGAGGAAGCGGCCGTCGAGCAGATTGCGCCGCTGCGCGAACACGGTCGACAGATTGTTGCCGCTCCATTCCAGCCGTTGGCCGGCCGGCCGGTGCGCCTGCACCGAAAACGACATCTCGGAAGCAGCTGTCTCGACGCCGAGTTCGGCGAACAGTGCGATCAGGTGGGGGTAGGTGCGGTCGTTGTAGACCAGGAAGCCGGTGTCGACGCCATGGCGCACGGGCTGTTGCCCGGCAGCGACCGGCAATTCGAGATCGACCGTGTGGGCATGGCCGCCGAAATAGTCACCCGCTTCGAACAGGGTGACGCGGGTGTCAGCGCGGAGCGCGTGGGCGGCGGCGAGCCCCGAGATGCCTGCGCCGATGACGGCAACCGTCGGGTGCGGCCGGGTCATGCCGCGATCCCGGGTGAATACAAAAATGCTGCGAGGCGCTCCGATGCGAAGGAGGGAGGGAGGGAGGAGGAGAAGAATCGCCTCGGAATTTCAACCGGACGACAAGCATCCGGAAGACCTCGCAGCATGAAAACTGACGGGCTTTTCTTGTCGCCCGATGCCTTTATGAGCGAGCGTCGTTCACCCCGGTTCCCGGTGTACTCGTAAGCATTTGTGACCGTGTTGACAGGCTGGATTGGACGCATCGGTCGATATTAATACCGATTCGTCTTCTTGTGAACTGCTTGGTATCAATTTAACCTCAACTGCTTTTCCAGTTCACGCACGAAGCCGCGGTCGTCGGGCGCCGTGGTGCTCGAATAGCTCTCGACCACCTTGCCGTCGCGGCCGATCAGGTACTTGTAGAAGTTCCACTTGGGGGTCGTGCCCGACACCTGCGCGAGCTGCTTGAACAGCGGATTGGCCTCGGGCCCGCGCACCGACGACTTGCCGAACATCGGGAATTTGACGCCGAAGGTGCTTTCGCAAAAGTCGGCAATCTCCTTGTTGGAGCCCGATTCCTGCGAGAAGTCGTTCGACGGGAACCCCAGCACCACGAGCCCGCGCGAGCGGTACTTGCTGTCGAGCGCCTCCAGCCCTTTGTACTGGGGGGTGAAGCCGCAGAAGCTCGCCGTGTTCACCACCAGCACCACTTTGCCGGTGTACTGGCACAAGGCTTGGGGTTTCTCGTCTTGCAGACGTGGGAAGGTATGTTGCAGGATGGGCGGACAGGGTGTCGTCTCGGCTTTCGCCGTTGGCGCCTGGACGACAAATACCGCCGCCGCCAGAGGGGCGGCTAGCGTTTTCAACAGGGAGACAAGATGCATCAGGTTTCTCCGGAAGGGCAGCGCATCCACCGTGACGGTGCGCACATCTGCGCATCATCGCGCGCTTGTCACGGGCGCGCCAAACCGGCCGACTAAAATCCGCAGGCTAAAGAAAGACACCGATGCTCTACCCGGAACTCTTCAGACAACTCGAATCCGTCCGCTGGGACATGGACCGGGACATCCCGTGGCAGTCTTTCGACGCGACCCGGTTGACACCCGAGCAGGCACAGACCATCAAGATGAACGCGATCACCGAGTGGGCGGCGCTTCCGGCCACCGAGATGTTCCTGCGCGACAACCGGCACGACAGCGATTTCTCGGCCTTCATGTCGATCTGGTTCTTCGAGGAACAGAAGCACTCGCTGGTGCTCATGGAATACCTCAAGCGCTTCAGCCCGGAGCACGCGCCGACCGAGCAGGAACTGCACGACGTACGCTTCGACTTCGACCCGGCGCCGCCACTTGAAACGTTGATGCTGCATTTCTGCGGCGAGATCCGCCTCAACCACTGGTATCGCCGTGCGGCCGAATGGCACACCGAACCGGTCATCAAGCACATCTACACCACGTTGAGCCAGGACGAAGCCCGCCACGGCGGCGCCTACCTGCGCTACATGAAGCGGGCGATGGAAAAGTTCGGCGACGAGGCGCGTGCCGCCTTCACCAAGGTCGGTGTGCTGATGGCCAGCGCCCGCCGCACCGCGCAGGCGCTGCACCCGACCAACCTGCACGTGAGCAAGGCGCTGTTCCCGCGCGACACGATCCAGAGCCGGATGCCCGACCCGGACTGGCTCGAGCACTGGCTCGACAACCAGATCAAGTTCGACGCGGTCTGGGAAAACAAGGTTGGCGAGCGCATCCTGCACAACCTGAGCCTGCTGATGAACCGCAGCTTCAAGACCGTGCAGGAACTCAATCGCTACCGCAAGGAACTGGCCGCCACGCTCGGCCCCAAGCCCGAATACCAGGGCGCTTAACGGCGCTTAACGGCGCTCGACGACGATCGGTGCAAGGCCGAGGCCGTTGCGCACCTGTTCGCCCAGCATCAGTGCCGCATCGCGCGACGCATAGGGCCCGGCCTGCAGCCGGTGCATGCCGCTCTCGCTGAACACCGCCAGCGTGGTGGCGAGCGACGGCATCTGCCGGGCCACCTTTTCCTGAAAACTCGCCGCGCCATCGCGCTGGCTGAATGCGCCCAACTGCACCCAGAAACCGGCCGACGGGGTGGCGGTGTCGACCGGCTGCGGCTGCGGCGATGGTGAACGCGGCGGCGATAGCGAAGACGCAACGGGTGCCGGCGGCGGCATCGGCGCCAGCGGCGCCAGATCGGTCACAGTGCTGCGCGGCTGGTCGACCACCGGCGCAGTCATGGCGATCGGCACCGGCACGCCGGTCGGCGGCAGGGCCGTGGTGGGCGCCGCTTGCGCCAGCGCGGTCTCGCCCGGTCGCCGCCAGGCGCCGGTGCGGATGTCTTCGTTGGTGATGCGCTCGATCTCGACCGGTGCAACGCCGCGCAGCAGGTCGAGCTTGAGCGCCGCGGTGTAGCTCAGGTCGATGACGCGGCCCTCGTGGAACGGGCCGCGATCATTCACGCGCACGATCGCCTCGCGCCCGTTGGCCGGGTTGCGCACCCGCACGTAGCTCGGCAGCGGCAGCGTCTTGTGTGCGGCCGTCATCGCGTACATGTCGTAGGGTTCGCCGCTGGCGGTCGACTGGCTGTGGAACTTGCGGCCGTACCAGGAAGCGAGCCCGCGTTCGCGGAACGGCCGGTCGTCTGCGATCGGGACGTACGACTGGCCAAGCACCACATAGGGCTTGCTGGTACCACCAGCGGCGCGAATCGGCTCGACGCGCGGCTCGGCGTCGGGCACCCGGTCGAGGTTGCCGGGCGGGTTCGCCTCGGCGCCGTCGCGCCCGGTCGCTGCGCCGCGCGGGCCGCTGGCACAGCCGGCCAGCAGCGCGGCCGAGGCGCAAATGACCAGCGCCAGCGCGTGGCGCTGCAAGGCCGGCTGTGCGCGCTCAGCCAAAGACGGCCTTCCACAACACGAGCATGGCGCTGCGTTCGCTGGCCAGCGCGCTCATCGGCATCTGGGTCGGCTCCTCGTTGAGCCGGGCCCGATGCTGCACGCGGCGCAGTTCGCGATAGGCCTCGGACGCTGCGCGGCCCACGCCGGCCGGCAGCAGGCCGGCCTCTTCCGCGCGCAGCAGCAGCGCGATGTTGCCCACGTTCGGCAGCAGCGAAGGATGGCTGGCGCCCTCGGACAACACCAGGAACTGCACCGCGAACTCGGCGTCGACCATGCCGCCGGGGCTGTGCTTCACGTCGAAGCGGTCGGGCTTGACCGGGTGTGCGGCGCGCACCTTCTCGCGCATCGCGACGATCTGCGTCCTGAGCGCCGCCACGTCGCGCTGCGAGGTGATCACGGCCTCGCGGATCGCATCGAAGCGGGCGCCGAGCCCGGCGTCGCCGAGCACGAAGCGTGCACGCGTCATGGCCTGGTGTTCCCAGGTCCAGGCGGTGTTGCTGCCTCGCCCGAGCTGGTACTTCTCGTAGGCTGCGAAGCTGATGGTGAGCAGGCCCGAGTTGCCGTTGGGACGCAACGCGGTGTCGATCTCGAACAGGTCGCCTTCGGCCGTCTTGACGGTCATCCAGTTGATCAGCTTGCGCACATAGCCGGCGTAGATCTCGCTGGCGCGTTCGTCCTCGTCCTCGTAGACGAACACGATGTCGAGGTCGCTGCCATAGCCGAGTTCCTTGCCGCCGAGCTTGCCGTAGCCGACGATCGCGAACTGCGGCTGCGCGCGATGGTGGTTGCGCACCAGCGGCCAGCACCAGCGCGCAGTGACGCGCAGTACCGCGTCGGCCAGCGCGCTCAGGTCGTCGGCCACCTGTTCGACCGAAATCCGGCCCTCCACGTCCCGGGCCAGCGTGCGGAACACCTCGGCGTGGTGCGCGCGCCGCAGCATGTTGAGCATCGCTTCCTCGTCGGCTTCGCCGGTGCGGCGCATGGCGTCGTGGCGCGTTTCGAGTTCGCGTTCGAATTCCTCGGCCTGAAAGCGGCTGGTCAGCATTTCGTCGCTGGCCAGCTCGTCGATCACGCCCGGATGCTGCAGCAGGTAGCGCGCCGGCCATTTGGCGGCGCCGAGCAGGCGCAGCAAGCGCTGCTGCACCGCCGGCCGCTCGACCAGCAGCGCCAGATAGCTTTCGCGCCGCAGCAGCGGCTCGATCCAGTCGGCCCAGCGCAGCGCAGCCTGTACATGGTTGGTGGTCTGGCCGGCGGCATCACCATCGGGCTCTTCGTGCAGCCAACGACCGGTGCGGTGCACCAGCTGGCGCAACCGCGCCTGCGTCTCCTCGCGCAGTGCCTGCACGCGCGGGTGGTCGACCCAGTGCCGGATGCGGTCCGCGAAGGCCGGCGGCAATTCGGCCAGCAGGTCGGCCAGGTCGGCCGGTGTGGCGGCAGCCGCCTTGCCGTTCTTGCCGCCATTGCACTTGCCGGTGCAGGGCTTGGGCTCGCCACCCAGCAGCTTGTCGAACTCCTGCGCCACCAGTTCGCGGTGCGCGTCGAGCTGGCTCAGGAACGCGCAGCAGTCCGGGCAGCCGAGCGTGAGGGCGATCCAGCGCAGATCCTCGTCGTTCACCGGCAGCACATGGGTCTGCTGGTCGTCCAGGTACTGGATGCGGTGCTCGACCCGGCGCAGGAATACATAGGCCTCGGCCAGCGCATCGGCCGTCTCCTGCGGCATCAGGCCGGCGCGCGCGAGACGTTGCAGCGCATCGAGCGTGGGTCGCGTGCGCAGCTCGGGGTAGTGGCCGCCGCGCACCACCTGCAGCAGCTGCACCGTGAACTCGATCTCGCGGATGCCGCCGCGCGACAGCTTCACGTCGTTTGCCCGGGCCGGCCGCCCGGCACTGCGTCGCGCCGCCTGGTCGCGGATCTGCTGGTGCAGCACCCGCAGCGCGTCGAACACGCTGTAGTCGAGGTAGCGACGGAACACGAACGGCAGCACCACCGAGCGCAGCGCCTGCGCCGAGGTGTCGGCGATGCAGTCGAGCGGTGCGACCACGCGGCTCTTGAGCCATGCAAAGCGTTCCCACTCGCGGCCCTGCACCTGGAAATACTCTTCGAGCGCGTCGAGCGACACCGCGCTCGGCCCAGAGTTGCCGTTGGGCCGCAGGGCCAGGTCGACCCGGAACACGAAACCGTGTTCGGTGGTGTCGCCCACCAGTGCGTAGATGCGCTTGACCACGCGCGCAAAGAAGTCCTGGTTGGCAATCTGGTTGCTGCCCGTCGCGTTGCCGTCGGTTTCGCCGTCCAGGTCGTACAGGTAGATCAGGTCGATGTCGCTCGACACGTTGAGCTCGCGTGCCCCCAGCTTGCCCATGCCAACCACCCAGATCCGGGCCCGCTGGCCTTCGGGCCCGCGCGGCGCGCCGTGCACGCCCTCGAGTTCGCGGCAGGCTTCGCAGCAGGCCGTGTCGAGCGCGAACTCGGCCAGTTGCGTGACGGCGGTGGTGATCTGCTCGAGCGGGGCCTGCGCGTCGCAGTCGATCACTGCCAGCCGCTCCATCACGAGCTGGCGCACGATGCGCAGCGCATCGCCCACCGCGTCGCCGCGCGCCCGCAGCGCCTCGAAGGCCGTGGTCATGTGGGCCCGCACCGGCGCGCCGGGCGGCAAAAGCGCCAGTTCGCCGGCATAGCGCCGCCGCAGACGTTGCACGAAGCGCGAATGGGACGACAGCGGCAATGGCAATGGCAACGGCAATGCCCCCGATGCCGCCATGGCATCGCTACTGCGCGGGTCGGCGCTGGAACTGGTCTGGAGGCTGGCAGTCATAATTCCTGACACAGCGCGATCCTCAATGAACGACACGACGTCTTCTCCCTCACGTCTGCTCAGAATCACCGCTGCGACGGCGCGCTGGATGCTGGGTTTGCTGATCGCCGCGTGGTTGTTGTTCGCGCTGTCAGTCGTTGTCCTACACGGCTGGATTGTGCCGCGAATCGGCGATTACCGTGGTGCGCTCGAGGCGCAGGCCAGCAAGGCCATCGGGGTGCCGGTTCGCATCGGCTCGATCACGGCCGAATCGGGCAGTCTCTTTCCCACCTTCGAACTGCGCGACGTGGTGCTGCACGATGCGCAGCGGCGCGAGGCGCTCAAGCTCGCGCGCGTGGTGGCCAGCGTGTCGCCGCGCTCGCTCTGGCGCCTCAACTTCGAACAGGTCTACGTCGAAAGCCCCGAGGTCGACGTGCGGCGCGACGCGGCAGGCAAGCTGCATGTGGCCGGGCTCGACATGTCGGCCGAAACCAGCGGAGAAACCCGAGCCGCCGACTGGTTTTTCTCGCAGCGCGAGTTCGCGGTCAAAGGCGGCACCGTGCGCTGGACCGACGAGCAGCGCGGCGCGCCGCCGCTCCTGCTGAGCGACGTGAGCTTCGTCGCCCGCAACAGCGCGCGCCGCCATACGATGCGGCTCGACGCCACGCCGCCCGCGGGCTGGGGCCAGCGCTTCACCTTCCGCGGCCTGTTCCGGCAGCCGCTGCTGTCGGTGCGCAGCGGCAAGTGGCAGACCTGGGACGGCCAGATGTACGCCGAATTGCCCTACATCGACGTCACGCGGCTGGGTCAGTACGTGGCACTCGATGGGCGCATCCGCGAGGGCAATGGGGCGTTGCGCGTGTGGGCCGACCTGGACGACGGCCAGGTCAGCGGCGGCGCGGTCGACCTGGCGCTGGCGCGGGTCGATGCCGTGCTCGGCGAGAAGCTCGAGCCGCTGGTGCTGCGCGCCGTCACCGGCCGGCTGGCAGGCAGCGTGAGCGAGGAGAGCTTCCAGTTCTCGACCACCAACCTGCAGTTCGACACCGTCGACGGCCTGCGCTGGCCCGGCGGCAACCTGTCGTTCCAGCGCACACGGGCCAAGGGCCGCATCGCCGAGCGCGGCGTGTTCAAGGCCGACCGACTCGATCTGGCAGCGCTGGCGCTGATCGCCAACCGGCTGCCGCTGGACGCGGCCACCCATCGCGCGCTGTCGACCTATGCCCTCCGCGGGCTGGTCGAGCGCATCGATACCAGCTGGCAGGGCCCGCTTGGTTCCCCCGAGCAGTACCAGGCACGCGGCCGCGTCAGCGCACTCAGCATTGCCTCGCAGGCCGGCACCGCGCCGGCAGCCTCGCCGGGCGATCCGCCGGTCGGCACGCCCGGCGTGCGCGGTGCCACCATCGCGTTCGACGCCACCCATGCCGGCGGCACGGCCGACGTCAGCATCGCGCAGGGTGCGCTCGAGCTGCCCGGCGTGTTCGAGGAGCCCGTGGTGCCGATCGACCAGCTCACCGGCAAGCTGAGCTGGAAGCTCGATGGCCCGAAGGCGCAGCTGCAGGTGACCGGCGTGCGTTTCTCCAATGCCGATGCGCAGGGCGAAGCCAGGGCCGACTGGCGCACCAGCGACCCGGCCACGCGCTCCGGCGCGCGCTACCCGGGCGTGCTCGATCTCCAGGGCCAGCTCACGCGGGCCAACGGCACCCGCGTGTTCCGCTACCTGCCGCTGGCGATTCCCAAACACACGCGCGACTACGTGCGCGACAGCGTGACCAAGGGCACCGCGAGCACGGTCGATTTCAAGGTGCGCGGCGACCTGCGCGACATGCCGTTCATGGATCCGCGACAGGGTGAGTTCCGCATCGCCGCCAAGGTGGCCGACGTGACCTATGCCTATGTGCCGCCGGTGCCCGGTGCCGCCGCCGGCACCCACTGGCCGGCGTTGACCGGCCTGTCGGGCGAGCTGGTTTTCGAGCGGGCCGGCATGCTGGTGCGCAATGCGCGCGGGCGTATCGTCGGCGCGCCTGGCATCGAGGTGAGCAAGGCCGAGGCCGAGATCGCCGACATGTCACACCACGCGTCGCTGCTCAAGGTCGATGCGCAGGCCAAGGGGCCACTGGCCGAACTGCTGCGCGTGGCCGCACCGGTCGCGGGCGGCGCTACCGGCGAGGCCGCTGCACGCGCCCGCGCCACCGGCAATGCCGACTACAAGCTGCGGCTCGAACTGCCGCTGGCGGCCATTGACAAGTTCAAGCTGCAGGCCAGCCTGGTGCTGGCCGACAACGAACTGCAGCCGGTGCCCGAGGCGCCGCCGTTCACCCAGGCGCGCGGCACGCTGACATTTACCGAAAGCGGCTTTGCGCTGGCCGGCGTGCAGGCCCGGCTGGCGGGCGGCGAGGTCAAGATCGAAGGACGCGGGCGTTACGCCGGCACCGGCAGCGAGCTCAGCTTCAAGGCCCAGGGCACGACCACGGCCGAAGGATTGCGCGGCGTGCGCGAGGTTGGCTGGCTCACCCGGCTCGCGAAGAACGCGAGCGGCAGCACGCCCTACACGGCCGCGTTCTCGCTGCGCGACGGTAACGCCGAATTCCAGCTGGACAGCAGCCTGCAGGGCCTGGCGTTGCAGTTGCCAGCGCCGCTGGCCAAGGCGGCCGACGAAGCGATGCCGCTGCGCCTCGCCAAGAAGCTGGCAACCCGTGCCAGCCCCGCCGCGCCGCTGCATGACGAGCTCTCGCTGGACCTCGGACGCGTGCTGTCGGCGCGCTATCTGCGCGACATCTCAGGCGCCGAGCCGAAAGTGCTGGCCGGTGGCATCGGCGTCGGCCTCGAAAGCGGCGAGTCGGCCGCGCTGCCGGCGCGCGGCGTGCTGGCCAACATCCGGCTCGCGCGGGTCGATGTGGATGCCTGGAAGTCGCTGTTCGGCGGGGCCGCCGGCGCTGCGCCCGAGGCGGCGGCGGCGGGCGCGGCAGCGGGCAAGGACGACGAAGCCTCGACCTATTTGCCCACTTCGATCGCATTGCGCGCGCAGGAGTTAATAGTGGCCGGCCGCAAGCTGCAGAACGTGGTGTTCGGCGGCAGCCGCGATGGCACGCTCTGGCGCGGCAACATCGACGCCAACGATCTCAGCGGCTACGCCGAGTACCGCCAGTCGCAGGACGGCCGGCTCTATGCGCGGCTGGCCCGGCTCAGGATCGCCCCTAGCGAGGCGCCCGAGGTCGAATCGCTGCTGGACGAGAAATCCGACACCTTGCCCGCGCTCGACATCGTGGTCGACGATTTCGAGCTGCTCGGCCGACGGCTCGGCCGCGCCGAGATCATTGCGGTCAACCTCGGCGGGGCCGGGCGCGAGTGGCGGCTCAACAGGCTCAATTTCACGACACCCGAAGGGACGTTTGCCGCCCAGGGCAGCTGGGCCGCGTCGCGCGCCCGCGGCGAGGGGCGCCGCATGACGATGAGCTTCAAGCTCGACATGAGCGATGCCGGTGCGCTGCTCGGCCGCTTCAACATGAAGGACGTGGTGCGGCGAGGCCGCGGCCGACTCGAGGGCGAAGTGGACTGGCGCGGCTCGCCCTTCTCGCTCGACTACCCCAGCCTGGGCGGGCAACTGCACATCGACGTGGAATCAGGGCAGTTCCTCAAGGCCGACCCCGGCCTGGCCAAGTTGCTCGGCGTGCTGAGCCTGCAGGCGCTGCCGCGTCGGCTCACACTCGATTTCCGCGACATCTTCAGCCAGGGCTTCCAGTTCGACTTCCTGCGCGGCGACGCGAAAATCGCGGGCGGCGTGGCCTCCACCAACAACCTGCAGATGAAGGGCGTCAACGCCGCCGTGCTGATGGAAGGCAGTGCCGACATCGCACGCGAAACCCAGTCGCTGCACGTGGTGGTGGTGCCGGAGATCAGTGCCGGCACGGCGGCGCTGGTCGCCACGGCGATCAACCCGGCGATCGGGCTCGCCACCTTCCTGGCGCAGGCGGCGCTGAGCCGGCCGCTCTCCGCCGCCGCCACGCAGGAGTTCCAGATCGACGGCACCTGGGCCGACCCCAAGATCACCAAGGTGCCGCGCAAGCTGATCCCTTAAGGAAAACCATGAAAGTTGCAGCCCTGCAGATGGTGTCGTCGGTCGAACGCGAGGCCAATCTGGCGCGCGCCCATGCGTTGCTCGGCGCGGCGGCGGCGGCCGGTGCCGAGCTGGCCGTGCTGCCCGAGTACTTCTGCGTGATGGGGCGGCGCGACACCGACAAGCTCGCACTGCGCGAACGCCCGGGCGACGGCCGGGTGCAGGGCTTTCTGGCCGACGCGGCACGCGAATTCGACCTCTGGATCGTCGGCGGCACCTTGCCGATGGAAAGCCCGGAAGACCAGCATGTGTTCAACAGTTCGCTGGCTTTCTCGCCGACCGGCGATTGCGTGGCGCGCTACGACAAGATCCATTTGTTCTGCTACGACAACGGCAGCGAGCACTACGACGAGCGCCGCGTCATCACGCCGGGCACGCAGCCGGTGCTGTTCGAGCTGCCCTCGCGCGACGGCCACCTGTGGCGCGTCGGCATGAGCGTCTGCTACGACCTGCGCTTTCCCGAGCTGTACCGGGCGCTGGCCGCACAGGGCGCCGAGCTGCTGCTGGTGCCGAGCGCGTTCACCCACACCACCGGCTCGGCCCACTGGGAGTTGCTGTTGCGCACCCGTGCGATCGAGAACCTGGCCTGGGTGATGGCGCCGGCACAGGGCGGCACGCACGAGAACGGCCGCCGCACCTGGGGCCAGTCGATGGTGGTCGACCCGTGGGGCGTGATCGCCGCGCAGCAGGCCAGCGGCGAGGGCGTGGTGCTGTGCGACATCGACGTCGCGCAGATTGAAGCGACGCGGCGCCAGCTCCCCGCGCTGTCGCACCGCGTACTCTGACGTGGCCGCCCTGCCGCAGCAATCGATCGTGCTGGCGCGACAGGCCGTTGCGCGACTGCGCTCGCTCTGGCAGCGCTGGTTTCTCTGGGTGCTGCTGGCGCTGCTGGTGATGGTTCTGCTCGGCACGGTGGTCTGGCTCGCGGGTCGGCACGAGGCCGACCAGGTGCAGGCCGCGCTCGACCGCGACACCTCCGACGCCGTGGCCGAGCTGCGCAGCGGCCTGCAGCGCAACGCGCAGAGCCTCAACGCACTGATGACCGACACCCGCGGCCGCGTGCGCTGGCCGGAGGAAGAAGCCGCGGCGTTGCTGCGTGCGCACCGCGAATGGGTCCGGCTCGAATGGCGCGATCCGCAACTGCAGTTGCGGGCGGCGGCCGACTCGCCGTACCGCGTTCGGCTGTTCGACGAGGCCACGCGCGAGGCGAGCCGATCCGACATTGCGCTGGCCTGCGCGGCGGCCAGCAAGCTCGGCGGCGCGGCCTATTCACCGAGCCACTACGTGCCGGTCGGCAGCGGCACCGGCGTGGAGGTGATGGAGATCTGCCTGCCGAGCGAAGCCGGCGACTACCTCATCGCGAGCTACGCCATGCGCGAAACCCTGATCGAACTGGTCGGCCCGAGCCTGCGGCGCGGCCAGGAGGTGGCCTTTGCCGAGCCCGACGGCACCCGGTTGGCCACGGTGGGCGCGCCGCGCCGCGGCGGCAACCGGATCTTCACGTCGCAGCAATTGATCGACCTGCCCGGCGTCACGCTGATGCTGCGGGTGGACGGCTGGCGCGCCGAGCCCGACCTGTTTCCGAACCTGCTGACGGGGCTGGTGACGGGCGTGTCGATCGCGCTGATTTCGGTGCTGATCCTGCTGGCGCGCGATACGCGGCGCCGGCTCAGGGCCGAGCGTGAGCTGGCCGACACGCTGGCGTTTCGCAAGGCGATGGAAGACTCGGTCATCACCGGCCTGCGCGCGCGCGATCTGCAGGGCCGCATCACCTATGCCAACCCTGCCTTCTGCGCGATGGTCGGCTTCAGCCTCGACGAGCTGATCGGCCGTCCCGATGCGCCCTACTGGCCGACCGAGCTGGTGCACGAGTACCAGCAGCGCCAGACCTTGCGGCTGGCGGGTGGCATGCCCCCGCGCGAAGGCTTCGAGTCGGTTTACATGCGCAAGAACGGCACGCGCTTTCCGGTGCTGATTTTCGAGGCCCCGTTGCTCAATGCGCAGCGCGTCCAGACCGGCTGGATGAGCGCCTTCATCGACGTCAGCGAGCAGCGCCGCGTCGAAGAACTGTCGCGGGCCAGCCAGGAACGGCTGCAGGCCAGCGCACGGCTGGCCACCGTCGGCGAAATGGCCTCGCTGCTGAGCCATGAACTCACGCAACCACTGGCCGCGATCGCGAGCTACGCCACCGGCTCGCTCAACCTGCTCGATGGCGAGCCCGACGGCGCGCCTGCGGAGCTCGCCATGGCGCTGCGCCGCATCGGCGAACAGGCCGAGCGCGCCGGCCAGGTGATCCGCAGCGTGCACGACTTCGTGCGCCGGCGCGATCGCACGCGCGAGGCGGTCACTCCGCGCGCCCTGATCGACGCCGTGCTGCCGCTGGTGCAACTGCAGGCGCGCAAGCTCGGTGTGCGCATCGACATCGTGCTGGAGCGCGACTTGCCGCAGGTGCTGTGCGATCGCACGCTGGTCGAGCAGGTGCTGCTGAACCTGGCGCGCAACGCCATGCAGGCGATGGACGTGGCAGGCATTGATGAACGCGTGCTGCAGATTCGCGCGGCGCGCGGCGGCGGCAGCAACAGCAGCAGCGTCGACAGCGCCGGCGAAGCCCGCCGCTGGCTCGAGTTCTCGGTGGCCGACATCGGCAGCGGCATCAGCGAAGAGGTCGCAAAACGCCTGTTCACGCCTTTCTTCACCACGCGCAGCGACGGCATGGGCCTGGGTCTGAGTCTGTGCCGCACCGTGGTCGAGCAGCACGGCGGTGCACTGCTGTTCGAGCCGAACCGCCCGCGCGGCACCGTGTTCCGTTTCACCCTGCTGGCGGCGGTGCCGACGGCGCCGCTGCCGCTGGTCACCGAATCCATTTCACCCTGAACCGATGCAACCACTGATCGATGCCCTGATCTTTATCGTCGACGACGACGCCAGCGTGCGCGAGGCGCTGGCCTGGCTGCTGCGGTCGCGGCGCCTGATGAGCGAACATTTCGAGAACGCCGAGGCCTTCGAGGAGCGCCTTGCGCACGATCATTCGATCGACACGCCGGTGCAGCCGCGCTGCCTGCTGCTCGATGTGCGCATGCCCGGCACCAGCGGGCTGGTGCTGTTCGACCGTCTCGCCGCGCGCGGGCTGCTCGAAGCCATGCCGGTGATCTTTCTCACCGGCCATGCCGATGTGCCGACGGCGGTCGATCTGGTCAAGCGCGGCGCCTTCGACTTCTGCGAGAAGCCGTTCTCCGACAACGCACTGGTCGACCGCATCGAGCACGCACTCGGCGCGTCGCTGCGCGCGATCGAACGCCAGCGCGAGCGCCTGCGCCTGACAACCCGCATGACCGAGCTCACCGAGCGCGAACGCGACGTGATGCGGCTGGTGGTCGAGGGCCTGCCGAACAAGCTGATCGCGGATCAGCTTGCCATCAGCGTTCGCACGGTGGAAGTGCACCGCGCCCGCGTGTTCGAGAAGATGGAAGTCAAGTCGGCCGTCGAACTGGCCAACCTGCTGCGCGGGATCTAGCCGTCAGCCCTGCCAACCGTCAGCCTTGCGGCGGACGCTCGCCCACGAAGATCTCGACACGGCGGTTCTGCGCGCGGCCGGCATCGCTGTTGTTGTCGGCAACGGGCTCGCGCGAGCCGCGGCCGTCGATCTGGAAAGCGGTGGAACGCACGCCGCGCGAGATCAGGAAGTCGCGCGTGCTGGCGGCACGTTCGACCGACAGCGGGTTGTTGATCGCATCGGTGCCGGTGCTGTCGGTGTGGCCGATGATCCGCACTTCGGCGTTGCCGTTGTTGCGCAGGCCGGTAGAGAACTGATCGAGCACGGCCGCAAAGTTGGGCTTGATCGCGGCGCGGCCCACGTCGAACGAGGCGTCGCTCGGGATCGCGAGCTTGAGTTCGTTGTTCGCGGTCTGCGACACGGCGATGCCGGTGCCCTGCGTGGCCTGTTCCATCTGGCGCTTCTGCGATTCCATGCGCTGCGACCAGAGGTAGCCGCCGAGTGCGCCGGCGGCGGCACCAACGACCGCACCGGTGCCGATCGCGCCGCGATTGCCGCCGGTGGCGGAGCCGATGGCCGCGCCGGCCAGTGCGCCTGCGCCGGCACCGATGCCGGTGTTGCGCTGTGTGTCGCTGATACCGGCACAGCCGGTCAGCAGCACGGCGAGGGCGCAGGAGGTGAGAACGAATTTTTTCATGGCAGTCCCTTTCGACAATGGTGGCTTGGAGCCCGCGATTATCGGGATGCCAAAGCGCTGTCCGTGCGAACCGGAACCCTTCGCGTCATCGGACGACGCGCTCACGCGGCGATGCCTTACAAGGCGTCAGTCGCGCTCTTTGGGCGGTCCGCTATCGTTGGCGTTATCGCCATAGTCGATCTCGCCGCCCTTGCGGCCAGAGAACATGGTCCACCACACGATCAGCACCAGCACCAATCCCGCACCAAGGGCTTCAAGCAAAATCAGACCCATGAACAAAGGACTCCTGTGGCGAATTGCCGGGCCAGCGATCGTAGTGGCATTGGCGGCAGGCTGCTCCTTCGGGCCGCGCGCACCCATGACGCCCGAGGTGCCGGGGGTCGGCGAACCGCCACCGCTCGGCCCGCTCGCCGGCTCGCTCACGCATCCCAAGAGCCGCTGGGTGCCGGTGGGCTGGTCGGAGCTGCCGGGCTTCGGCGCCGATCCGCTGCACGAAGGCTGGGTGGCGTTGGTGTCGAACTGCGCGCGGCCCAACGCGGCCTTTGCGCCGCTGTGCCAGGACGTGCGCCGCCTCGCCATCGCCGACGGCGAGGCACAGCGCCAATGGATGACCGATCGGCTGCAGCCCTATCGCATCGAATCGCTCGCGGGCCAGAGCGAAGGCCAGCTGACCAGTTACTACGAGCCGGTCTACGACGCCGCGCGCCGGCCGGGTGCGCAGTTCAGCGTGCCGCTGTACCGCGCGCCGGACGGCATCGCGGCGCGCAAGCCCTGGTTCACGCGCCAGCAGATCGAGACCTTGCCCGAAGCCCAGGCCGCGCTGCGCGGCCGCGAGATCGCCTGGCTGGCCGACCCGATCGACGCCATGATGCTGCACATTCAGGGTTCGGGGCGCCTGCGCATCGTCGAGGCCGATGGCGTGCAGCGCACCGTGCGCGTGGCTTTCTCGGCCACCAACGACCAGCCCTACCGCAGCATCCAGCAATGGCTCACCGGGCAGGGGGTGCGTGCCGGCCGCTGGCCCGACGACGTCAAGGACTGGGCCGTGCAGAACCCGCAACGCGTGCCACAACTCTTGTGGAGCAACCCGCGCTATGTGTTCTTCCGCGAAGAACCGCTGAACGAGGTCGATGCCTCGACCGGCCCGCGCGGCGCGCAGGGCGTGCCGCTCACCGCCGGGCGCTCGATCGCGGTCGACCGCGACAGCATCCCGTACGGCACGCCGGTCTGGCTCGCCTCCAGCGGCCCGACCGTACAGCTGCAGAAGCTGGTGGTCGCGCAGGACACCGGCAAGGCCATCACCGGCGCCGTGCGCGCCGACTACTTCGCCGGCACCGGCGACGAGGCCGGCCGGCTCGCAGCGGCCGTGAACCAGCCGCTGCGGCTGTGGGCGCTGTGGCCGAAATGAGCGATCTCATGAACTGCGTGCGGCATGGTGCTTGCGCACCACTTTTGCGGAAGCATCCATGAACCTGAGCACTTTTTCCATCATCTTCGCCGGCGTGTTGCTGAACTCTGCAGCACAGCTGATGTTGAAGGCCGGTGCGAGAGCGCTGGGCGCAGTGTCGATGGGAAGCACGGCGTCACTGGTTCAGGCTGCATGGGGCGCGGCCACCCAGCCTTGGATCGGCGTCGGGCTGGGGTGCTATTTTCTCAGCGCGGCGCTCTGGATCGTGGCGTTGACGAGGGTCGACGTCACCATCGCCTATCCGATGTTGTCGATGGGTTACGTCATCGCTGCATTGCTCGCGTGGCAGCTCTTCGGCGAGTCATTGACCGCCGGCAGGATCATCGGCATTGCCATCATCCTGATCGGGGTCGTGGTGTTAGGCAGAAGTTGAAATTTCATTTTCGCGCGCAGACCGACGCTGCCGAACCATCGGGGAGAAGGTAAGCCATGGCCTCATTGCCTTTGTACGTGGATCTGGATGGCACGCTGATCGCCACGGACCTGCTGCATGAATCGCTGCTGCAACTGGTTCGCACCGAACCCCTGTCGTTGCTGCAATTGCCGGGCTGGCTGTTGCGCGGCAAGGCGGTTCTCAAGCGCGAGGTGGCACGGCGAGTAGAGATCGACGTCACCACCCTGCCGTATCGGCCGCAGGTGATCCAGCACCTGCGCGAGGCGCGCGCTGCCGGGCGGCGGATCGTGCTGGCTACGGCCAGCGACGCCAAGTTCGCCAAGCAGGTGGCGGCGCACCTCGGACTGTTCGACGGGGTGATCGCCTCGGATGGCGCGCGCAACCTCGGCGGCGTGCACAAGCTCGCGGCGATTCAGGCCGACGCGGGCGGCGCAGCCTTCGCTTATGCGGGCGACCGCGCGGCCGACATGCCCGTCTGGCGCGGCTCCGGCGCCGCAGTGGTCGTGAGTCGATCGCGCGGACTCGCGCGGGAGGCGAGCCGGAGCACGCACACCGAGGCGGTGATCGAGCCGGCGGCAGCGCCGTTCGGGCGCTACCTCTATGGCATCCGCCTGCACCAGTGGCTCAAAAACCTGCTGGTCTTTCTGCCCCTGATGCCTCTGCTGCACGATCTCACGGCGGCGATCCTGGTCGACGCCGCCTTGGGCTTCCTGGTTTTCGGCCTGATGGCGTCGGGCATCTACGTCTTCAACGATCTGCTCGATCTGGCATCCGATCGGAGCCATCACCGCAAGTACCGGCGACCGTTCGCTTCCGGCGAGATTCCGATCGGGCAGGGGCTGTTGATCTCGGCATCGCTCGGCATGGCGTCGCTGGTGCTCTCGGTGGCATTGTTGCCGCGGGAATTCGTCGGCGTCCTCCTGCTCTACATGGCACTGACCACCGCCTACTCGGTGTTCCTGAAGCGGCGCGCGGTGGTAGATGTCTTCGCGCTGGCCGGTCTGTACACCATCCGGCTCGCCGCCGGCGCAACGGCGACCGGGTTGGCGCTTTCGTTCTGGATCCTTTCCTTCTCGTTGTTCATCTTCCTGAGCCTGGCCCTCGCCAAGCGTTATGTGGAACTCACCGGCCCGCACAGTACGGTGACGGCCGAGAAGAACGATCGCGGCTACTACATCACCGACGCAACCTTCGTGCTGTGCGCAGGCGTCAGCGCCGGGCAGATGTCGGCGCTGCTGCTTAGCCTCTACATCAACAACCAGGACATCATGTCGCGCTACGCCCACCCGGCCTACCTGTGGATGCTGATCCCGGTGTTCCTGTTCTGGATCATTCGCATCTGGCTCAAGGCGGTGCGCGGCGTGTTGCACGACGATCCGGTGGTGTTCGCCGCGCGCGACTGGGTCAGTCGCGTGGCCGTGTGCATCGGCGCTGCGGCCTTGTGGATCGCGGGCTGAGGCCGGATGAGACGCAGGAGTCTGGCATTCGATGCGCTCATCGCGGGGACGCTGGGCAGTGTGGCACTGTTCGTGCTGCCGGCGCTGTCGGCCCAGCTGCCGGGGGCGCTGTTCACCCCGGAAGGCAACGATGCATGGTTTCAGGGTGACCTTTCGCGGGCACTGTGCAACATGGTGGACGCCAGCAGCAACCACTACCGAACCAAGGTTCATCCGATCGCGTCGATCACGATCCATCCGCTGGTTGCCGGTCTGCGGGCGCTGTGGCCGGGAAGCGATCTCCAGGCCGCCATGCGCGTGGTGTGGGGCGGCGGGATGCTGTGGGTGGCCGGTTTCTACGCGCTGTGCCGACTGCTGGGTTCCGGACGCATCGCGGCTGCCTGCTTTTCGGCACTGGCCATCGGCAGCGCCGGCTTCCAGTTCTGGTTCTCGGTGCCGGAAACCTACGCATTCAGTTCATTGAGCTTGCTGCTGGTGTTGCTGACAGCGGCGCTCGCCGTGCATCGACCTGTGAGCGACCGCCTGCTGACGATCGCCAGCGCGGTGAGCCTGAGCATCACCGTCACCAACTGGATCGCCGGCCTGGCGCTGGCGATCTCGCAGCGACCCTGGCGCCGCGCCGTCCGGATCAGCGCCATCGCCTTTGCGGTGGTGGCCGTCCTGGCGGTGGTGCAGCGCAGCTACTACAGCGTCGCCAAGCTCTTCTTTCTCGGCAGCAGCGAAGAGCTGGGCTATGTGAATCTTGCGCGGGGCGGCTCGCTGTTCGACAAGCTGGCGGCGATCTTCTGGTCACCGCTGAGCGTGCCCGGGGTGTTGACCGAACGCCAGGCCGGACCCGAGCTGAACTTTCTGACGGTGCAATTGAGCACCCCGGCGTCGGGCAGCTGGGCCGGGGCCTTCGCGCTTGGACTGTGGAGCCTGTTGCTGGTGGCAGGTGTCTGGGGTCTGGCATCGGCATCGGCATCGGCATCGCGCTGGCGCGGTTTTGCCACGGTGCTTGGTCTGACTCTCGGCGGCCACGCACTGATGCACCTCTTCTACGGCGATGAGACCTTTCTCTATGCCGCGCACTTCCTGCCGATGCTCCTGGCGCTGGCGGTGTTCGCGCAGCGTTCGCCGCTGGGCCGCCTGGCCCCCGCCCTGGCGCTCGCGGCCGCGGGCTTCGCGGCAGCCAACAACACGGCGGTCTTCACGACGGCGGCCCATCAGCTGGTGCAACGCACCCCCGCGGCGCTTTCGGCTGCGCCTGCGCTTAACGCGTGCTAGCGATGACCTGCCGCTGCAGCGCGTTGCGCAATCGATCGTCCGCACGGGTATTGCACGTGCTCCGACACTCTTTCAATCCGTTCTGTTTTCAGGCTGCCGCATGAAGATGTCAATTCTGGCTGGCCTGATGGCCCTGTCCGTCGTGCTGCTCTGTCTGGTCTGGCGATTTCGGCCTGGCATTCCGGGTTGGCCCCGCTCGTCGGCAACCCCCGATGTCGAGTCGTACTGGCGCACCTGGACGTGCTTCCTGCTGAGCAGCATGGCGGCAAGTTCCGCGCTCATGCTGCTGGTCGATGCGCCTGGCATCGAAAGCGCCCTGGGCTACGCCCGCTGGCTCTTTTCGGCGCACGCGGGCACCGACTCCTGGATGCCGATGCTGCGCGCGTCGGACCACCTGCGGATGCATCCCGACATCCCCGTGTTCCCCGCCGTGTTCTTCGAACAGCATGTGAAGTTCCAGTACCCGCTCACAGCCCTGCTGGTGCTCGACCTCCCGATGGCGCTGTTCCGGGTCGACGGCGCAACCGTCGTGACGGCGCTGCAGATCCTGTCGCGACTCTGCGTTCCGGTGATCGGCGTGGTGTTCTTCAAGCTCTTCATGGGCGCTGCGCAACCGTCGAATCCGGACAGCCGCCTCCCGCTGCAGTCGACTGCGTTCCTCATGGGCCTGTGTTTCGTGAGCGTGGTCTTGTTCTACCCGATCTCGCGCTCCGAGTTTCATGGCCAGATCCAGACCTCGATGACGCTGGCCGCGGCGCTGGCGCTGCTGGCATGGCAGCGCGGCAATCCGAAGCTCGCCGGCGTGCTGATCGCCCTGTGCTGTGTCATCAAGCCGCAGTGGGCCATCGTCATCCTGTGGGCGCTGCTGCGGCGGCAGTGGGCCTTTGCCGTGTCGGCCACACTGACCACCGGCGTGGTCCTCCTGATCGCCATCGCCATGTACGGGCTTGGCAACATGCTTGACTACGTCTCGGTGGTGTCGTTCCTGGGCCGCCACGGCGAGAGCTATTTCATCAACCAGTCCGTCAACGGGCTCATGAACCGCCTGCTCTTCAATGGCGTCAACCTGCAGGGCGCGGGGCTGGTGTGGTCCGGCACGGACTTTCCGCCGTTCCATCCGGTGGTGTACGCGGCGACGCTCGTGTCGTCGATGCTGGTTCTCGGGTTGGCCCTGTTCTGGAACATGGCCAAGCGCCCCGGCACGCTCGATCTGGCACTCATCATGCTGGCACTGACCATCGCTTCGCCGATCGCCTGGGATCACCACTACGGCGTGCTTTTCCCGATTTTTGCGGTGGTGTTCCCGGCGGCACTGCAACGACGGCCGTGGGGTCGGTGGACGCTGCCGTTCCTGTGGGCAACCTTCGTGCTCACGAGCCAGTCGTTCAATGCCGCTACCAACTTGTTGGCCGACACGCGCTTGAATTTCCTGCAGTCCTATCTGTTTTTCGGCGCGTTGATGATGCTGGCGTTGCTGTGCAGGCTGAGTTTGCAGGAGCGCCCGCAGCGCCCGGTGCCGACCCCGGCGACCCGCAACGAGCAACCAGCGCCGCCCTGAGCCCTTCATCGTTCTGACACACCGCTGCCGCGACAGCGTCATCGGCATTGCCTACCGTCGCGGGTTGATTTTCCGTTCACCCCACGAAAGCCATAGAGCATGACCGCGAACACCCGCACTGAAACCGCCCTGATCGATCCGGACGAGGTTGACCACAACCCCACTTCCCATCCCGCCATCAGCGATCTGATTGAGGCGCGCCTGAGCCGGCGTCGCCTGTTCGGTCTGGGCGTCGGCGGCGCCGGCGTTGCCGTCTTGCAGGCCTGCGGCGGCGGTGGCAGCGGCAGCGGCAGCTTCCCGGTGCTGCCTGCCCCTGCGCCAGCTCCGGCACCCGCGCCCGCACCGAGCCCGGCGCCTGCCCCTGCGCCGGTGGCGCCCAAGCTCGGCTTCACGGCTGTGCCGAAGAGCCTGGCCGACGTGGTCAGCGTGCCCGCCGGCTACACCGCCACCGTGATCTACGCGCTGGGCGATCCCCTCGCGTCCGCGACGCCTGCGTATGTGAACGACGGCAGCGACACCGACTTCGACAACCGTGCCGGCGACCACCACGACGGCATGGAGTTCTATGGCCTCAACGCGGCAGGGACGGCGCGCGACGCCAAGGGAACCGACCGGGGCCTGCTCGTGATGAACCACGAGGCGCTGACCGACCAGTTCCTGCACGTCAATGGCACCACCGCGAACCCGCGTCCGGTGGCAGAGGCCGACAAGGAGATCCCGGCGCACGGCGTTTCGGTCGTCGAGATCCGCAAGGGCAGCAACGGCAAGTTCGCGACCGACAAGGCGTCGGGCTTCAATCGCCGCATCACCCCGTTGACGCCTGTCATCCTGTCGGGCGTGGCGCGCGGCAACGCGCTAATGAGGACCAAGTATTCGACCAGCGGCAACGACTGCCGCGGCACCATCAACAACTGCGGCACCGGGTACTCGCCGTGGGGCACCTACCTCACCGGCGAAGAGAACTGGGCCGGCTATTTCACCCGCGCCGCCGGCGACGATGCCGCCCGCGGCGGTGCCGTGGCACGCAGCGTGATCTCGCTCAAGCGCTACGGCCGTGCCGAAGGCGTTGCCAGCCGCCATGGCTGGGAAACCGCCGGGCCGGACGACAAGTACGCACGCTGGAACATCGCGCAGACCGGCGCCTCGCTGGACGGCAGCGACGACTATCGCAACGAGCTCAACACCTTCGGCTACATCGTCGAGATCGACCCCTACGACAAGAACGTCGCGATCCGCAAACGCACCGGCCTTGGTCGCTTCGCGCACGAGAGCGCGAACTTCGGCAAGCTCGTGCCGGGCAAGCCGCTGGCCGTCTACATGGGCGACGACTCGCAGAACGAGTACATGTACAAGTTCGTGTCGACCGCCAATTGGGACGCGGCCGATGCCGCCCCGGCCAACCGCATCACCACCGGCGACAAGTACCTCGACAGCGGCAAGCTCTATGTGGCCAGGTTCGCCGCCGACGGCAGCGGCCAGTGGATCGAGCTCGACATCGGCAACCCCGCGATCGCGGGCTACGCCGGCTACGCGTTCGCCGATCAGGCCGACGTGGTCGTCAACGCCCGCCTGGCCGCAGACGCGGTGGGCGCGACCAAGATGGACCGCCCCGAGTGGTGCGCGGTGCACCCGGTTACCGGCGAGATCTACTACACGCTCACCAACAATGCCAACCGCAAGGTCGAGCCGACCGGCACGCAGTCACAGGTGGATGCGGCCAACCCGCGTTCCTACACCGACGCGCCGAGCGCCCCGACATCGCCGCGCAACGTCAACGGCCACATCGTGCGCATCAAGGAAAGCGGCGACCAGTCGGCCGCCACCGCCTTCACCTGGGACGTGTACCTGTTTGGCGCCCAGGCCGACGCCGACCCGGTCCGGATCAACCTGTCGGGGCTGACCAACGACCAGGATTTCTCCAGCCCTGATGGGCTGTGGTTCAGCCCGACAACCGGCTTCTGCTTCATCCAGACTGACGACGGTGCCTACACCGACGTCAGCAACTGCATGATGGTGGTCGGCATCCCCGGCACCGTGGGCGACGGCACGACGGCGACGCTGAACTACACCAAGGCGGACACCTCCACGTTGACGGTGCAGACGCGTGTCGGCAAGAAGCCGACCGCCGACACGTTGCGGCGCTTCCTCGTCGGCCCGAAGGACTGCGAGATCACAGGCTGCTGCGAAACACCCGACGGAAAGGCAGTGTTCGTGAACATCCAGCATCCCGGCGAGACGATCACCAAGGCCAACGTGACCGACCCGAGCAAGTTCACCAGCCATTGGCCCGGCAATGCCGGCTATGGCCCGGGCGGCGCCACGGCACGGCCGCGCTCGGCGACCATCGTCATCACGAAAAACGACGGCGGCATCGTCGGCACCTGAGCGTCATCGGGTTTCGCGCAAGCGGCGCGCTCCGGGAGGGGCGCGCCGTTTTTTTTCGGCGATCATTCGTGCTGTTCGAGGAGAAACACCAGTGAAGATCGCCACCGGATTGATCGGCCTCGGCGCCATGGGCGGCGGCATGGCGCAGTCGCTGCGCCGTGCCGGCCACGACCTGCATGTTTTCGACGTGCGAGCCGGCGCAGCCGACGCCTTCGTGCGCGAGGGCGGCCACGCCTGCGCCACGCTGGCCGAGCTCGGCGCCCGCTGCGACGTCGTCGTGTCGGTCGTCGTCAACGCGGCGCAAACCGAGAGCGTGCTGTTCGGCACCGACGGGGTGGCCGCGACGATGAAGCCCGGCAGCGTGTTCGTGATGTGTTCCACCGTCGACCCGAACGTGTCGATCGGGTTCGAGGCGCGCCTCGCGGAGAAGGGCATCCTCTACGTCGATGCGCCGATCTCCGGCGGTGCGGCCAAGGCTGCGAGCGGCGAGATGACGATGATGACGGCCGCGCGGCCCGAGGCCTATGCGAAGGCCGACCCGGTGCTCGACGCGATGGCCGCCAAGGTCTACCGGCTCGGCGACAAGGCCGGCGCCGGCAGCAAGGTCAAGGTCATCAACCAGCTGCTGGCCGGCGTGCACATCGCGGCTGCGGCGGAGGCCATGGCGCTGGGTTTGCGCGAAGGCGTCGACCCGGCCGCGCTGTATGAGGTCATCACGCATAGCGCGGGCAACAGCTGGATGTTCGAGAACCGCATGGCGCATGTGCTGGCCGCCGACTACACGCCGTTGTCGGCCGTGGACATCTTCGTGAAGGATCTCGGGCTGGTGCTCGACATGGCGCGCGCCAGCAAGTTTCCGCTGCCGCTCTCGTCCACCGCCCACCAGATGTTCATGCAGGCCTCGACGGCCGGCTTCGCGAAGGAAGACGACAGCGCGGTGATCAAGATCTTTCCGGGCATAGAGCTCCCGAAAGGCAGGCAATGACCGAGCGCCGCGCCGGGCCGCCCCAAGCAAGCGAGAGCCCTCTCGGGGGGCAGCGAGGACACACGGTGCCGAGCGTGGGGGCCCTGTGCATCGGCTGCATCGCAGACGACTTCACCGGCGCGACCGACCTCGCCAACAACCTGGTGCGCGCGGGCATGCGCGTGGTTCAGACCATCGGCGTGCCGGGTGCGCCGCTCGATGCCGATGTGGATGCGGTGGTGGTGGCGCTCAAGTCGCGCACCATCGCGCCGGTCGAAGCCGTCGACCAGTCGCTCGACGCCTGGCGCTGGCTGCTCGCGCAGGGCGTGCAGCAGGTCTACTTCAAGTACTGCTCCACCTTCGACAGCACGCCGCGCGGCAATATCGGCCCGGTCACCGAGGCACTGATGGACGCCATCGGCTGCGACTTCACCATTGCCACGCCGGCCTTCCCCGACAACGGGCGAACGGTGTTCAAGGGCTACCTGTTCGTGGGCGACCTGCTGCTGAGTGAAAGCGGCATGAAAGACCATCCGCTCACGCCGATGACCGACGCGAACCTGGTGCGCGTGCTGCAGGCACAGTGCCGCCGCAAGGTCGGGCTGATCGACCACGGGGCGGTGGCGCGCGGCGCCGATGCGGTGCGCGAGCGCATCGCGCAACTCAAGGCGGAAGGCGTCGGCATCGCGGTGGTCGACGCGGTGTCGAACGACGACCTGTTGCGGCTCGGCCCCGCGCTGGCCGACATGCCGCTGCTCACGGCCGGCTCCGGCGTGGCAATCGCCCTGCCGGCCAACTTCGGGCTGGCGCCGTCGCCGCAAGCGAGCGCGCTGCCGGCTGCCAGCGGTCTGCAGGCCGTCGTGTCGGGCAGTTGCTCGCTGGCCACGAACCAGCAGGTGGCCCACTTCATCGCAGCGGGCCGGCCGACCTTCCCGATCGATCCGCTGCGCCTCGCGGCCGGCGACGATGTGGTGGCCGACGCATTGGCATGGGCCGCGCCACTGCTGGCATCGGGGCCGCTGCTGGTGTACTCCACGGCCGAAGCCGGCGCCGTGAAATCGGTGCAGGGGCAACTCGGCGTCGAAGCGGCGGGCGCCATGGTCGAGCGCTGCGTCGCGGCCATTGCGCGCGGGCTGGTCGAGCAGGGCGTGCGCCAGCTCATCGTGGCCGGTGGCGAAACCTCGGGCGCCTGCGTGCAGGCGCTCGGTATCGCGCAGTTGCAGATCGGGCCGCAGATCGATCCGGGCGTGCCGTGGTGCCACGCCAAGGCCGAAGCCGCCGGCGGCGCCGGCCTGCACATCACGCTCAAGTCGGGCAACTTCGGCACCGAGGACTTCTTCACCAAGGCCTTTACAGTCCTCGAATGACGGAAAGCGAAGCCCGCGAAGAAATCTGCCGCATTGGCGCGAGCCTGTTCGCGCGCGGCTACGTGCACGCCACGGCCGGCAACATCAGCGTGCGGCTGGACGATGGTTTCCTGATCACGCCGACCGATGCCTGCCTGGGGTTGCTGGACCCTGCGCGGCTCGCGCGGCTCGATGCCAACCTGCAGCAGACGGGTGGCGACCGGGCGAGCAAGACGATCGCGCTGCACGCCCGCATCTATGCAGCGGCGACCCGCTTCGATGCGGCCACGCGCTGCGTGATCCATACACATTCCACGCACTGCGTCGCCCTCACGCTGGCGCCGCCGCTGGGCCCGTCGCAGCCGCCCGACCCGCTACCCGAGTTGCTGCCCGCGCTCACGCCGTACTTCGTGATGAAGGTCGGCCATGTGCCGGTGATCGACTACCACCGGCCCGGTGCGCCAGAGGCGGCCGAACAGGTGGCGCAGGCGATCGAGCGCTACGGCGCACAGGGCACGCCGATCCGCGCCGTGATGCTGCAGCGCCTGGGCCCAAACGTGTGGCACGACACGCCGGCCGCCGCAATGGCCACGCTTGAAGAACTGGAAGAAACGGCGAAGCTCTGGCTGCTGGGCAACGCCAAACCAGCGCCGCTGGGCGCCGCCGAGATCGATGAACTGCGCCGCACTTTCGGCGCGCGCTGGTAGGAGTTTTTGAATGCCCCGCTTTGCCGCCAACCTGTCGATGCTCTATCCGGAGTTCGATTTTCTAGACCGCTTCGAAGCTGCCGCCAAAGACGGCTTTCGCGCGGTCGAATACCTGTTTCCGTATGCGTACGCGCCGCAGGAGCTCGCGGCACGCCTGCAAGCCAACGGGCTCCAGCAGGTGCTGTTCAATGGCCCGCCCGGCAACTGGGACGGCGGCGAGCGCGGACTGGCCAGCCTGCCGGGCCGCGAGGCCGAATTTCGCGAAGGCGTTTTGAAGGCGCTCGACTATGCGGCGGCGCTCGATTGCCCGCGCGTGCACGTCATGGCCGGACTGGTGGCCGAGGACACGCTGCGCGAGGACGTGCAGCCGGTCTACGTCGACAACCTGCGCTGGGCCGCCGAGCAGGCTGCCAAGGCGGGGCGCGACCTGCTGATCGAACCGATCAACACACGCGACATTCCACGCTTCTTCCTGAACCGGCAAGACCATGCCCACCAGATCCTCGAAGCGGTCGGCGCGCCCAACCTGAAGGTGCAGATGGATCTGTACCACTGCCAGATCGTCGAGGGCGACGTCGCGATGAAGCTGCGCAAATACCTGCCGACCGGCCGCGTCGGCCATCTGCAGATCGCCGGCGTGCCCGAGCGGCACGAACCCGACATCGGCGAGTTGAACCACGATTACCTGTTCCGGGTGATCGACGAACTCATGGCCGCGGGCCAGTGGGACGGCTGGATCGGCTGCGAGTACCGGCCGTCCCGCGGCGCAGTGCCGCAGGGAACCTCCGACGGGCTCGGCTGGCTGCGCTGAACTGAGCGCCTGCTAGCGCTGTACGACGTAGCGCGTCACCACCGGCGGGTCTTCGCCCAGGTGAAACGCCAGGCGGCGTTCGCGCAGCGCCAGGTCGGCTGCGGTGGCGCGGTTGAAGCGCCGCAGGTGCTCCGTCCACGACGCGTCGATGATCTGCTCCACATAGCGCTCGGGCTGCGTGATGTCGTGCAGCAGCTCCCAGCCGATCGCGCCTTCGCTCAGGCGCGTGCGCCGGGTCTGGTGCATCACGAGATGGAACGAGGCCGCGCGCGCCGGGTCGATCAGGTACTCGACATTGATCACGATGCGCCCGTCGTCAGGCACCTTGTGGGCTGGCGCGGTGCTCCAGCCGGCCTGGGCCGGACTCACGTCGTCGTCGGTGCCGTGATCGAGCACATAGCGCAGCGCCGCCAGCATCAGCAGCGTGCCGCTCACGGCTGCGATGCTGAGGCTCAGTTGCAGCGTGCTCACGGTCGCGACCTGGCCCCAGATCGCAGCACCGACCGCGGTCGCGCCCATGATCGCCATCTGGTACATCGACATGCCGCGCGCACGCACCCAGTCGGGCAGCGCGAGCTGCGCCGACACCGCCAGTGAATTAGCCACCGTGATCCAGGCCGCGCCGCCGAACAGCATGGCCGGCACCGCGACCCAGACGTTGGGCGCGAAGGCCATCACGGCCGTGGCGAGCGACTGCACCATGGTGCCGCGCAGCACCAGTTGGTCGCGTTCGTAGGCCTGGCGCAGCCGCGGCAGAAACAGCACCGCGACGATCGCGCCCGCGCCCATCGCGGCCAGCAGCAGGGTGAAGGTGCCGGCGTCGCCGCCCTGCAGGCCGCGCGCCAGCAAGGGCAGCAGCGCGAGCAGCGCCGTCGAGTGAAAAAAGAAGATCGAGATGCGGGTCAGCACCGCGCGCATGCGCTGCGACTGGCGCACAAACTGCACGCCCACGCGCATCGCGCTGATGAGCTTCTCGCGGCCCAGCGGATTGGGCGTGTGCTCGCGCCGCCAGCGCAGCACGATGAAGCCCGAAGCGACCGACATCACTGCGTTGAGCACGAACACCCACACGGTGCCGGCACTCGCGATCAGCGCGCCGGCCACCAGCGGGCCGATGATGCGCGAGGCGTTCATCGCAATGCCGTTGAGCCCAAGCGCGGCCGGCAGCTGGATGCGCGGCACCAGCTCCGGCACGATGGCCGAGAACACCGGCCAGCGCAGCGCCAGGCCGATGCCGTTGGCGAAGGTGAGCGCCAGCAGCAGCGGCGCACTCATCACGTCGAGCGCCACCGCCGCGCACAGCACGATCGCCACGCCCGCCAGCCAGAACTGCGTGGCGACCAGCCAGCGGCGCCGGTCCAGGATGTCGGCCAGCGCGCCGCTCGGCAGGCCGAGCAGGAACACCGGCAGCGTGGAAGCCGACTGCACCAGTGCGACCCAGATCGGCGTGGTGGTCAGCGTGGTCATCATCCACGCCGCCGCCACGTCGTTCATCCACATGCAGATGTTGGCGATCAGCCAGGTGCTCCACAGCATGCGGAACACCGGCAGCTTGAGCGGCGTGAGCGCCCCTATGCGCGCCGGCTCGGGGCGCAGGGGCGGCAGGGGTGTCTCCTCGGGGGATATCGGTGGCATCAGCCCCGATTGTTACCGCTTCGGGGCCAGATGCCCCAGCGGCAACGCATGGCTGGCCTTGACCTCGCCGAGCGAAAAGCTGGTCTGCAGGTCTTTTACGTTGGGCAGGTTCATCAGGTGCTGGCGCGCGAAGCCAGAGAAGCTGTCCAGATCCTGTGCCACGACCTGGAGCTCGAAAGTGCCGGTGCCGCTGATGTAGTGGCAGGCCACCACCTCGGGCAATTTGCGGATCGCGTCCTCGAGCTTGCGGGTGGCGTCGCCCTGCACGCGCTCCGTGTCGACGCGCACGAAGGCGAGCACGCCCAGGCCGATCTTGTGGCGGTCGATCTCGGCGTGGTAGCCCTTGATGAAGCCGGCCTCTTCCAGCGCGCGCACGCGGCGCCAGCAGGGCGCGGCCGAGAGACCGACGCGCTGCGCAAGCTCGGCGTTGGTGAGGCGGCCATCGGCCTGCAGTTCTTGCAGGATGGCGAGGTCGAACTTATCAAGGCTTTCCATAATTGGCGATTCTAAGAAAGAATCTTTCTAAAACCCTCGTTATCAGGGCAAAGAACGCAAACACCTATCGCGCACCCAGGCATACACTTTGCGAGCATCATGGGCGCCAGCCCTACCCGGGCCAAGACCCTTCAGCCAGGCCCACAAGGCCATGCCAAATTGGAGACAGACACGATGAACGCGCCCCTACCCGAGCACATTCGCAAGGCCCTCGAAACCGTCACGCTCGACGACAAGTATTCGCTGGACTACGGCCGCGCATTCATGAGCGGCGTGCAGGCCCTCGTGAAGCTGCCCATGCTGCAGCGCCTGCGGGATCAGCAGAACGGCAAGAACACGGCCGGCTTCATCAGCGGCTACCGCGGCTCGCCGCTCGGCGGCTACGACCAGGCGCTGTGGAAGGCGAGCAAGTACCTCAAGGCGCAGAACATCGTGTTCCAGCCGGGCGTGAATGAAGAGCTGGCGGCGACCGCGCTCTGGGGCACGCAGCAGCTCGGCTTCTCGCCCGCGGGCACCAACAAGTTCGACGGCGTGTTCGGCATCTGGTACGGCAAGGGCCCGGGCGTGGACCGCTGCTCCGACGTGTTCAAGCACGCCAACATGGCCGGCACCACCGAGTTCGGCGGCGTGATCGCGGTGGCGGGCGACGACCACATCTCCAAGAGCTCGACGGCGGCGCACCAGAGCGACCACATCTTCAAGGCCTGCGGCACGCCGGTGTTCTTTCCGACCAACGTGCAGGAAATCCTTGACCTCGGCATCCACGCCTTCGCGATGAGCCGTTTCTCGGGCATCTGGTCGGGCATGAAGACAATCCAGGAGATCGTCGAATCCAGCGCCACCGCGATGATCGACCCCGAGCGCGTCGAGATCGTCATCCCCACCGATTTCCAGATGCCGCCGGGCGGCCTGCACATCCGCTGGCCCGACCATGCGCTGGAGCAGGAGGCGCGCCTGATGCACTACAAGTGGTATGCCGCGCTGGCCTACATCCGCGCCAACCGGCTCAACCACAACACGATCGAAGGCCCCAACGACCGCTTCGGCATCATGGCCAGCGGCAAGGCCTACAACGACACGCGCCAGGCCCTGATCGATCTGGGCCTGGACGATGTCACCTGCCGCCAGCTGGGCATCCGCCTGCACAAGGTGGCGGTGGTGTGGCCGCTCGAAGCGCAGCTCACGCGCGAGTTCGCGACCGGACTGCAGGAAATCCTGGTGGTCGAAGAGAAGCGGCAGGTCATCGAATACCAGCTCAAGGAAGAGCTCTACAACTGGCGCGCCGACGTGCGCCCCAATGTGCTCGGCAAGTTCAACGAACTCGACGACGGCGATTTCTCGGGCGGCGAATGGTCGATGCCCAACCCCACCGCCAACACGCTGCTGCGCGCCAATGCCGACCTGAGCCCCGCGCTGATCGCCAAGGCGATCGCGCAGCGCCTGAAGAAGCTGGGCATCCTCGGCCAGGCCGGCGCCGACATGCGCGCCCGCGTCGAGGCGCAAATGGCGATCCTCGAAGCGAAAGAGCGCTCGATGAACGTGCTGCAGGCCGGTGGCGTGACCGAAGGCCGCCAGCCCTGGTTCTGCTCGGGCTGCCCGCACAACACCAGCACCGTCGTGCCCGAAGGCTCGCGCGCCATGGGCGGCATCGGCTGCCACTTCATGGCGACCTGGATGGACCGCAGCACCATCGGCTTCACGCAGATGGGCGGCGAGGGCGTGCCGTGGGTGGGCCAGCAGCCCTTCACCACCGACCAGCACATCTTTGCCAACCTGGGCGACGGCACCTACTTCCACAGCGGTCTGCTCGCGATTCGCCAGAGCATCGCGGCCGGCGTCAACATCACCTACAAGATCCTCTACAACGACGCGGTCGCCATGACCGGCGGCCAGCAGGTTGGCGAGCGGCCCGAAGGCCATTCGGTACTGCAGATCGCGGAGAGCCTGCATGCCGAAGGCGCGATGAAGGTCGTCATCGTCACCGACGAGCCCGAGAAGTACGAGGGCGTCCACGTGCCGGGCGACAACGTCAAGATCCGCCATCGCGACGACCTGGACGAGATCCAGCGCGAGTTCCGCAAGATTTCCGGCACCACGGCCATCATCTACGACCAGACCTGCGCCACCGAAAAGCGGCGCCGCCGCAAGCGCGGCACCGCGGTCGACCCGGCCGTGCGCGTCGTCATCAACGAGCTGGTGTGCGAAGGCTGCGGCGACTGCAGCGTGCAGAGCAATTGCCTCAGCGTGGAGCCGCTCGAAACCGAGTTCGGCCGCAAGCGCACCATCAACCAGAGCACCTGCAACAAGGACATGAGCTGCCTCAAGGGCTTCTGCCCGAGCTTCGTGACCGTCGAAGGGGGCGCGCTCAAGAAGAAGTCGAAGAACAAGGCCAACTCGCCGTTCGAAATGGGCGCGATGCCCGAGCCGGCGGTGCCGACCCTGGCACGCGACCAGGTCTGGGGCATCGTGGTTGCCGGCGTCGGCGGCACGGGCGTCATCACCATCGGGCAGCTGCTCGGCATGGCGGCGCACATCGAGGGCAAGGGCATCGTCACGCAGGATGCGGCCGGCCTCGCGCAAAAGGGCGGCGCCACCTGGAGCCATGCGCTGATCGGCGAATCGCAGGACGCGATCCGCACCACGCGCGTCGGCACCGCGGCGGCCGACCTGATTCTGGCGGCCGATCCGCTGGTGGCGGTCAACGCCGAGACGCTGGCGCGCATGCGCGAAGGGCGCACGCACGTGGCGCTCAACACGCACAGCACGCCCACGGCCGCCTTCGTGCGCAATGCCAACTGGCAGAACCCGCAGGACGACTGCGCCAACGAAATCGCGCGTGCGGTCGGCATCGACGGCGTGGGCAGCTTCGACGCCGATGCCGCCGCCGTGGCGCTGATGGGTGACAGCCTCTATGCCAACCCGATGTTGCTGGGTTTTGCCTGGCAAAAGGGCTGGGTGCCGCTGGAATACGCGTCGCTGATGCGCGCCATCGATCTCAACAACGTCGCGATCGAGAACAACAAGACCGCCTTCGAATGGGGCCGCCGCGCCGCGCACGACCTGGCATCGGTGCAAAAGCTGGTGTCGCCGGGTCAGGTGATCGAGTTCAAGAAGCGCGACACAGTCGACAGCCTGGTCAAGCGCCGCGTCGAGTTCCTCACCGGCTATCAGAATGCGGCCTACGCCGAGCAATACCGTGCCTTTGTCGGCAAGGTGCAGCAGGCCGAAAGCACCGCCACCGGCAAGACCAGCCTGACCGAGGCCACGGCGCGCTACCTGTTCAAGCTGATGGCGTACAAGGACGAGTACGAGGTCGCGCGGCTGCACACCGACACGGCCTTCCTCGACCGCGTCAACGGCATGTTCGAGGGCGACTTCAAGCTCAACTACCACCTCGCCCCGCCGATCATCGCGAAGAAGAACGCCAAGGGCGAACTGCAGAAGCGCAAATTTGGCCCGGCGATGCTGACCGCCTTCCGCCTCCTCGCCAGGCTCAAGGGCCTGCGCGGCACGGCGCTCGACATCTTCGGCCGCACCGAAGAGCGCCAAGCCGAGCGCGCCCTGATTGGCGAGTACCGCGCCGGCATCGAGGAAGTGCTGGCCGGGTTGAACGCGGCCAACCACGAGACGGCGCTGGCCATCGCCAGCCTGCCTGAGCAGATCCGCGGCTATGGCCATGTGAAGGAGCGCAACCTCGTCGCCGCGCGCATCCGCCGGGCGGAGTTGCTGGCGAAATGGCGCAATCCGCAGGCCGGGCGGGTGGCGGCCTGACCGCGCGCTGAAAGCCCCATCCACGGCGCCGGATTAGCGCGAACCGCCGCCCGACCCCGCCGAATACAATGCTGGGTGCTGCGCGCGGGCCTGCCCCGCGCCGCGGGGCCGCATGCTGCGGCCGCGGAACTGCGGGCCGGGCCCGCGTTCCTACCTTCCCCCTGCTGGAGACTCTCTTGTTCATTTCCTCTGCTTTTGCCCAGGCTGCCGCCCCCGCTGCCGGTGGTGGCGACATGTTGTCCTCGCTCAGCAGCATGCTGCCGCTGGTGCTGATGTTCGTGGTGCTCTATTTCGTGATGATCCGCCCGCAAATGAAGCGCCAGAAAGAAGCGCGCGCCATGATCGAAGCGCTGGCCAAGGGCGACGAAGTCGCCACGGCCGGCGGCGTTCTTGGCAAGATCACCTCGATCGGCGACCAGTACCTCGGTCTCGAGATCGCCAACGGCGTCGAGGTCCGGATCCAGCGCAGCGCGGTGGTTCAGGTGCTGCCCAAGGGCGCAATCAAATAATGCTCGCCCCCAGGCTGCGCGCACTTCGTGTCGCTTCGCCAACCCCCTGCCGGGGGCAACACCAGCGGCCCGGCAGAGCCGGTTCCGCGGTGTTTCACCAATAGGTTGAATTGATGAACCGCTATCCGGTCTGGAAATACACGGTCATCGTGATCGTGCTTCTTTTGGGGCTCGTCTACGCCCTGCCCAACTTCTTCGGCGAGGCGCCTGCGGTGCAGGTGTCGGCCGCCAAGTCCACCGTCAAGGTCGATGCCGCCACGCTGGCGCGCATCGAAGAGACGCTCAAGACGGCCGGCCTCACGCCTGGCAAGATTGCGCTCGAAGGCACGTCGGTGCGGGCCAGCTTCGGCAGCACCGACGAACAGCTCAAGGCGCAGGACGCGCTGCAGCGCGCGTTAGCGCCCAGCAGCGACGATCCTTCCTACGTCGTCACGCCGGGGTCGGTGTCACGCTCGCCGGGTTGGCTCACGGCGCTCCATGCCTACCCGATGTACCTCGGCCTGGATCTGCGCGGCGGGGTCGACTTCCTGCTGCAGGTCGACATGAAGGGCGTGCTCGACAAGAAGGCCGAGTCCTTCGCCGGCGACATCCGCACCGCCCTGCGCGACAAGAGCGTCCGCGGTACGGCCGTCACCCGCAACGGGCAGACCGTCGAAGTGCGGATGCGCGATGCGGCCAGCCTCGAGACCACCAAACAGCTGATCCAGGATCAGTTTGCCGACCTGAGTACGGTCGACAGCCAGGAAGGCAGCGACTGGAAGATCGTCGGCTCGATCAAGCCCGAGGCGGCACGCCGCCTGCAGGACGCGGCGCTCAAGCAGAACATCACCACCCTGCACAACCGGATCAACGAACTCGGCGTGGCCGAGCCCGTGATCCAGCAGCAGGGCATCGACCGCATCGTGGTGCAGCTGGCCGGCGTGCAGGACCCGGCCCGTGCCGAGGCCATCCTGGGCCGCACCGCCACGCTCGAAATGCGCATGGTCGACGAGAGTGCCGAAGGCCGCGCGGCCGAAACCGGCAGTGGGCCGGTGCCGTTCGGCTCCGAGAAGTTTCTCGATCGCACCGGCCGGCCGGTGATCGTCAAGAAGCAGGTGCTCGTGACCGGCGAGAACCTCACCGACGCGCAACCCGGCTTCGACTCGCAGAACAACCAGCCCAAGGTCGACCTGACGATGGACGCCAAGGGCGGCCGCATCATGCGCGACGTGAGCCGCGAGAACTTCAAGAAGCGCATGGCCATGCTGATCTTCGAGAAGGGCAAGGGCGAAGTGCTCACCGCCCCGTCGATCAATGGCGAACTCGGCAACCGCTTCCAGATTTCCGGCTCGATGAGCGTGGTGGAAGCCAACGATCTGGCGCTGCTGCTGCGGGCCGGCTCGCTGGCCGCGCCGATGGAGATCATCCAGAAGCGCACGATCGGCCCGAGCCTGGGCGCCGACAACATCAAGAAGGGTTTCGAGAGCGTGATGTACGGCTTTGCCGCCATCATGGTCTTCATGTGCATCTACTACGCGCTGTTCGGCATGTTCTCGTCGATCGCGCTGGCGGTGAACCTGCTGCTGCTGGTGGCGATCCTGTCGATCCTGCAGGCCACGCTCACCCTGCCCGGCATCGCGGCCATGGCGCTGGCCATCGGCGTGGCGATCGACTCCAACGTGCTGATCAACGAGCGCGTGCGCGAGGAGCTGCGCAACGGCGCCTCGCCGCAGGCCGCGATCCACGCCGGCTACGACCGCGCCTGGGGCACCATCCTCGACTCGAACGTGACCACGCTGATCGCCGGCATAGCGCTGCTGGCCTTCGGCTCGGGCCCGGTGCGCGGCTTCGCGGTGGTGCACTGCATCGGCATCGTCACCTCGATGTTCTCGGCGGTGTTTTTCTCGCGCGGCCTGGTGAACCTCTGGTACGGCCGCAAGAAGAAACTCAAGACGCTGTCGATCGGCACGGTCTGGAAGCCCAAGACCGACACTGATTCCACGGCCGTGGCCGAAGCAAAGTAAGAGGCACGCCATGGAATTCTTCAGAATCCACAAGACCATTCCGTTCATGCGCTATGCGCTGGTGCTGAACATCATTTCGTTCGCCACCTTCGCGCTCGCCGTGTTCTTCCTGCTGCACCGCGGCCTGCACCTTTCGGTGGAGTTCACGGGCGGCACCGTGATGGACGTGGCCTACCAGCAGTCGGCCGATGTGGGCAAGGTGCGCGAGATCGTCAGCAAGCTCGGCTATCCCGACGTGCAGGTGCAGGGCTTCGGCTCGACACGCGACGTGCAGATCCGCCTGCCGGTGCAGAAGGGCATGAGCGCGTCCCAGCAGAGCACGCAGGTGATGGACGCGCTGAAGGCGGCCGACCCTGGCGTGGAACTGCGCGCCAACGAGTTCGTCGGCCCGCAGGTCGGCGACGAACTCACGACCAACGGGCTCAAGGCGCTCGCGATGGTGGTGGTCGGCATCATGATTTACCTGGCCATCCGCTTCGAATGGAAGTTCGCCGTCGCGACCGTGCTGGCCAACCTGCACGACGTGGTGATCATCCTGGGCTTTTTCGCCTTCTTCCAGTGGGAGTTCTCGCTGGCCGTGCTGGCGGCGGTGCTGGCGGTGCTGGGCTATTCGGTCAACGAATCGGTGGTGATCTTCGACCGGGTGCGCGAGAACTTTCGGCGCTACCGCAAGATGACCACGGTCGAGATCATCGACAACGCGATCACCTCCACCATCAGCCGAACCATCATCACCCACGGTTCCACCCAGCTGGTGGTGTTGTCGATGTTCTTCTTCGGCGGCCCGACGCTGCATTACTTCGCGCTGGCGCTGACCATCGGCATCCTGTTCGGCATCTACTCGTCGGCCTTCGTTGCGGCGGCGATCGCGATGTGGCTCGGCGTCAAGCGTGAAGACCTGGTCAAGGGCCCAATCAAGCGCGATGGCGACCCCGAAGATCCGAATTCGGGCGCCGTGGTGTGAGCCGGGTGGCCGAATTTCGGGCAGCCGAGCATGCGGCGGGCCTTGTGCCAAATGCCTTCCCGATGCAAGCTCGGCGCCTACCCCCGATTTTTTGAGCTGTCCTGAACCTTCATGAGCACCGTGAGGCCTCCCGCCACCTCCCTGCAACTTGCCCGAGAGACGCGTGAGCGCTTTGTGGCTGCGACCGGCGGGGTGATCGCGCCCGCCGCACTTGCGATCCGCGACCGGCTGACGTCGCTGTCGCAACAGGTCACCAATGCGCGGGAAATGCAGGAACACCGCGACGATTTCATGGCGTTCCAGACCAAGGCGTCGAGCTGGGTGTCCCTGACGCAGGAGGGCTGGCGCAAGGCGCTGGCCCAGGCCGCCACCGGCAGCGGGTCGCTCAATTCGTTGTCACGGCTCGAACTGATCGGTGACGAGGTGGTGGAAAACAACATTTTGTCGTCGCGGCTCGCGCTGGTGATCCAGGACAAGGCCAGCTTCGAGCTCAACGACCTGCGGCTGCGCATCCAGTCTCTCGAAGGCACCAGCGAACTCGATGCCAAGGACGTGCTGCGCCCGGAGGCCCTGGCCAAGATGCTGGTGGAGCAATGGCTGGCCGCCGGGCTGTCGCGCCAACTCTGGACCAAGGTGCAGGATGTCGTGCACCAGCGGCTGCTCGAGGTGGTGGTCTCGGCGTACAAGGAGGCCAACGCCTTCCTGATCAGCAAGGGCGTGATGCCCGAAATCGACCTGAAGAGCTTCGTCAAGCGCACAGGCGGGGTGACCAACACGGGCCCCGGCGCGATTGGCAGCAGTTTTGTGAGCAGTGGCGTGCCTCCCACCACCCCTGGTGGCATGTCGGCGAGCCAACGCTTCGCCGGGCAGCAGTTCGGCTTCGGCGCGCCGCCGGGCAGCTTTGCGCCTGCCGCCATCGGTGTCACATCGGGCCAGGTGGTGGGCGCCGGCCACGGCGCGGGTGGTGCCGACGGCCCGACCGGCGGCTCACCGTTGCTGATGGCACGCCACCGTGCGCAGGGCGTGCTGCTCAATCTCAAGCGCTTTGTCACCGCACGCATCGGCGGCGATTTCACGACACGCGGCGGGATGCAAAGCGGCGGCGTGGCCGGCGCGGGCATGGGTGGTGGCGGCATGGCGGGCGGCGGCGCGGGGGGGGCGGTATTCGCTGCAGCCATTGCCGATGCCGAGGCGGCCTACCAGATCGCTGCCTCGCAGTACGTGCTCGGCGACGAGGCTACGGCGGTGCAGCAAACCGCGCTCGATATCCGCCGACGCACCGCCGAACTCAAGAAAAAGGCACCGACCACGGCCGACAAGGCCACGGTCGAGATCGTGGCCCTGATGTTCCAGGCGATCCTGGCCGAAGAACGCATTCCGTTTTCGGCGCGCGTCTGGTTCGCCCGCCTGCAGATGCCGGTGCTGCGGGTGGCCATTGCCGAGCCCGAGTTCTTCGGCACGCTGCAGCACCCTGCGCGCATGCTGATCGACCGCATGGGCTCCTGCGTGATGGGTTTCGACGCCGCCGCCATCTCGGGCAGCGCCCTGGAGGGCGAGATCCGCCGCGTGGTGCAGGTCATCGAGCAATACCCCGAGACCGGCCAGCGCGTGTTCAAGCTGGTGTTCGACGAATTCGTCGCCTTCCTCAACAAGTACCTGACGCAGAGCGATGCCACCCAGCGCCTGATGAGCGTGGCACAGCAGGTCGAGCAGAAGGAAACGATGGCGATCCAGTACACCATCGAGTTGCGCAAGATGCTCAACGACATGCCGGTGCGCGAGGAAATCCGCGAGTTCCTGTTCAAGGTCTGGGCCGAGGTGCTGGCCATCGCCGCGCTGCGTTATGGCGGCCAGGACGAACAGACGGTCACGCTCAAGCGCGCCGCCTCCGAGCTGGTGTGGGCCGCGAGCGCCAAGCCCAACCGCAACGACCGCACCCGGGTGATCCAGGATTTGCCCAAGCTGCTGCAGCGCCTTCGCGCCGGCATGACCCTGCTAGGCATCGTCGGCGACCCGCAGGAAGCGCACATCAAGACCATCGGCGCCACGCTGTCGGACGCGTTCATGTCGAAGACCGAGGCCATTCCGCAGGCCCAGATCGAAGCCATGGCCCAGCGCCTGAGCAATCTGGAGGATTTCGTGACCGATGAAGGCGGCGAGTCCTCGGGCGAATTGCCGATGGACGAGGCCAGCATCGAACTGCTGCTGGGCGTCGACGCGGCATCGATCGAGGTGATTCCAAACGCCGGCAGCAAGGTCAGCGAAGACATGCTGGCCTGGGCGCACGAACTGCAGGTCGGCACCTGGTTCATGCTGGACCACAACGGCCAGGTCAACCAGGTGCAGTTCGTCTGGCGGAGCGACCGGAAACAGTTGCATCTGTTTGCTTCGACCCATGGCCGCAGCTTCCTGATTCAGGCCGGGCGGCTGGCCTCCTACCTGCAGGCCGGTCTGCTGGTGCCCGCCGAAGAGGAAACCCTCACCGTGCGCGCCACGCGCGAGGCGCTGGCCAAGCTGGACGCCAACCCCGAGCGGTTGCTGAACTAGGGCTGCTCAGTGGGCGGTGCGGCCTTCGCGGCTCTCGCACAGCTCGTCCAGCACCAGGGCGTCGGGCTCGATGCCGGTGCTCCAGTGCACCATCAACACGATGATCTTGAGTTCGTCGAGCGCGACCGGGTCACCGGGCGCGGCCATCGCCCGCTCGATCACGATCTCGCGCAGCCCGCCGGTGAGCACGCCGGCAGTTTCGAGAAAGCTGATGAAGCCCAGGCATTCAGCGCCCAGATGATCCTGTTCGGCGCTGGAGTAGACCCGCATCGCGCTGGCCGATTGGGGCAGGGCGGCTTCGCCGGTGCCGCGCAGCGTGACGGTGCCTGACGTCCCGTCGGCATCGCGCGCCACCTGCACGCCTTGCGTCGCGAGACTGAGCCCGTCCAGCCATTGCAACGCGTCGCGGATCTCGTCGGGGTCGAAGCCGTGAGCGCTGAGCTTGCGGCCCAGTTGCTCGGGTTCGGGGCACGCGTCGCCGCGCCAGTAGTTTTCATAGACGAACACGAGCACTTCGAACATGGCCCCAATATAGCCCACCATCCGGCGTGACTCGCCGATCGTGCGTTGTGCCGGCGCGACGTGCGGGTTCAGGCCGACGCGCTGCGCTGGAACAGGCCGCCCGGCAAGCGGGCCACGTGGCCATCCAGCTCGAGTTCAAGCAGCTGGGCCTGAAGATCGCCGGCGCTCCAGCCGGTGCGGGCACTCAGTGCGTCGAGGCTTACCGGGTCGTGGCCGAGCGCGTCGAGTAACGGGCTTCGCGGGTCGAGCAAGGGGCTTTGCGGGTCGAACGCGCCTGTGGCGGCTGCTGGCCGGGCGTCGGACGCAGTGGAAGTCATGGCCTTCGGCAGCCGCAGCTCTTCCAGAATGTCCTGCACCGACTCGACCAGCTTGGCGCCCTGGCGGATCAACGCATGGCAGCCGCGCGATTGCGGCGCGTGGATCGAGCCGGGGATCGCGAACACGTCCTTGCCCTGCTCCGCCGCCAGCCGCGCCGTGATCAGCGAGCCCGATTGCAGCGCCGCTTCCACCACCAGCGTGCCCTGCGAGAGGCCTGCGATGAGCCGGTTGCGCTTCGGAAAATTCTGCGTGAGCGGCGGGGTGCCCAGCGGAAACTCGCTGATCAGCATGCCCTGCCGCACGATGCGCCGCGCCAGATCGCGGTGGCGCGCCGGGTAGACACGGTCCAGCCCGGTGCCGACCAGCGCAACGGTGGCAAGCCTCGGCGCGTCGCCGGCTGCATCGAGTGCGCCCTCGTGCGCGGCACCGTCGATGCCAAGCGCCAGCCCCGACACGACGACGATCTGCGCCTCGCCGAGCGAGCGCGCAAACGCCCGCGCGTTCGACGCGCCCTGCGGCGTCGGATTGCGGCTGCCGACCACGCCGAGGCTGCGGCCCAGCTGGGTCAGGTCGAAAGCCGGGGCGCCCAGCGTGTAAAGAAGCAGGGGCGGGTCGGCCATTTCCAGCAGCGCCGTCGGATAGCCCGGGTCGCCCAGGGTCACGATGCGGCGGGTGGCTCCGGTGTCATCGGTGCCGTCGAGCCACTGCCAGGTTTGATCCACCAGCGCATCGAGTGCCGGTGGCGGCTCGCGCAGCGCCGCGGCCCGGGCGTCGGTGGTCACCTGCGCGAGCACTGCCAGCGGCTGGGCAAACACGGCGGCCGGCAAGCCGAAAGCCGCCAGCAGCTTGCGCGCCGCGCTGTTGCCGATGCCCGGCGTCAGCGTGAGCCGCAGCCAGCCCGCGAGTTCTGCGCGCTCCACGACAGCCGCGCGGGATTATGGGTTGACGAGCAGGTCGCCGGCCTTCGGCGTGTCGTTGATCTCGAGCACCAGGGCGTAAGAGACCTTCTCGAACGGGCGGAACACCATCAGCAGGCCGATGCGTTCGTTCGGCAGCTTGAGCGTTTCCTTGCCGCCGCCCGTGCGGTCGACGATGGTTTCGCCGTTCTTGAGGATGGCCATCACGTGGCCGCTTTCGATGCCGTCGCGGGTGCCCTTGTTGATCGCCACCACCTGGTTCTGGGCGGCGAACTGCACTGCGTTGCCATAAACCGAGACGATGCGCCCATCGGTAATGGTGTCGATCGGCGCGCGCGGCGTGTAACTCAGCAGCTGGCGCGGCGGCTCGGGCAGCAGGCGGTCGCCGGCGCGTATTTCTTCGCGCGCGGCCACGATGTCGATGGTGGCGGGCACCACGTTCGTGACCTCCTTGCCGCCCTCCATCATGGTTTGGGTCGACTCGCTGCGTTGCAACTGGGCCTTGCCGACGTATTGCGCTTCGTAGCCAAGGATTTCGCTGGTGGCGGGATCCTTCAGTGGCGTGGCCGTACGGAACACGCGGAACTGGTTGATCGGGCCGGCCTTCTCGAGCAGCGGCGCATTCGGCTCGCCGCGCGCATAGGCACGGTCGCCGCGCGCCAGCAGCACGCGGCTGTCATTGCCCGCCACGATGCGCGGAGCCGTCTTGAGGGTGTCTTCGTCGACCACGATCGGCTCGCTGAGGAACGGCTCGATCAGCGCCGGATTCAGCGTCGGCAGCGCCAGCCCCGTGACGGTGTCCTGGCGGGTGCGCGGCGACAGCTTGATGGTGCCGCCATCACCCGAGCCGACGCCGCGGCGCAGCGTCAGGCGGGCACGGCCGCCGGTTTTGTCGAGGAACAGCACCTGGCCCGGGTAGATCCGGTGCGGATTGGCGATGTCGCGCAGGTTCATGCCCCAGAGCTCGGGCCAGCGCCACGGGCTCTTCAGGTACAGGCGCGAAATGGCCCAGAGCGTGTCGCCGGACTTGACCGTGTATTCGTCGGGCGCGTTCGGGTTCAACTCGCTCAGCGGAATGCCGGTCTGGGCAGTCTGCTGCGCGGTCGCGCGCTGCGCTGGAGTGACCGGATAGTTCTGTGCGTTGGCGACGGTCACGCTGCCGAGCAGTGCCAGTGCGCCAAGCGTGGCAAGGATGTTGGGGCGCAGGCGAGCGTTGATTCGGGTTGTTTTCATGGTTTGATGGTGTGCACACACTGCGCCACGCCGGGCGAAACGAATCCTCACAATTTGCAACGAATTTTGCGCTGAAGCCCTTGATTGGGCAACGTTTATCCCTTTCGGACGCCGCGCGCCGTCGCGGAATTGGCGAAAATAGCCACAACTTTCGCACGCTTTCATGGCCAAACGACCCATTCTGAGTTTCCCCGACAAGCGTCTGCACACGGTGGCCAAGCCGGTGCAGGGCGTCGATGCGCGCATCAAGTCCCTGGTGGCCGACATGCTGGAAACCATGTACGACGCGCATGGTATCGGGCTCGCCGCCACCCAAGTCGACGTGCATGAGCGGCTGGTGGTGATCGATGTGTCGGAAGAACGCAACGAACCGCTGGTGCTGATTAATCCCGAGATCGTCTGGGCCAGCGACGAAAAAGTATTGAACGAAGAGGGTTGCCTCTCGGTGCCCGGAATCTACGACGGGGTCGAACGCGCCACCGCCGTGCGGTGCACCGCGCTCGACCTCGACGGCGAGCTTCGCACCGTCGAGGCCGAAGGCCTGCTCGCGGTCTGCATCCAGCACGAACTCGACCATTTGCTCGGCAAGGTGTTCGTCGAATACCTTTCGCCGCTCAAGCGCAACCGCATCAAGAGCAAGCTGCTCAAGGCGCAGCGCGAGGAACAGCGCGAAGGGCGCGAATGACCGTGCTGCGTGGCGCGCGAGGGCTCACCTCGGTGGCGCTGGCGTTCGCACTGACGGCCTGCATCAGCGAACCGACCCGCCTGCCACCCAACACCAGCAAGGCCGAAGCCTTGCAGCGGCTGGGCACACCCACCGCCGTCTACGCCTTGCCGAGCGGCGTCGAGCGTCTGCAGTATTCGCGCGCACCTTCGGGTTTCGAGGTCAACAACGTCGATGTCGACGCCGCCGGCCGCGTGTTCTCGGTGCGGCAGGAACTCGACGAAGGCCTGTTCGCCGGCACCATCCGGCCCGGCGTCTGGCGCGAGGCCGACATCCTGCGGACGTATGGCCGCCCCTTCGAGATCACGCGCGTGTCGTCCTTCGACGGTGGGGTCTGGGCCTGGCGCTACAAGGCGCAGAACACACGCCGGTTGCTCTACATCTATGTAGACCCCCAGGGCCTGGTGCAGTACTACAACGTGGGTGACGATCTGTCCCTCGAAATTCTGATCCGTTGAAGTCTGCGAGCACCGTTTGAGAGTCATTTTTGCGGGAACCCCCGCCTTTGCCGCCATTGCCTTGGCGCAGCTTGCCGCCGCGGGCCACGACATCGCGCTGGTGCTGACGCAGCCCGATCGGCCCGCCGGCCGCGGCCTCAGGCTGCAGGCGTCCCCGGTCAAGGAACTGGCGCAGCAACACGGCTGGCCGGTCGCGCAGCCGCGCAGCCTGCGTCTCGACGGAAAGTACCCCGACGACGCAGCTGCGGCGGCCGAAGCGCTGCGCGCCGCAAGTGCGGACGTGATGGTGGTCGCGGCCTACGGCCTGATCCTGCCGCAATGGGTGCTGGACGTGCCCAGGCTGGGCTGCCTGAACATCCATGCCAGCCTGCTGCCGCGCTGGCGCGGCGCCGCGCCGATCCACCGCGCGATCGAGGCGGGCGACCTGGAAACCGGCATCACGATCATGCAGATGGACGCCGGCCTCGACACCGGTGACATGCTGTTGCGCGAGGCGCTGGCCATTGGCGACGACAGCACGGCGAGGCTGCACGACCGGCTGGCCGACGTGGGTGGCCGGCTGGTCATCGAGGCGCTGCGTCTGGCCGAAGCCGGCGCATTGAAGCCCGTCGCGCAGCCGGCCGAAGGCGTGACCTACGCCCACAAGGTCGAAAAGCACGAAGCGAAGATCGACTGGTGCCAGCCGGCAGAGGCCATCGTGCGCCGCATTCGCGCTTTCGACCCCTTTCCCGGCGCCACCAGCCCACTCGACGGCGAGGCCGTCAAGTTCTGGGCGGCCCGCGTCCAGTCCGGCGCGGCCGGCGAAAAGCCCGGAACCATTCTGGCCGTAGCGCCCAGCGGCATTGCGGTGGCGGCCGGCAACTCGGTCGTGCTGATGACGGAATTGCAGCGCGCCGGCGGCAAACGCCTGGCGGCCGCCGACTTTCTGCGCGGCTTCGACGTCAAGGCCGGCCAGGTTTTCGGGCTCTGACGGGTGTTCTTCCTCGCCAGCGTCCGCAACCAGCCCACGTTTCGCGAGGGCGCCCGCGAGATGGCGCCGCTCGCGCTCGGCATCTCGGCCTGGGGCCTGATGACCGGCGTGGCGATGGTGCAGTCGGGCATGAGCGTGGTCGAGGCGGTGGCGATGACGCTGCTGGTCTACGCCGGCAGTTCGCAGCTCGCCGCGATCCCGTTGCTGGTGGGCGGTGCGCCAGGCTGGGTGATTCTGGCCACGGGCTTCTGCGTGAACCTGCGCTTTGTGGTGTTCAGCCTGCACCTGCGGCCCTATCTGATGCACCTGCCGCGCTGGCGCCGGCTGGTCAACGGCTACCTGACAGCCGACCTCAGCTATGCGCTGTTCACGCGCCGCTACCCGGTGCCGGCCGACGACGCGGCAGGTCGCGCCGCGCAGGAGGCCTACCTCGCAGGCGGCTACTGCGTGACCTGGTGCTCGTGGATGGCGCTCAGCCTGCTCGGCGTGACGCTGGCCAACTTCATTCCGCTGGCGTGGGGCCTGGGCTTCGCGGGCGTGCTGAGCCTGGTGGGCATCCTCTGCTCCATGGCCACCAGCCGGCTGCGAATGCTGGCCATCGCCATCGCGGGGGGCACTGCGGTGGCGGCTTACAGCCTGCCGCTCAAGCTCAACATCGTGGTCGGCATCGGCGTTGCGGTGCTGCTCTGCTTCTGGTTCGAGCGGCAGCTCGGGCTCGATCCCAACGAAGGAGACGAGGCGTGAAGGGTGTGACGGATGCCTGGACGCTGCTGATCATCGTCGGCCTGGCCGGCGTCAGCGTGCTCACGCGCTGCTTCTTCTTCATCCTCGACCGGCCCTGGGGCTTTCCGCCCTGGGCGCACCGGGCGCTGCACTACGCACCGGTGGCCGCGCTGGCGGCGGTGGTGATTCCCGAGATCGTCATGACGCAGGGACACTTCGTCTCGACCTGGCAGGACGGCCGGCTCTTTGCGGCCGCGGCCGGCGCCGCGTACTACTTCTGGCGCCGCGGCGTGCTGGGCACCATCGTGGTCGGCATGGCGGTCTACCTGCCGCTGCATCTGTGGCTCGGCTGGTAGGCGCTCCTAGAATCGGGTGCATGAACGTCATCCGCTTTACCGATCTGTGCGCCCAAGGCAAAGTTGCCGGCCAGCGCGTCTTCATCCGCGCCGACCTCAACGTGCCGCAGGACGACACCGGCCGCATCACCGAGGACACGCGCATCCGCGCCTCCGTGCCCTGCATCCAGCAGGCGCTCGCCGCGGGCGCTGCCGTCATGGTCACCTCGCACCTTGGCCGCCCCACCGAAGGCGCCTTCAAGCCTGCCGATTCGCTGGCGCCCGTGGCTGCCCGCCTGGGCGAGCTGCTGGGCCGCGATGTGCCGCTGCTGGCCGACTGGGTCGACGGCGTCGAGGTGAAGCCCGGACAGGTGGTGCTGCTCGAGAACTGCCGCGTCAACAAGGGCGAGAAGAAGAACGACCCGGCGCTGGCGCAAAAGCTCGCTGCGCTCTGCGACATCTACGTGAACGATGCCTTCGGCACCGCGCACCGCGCCGAGGCCACCACCTACGGCATCGCCGAATACGCCAAGGTGGCTTCGGCCGGCCCGCTGCTGGCGGCTGAAATCGACGCCATCACCCGCGCCCTCACCGCGCCGAAGCGCCCGCTGGTGGCGATCGTCGCGGGCTCCAAGGTCAGCACCAAGCTGACCATCCTGAAGGCATTGGCCGAGAAGGTCGACCAGCTCATCGTCGGCGGCGGCATCGCCAATACCTTCATGCTGGCGGCCGGCCTGCCGATCGGCAAGTCGCTGGCCGAACCCGATCTGCTGGACCAGGCCAAAGCCGTGATCGAAGCGATGCGCGCGCGCGGCGCTGCCGTGCCGATTCCGGTCGACGTGGTCACGGCCAAGACCTTTGCGGCCGATGCACCGGCCTCGGTGAAGGCGGCGAGCGACGTGGCTGAAGACGACCTGATCCTGGACATCGGCCCGCAAACCGCAGCGCAGCTTGCGGCGCAACTTGGCGAAGCCGGCACCATCGTCTGGAACGGCCCGGTCGGCGTGTTCGAGTTCGATGCCTTCGCCAACGGCACCAAGGTCATCGCGCAGGCCATCGCGGCCAGCCCGGGCTTTTCGATCGCGGGCGGCGGCGACACGCTGGCCGCAATCGCCAAGTACGGCATCGAAGACAAGATCGGCTACATCTCCACCGGCGGCGGCGCGTTCCTCGAGATCCTCGAGGGCAAGACCCTGCCGGCGCTGCAGATCCTGGAACAGCGCGCCGCCGGCTGAGCTGCGTCGCCGCGGCCGGCTCAGGCCGGCGCGGCGCGTGGCTCGCTGGTCGCCCGGCCCTTGAAATCCGTCCAGCACCGGCGCGTGAAGTCGTAGAGCTTGCAACTGCGCGCGGTGCCGAAATACCAGCCCCATGAAAAGCGCTGCACCACGATGCGGTTCGGCAGCAGTTCCTCGAGGCGCGCCTGCGCCGCCTTCAGCTTGTAGAGCGGGATGCTCATGTCCACGTGGTGCGCGGTGTGCTCCATGATGTGGTGCAGCAGGGAGCCGATTCGCAGCGGGAACGTCAGGTGCACTGTGGTCGAGACGAAAGGCTGCGCGCGCTGCCAGGCGGCACGGTCGTCGTGCCAGCTCACCTTCACGTGCGTGTGGTGCACGTAGACCACGAAACCGATCATTGCGAACCAGAACAGCAGCGGCACCACGAACGCCGTGGCGACCAGCAGCAGCACCGACTGGCCGGTGGCCAGCGCCGCCGCCGCTAGCGCGCAGAACCAGACCGTGCCGAAACTGCCCACCAGCCAGCAATCGTGCGAGAACACCGGGCGTTCGGCCTTGCCGGACTTGTCGCGCGCCACCATGCGGTGCCACCAGATCTCGACCATGTAGTAGAGGCCGGGCGCCCAGCCGCTGCGGTAGACGCGCTCCATGAAGCGGCGCGACGGCGACAACGCACCGTACTCGGCCTGCGTGAGCGGCGCCCAGGTGAAGTCGACGCCCTTCAGGTTGGTAAACCCGTGGTGCACCACGTTGTGCCCCATGTCCCACAGGCTGAACGGCGTGAGCGATGGCAGGAAGGCGATTCGGCCCAGCCACCGGTTCAGCCCCCGGTGCGGCGTCAGGCTGTGGTGGCAGCCGTCGTGCCCGATGATGAACAGGCGCCCGATCACGAATCCCGTGGCCAGCCCGCACAGCAGCTTGAGCCAGCCGGACTCGAGCCACACCGCGGCAGTCAGCAGCGCCATGAACAGCGTGTAATCGAAGGCGAGCAACGCCAGCGCCCGCACGGTGCTGCGCTGCGAGAGCGGGATGAGCCAGGAACGAAGGGTCTTGCGGTGCGGCAGCGGCGCTTCAGGCGGCACGGGCAGGGGCAGGGCGGAGTCAGGCAGGGCGTTCATGGTCGAACCGTAGCGTGTCCGGCGCGCACCGGCCATGACGAAAATCAACATCCGGCCGATTGCCGGCTGAACTTGCCGTATCGTGCGCTGTCATTTCCGCATGTGAGAATTGCGTCAAAGGCAGCAAAGCCAAACCAACAGCGAGAGACAAATGAACGACCCCCGCATTCCGCGCCACGCCACCAAGATCGTCGCCACTCTCGGGCCCGCTTCGAGCGACCCGGCGCTGCTGGAACAGATGATCCTGAACAAGGTCAGCGTGGTGCGTCTCAACTTCAGCCACGGCAAGGCGCAGGATCACATCGACCGCGCGCTCATGGTGCGCGAGGCGGCACGCCGCACCGGCCGCGAGGTCGCGATCATGGCCGACCTGCAGGGCCCCAAGATCCGCGTCGGCAAGTTTGCCGAGGGCAAGATCTGGCTCGAACCCGGCGCCAAGTTCGTGCTCAACGGCGCCCGCACCGAGCTCGGCGACGTGGACGCCGTCGGCCTCGACTACAAGGACTTGCCGCGCGACGTGAAGGCCGGCGACCGGCTGCTGCTGAACGACGGACTGATCGTGCTGATCGTCGATGCGGTCAAGGGCGACGCGGTCTACACCACCGTGCGGCTCGGCGGCGAGCTGTCCAACAACAAGGGCATCAACAAGCAGGGCGGCGGCCTCACGGCACCGGCGCTGACCGGCAAGGACATGGAGGACATCAAGACCGCGATGAGCTTCCAGGCCGACTACGTGGCCGTGAGCTTTCCGAAGAATGCGACCGACATGGAAATGGCGCGCCAGCTCTGCAACGTGGCGGCGGCCGAATTCGGCCACAAGCCGGGGCTGATCGCCAAGATCGAGCGCGCCGAGGCAATCCCCAAGCTGGAAGAAATCATCCGCGCCAGCGATGGCATCATGGTCGCGCGCGGCGACCTCGCGGTGGAAGTCGGCAACGCGGCCGTGCCGGCGCTGCAGAAAAAGATGATCCGCATGGCGCGCGAGATGGACCGGGTGGTCATCACCGCGACGCAGATGATGGAATCGATGATCACCAACCCGGTGCCCACCCGCGCCGAGGTCAGCGACGTGGCCAACGCCGTGCTCGACGGCACCGATGCCGTGATGCTCTCGGCCGAAACCGCCTCGGGCCGCTACCCGCTCGAGACCGTGCAGGAGATGAGCCGCATCTGCGAAGCGGCCGAACAGGCCGAGGACAAGACACTCGACACCGACTTCAGCGGCCACACCTACAACCGCATCGACCAATCGATCGCCATGGGTGCGCTGTTCACCGCGCACCACCTCGGCGCCAAGGCGATCGTGGCCATGACCGAGTCGGGCTCCACGCCGCTCTGGATGAGCCGGCATGCGGCGCACATCCCGGTCTATGCGCTGACGTCGCGCCTTGCCACCCAACGCAAAATGGCGCTCTTTCGCAACGTGCGCCCCTTGCTGATGGATCCGGAGAGCGACCGCGACACGGCGCTCGAGCAGGCCGAGACGCATCTGAAGAAGCGCGGGATCGTGCAGAGCGGTGACGTCTATGCGATCACCTGCGGCGAGCCCATGGGTGCACCCGGCGGCACCAACATGCTCAAGATCTGCCGGGCGACCTGACGCCGTCGGCACAAAGCCCGGCCGCGTCCTACCGGTGCGGCCGGCGGCAATGCGCATGCTGGCGAAACCGTTTTGGCTCGCCGCGCGTACCTGCCCCATGAGAAACCCCCTTCCCAAGCCGCGCCCCGCGCTGCTGATTGCCGCTGCCGCCGTGCTGCTGGCCGCCTGCTCCCCCGTCAAGCTGCTGAATCGCGTGGTGCCGAGCGACACCTACGCGCTGGAGGGCGACGTGTCTTACGGGCCGGCGCCGCGCCAGCAGCTCGACGTTTACCGGCCGCTGGCCAGCACCGTGCCCGCCGAGGGCAAGCGCCCGCTGGTCGTCTTCTTCTATGGCGGCACCTGGACGACCGGTGAGCGTGCCAGCTTCAGGTTCGTCGGCGAGGCGCTGGCAGCGCGCGGCGCCGTGGTCGTGTTGCCTGACTACGGCCGGTCGCCCGCGTTCAAGTACCCGGTGTTCGTGCAGGACAGTGCGCTCGCCGTCAAATGGGCACTCGACAACGCGGCGCGGCTCGGCGCCGACCCGAATCAGGTTTATGTGATGGGCCACAGCTCGGGCGGCTACAACACGGCGATGGTGGCGCTCGACGCGCGCTGGCTCGACGCGGTGGGTGCGAGCCCGAAGCAGCTCGCCGGCTGGATCGGGCTGGCCGGCCCCTATGACTTCCTGCCGATCGTGAACCCCGACGCGCAGGTGGCTTTCAACTGGCCGGCCACGCCGCCGGATTCGCAGCCGCTGACCCATGCCTCGGCCGCCTCGCCGCGCGCGCTGCTGCTGGTGGCGCGCGAGGACAAGGTGGTCAATCCGGTGCGCAATACCGGGCAGATGGCGACCCGATTGCAGGCAGCGGGCGTGCCGGTGCAGACGCGCGAGTTCGACGACCTCGGCCACATCACGCTGATCGTTGCCGTGGCCAAGCCGCTGCGGTGGCTGGGCGGCCCGGTGCTGCCGCCGGTGCTGGCTTTCCTGGGGCTCCCGCCAGACACCGGGAAATAGCCGAAATAGCCGATCGAGCCGATCCGGGCCCGCCGATACAATCTTGCACCACCCCCCTACCGCCGTGTCAACGGCCACGAACGAGAGAGAGCGACGCAGTGAATCAGGAACAACTCGACAAAGTCTCCAAGGGCAACGGCTTCATCGCCGCGCTGGATCAGAGTGGCGGCAGCACCCCGAAGGCGCTCAAGCTGTACGGCATCGAGGAAAGCGCCTACCAGGGCGACGCCGAGATGTTCGACCTCGTGCACGCGATGCGCAGTCGTATCGTGGCCAGCCCCGCGTTCGACGGCCGCCGCGTGCTCGGCGCCATCCTGTTCGAGGCGACGATGGATCGGCAGATCGACGGCCTCGATGCCGCCGCCTACCTGTGGCAGCGCAAGCAGGTCGTGCCTTTTCTCAAGGTAGACAAGGGCCTGGCCGCCGAAGCCGACGGCGTGCAACTCATGAAACCGATGCCCGAACTCGACGACCTGCTCGCGCGCGCCGCGGCCAAGGGCGTCTTCGGCACCAAGATGCGTTCGGTGGTGAATGCTGCCAACGAAAAGGGCATCGCTGCCGTGCTGGACCAGCAGTTCGCCGTCGGCCAGCAGATCCTGAACGCCGGCCTGGTGCCGATCCTCGAGCCCGAAGTCTCGATCGGCGCGGCCGACAAGCAGCAGGCCGAAGTCGTGCTCAAGAAGGGCTTTCTGGAGCGCCTGAACGCGTTGCCCGCCGCATCGAAGGTGATGCTCAAGCTCACGCTTCCGACCGTCGACGGCTTCTACAGCGAACTCGTGGCGCATCCGCAAGTGGTGCGCGTGGTGGCGCTCTCCGGCGGCTACGAACGCGACGACGCCAATGCCCGCCTGGCGCGCAACCCCGGCATCATCGCCAGCTTCAGCCGCGCCTTGACCGAAGGCCTGAGTGCACAGCAGTCCGACGCGGCGTTCAACAGCGCGCTGGACGCAGCCATCGAGTCGATCTACCGCGCCTCGATCACCTGACCCAAGGCGCGTTCTGCCCGCATGCCGGCCACCGTTCGCGGTGGCTTTTTTCTGCGCGCACAATCGCCATTCCCCCTCCGTTCCCCCCTCCGTTTCCACACCGCTTTTTTGCCATGACCACCGTCCACACGTCCTCCATCAAGAGCCTGCTCCTGCTCGCGCGCGGCAAGGTGCGCGACAACTATGCGGTCGGCGACGACCGCATCCTGATGGTGGCGAGCGACCGGTTGAGCGCGTTCGACGTGATCATGGGCGAGCCGATTCCCGGCAAGGGCGTGATCCTCACGCAAATGGCGCTCTGGTGGTTCGGCCGGCTTGGCCACATCTGCCCGAACCACCTGACGGGCGACACACCCGAGAGTGTGGTCACGGCCGAAGAGGCGCCGCAGGTCAAAGACCGCTCGATGCTGGTCAAGCGCCTGAAGCCGATCCCGGTCGAGGCCGTGGTGCGCGGCTATCTGGCCGGCAGCGGCTGGAAGGAGTACCAGGAGGGTCGAGCCGTCTGCGGCGTGCCGTTGCCCGAGGGCTTGACCAACGCCAGCAAGCTGCCGCGCCCGATCTTCACGCCCGCTGCCAAGGCGGCTGCGGGCGAGCACGACGAGAACATCAGCTACGACCGCGTGGTCGAAATCGTCGGCCCGGCGCTCGCCCAGCAGATCCGCGAAACCAGCATCCAGATCTACGAAACCGCGGCGGCCATCGCGCTGACCAAGGGGATGATCATTGCCGACACCAAGTTCGAGTTCGGCCTCGACGAGGCCGGCACGCTGGTGCTGATGGACGAGGTGCTCACGCCCGACAGCTCGCGCTACTGGCCGATCGAGGGCTACGAAGAAGCCTTGCGCAACGGCACCAATCCGCCGAGCTACGACAAGCAGTTCGTGCGCGACTGGCTCGAAGCCACCAAGATCAACGGCAAGCCCTGGGACAAGACCCCACCCGCGCCGCGCCTGCCGGCCGAGGTGATCGAGAAGACCGCCGCCAAGTACCGCGAAGCGCTGCAGCGACTGACTGACTGACCGGCCGGCGGGGCGGGTTGTTTTTTAACAAATGTTAATAAGTCACAAACTGCGCGGCAATAGTCCCTGCCTGCCGACGCACGGATTCCAGACACTGTCCTCACCACAACGGATGAGGAAGCGAAATGAATCTGGCAATCCATGAAAAAAGCCCACTGTCTTTCAGTGGCGCCACGGTCGCCCCGCCGGACGCGTTGCAGGCCGGCATGCTGGCGCGCGTGCTCGACGAAATCGATCACGGGCTGGTGCTGGTCGACCTGACCGGCCGCATCCTCCATTCGAACCACCCTGCGCGGCGCGAGCTGGCGGCCGCGCGCGCACTGCGCAATGCCGACGGCATGCTGTGCGCCGGCCAGCCGGCCTGGCAGGTGCGCATTCGGCAGGCGCTCAGGGACGCCGAGCGCGGCTGCCGCAGCATCGTCGAGCTGGAGCACGTGAGCGACCCACTGTCGCTGGCTTTCATCCCGCTCGAGCCGCGTGACACCGGCGCCGTGATCGACACCGTGCTGATCATGTGCAGCCGCGCCGCCGGCTGCGAAATGCTCACCATGCAGATGTTCGCCCGGGCCAAGCAACTGACGCGGGCCGAACAGAACGTGCTGGCCCAGCTTTGCGCCGGCCACGGGGCCGAGGAAATCGCCGGGCTTCAGGGCATCCGCCTGTCGACGGTGCGCACGCACATCAAGAACGTGCGCCAGAAAACCGGCAGCAGCAGCATCCGCGAGGTGGTGCACCGCGTCACGCGCATGCCCCAGATCGTGTCGGCGCTCAGGCTGGCTACGCACGACTAGGATCGCGGCGGCCGCGGCCCGCAGGCGTGCTGCGCCGCGTGGCTCTATAGTCCGCGCATGCCGCCGCCCGCCGCCGGAAATCGCGCCGACCCTCTTGCCGCCTTGCCGACCTCACTGCTCAAGCTCGCAGCCCTGGGCGTGCAGCGCCGTTACCGCACCCACGCGGTGCTGATCGAAGAGGGTGACCAGGGTGACGCCATCTACATCGTGCTGACCGGCCGGCTGCGCGCCTTCGTCTCTGACGCGCGCGGCCGCGAGGTCACGCTCGGCCACCACGGGCCGGGCGAATACGTCGGCGAGATGTCGCTCGACGGCGGCCCGCGTTCGGCCAGCGTGCAGACGGTGGAGCCGACAGTCTGCGCGGTGGTGACGCGCGAAACCCTGTTGCGCCACATCGCGGCCGACGCCGACTTCGCGATGGGGCTGATCGTCCGGCTCATCCAGCGGGCCCGGCTGGCGACCGAAAGCGCGCGCAGCATGGCCCTGCTCGACGTCTACAGCCGGCTCAAGCGCGTGCTGGAAGAGCGGGCCCAGACCGAGCCCGACGGCACCCGGCGCATCGCCGAGCGGCTGACCCACCAGGCGATCGCGGGCGAGATCGGCTCGTCGCGCGAGATGGTGAGCCGATTGCTGAAAGACCTCGAAAAAGGCGGCTACATCGCCGTCGAGCAGCGTTGCCTGTTGTTGCTGCGGGCCTTGCCCGCGCGCTGGTAGGGCGGCGGTCACGACAGTCCGTGCTGCCGCAGGCCGGAGGCCATCGCCTCAACGAGGCCGTTGCGGATGCGCCGCCGCACGAACAAGTGCCAGAGCGGTGCGAGCAGCCAGCGCGCCCACCAGGGCATGAGGTGGCGGTACACGAGGTTCAGACGCCGGTCGAAGGCCGGGCCGAAAGCGGCCGGGTCGGCCTGGCCACGCGGCCAGTCGGGCGACGGCTCTTCCTCCCCATGGCGCGGGTGCAGCCGGCCGACCAGCGGGATGACCGGCAGCTCGCGGTCGCCGGCCGCATAGCGCGCCCGCTGCGTCGTCGTCCACCCCGCAAAGAGCGGGTTGTCCTCGGGCAGCAGCAGGTGGTTTGCCAGCGCCTGCTGTGCATTGCGGCGGCCGAGCCGGTAGTCGTGCAGCCGGAATTCGCGGCACAGGTAGCCGCCGAGACCGCCGAGGCTCCCGCCGGCGAGGGCGCGGCTGGACGCGGTGGACGAGTCCGCTTCGGCGTGCGGCGCGATCAGGAAGCGGCTGTAGACGTCTTCGCGCGTCGCCAGCGCAATGTCTTCCATGCGCAGTCGCGCCTGGTCGAGCAGCGTCGACAGCAGGCGTGGCAGCGCATTGCCCAGATTTGTCGGCAACCAGGGCGCGCCCGAGGTGGACGACGTGCCGAGCAGCGGGTTGACCAGCAGCACCGCGCGGTCGCTCAGGAGGCCGTCGCGCGGGTTGCAGGCCAGCGGGTCGCGATCGTTGAGCTCCGAGCGGACGGCGTCGACCGGGTCGTTGTCGATCAAGCCCCCATCGACGCCGTCGAACGCGCGGTCGTGCGGCTCGGTGGCGGCGCCGGCCGGAGATGCGGCCACCACTTGATCCGGGGCGCAGGCGCCACCGCGCAGCACGATCTGCAACGCGCGGGCATCGGTGGCGAGGTGCTGCAGCGGCCGGGCCGGCAGCAGCAGCGGGAAAGCCGCCGAGGCGAGGGCTGCGGTGGCATACCCGTGCCCCCATCGATCCCAGGCGGCCGCGGGATCGGCGCCGACGGCAATCTCTTTTTCGTCGGCGCGCCGCGCGGTTTGCGGGTGGCTGCCGTCGCCCAGGCCGGTGAGTGCGAAGCGCAGCAGCTCGCCATGCACCGTTGTGTGCGGCGGTGTTGCCGCGCGGCCAGCGTGGAGCAACGGGTAGCGCACGCCGCGCAGGTTGGTCACCGAGAAGGCCACGCGAAACGGGTCGGGCAGCCAGCGGCGAAGCCGTGGCGTGGCCCGCTGGCCGAACTCGATGGCCTGGCGCGCGGCGCCTTCGAGTTGTGTCGGATCCAGCAGGGAGCGCACGCTGCCGCTCGCGGCATCGCGCGTGTCGAGCAGGTTGTCGAGGCCGGTCATGTGAACCCAGCTTTCGAACAGCGGGTTGCGGCATGCGTCGTCGTACGAGGTGCCCGGGCGCACTGGCGGAATGTCATATGGCAACGCGGCGCCCAGTACCGCGGTCGTCAAGGCGCCCGACGACGCGCCCATCACGGTGCGCAACACCACCCGGTGCGCCGGCGCGTCGGCGTCGTTGCGCTCCTGCGCGTCCTGCCAGGCGTCCAGCGCTTCCACGATGAAGTCGATCGCGCCCGCGGTGAAGGCGCCGCAGGACACGCCGCCGGCCAGCGAGAGACCGAGTTCGAACTGCGGTGGGCGAGTCATGGGCGGATTCTCCTTAACATTTTCTCAAGACAACGCGTGGCGAGTATCTGTCTTGTGTCCAGGGTGCCTATCCTCAGAATGGCGTATGGACAAGCGGGTCTCACCGGATAGAGTCGGCGGGCTCGCTATAACAGAGGAACGGATGATCGCTTGTGCAAATTGCGGAACGCCACGTCAGGCTCGCCACCGCTTTTGCTGGAACTGCGGCGCGTTGCTGGACGCGCAGCGCGAACTCAAGCAGGTCACCGTGCTGCTCGCCGACCTCTGCGACTCCACCGCCCAGGTGGTGCAAACCGGTGCAGAAGACGGGCAGGCCTATCTCGACACCGCCTACCGCCTGATGGCCGAAGCCGTTGCCACCTATGGTGGCACCCGCATGCAGTGGCGCGGCGACGAACTGCTGGCGTTGTTCGGCGCGCCCATTGCGCAGGAAGACCACGCGCTGCGCGCATGCCTGGCGGCGAGCGCGATGCTCGAAGCGATGAAGGCGCACACGACGGTGCAGGCGCCCATGCGCGTGCGCATCGGCATCGATTCGGGCGAGGTCATCGCCGGGCCCGGTGGCGCCGACCTGTCGACGCCCTACCGCGTCGACGGCCCTCCCATCCATCTGGCGTCGCGGCTGGAGAAACTGGCGGCACCTGGCACCGCCCAGGTCAGCGGCAACACGATGCAGCTGGTGGGCGACCAGATCGAGACGCGCCTGCTCGGCAAGCGCGAGATTCGCGGCTTCAGCGCGCCGGTCGACGTGCACGAGATCACGGTCGGTTCCCAGGGTTCGGCGGCGGCGCCGCTCGCACGCAGGCGCTACCTGGGCCCGCTGGTCGGGCGCGGCGAAGCCATCGAAGACCTGAAGGCAATTGCCGAGCGCGTCCGGGCTGGTGCATTCTGCGCAGTCGGCGTGCGCGGCGAGGCGGGCATCGGCAAGTCGCGGCTGATTGCGGAGCTTTGCACGCACTTGCGCGAAACGGGGTTCTCGGTCGCGCCGGTGACCGCGCGGGCCTATGCCAGCCATGTGCCGTACGGATTGGTCGCGGATCTCGCACGCGTGCTGCTGCGGCTCGGAAGTGGCGATCCGGGTGGCGACGCAGTTCCTGCGGGGACGGCGCCGGGCCAGCCAACCGATCTGCACTCCGCCGCGCTGACCGATCTGCTCGACACCGGCGATGCCGGCAGCGCGTGGCGCGCGCTGTCGCCGCTGCAACGCAGCGAGCGCATCGCCAACACCTTCGCGTGGCTGGTGCGCGAACGCACCCGCAGCGGGCCGTTGGTGCTCGCGGTGGACGACGTCTTCCTGGCCGACCGCGGCAGCCTGCGACTGCTTGAACTGCTGGCGCGGCGCCTGCAATCGCAACCGCTGCTGGTGCTCATGAGCTACCGGCAGGACTATGTGCATCGCTGGAGCGATGCACCCTGGTTCGCCGAACACTGGATCGGCCCGCTGCCTTCGGCGCAGATGGTCAAGCTGGCGCAGGCGTTGCTCGGCGACGACGAGTCGCTGCACAGCGTCCGCGCCGCCCTGCTCGACCGTGCCGACGGAAATCCCTTCTTCCTCGAGCAGATGGTGATGACCCTGGTCGACGGCGGCAGCCTGCTCGGGCCGCCGGGCGCTTACCGTTGCACATCGGGCCAGTCCCCGCTGGGCGTGCCGGCGTCGATCATGGCGGTCATCGGCGCACGGGTCGACCGGCTTCCGGCCGAGACCAAGGCCAGCCTCGAGGCCGCGGCCATCGTCGGCGAACCCCTGCTGTCGAGCGTGATCGCCGCCATGCGGAACATCGACGAGGCCGCGGCAGAAAGCCATTTGCGGCAGGCCATGTCCGGCGGCCTGATCGCCGCGTCCGCGTCGGCCGGCGCCTATGCGTTTCGCCATGGGCTGGTGCAGGAGTCGGTGGCGGCGACGCTCACGCGATCGCGCCGCAGCCAGCTCCATCGCGCCGCTTTTGACGCGCTTCGCCTGCGCGGCGGCGACCAGCCTTCGGAGAACCCCGGCGTGCTCGCCCATCACGCGTACAACGGCGAGCAATGGCTCTCGGCTGCGGAGTACGCACAGCGCGCCATGACGCGTTCGATTGCGCGGTCCGACAACCGCGATGCGCTGCGCGTGTTCTCGCTGGGGCTCGAGGCCGCACGGCGCGTGGAGCCCGAGGCTGCGATGCTGCCTTGCGAGCTGGCGCTGCGCATGGAGGCGCTGGGCGCACAGATGGCGGTCGGCCTGTTCGACGCGATCGTCAGCAACCTCGAACGTGCCGAGTACATCACGCGCACCCTGGGTGACACGCGGCGCCAGGCCGCCGTTTCGCTGCAACTCGCTGTCACGTTGTGGACACGCGGCAGCTACCGGCACGGGCTGGAAGCCGCGACCAACGCCGGCGCGGTGGCGCTGGCAGCCGGCAGCCGCAGCCTGCAGATGGCGGCCATGCAGGCGCGCATGATGCTCAACCACGGACTCGGGCGCTACGCCATGGCAGGTGCCGATGCCGCCGAGGTCGAACGCGAGTTCGCCGCCGAACTGCGCGCCCGGCGCCTGATGCCGGGCTGGGCCGTGATCGCATCGGTCAACGTCAAGACCTTCCTGGCGGACACGCTGATCTGGAAGGGCGAACTCGATGCCGCCCAGGCCGCATGCGACGCCGCTTACCGCGAGCTCGCTGCCGAAGATCATGCGTTCTCGCGCGTGCTGGTCGACTTCGTGCAGGCCGAGCTGATGCTCGCGCAGGACCGGCCCGAAGCGGCGGTGGCACTGCTGCGTTCAGCCCTCGAGCTGTGCCGCCTGCATGAGCTCTCGAACATGCACCCGGCGATCGTGGCCTACCTCGGCGGGGCCATGGCGCGCAGCGGGCAGGCACTGCAGGCACTGGCCCTGCTCGAGCCGGCCATCGCGGCCAAGGTCTCGCTTTCCGGGGGCCGCTACAACGAGTTCTACTTTCCCTTCAACCTCGCCATCGCGTTGCGGGAGGCGGGCCGGACGGACGAGGCGCTCGTGGCCGCGCACGGAGCGTGCGAGGCGGCCGCGGCGCTCGAACAGCGCGGCCACGAAGCGCGTGCCTTGCAACTCCTCGCCGGCATCGAGGCCGATGCAGGGCGCGCGCAGGACGCGGCCCTGCACGCGCAGCAGGCGCTGGCGGCTGCGCGCGACTGCGGCATGCCCGGCCTGGCCGACGCGCCGGTTCCCAGCAGCCATGTTTGAGAAGGCACTCTCCCGCTTCGGGCGCTGGGCGGCGTACCAGGGCGTCAGCGCGGCGATCCACCAGCCGCGGGCGCTGCGCGCGCTGGCGGCGGCGATCCAGCAGAGCCCGAAAACCCGCAGCCTCCTTCGCACCGTGGCCACCCGGGACGACGTGGTCGGTGTCTTCGAACGGCCTCTTGCGTTCTCCAATTCAGCGCAGCGGCCCAACCTGGTGGCGGGCGACTTTGCGATCGGCATGGAATCCGGCCCGCGGCACGCCTGCGAGCGCGCACTGTTGATGAAGAAGCTGCAGCCCCCGCCGGACTTCGCGGCGCGCGCGTCGGCCGAGAGCCGGCGCCTCGTTGATGACCTGCGCGCCGGGCCGGTGCGCCGCTTCGACCTGGTCACCGACTACATGGCACCGGTCGTCTGGCAGGCGATGGGCGGTGCGTTCGGCGCGGCGCTGCCACCGCTGCCGACCGGTGATCCGGTTTTCCTGCACCTGCGCAACATCGGCGCGCACCTTATCGTGGGCGGTGTCGCCACCGATGCGGTGCAACGCCGTGCGAGAGAGAGCGCAGCGCAGCTCACCGCCTGGGTGCAGGCCCGGCTGCCCGCGTTGCAGACCGTCTGGGGTTTGCCCGGCACGGCGCATCGGGAAGAGGTCGCGCGCAACGTCGTCGGCATGCTGTGGGTCGGCCATCCTGCGACGGTGCAGAGCGGTGTGCTGTTGATGCAGGAACTGCTGGTGCGGCCGAAGGTATTGCGCGACCTCGCCGAGCGGGTCGGCCGGTGCACCGACCCGTGGAACGACATGCCACTGCGTGAACTGTTCGCGCGGCATGTGCTGGAACTGCTGCGCTTTCGTCCGCCGTTCCCGATCCTGCGCCGCGACGTGCCGCGCGATGTGCGCTTCGGCGCCGATGGCGCGTCGCGCGCCGCGGCCGGCGCACAACTGACGGTGATGACCATCGGCGCGTTGTTCGATCCTGCGGCTCACAAAGGCGCGCCGCCGGAGGTGTACGACCCGAACCGCGTCTTCGTGCACCCGCCCGACCGCTACCTGATGTTCGGCGGCGGCCAGCGGCACTGCATCGCCTCCGAGCAGGTTGTGGAGATGTTGGTGAGTGCGTTGATCGGCCTGCTCCAGTTGCCCGGCGTGAAGTGGGCCGACCCCTGGTGGCGCCGCATGCGCTACGACGGCCCGAGCATCGCGTCGGCCCAACTGGCATTCACGGACTAGAGGCAAAAGAGATGGCGCGCGAGCAGATGATGTGCTTCGTCACCCCCGGCGCGGCGGACGCGCCGGGCGACGTGCCCGCCAGCGTGCGGCGCCGCATCGAGTCCATGTGCCGCGCCATCGGGCGAATTCATTTCGCGACGCTCGCGCTTTTGCCCGTCGCGCCCGAGGCCTCGCCCATGGCATCGCCGTCGCTGATGCTCGAGGTGGTGGTCGACGAAGGTGTACCGCCGGCAGAACTCATCGACCTCATGCTGCAGCACGGCTTCGGCGCGTTGTGGAGGCTCTACCGTGCCCATTGGCCTGGCCCGCAGGGCTCGACGCTGGCGTCGAAGCGGGATTGGCTGCGCGCGTTTCTCGCGCAGCATGCCAACGTGGCGGCTTGCGGTTTCGTGGGCAACCGTGATCTCGACGTGGCGCAGGTTCGCGGTGAAAACAACCTCTTCAGGCAGGCCGGCAGCGCGTTTCGCAACCTGCGGCCCGATCCGTTCGCAGACCGCGCCGCGCTCGGCGACTACATGGCCGTCTGGGCTCGTCGTTTCGGCGGCGCCTGGGCCGCCGAGCTGCCGCGGCGCTCGCTGTGGCGGCATGGCAATCTGCCCGACGGCGTACGGCTGGCCCTGCTGTCGGTTCGGCTGCTGGTTCCGTTTCTTGCGGTGCTGGGCCTGCTGACGGTGGTCGGTGCGATCGTGCTGGCATCGGCGCAGTTGCTCGCCGGCGCGGGCCTGGCCGTGCCCGACTTTGTCGCGGCCGCGGTGTTGTTTGCGGCCCTCGGGCTGCTGGCGATCCTGCTGCCGGTCATCTTCGGCGCGATGACCGGCGCCGTGGGGATCGTCGTGGCATTCGTGGTGCTGTTGCTCTTCGTGCTGTTGCTGAGCGCCGTGATGGTCGTCACCGTGGTGATGGGCGTGTTGTGGATTCCCGCCTGCATGGGGGCGCTCACGGCGCTGGGGGGTATCGCATTGCTCGCCATCGGGCTCAGCGCTGCCTTGCTGCTGCTGGTGTGCGCCGCGTCCAACCTGCGTGCGCCGCCGTTTTTCCCTGTCGTGCTCGCGTCCCTTACGAGTGCGGTGTTGCTACTGCTGGTCTTCGGGCTGACCTGGTGGATGTTCAGGGTGATGGGTGCCCTGCCCTGCAAACAGGATGCCCTGCATCTGTCGGTGTGGCCCGATCCGTTGACCGCGATCTGCTGGGCGTCCGGTGCCATCGTCGTGGTGGGGGCGGGGCTGTACTGCGGTCCACGCCTGCTCGGCTTTCTGGGCCGCAGGCTCGCCGAGGCGCTGAAGGAAGCCGACCGCCCCGGGCCGCTGCCCGAGGTGCCGCTGCACACGGTGCACCCCAGCATCCAGGCCTGCGAGGCGGCGCTGGCCAGGCGCACCGGCCACATGATCAGCCTGACCGAGATCAGAGGTCCCGCGCACCTGCGCTGCCTGCGTTTCTGGCTCTGGCTGATCAACCTGCTTGGTGAGCTCTACTTCACCGAGGGCCGACTCGGCAGGATGGGGGGCATCCACTTCGGCCACTGGCACATCCTCGACAACGGCCGCCGGTTGCTGTTCTGCAGCAACTTCGACGGCGCGTTCGGTGGCTACCTCGATGCCTTCATCCGCGGTGCGTCGCAGGGCGTCAATTTGATCTGGCGCAACACCGAACTGCGACCGCGGCAGGCGGCGCGTGACGGCCATCCCGCGGTGCGGGTGGCGCGCAGCTTTCCGCCGACGCGCGTGCAGATCTTCCGCGGCTGCAAGTGCGAACAGGCGTTCAAGTCCTATGCGCGCGACAGCATGGTGCCGCACCTGTACCGATTCGAGGCGTATTGCCTGTCGCGCGACGACATCGCACGCGCGACGCGGCTGCGCGTGGCGCTGCAGGGCCGGCGCACCGCCGTCAAGGATGACCAGATTGCGAGGGCGCTGGAATCATGAGCGAAACACAGCACGATCTCGAACAGGCGTTCGGCGACATCCAGGCGCTCGTCGGCACCGGCTTCACGCGGCTGCGGCAGGGGCACTACCTGCTGCTGCAGGTTGCCGATGCTGCCCTGGCACGCCAATGGATCGGCGAACTGCTGACGCAAGGGCTGGTGCGCGCCCTCGGCGAGGTTCGCCGGCCGCACATCCCGGGCCCGGCACCAACCACCGCCGATGCACGGCGACCGATCGACGAATCCGTGACGCTCACCTTCAGCCATGCTGGGCTGGCGGCGCTCGGCCTGACCGACGACGTCGACCGCCCATTTCCCAGCGCGTTCCGCGGCGGCATGGCCGAGCCCTCGCGTCGCGAGTTGCTTGACGACGACAAGGTAACGGCGTGGTACTGGGGTGATACCGAGCGCAAGGCGGTTCACCTTCTGGTTGCGCACTTCTGGGCAGACAATGCGGAGCCCTCGCGCCTCCTTGATCCGGACCAACTCGCGAACCGGGGCCTGGTGAAAATGCATCGGGTGCCGACCTGCCCGGCCTACATCGACCCGCCGACGCAGGAAGACCCGGGTTCGCGCGAGCCTTTCGGATTCCGCGATGGGCTGAGCCAGCCCTTGCCGAGCGGCATCGCGTGGTCCAAGGCCGAACGGCGTGCCCGGGAGCAAGCGGGCAAGACGCTCTTCAACGACCGGCGTGTCGCGCTCGGCGAGTTCGTGCTCGGCCATCCCAACGAATACCGCGAAAAGGCGTATTGCCCGGGCCTGGCGTGGGCATCGGCGCCAACGGCGCCGTGCGTCGACTTCGGCCGCAATGGCAGCTACATGGCGGTGCGCCAGATCGAGCAGCATGTGGCGGTCTTCGAGGCCTTTGCCCGCAGTTGCCCGGTGCCGGATATCGCCGAACGCATGATGGGCCGCCGCAAGAACGGCCATGCGCTGGCCGCCGCATCCGGCAGCCAGACCGGGCTGGACGGTTTTCGCTACCTGCAAGACGACGCCGACGGCTTTCGTTGTCCGCGCGGCGCCCATGTGCGCCGCGCCAACCCGCGCGATGCGGTGGCGAGTTCGCCGGAAGACGGCGTGACGAGTTCCCGGCTGCACCGGCTGCTGCGGCGCGGACGCGTTTACACGGACGAGGGCGCCGCGAGCAACCCGTGCGAGGTCGGCCAGGGCAAGGGGCTGATGTTCGTCGCGCTCAACGCAGACCTGGATCGCCAGTTCGAGTTCATCCAGCGTAGCTGGATCGGGGGCCCGCGCTTTGGCGGGCTGAGCGATGAGCAGGATCCGATCCTCGGCACATCACCCGATCGCGCCTTCACCGTGCAGGGCCTGCCGGTCGGCCTGCGCATCGGCCCGCTGCCGCGCTTCACCACCGTGCTGGGCGGCGGCTACTTTTTTCTGCCGGGATTGGCCGCGCTGAAATTCATCGCCGACGGCCCACCGACCTCAGCGTGAGGGCTGGCTGCTGAGCAAGGCGAGCGTGCGCCCGCCCTCGTCGAGCAACACCAGCCGGTCGGGGCCGGCCAGGCGGTAGGTCGCGGCGGTCTGGAGCACTTGCAGGAACTGGGCTTCGATGCCGCTGCGCGCAGCGTCGACACAGGCCATCCTGGTCGACGCGAGCTGGCCGATGCGCAGCGCGCTGCCGCTGCGCGTGAAGGTGCCTGAGAGCCGGTTGCAGCCGCCCGAGCCGCTCACGCGTCCGCTGTTGCGGTCGAAGGCGACCTGCGGATCGCGCTGCGGCTCGCGGCCGGCCTCGACCGGCTGGCCGTTCAGTTGCGTCAGCCACCAAACCGGGCCCTCGATGGGCTCGTCGAGACTGATGCCACTGCCGCAGGCGGTGATGCCCGCAGCGAACAGGGCCGCCAAGAGGAAGCGGAAGCGGGAGAGCGGATGGGTGGTGGCGCGCATGGCAGGCCTCAGCTCAGCACGACGCTGCTGAGCCTGCGCCGGTAGGTGGACACGGTCGGGTCGACCGGCGGGATCTGGCCATCGGCCACTTTCACCTTGGCCGGCTCGATGATCTCGAGGATCGCCACGTAGGTCTTGCGCGCGATTTCCTCGTTCCAGGTCTTGTCGCGCATCAGGATCTCGAGCAGCTCGTCCATCGCTTCGGGCCACTGCTGCGCGGCCATCAGCAGTCGGGCGCGGTCGAAGCGGGCCTGGAAGTCGCGCTTGGCGGCGGCGATCTTCGCGTCCAGCTCCGCCAGCACGGGGGCCGTGCCGGTGGCGGGCGCGGCGAAATCGATCGCATCCATCCAGCGCTGCAGCGCGTCGAAGCGGCGCACCAGCGAGGTCTTGTCGATCACCGGCGCGAACGCCACCTTGGCATCGTCGTCGCGGCCCTCCTGCAGCAGCAGCTTGATGTAGTCGAAGCGCGTGTCGTCGTTGGCCGGGTCGGTGGCGATGGCATGCTGCAGCTTCTCCAGCGCGCCTTCGGTGTCGCCCTCGGCCAGCGCGTCCTGTGCGGCTTCTTCCTCGGCGGCGGCTTCCAGCGCTTCGGCCGCCGGCACGTGCTTGTCGAGAAAGGTGCGGATCTCGGCCGCGGGAATGGCGCCGACGAAGCCGTCGACCGGCTGGCCGTCCTTGAACATCACGCAGAACGGGATGCTGCGCACGCCGAACATCTGGCTCAGCTGCTGCGAAATCTGAGGCACCTTGTCGGCGTCGAGCTTGGCCAGCGTGAAGCGGCCGGCGTAGTCGGCTTCGAGCTTTTCGAGCACCGGGCCGAGCTGTTTGCAGGGGCCGCACCATTCGGCCCAGATGTCCAGCAGCACGGGCGTGGTCATCGAGCCGTCGATGAGTTCGGACTGAAAGTTCTCGAGGGTGATGTCGATCATGGGACGAAGGCGGGGGTCAAACGTAAAATTGAAACCATGAATCAAGCAATCCAGGTCGGCGTGGTGATGGGCTCGAACTCCGACTGGGAGACGATGCGGCATGCGGTCGAGATTCTCCAGCAATTCGGCATCGCGCACGAAGCGCGCGTCGTGTCGGCGCACCGCATGCCGGATCAGCTGTTCGCCTACGCCGAAAGCGCCGCTTCGCGCGGCCTCTCGGCGATCATCGCGGGCGCCGGTGGAGCGGCGCACCTGCCGGGCATGGTGGCGGCCAAGACCACGGTGCCGGTGCTTGGCGTGCCCGTGGCCAGCCGGCACCTGCAGGGCGTCGATTCGCTCTACAGCATCGTGCAGATGCCCAAGGGCGTGCCGGTCGCCACCTTCGCGATCGGCAACGCCGGCGCGGCCAACGCGGCGCTGTTCGCCGTCGCGATGCTGGCGATCGGCAACCCACGGCTGCGCACGCAGCTCGACACCTTCCGCACCGCGCAGACCGCGGCAGCGCAGGCCATGACGTTGCCGCCGCCGGGCGCCGACGCACCATCGGCGGCCGCGCCGGTGTCGCCGGTCTCGCCCTTCTCGCCGCAAGGCGGGGGCGCGCTGTGAGCGGCGCGGTCAACGCGGGCCCCCCGGTGCTGCCCGGCGCCACGCTCGGTGTACTGGGCGGCGGCCAGCTCGGCCGCATGTTTGCGCAGGCGGCGCAGCGCATGGGGTACTTCACCGCCGTGCTCGATCCGGATCCGGACAGTCCGGCCGGTCGCGTGAGCCACCACTACATTCACACCGACTACTCCGATGTCGACGGCCTGGCACGGCTGGCCGGCCTGGCCGATGCGATCACCACCGAGTTCGAGAACGTGCCGGCGCCGTCGCTCGAGCACCTCGCTGTCGCGCGGCCGGTCTCTCCGGGCGCATCGGCCGTGGCGATTGCGCAGGATCGCATCCGCGAGAAGGCGCATTTCGCCCGCTGCGGCGTGGCCTGCGCGCCCCATGCCGTGATCGAGACCGCAGCCCATCTGGCCACGGTCACCGAAGCGCTGCTGCCCGGCATCCTCAAGACCGCGCGGCTCGGCTACGACGGCAAGGGCCAGCAGCGCGTGGCGACGCGCGACGAACTCGCCGCCGCCTGGGAAGCGACGGGCGGCGTGCCCTGCGTGCTCGAAAAGCTGATGCCGCTGGACTTCGAGTGCTCGGTGATCGTCGCGCGCGGGCACGATGGGCAAATGGTGCACCTTCCGGTACAGCGCAACCTGCACCGCGGCGGCATCCTCGCCGTCACCGAAGTGCATGAGCAAAACATGCTCACCGCGCAGGCGGAGCGCGCGGTGGCCGCTGCACGGTCGATCGCCGAGGGGCTGAACTACGTCGGCGTGCTCTGTGTCGAGTTCTTCGTGCTGACCGACGGCACGCTGGTCGTCAACGAAATGGCACCGCGCCCGCACAACAGCGGCCACTGGAGCATGGACGCGAGCGATGTGTCGCAGTTCGAGCTGCAGGTGCGCACGCTGGCCGGCCTGCCGCTCACGGCGCCGCGGCAGCACAGCCCGGCCATCATGCTGAACCTGCTGGGCGACCTGTGGCTGCTCGACAGCGACACGCCGGCCGAGCCGCCCTGGGGCGATGTGCTGGCACTGTCGGGCACGCACCTGCACCTCTACGGCAAGACCGAGGCGCGGCGCGGCCGCAAGATGGGCCACCTCAACATCACCGGCGCCGACATCGCGGCGGTGCGCAGCACGGCCGACTTCGCCGCCGCGCTGCTGGGGCTGGCGATCCCGCTGTCGGAATGAGCCGCGCGTGATCCTCGACGGACAGTCTTCCACCGCGATCGAACAAGCGGCCAGCCTGCTGCGCGCCGGCGGCCTGGTCGCGTTCCCGACCGAAACCGTCTACGGTCTCGGGGCCGATGCCAGCAGCGACGCGGCGGTGGCCGGGATCTTCAAGGCCAAGGGCCGGCCCAGCGACCATCCGCTGATCGTGCATGTCGCAGCGGGCGTGCCGGGCACCGAATCGCTGTCGCGCTTTGCCCAGCCGCTGCCGTTGTTCGCGCAGCAGTTGGTCACCGCCTTCTGGCCCGGGCCGCTCACGCTGATCGTCACGCGCCAGCCCGGCGTGGGCGCGGCGGCGGCCGGCGGGCAGGACACCATCGGCCTGCGCTGCCCGGCCCACCCGGTCGCGCAGGCGCTGCTGGTGGCCTGCGCCGCGCAGGGCGTGCCCGGCCTGGCCGGCCCGAGCGCCAACCGCTTCGGTCGGGTCAGCCCGACCACTGCGGCCCACGTACAGGACGAGTTCGGCGACGGTCTCACGGTGATCGACGGCGGCCCGTGCGCGGTCGGCATCGAGTCGACCATCGTCGACTGCAGCCGCGGCGCGCCGGTGTTGTTGCGGCCCGGCGCCATCACGCGGGCCCAGATCGCTGCGGTGTGCGGCGAGCGCGTGCGCGACCCGGCCGAACTGGCGCAACCCGACCCGCGCGCCTCCGGCACCCTCGAAGCGCACTACGCGCCCAACGCCAAGCTGCGGCTGATGGACGCCCGCGCGCTGCAGACCGGGCTCGACGTGCTCGGCGCCAATGCGGCGCACATCGCCATCTGGTCGCGCAGCCTGGTCAAGAGCTGCTCGCAGAACGTGCTGCAGCGGCGCATGCCCGACGACGCGGCCATCGCGGCGCAGCAACTGTTCGCGGTGCTGCGCGAGTTCGATGCGGGCGGCGCCAGGCTGATCTGGATTGAAACGCCGCCCGACACCCCCGAATGGGAAGGTGTGCGCGACCGGTTGCAGCGCGCCGCCGCGGCGTAGACCCGCCCTCGTCGAGAGGCGCCGCGCGGGTTGAACAGCGGCAACGCCTGAATACTTTCGTTAACCTTCGTGCGTTTGTGCCTCTGCGGGGCGGCAGCCCGCGGGCAAAATTCGGCGGATCAAAAAAATTGAGATCCAAGGAAGAGCATGAAATCGAACCCCGCCGAGTTGGCGTTGATCACGAGCGCGCTGGCGGCCATCGAAAAGCTGTTGGCGCGGGCACGCAGCGACTCGCCGGACGTGCCGTTTTTCGGCCCGAGCGAACTGGGCGCCCTGCCACCCGAGGCGCAAGAGGCAGCGCAATTGCAGGAAGAAGCCAGCTACCGCGCCCGCCCCAGGGAGTCAGCCATCCATTTCTGTCTGACCTCGGCCGGCGCGCTGCTCGATGTGAGCCGAACCTTGCTGAAACAGCCCGAAAACCCCTCGCCGCACGAGCAGGAGCGCCAGTGGAAGGCGCTCAGCAGCCACACCAAGATCGCCGGGCGCACGGCCTACCGCGCTGCGCTGATCCTGGCCGATCAGAAAACCGGCCAGTAAGCCGCCCGCTTATTTATTTGGCCGCGTCGAACAGCCTGCGCGCGGCCAGGTGGCAGAACGGCGGCTCGTAGCTGCCGTGGTAGGCGCCGTAGTAGGTCGCATAGGCGGCTGACGCCGCGTCGGTCGGCGCCTTGCCGCCCGGCCCGTAGGTGGCTTGCACCTGGGCATCGACGTCAACGGTCGAGACCGTCGTCACACCCCGCGCGTCGAAATCGGCTTTCATCGGCGCCAGATGCAGCGCGGGTGGCACGGTCGGATCGCCGGCCCCGCCGCACAGCAGCGTCTTGGCCCGCGGACTCCAGCCGAACAGGTCGTTCTTCTTCGCATCCAGGTACAGCGCGTTGACGGGATTGGTCAGCACGTCGTTCAGGAAGGCCGACTGGAACAACGCGTCGCGTGCCTGCGCCGGCGTCTCGCCATTGGCGCCCGGCAGCGCGCCGGTGGTCACCAGCGTGGTGTAGTTGAGCGTCGGGCTCGGCAGCAGGTTCTCGATGGTGGCGGCGTAGGGCGCCTTGTAGACGTCGCCGACGCGGGTGTACACATCGCCGTAAACCTTCTGGTACGAGTTGACGATGAAGGGCACGAAGAATTGGTAGCCCGCGATCGCCACGCCGCTCTTGAACGAGCCCGACAGGTTGTAGGGCCCCGCCAGATGCGCGCCGGCCACCACGTTGAACTCGGCGGCGTTGTCGCGCTCGGCCGCGCGGTGCGCGGCCATCGACGAATGGCCGCCCTGTGAGTAGCCGGTGAACATCACCTTGCCCGACAGGTTGGCGTTGAGGTTCACGACCGCGGCGCGCGCAGCGCGGATTGCGTCGATCACCGAGCGGGCTTCCGAATCTGCATGCAGGTAGGGGTGGTACGGGTAGGTCGACTTGGCGTAGCCGAGGTAGTCGGTCGCCACCACCGCGTAGCCCTGTGCCGCGTACATCGCCAGCAGCAACTGCGTTTCCGGGTCGGACGGATTGGCCAGCGTGCGCGGCTTCTGCACGTCGGTGCCCTTGGCATAGGCCACCAGCGGCGCGGCCGTGGACGCGCAGGCGCCGGCCGGCAGCAACAGCACGCCCGAGGCGTTGGTGTCCTCGCCGCGAGCGCCAAGCGTGGTGTAGTTGAGCGCGATCACCTTCACGTCGCACTGCGCCTTGCCGCTGAGCGCCTGCAGGCCACTGGACTGGGTGGCGCCATCGATCTGCGCGCTGGTGAGCGTGGTCAGAGTGGTTTGCTGCTCGACCAGCTTCCCGGTGCTGGCCGGGGCGTTGGGGCCGACTCCGGTGCCGATGCCGAACCCGAAGTTGCCGCCGTCGCCGCCGCCGCCACAGGCCGAGAGCAGGGCCGCGGCCGCGATGGCGCTCCAGAAATGCAGACGTTTCATCGTTGTCTCCGATGCATGTTGTTGTGGATCGATCCAGCGGCCATCGTGGGCGCGCGCCGAACACTTCACCACAAGGCAAACCCGCATACTGTCAGCCGCCGCGCCGAGTTCGCCTTTCAGTCCTGCGCGGCCCAGTCGACCAGCGCGTCGAACGCCGGGCGCGCCGCGCCGGCGTTGACATGGTTCGCGATTGCGACCACCACGTAGCGCCGGCCGCTGGCGCCGTCGACATAGCCCGCCACGCCCGCCGCATCGCGCAGCGTGCCGGTCTTCAGGTGGGCGGTGCCGCCCGAGCGCAGCGCCCGCTTCTTCAGCGTGCCATCGACGCCCGTGGCCGGCAGCGATGACATCAGCTCCGGCATCACCGGCGAGCGCCAGGCGTGCAGCAGCATCTTGGCCAGGGCGGCCGAGGTGATGCGCTCCTCGCGCGAGAGGCCCGAACCGTTGTCGAACACGGGTTGGCCTTCGCCGGTTCCGATGCGGTCGTTCCACCACTGGCGCAGCGTGGTGCGCGCAGCGTCGAGGGTGCCGCGGTTCTTCTGCTGCAGCCCGAGCGTGAGGAACAGCTGCTGCGCCATCACGTTGTTGCTGTACTTGTTGATGTCGCGGATCACCTCGGCCAGCGGCGGCGAAACGCTTTCGAACACCGGCTTCAGCCCGGCCGGCACGCGGCCCTCGCGCACCTGGCCCTTGAGCTGGTTGCCCATGTCGCCCCACATGCCGCCGACCGCGCGCACCGCATAGCTGCGCGGGTCGGCGTAGGCGACGGCCCAGACCTTCTCGCCGCAGGCCGCCGGGTAGCTGCCGCCGAAGCGGATGCGCGCCGGATCGGTGAACTCGGCGCGCAGGCCGCCGCGGTAGTCGCCGCATTCACCGGCCGAGAGCGGCACCGTGGACTGCAGTGAAACGCCCGCGAGAGAGGGCTCGAAGTTGACCTGCGCGGTCTGCGCCTGCAGGTTCGGCACGAAGGTCATGACCACCGACTTGAAGTTCAGCAGCAGCGCGTCGGGCGAGGCGTTGTAGGGCCGCAGCGGCTCGCCGTCGAAGGCTGCGGGGTCGGGCTCGACCGTGTTCTCGAAGGCGCTGCGGTCGATCACGATGTCGCCCGCGACGGTGTGGATCCCGAGCCCCTGCACGCGGCGCATCAGCAGCCAGAGCCGCTCGATCACCAGCTTGGGATCGCCCTGGCCCTTGATGTAGAGGTTGCCGTTGAGCACGCCGTTGGCGATCGGGCCGTCGATGTAGACCGGCGTGCTCCACACATAGGCCGGGCCGAGCAGGTCGAGCCCCGCATAGGTGGTGACCAGTTTCATGATCGACGCCGGATTGACCGGCACCTGCGGCCGCCAGGCCAGCCGCGGCGGCTTCAGCCCGTCGGCGTCGACCACCAGCATCGTCACGGCTTCGCGCGGCACCTTGGCGCGCGCCAGCGCGGCGTCGACTTCGGGTGGAAGGCTTTGCTGGGCGGCGGCACCGGCGCATGCCAGCGCGGTGAAGAAGAGGGCGGCAACGCGGGCGGAAAAACGCATCCTCCGATTATCCCGGCCGGCTACCGGAACAGGTGAAGCTGCGCGTGATACAGCAGCATCACGGTCTTCGCATCGGCGATGCGGCCGTCCGCCACCATCGCGAGCGCCTCGTCGATCGTCGGTTCGAGCACCTCGATGTCCTCGCCCTCGTCGGCCAGGCCGCCGCCATCGTGCAGGCGCATCGACGCGTCGTAGGGGGCGACGAAAAAATGCAGCTTCTCCGTCACCGAGCCGGGGCTCATGAAGCACTCGAACACCTTCTGGACGCTGCCGAGGCGATAGCCGAGCTCTTCCTCGACCTCGGCACGGATGCGCGCTTCGGGCGCCGCATCGTCGAGCAGCCCGGCCGCGGCCTCGATCAGCATCCCGGCGCCGCCGTTGACGAAGGCCGGGTAGCGGAACTGCCGCGTCAGCAGCACGGTGCGGCGCGCCAGGTCGTAGGGCAGCAAGGTGGCGCCATTGCCGCGGTCGTAGGTTTCGCGCTCCATGCGTTGCCACCGGCCGTCGTTGCGGCGCCAGTCGAAGGCGGTCTTCTTCAGCACATACCAGCTGTCGGACAGGAGGGTGACTTCGTGCACCCGAACGCGTTCGTGCAAGTTCATAGGCGCGGATCGTACGTGCAAATTCGTGCAATATCAAGATAAAACGTGCAAATGGCGCATCGGCCCGCTACCATCGGGCCATGCTGACCCGTCAACGCAAACAACACCTCCTCACGACCTTGCAGCGCGACGGACAGGTGGTCGCCAAGACGCTCAGCGAAGCGCTCGGCCTCTCGGAAGACACGATCCGGCGCGACCTGCGCGAGCTGGCGGCCGAAGGCCTGCTGCAGCGCGTGCACGGCGGCGCGCTGCCGCTGGCGCCGGCCGAGGCCGACTTTGCCGGCCGCCAGCAACTGGCCACCGGCGACAAGCTCGCGATCGGCCGCGCGGCGGCGCGCATGGTGCGGCCGGGGCAGGTCGTTTTCATCGACGGCGGGACCACGGCCGTGCAGATGGCACGGCACCTGCCGGCCGCGCTGCGCGCCACGGTGGTCACGCACAGTCCCTCGGTCGCGCTCGAACTCGTCGGCCACGCCGGCGTCGAGGTGGTGCTGATCGGCGGCCGGCTGTTCAAGCATTCGGTGGTGGCCGTGGGCGCGGCGGCCATAGAGGCCATTGCGCGCATCCGCGCCGACACCTTCTTCATGGGCGTGACCGGCGTGCAGGCCGAAGCCGGCCTGACCACGGCCGACCTCGAAGAGGCGCACATCAAGCGCGCCCTGATGGCTGCGGCCGCCGAAACCGTGGTGCTGGCGTCGTCCGAGAAGATCGGCGCGGCGTCGGCCTGCGTCATCCAGCCGCTCGGCGCGTCGGTCACGCTGCTGGTGGCGGCATCGGCGCCGCCGAAGCCGCTGACAGCCTTGCGTAAGACGGGGGCTCATGTGGTGTGCGCCGACGATGTGGCCTGAGCGCTCGATAATCCCTCGATGCCCGTTGCCCCCCGTTTCTCGCCGCGTGCCATCGGCATCGGCGCCGCTGTCGTCACGGTGCTGGTCTGGACGGCCTTCATCGTGATCGCGCGCGCATCGGCCGGGCGCTCGCTGACGCCGCTCGACCTCGCCTTCGCCCGCATGTCCGGCGCCAGCCTGGTGCTGGCGCCGTGGGGCGCCTGGCTGGTGATGCAGGCGCGCCGCGCGCAAGCCGGCGGGACTGGTGGAGCCCCGGTCGGGTCACTGTTCGGCCTGTCGCCGCTCGGGTTGCGCGTGACCGCGCTGGCCGGCGCGACCGGCGGCCTTGGCTATGCGCTGCTCGCGTACACCGGCTTCTTCTATGCCCCGGCCGCGCATGCGTCGGTGCTACTGCCCGGCAGCCTGCCGCTCTGGACCACGCTGCTCGCGGCCGTGGTGCTGCACGACCGCATCACGCCCAAGCGGGCGGCCGGGCTCGCGCTGATCGTCGCCGGCGACCTGGTGGTCGGCGGGCGCAGCCTGCTGCACGCGTTCGAGGGGGGCGAGATCTGGAAGGGCGACCTGCTCTTCATGAGCGCCGCCTTCTGCTGGGCCTGCTATAGCGTGGTGGTGCGGCGCCACGGGCTCGAGGCGGTGCGCGCCACCATCGCGATCACGGTGTTCGCGTTCCTGAGTTTCGTGCCGGCCTATGCCGTGCTGGCGGCGGCCGGCTGGGTCACCAGCCACATCGGCACCGCGCCGTGGGGCGAGGTAGCGTTCCAGATGATGTTCCAGGGTGTCGGCTCGGTGGTGATCTCGGGCATCACCTTCACCCGGATGATCCAGTACTTCGGCCCGGTGCGCTCCACCATGATCACCGCGCTGGTGCCGGGGCTGTCGGCCTTTGGCGCCGTGATCTTTCTGGGCGAGCCGTTGCACTGGAGCCTGCTGGCCGGGCTGCTGCTGGTGACGGCGGGCATCCTGTTCGGCGTGCAGCGCGTGCGCCCGATCGCGCCTGAAAAGACAGCGCCTCCCGCCCGTGTGGCGGGCGTTGCAGGCCGATTCGATGCATAAGTTGCTGGCCTTCGACACCAGCACCGAGCACCTGTCGGTGGCGGTGCAGCATGGCGACGCGCTGTGGATGCACAGCGGCGCGGGCGGCGCGCAGTCGTCCACCACGCTCATTCCGATCGTGCTGCAGCTGCTGGCCGAGGCTGGCCTCACCCTGCAGCAGCTCGATGCCATCGCGTTCGGCCGCGGCCCGGGCTCCTTCACCGGCCTTCGCACGGCCTGCTCGGTGGCCCAGGGCCTCGGGTTCGGCGCGGGCGTGCGCCTGCTGCCAATCGATACGCTGCATGCCGTGGCCGAAGAGGCGCGCGAGCGCTTCGGCGCGCGGCGCGTGCTGGCTTTGCTCGACGCGCGCATGGATCAGGTCTATGCGGCGAGCTATGACTTCGATGCCGATGCCGATGCCGATGCCGATGCCGATGCCGATGCCGATGCCGATGCGCCAGCAGACAGCGCGCCGCGGCTGCTGGCGCCCGAAGAAGTGCAGGTGCCCGCGGGCTGGGTGATGGCCGGCAATGCGTTCCAGGCTTATGGCGAGCGCCTGCCGTCCGGCCCGGCACGCCACGCGGTGCTGCCTACGGCCGCTGCACTGCTGCGGCTGGCGCCCGGCATGATCGCGGCCGGCCGCACGGTGGCGCCGGCCGAAGCCTGGCCGCTCTATGTTCGCGATAAAGTGGCGCAGACCACCGAGGAACGCCTGCGCATTCGCCGCGAATCCGCTGCCCACGCCTCGGTGGCACCTTCGACATGAGCGCCGTTCTGCAACCGCTGGAAGCCCGCCTGGAGCCCCTCACCATCGAGCGGCTGGTGCCGGTGTGCGCGGTCGAGCAGACCGCCTACAGCCACCCCTGGACGCGCGCCAACTTCATCGACTCGCTGCACGCGGGCTACCACTGCCAGCTCCTGGTGGGCGGCCCTGCGGCGCGCGGCGGCGACGAAACCCTGATCGGCTATTTCGTCGCCATGAAGGGGGTCGACGAAGTGCACCTGCTCAACCTCACCGTGGCGCCCGCATTCCAGCGCCAGGGCTGGGCGCCGCTGTTGCTTGAAGCGCTGGGGGGCTGGTCGCGCGGGCAAGGCGCCCAGTGGCTGTGGCTGGAAGTGCGCGCCAGCAACGCGCGCGCGCTCGAGGTCTACGAACGCCAGGGCTTTCGCCGCGTCGGCTTGCGCAAAGGCTATTACCCGGCGCACGACGGCCGGCGCGAAGACGCGATCGTCATGAGCCTGCGCCTCAATGAATCGACAAGCGCCTGGGGGGCACTGAAATGAGCACCCTCGCGCTGGACGCGCGGCAACGCGCGATGCTCGACGAGATGGGCGTCAAGGTCTGGTGGCCGGCCGAGCCGTCCCCGCCGGTCGCTGTCGAAAAGGCGGCTGCTGCCGCAGACCGGGAGGCTGGCCCAAACCGATCTGATGTGCAGGCTGAAGCTCCGGTGCGGCCCGAAGCCCCGGTGCGGCCGCCCGTGGCGGCGCGGCCGGCGGTGGGTGCAGCAGCGCCCGTGGCACGCCCGGCGCCCGCTGCCGGCGATGCCGTCGTGCTGGTCGAGCCGCCGCAGCGCCTCTACGGTGGCGGCGCGGCGCAGGGCGGCTGGCTGATCGTGGCCGACATGCCGCCCGAAGCCGACGGCCGCCATGGCGATCCGTTCGCGGGAGACGCCGGCCGGCTGCTCGACAACATGCTGCGTGCGCTGCAACTGCACAGCGGCGCGGTGCCGGTGCACCTGATGCGCACGCACCGTGGCGCGGCCGCATCGACCACCGGCCTGCGCCCGTTCGACCAGAGCTTTGCGGCACACAGCGCCGCCGTGGCGCCGCGGCTGGTGCTCGCGCTGGGCCCGCTCGCGGCGCAAAGCCTGCTGCAGCGCGCCGAGCCGCTCGGCAAGCTGCGCGGCCGGGTCACCGAAATCGCGACGCTGCCCGGGGTGCAGGTGGTGGCCACCTATCACCCGGCCTATCTGCTGCGCAACCCTGCCGACAAGGCGCGGGCCTGGGCCGACCTCTGCCTGGCGGCCGCGCAGCTCGGCTGACGCAGCGGGCCGGAATCTAAAATCCGGCCCCATGACCTTCCTCCTCAAGCTGCGCGCCGCCGAGCAGCAGAACGCTTCCATGCTCTGCGTCGGCCTCGATCCGGAACCGAGCCGTTTCCCGGCCGGGCTCAAGGGCGATGCCAGCCGTATCTACGACTTCTGTGCACGCATCGTCGATGCCACGGCCGACCTCGCCATTGCCTTCAAGCCGCAGATCGCCTACTTTGCCGCGCACCGCGCGGAAGGCCAGCTTGAGCAGCTCATGGAGCACCTGCGCCGCAACGCGCCGCACGTGCCGGTGATCCTGGACGCCAAGCGCGGCGACATCGGCTCGACCGCCGAGCAGTACGCGATCGAGGCTTTCGAGCGCTACGGTGCCGATGCGGTCACGCTGTCGCCGTTCATGGGCTTCGATTCGGTGGAACCGTACCTGCGACACGCCGACAAGGGCGCTTTCCTGCTGTGCCGAACCAGCAATCCGGGCGGCGCCGATCTGCAGGGGCAGCGGTTGGCGGGGCTGGAAGGAGAACCTTTTTTGTATGAGCACGTTGCGCGGCTGGCGCAGGGCCCCTGGAACCTGAACGGCCAGCTCGGGCTCGTGGTCGGCGCCACCTACCCGGCCGAGATCGAACGGGTACGGGCGCTCGCACCCACCGTACCGCTGCTGATCCCGGGCGTCGGCGCGCAGGGGGGGGACGCGGTCGCCACGGTGCGCGCGGGGTGGCGCAGCGATGCGCCGATCGTCGTCAACTCGTCGCGGGCGATCTGCTACGCCTCGTCGGGTGACGACTTCGCCGAAGCCGCGCGGCGCGTGGCTCTCGGCACGCGCGAGATGCTCCAGGCCGCGCGTTCATAAACGACATTTCCTGTCAGACGCAAGCTCGAGTTGTATCAAAGTGACGTAAAAAGTCACATTTAATTACGCTAGTTGTCCTACAGACGTTCCTTTCAGGCCTTAGCGTCTGATCCCAGCCGGGCATGGCATTTGCCTCGTGTTGGTAGGCGCCGGAGCGCCGAGGAGCGAGAACCTGATGGTTGAAGAACAAGAAATCGCTGCTGCGCCAGCGTTGGATGCAGTGCGCGCGCTGCCTGAAGCCGATGCCACGCCGGCGGGCCGGCATCCCCCTCTTTCGCTGGCTGCCGCGCTGGCCGCGTCGGCCGCGCTGGCTGCCTGCGGTGGCGGGGGCGGCGGCGGAGGCAGCGGCGCGTTCATTGGCCTCGGTGCCAGTGGCGCGACGACCACCAATGCCGGGTCGCTGACCGCCCTCGGCACCACGCCGACGGCACAGGGCTACCTCTACACCACGGCCAAGACCGACGACGAGGCGGCGCGCTTCCTGCTGCAGGCGCAGTTCTCGGCCAGCGAGGCCGACATCGCCGCCGTGCGCACCAAGGGCTACCTGGCGTGGCTCGGCGAGCAGGTCGACCGGGCGAAAACCCAGACCGGCTGGGAATGGCTCAGCAGCAAGCCCTACAACACCGTCTACACCGACGACATGATCTGGAACCAGCTCATGACGGCGCCGGACGGCTTTCGCAAGCGCATGGCGCTGGCCTTCACCGAGATCTTCGTGGTGTCGGCCAACGACATCGGCTCGAACTGGCCCGACTACATGATGGCCCAGTACTGGGACATGCTGGTGGCCGGCGTCACCGGCAACTTCCGCAAGCTGCTGGAAGACGTGACGCTGAACCCGGCGATGGGCTACTACCTCAACACGCGCGGCAACCAGAAGGAAAACGCGCAGGGCCGCCAGCCCGACGAGAACTACGGGCGCGAGGTGATGCAGCTTATGACGCTGGGCCTGTACCAGCTCAATGCCGACGGCACCGTCAAGACGGCTGCTGACGGCACGCCGCTCGACAGCTACACCCAGGACGACGTCACCAATCTTGCCCGCGTGTTCACCGGTTACGACCTCGACATCAAGACCGCCGAGCGCACTGGCTTCCCCGTGCCGGGCCAGACCTACACGATCGAAAGCAACCAGTGGACGCAGCGGCCGATGGTGCTGACCGCCTCGCGCCACTCGATGCTGGAAGCCAAGTTTCTCGGCGCCACCGTGGCGGCCAACACCGAGGGCACGGCGGCCCTCAAGACCGCGCTCGATACGCTGTTCAACCACCCCAACGTCGGGCCGTTCATCGGCAAGCAGCTGATCCAGCGGCTCGTGACCAGCAACCCGAGCGCGGGCTATGTGTCGCGCGTCTCGGCGATTTTTGCCGACAACGGTGCCGGTGTGCGCGGCGACATGAAGAGCGTGCTCGCGGCAGTGCTGCTCGACAACGAGGCGCGCAGCCCGGATGGGCTCGCCAGCCCCGACTTCGGCCGTTTGCGCGAGCCGATGCTGCGCCTGGTGCAATGGGGCCGCACTTTCGGCATCGCATCGACCAAGGACACCTGGAAGATCGGCAACACCTCGGATGCAGCGAACCGGCTCGGCCAGAGTCCGCTGCGCTCGCCCTCGGTGTTCAACTTCTTCCGGCCCGGCTATGTGCCGCCATCGACCGTGCTGGCGAGCGAAGGCAAATCGGCGCCCGAGTTCCAGCTGGTCAACGAGACCAGCGTGGGCGGCTACCTCAACCACCTGCAGGGCGTGCTGGCCAACGGCTACGACAGCAAGGACGTGATCGCGAGCTACGCGACCGAAAAGACGCTGGTCACCGATGCGGGCGCGCTGGTGCGCCGGCTCAACCTGATGATGTGCGCCAACCAGCTGTCGGCCGCGACGCAGAAGACGATCACCGATGCGCTCGCCGCGCCGGCCGTCACCGCCGCCAGCACCGATGCCGTCAAACTCAACCGCATCTACGCGGCGGTTCTGATGGTGATGGCTTCCCCCGAATACCTGATCCAGAAATAGGGCGCCCCATGCATCTGATCGATCCCAAGGGCCACACCCGGCGCGCCTTCCTGCAACGCTCGAGCGCGCTCGCGATGGCGGGTACCGCGATGCCGTTCGCACTCAACCTGTCGGCGATGAGCGAGGCCGCAGCCCAGTCCGCCACCGACTACAAGGCGCTGGTCTGCGTGTTCCTGTTCGGCGGCAACGACTACGCGAACACCGTCATCACCTACGACGACGACAGCTACAACAAGTACAGCACCATCCGCGTGCCCCAGGCCTCCGGCGGCGTGGCCATCGCGAAGGATGCGGCGCTCGCCGCCACGCTGCTGAGCCCGACGGTGCCGCTGGCCGGCGGCCGGCAATACGCACTGCATCCGCAAATGACACAGCTGGCCGGGCTGTTCAACACCGAGGGCAATGTCGCGGTGCAGCTCAACGTCGGCCCGCTGGTGGTGCCGCTGAGCCGCGCGCTCTACAACAACAGCAACAAGAAGCTCTACCCGCAGCCGCCCAAGCTGTTCTCGCACAACGACCAGCAGTCGACCTGGCAGTCGTCCTCGCCCGAAGGCTCCACCATCGGGTGGGGTGGCAACATCGGCGATCTGGTGCTGAACCAGAACAGCAACTCGCTGTTCACCTGCATGTCGGTGTCGGGCAATGCCGTGTTCCTCTCGGGCGACAGTGCGCTGCAGTACCAGGTCAGCACCGGCGGCGCGGTGCGCATCGGCAGCGTGAGCAGCGCCAGCAGCGCCAGTCTCCTTGGCTCGTCCACCGTCAAGAGCGCGATGCAGCTGCTCACGCAGCAGGCGCGCGGCCACAAGCTCGAAAACGAATACAACAAGGTTACGAAGCGCGCCGTCGAAGCCGAGGGCTCGGTCACCACCGCGATCCAGTCGGCCTATCCGGCCGGCACCTTCCCGACCACCGGCCTCGGCAACCAACTCGCGATGGTGGCCCGGCTGATCCGCGGCCGCAGCACGCTCGGCAGCAAGCGCCAGGTCTTCTTCGTGTCGATGGGCGGCTTCGACCTGCACGACAACCTGATCGCCAACCAACCCGGCCTGATGAAGCAGCTCAGCGACGCGATGGCCGCGTTCCACAGGCAGATGGCACTCGAAGGCATGGGCGACAAGGTCACTGCCTTCACCGCCTCCGACTTCGGCCGCACGCTGGCGTCCAACGGCGACGGTTCCGACCACGGCTGGGGCAGCCACCATTTCGTGGTCGGCGGCGCGGTCAAGGGCAAGGCGATCTACGGCTCGCCGCAGGTGGTGAGCATCGACAACACGTCGACCTCCGCGGGCTACGAGGGCCACGTGGGCCAGGGCCGGCTGATCCCCACCACCTCGGTCGACCAGTACGGCGCGACGCTGGCCAAGTGGTTCGGCGTGCCGGATGCCGACCTGCCCGGCATCCTGCCGAACCTCAAGAATTTCGGCGGCAGCCTGGTGGTCAACGGCACCACGTACAACTATCCGAAGGATGTAGGGTTCATGATGCCGGCTTGAACTCCGGAGAACATCCCATGAACGCAACCCGCCTTGTCGGCATCGTGCTGATCGTCGCCGGCATCGCCGCGCTGGCGCTCGGCAGCTTCAGCTTCACCAAGGAAACGCATCAGGCCAAGATCGGCCCGCTCGAGCTGTCGGTGAAGGAAAAGGAGACGATCAACCTGCCGGTGTGGGCTGGCGTCGCGGCGATCGTGGTGGGCGGCGCGCTGCTGTTCGTCGGCGGCCGCAAGGGCTGAGGGCCTAACGCCGCGCTGCGCCAAGCCGCTGCGACACCGCGTCGCCGCAGGCCCTGAGCGCATCAGCCAGCGCACCGTCCCATGCCGTGTCGAAGATCCCGGCCGGCCCGATCGCGGTGACGGCCAGCACGATCCGGCCGGTGTGGTCGAACACCGGCGCCGCCATGGCGCTCACGCCCGGCACGATCTCGCCCTCGGAGCGGCTGATGCCGTGCGCACGCACCTCGCGCAGCAGCACTTCGAAATCCTTCCAGGACGGCGCGCTGTGCTCGCGCTCGTCCGCCAGCAGGCGCTTTACCTCCAGCGGGTCGAGGTAGGCGCCGAACAGTCGGCCCGACGCCGTGCCGGCCAACGAAAACACCGTGCCATGCCGCAGGCTCACATGCACCGGCGCGGCCGACTCCGCAATGCGCACGATGGTGGCGCCGCGGTCGCCCCACACCGCCAGCGCCACCGTATGGCCGACCTGCCGGGCCAGCGCATCGATCAGCGGTGTCGCGATCTGGACCGGGTTGGCCTGCTGCAGGCCGATCAGTCCCAGCTGCAGTGCCAGCGGCCCGAGCGCGTAGTGGCCGGTGGCGTCGTCCTGCTCGATCAGCCCGAGCCGGCCGAAGCTCACCATGTAGGGATGCGCCTTGGCGGCCGTCATCCCGGCGTCGCGTGCCAGATCCTTCAGCGGCATCGGCCGGCCGGTGTGCACCAGCGCGCGCAGCAACTCGCCCCCGACCTCGATGCTCTGGATGCCGCGCTGCCCGCGATCGATGCCGGATGCCATGGTGTTTTGATATTCGTCTAAAAAGAATGCATTAGACAATAGCAGATGAACGCATTACCATCCAGCTCTGTTTTCGCGGAGACATTCCAGATGACCATCCCCTGCCAGAGCGGCTTTGGCAACGAATACGCGAGCGAGGCTGTGCCCGGCGCATTGCCGCAGGGCCGCAACAGTCCGCAGCGCGCACCGCTCGACCTGTACCCCGAACTGATCTCGGGCACCGCCTTCACGGCGCCGCGCCACGAGAACCGGCGCTCGTGGCTGTACCGGCGCCAGCCATCGGTGGTGTCGGGGCGCTACCGGCCGTATGCGCAAACGCGCTGGCAAACCGGCGGCGACCGCAGCATCGCGCTGCCGCCCGAGCCGCTGCGCTGGCAGCCGGTGCCGCTGGACGGCGCGGCCGATGCGGACTTCGTCGACGGCATGCACACGCTCGCGGCCAATGGCGACTGCGAAGCGCAAACCGGCATCGGTGCGCTGGTGTACCTGGCGGGCCGCTCGATGGTGCGCCGCGCCTTCGTCAACGCCGACGGTGAAATGCTGCTGGTGCCGCAGCAGGGCCGCATCGTGCTCACGACCGAGATGGGCGTGCTCGAGGTCAAGCCGGGCGAGATCGCGCTGGTGCCGCGCGGCGTGGTGTTCAAGGTCGGCCTGCCCGACGGCATTTCGCGCGGCTACGTCTGCGAAAACTACGGCGCGCAGTTCCGCCTGCCTGAGCTCGGCCCGATCGGCTCCAACGGCCTGGCCAACGCGCGCGACTTCCTCGCGCCGGTGGCCGCGTTCGAACAGGAAGAGGGCGGCTACGAACTCGTCAAGAAAGCCGGCGGCCGCTTCTGGAGCGCGCCGACCCGGCAGTCGCCGTTCAACGTGGTGGCGTGGCATGGCAACCTCGCGCCGGTGAAGTACGACACCGCGAACTTCATGACCATCGGCTCGATCAGCTTCGACCACCCGGATCCGTCGATCTTCACGGTGCTCACCTCGCCGAGCGACACGCCCGGCACCGCCAACTGCGACTTCGTGATCTTCCCGCCGCGCTGGCTGGTGATGGAAGACACCTTCCGTCCGCCCTGGTACCACCGCAACCTCATGAGCGAGTTCATGGGCCTGGTGTACGGCGAGTACGACGCCAAGCCGGGCGGCTTCAAGCCCGGCGGCGCCTCGCTGCACAACTGCATGGTGCCGCACGGCCCCGACGAAGAGGCTTTCACGAAGGCCATCGAGGCCGACCTGAAACCGCAGAAGCTCGACAACACGCTGGCCTTCATGTTCGAGAGCCGCTACCGTTTCCTCCCCACCGCCTGGGCGCTGCAAAGCCCGGCGCTCGACCCCGACTACGCCGACTGCTGGGCCGGCCTTCAAGACCAATACAAGCCATGAACCTGCTCAACGAAACCCACGATCCGGCGCTGCGCAGCTGGGTGCCATCGGCCAACGAAGCGGGCTGCGACTTCCCGCTCCAGAACCTGCCGTTCGGCCGCTTCAGGCCGGCGGGCACCGACGAGGCTTTCCGCATCGGCGTCGCGATCGGCGACCGGGTGCTGGATCTGGCGGCCGCGAAGCTGGTCGACCATGCCGACATGAACCGGCTCATGGGTGCGTCGCTCGCCGAGCGTGCCGAGTTGCGTGCCGCACTGTCCGCGGGCCTGCGCGAAGGCAGCCCGAAGCAGTCGGGCTGGGAACTCGCGCTCTATGCGCAGGCGGCAGTCGAGATGACGATCCCCTGCCGCATCGCCGACTACACCGACTTCTACACCGGCATCCACCACGCCACCACGGTCGGCAAGCTGTTCCGGCCCGACCAGCCTCTGATGCCCAACTACAAGTGGGTGCCGATCGGCTACCACGGCCGCGCCTCGTCGATCGGCGTGAGCGGCCAGCGCTTCCGGCGGCCGCAGGGGCAGACCCGGGCGCCAGATGCGGAAGTGCCCAGCTTCGGCCCGTCGAAGCGGCTCGACTACGAACTCGAACTCGGCTTCTTCGTCGGCCAGGGCAATGCGCTCGGCGAGCCGATCGCCATCGGCGAGGCGGAGCAGCACCTGTTCGGTGTGACCCTGCTCAACGACTGGTCGGCGCGCGACCTGCAGGCCTGGGAATACCAGCCGCTCGGCCCGTTTCTGGCGAAGAACTTCGCGACCACGCTGTCGCCCTGGCTGGTGACGATGGAGGCGCTGGCGCCGTTCCGCGCGGTCGCGTTCGAGCGGCCGGCCGGTGACCCCCAGCCATTGCCCTACCTCGACAGTGCGGCCAACCGCCAGGCCGGCGGGCTCGCCATCACGCTCGAGGTGTGGCTGCAGACCGCGAAGATGCGCGAGACCGGCGAAGCTCCGGCGCGCCTCACGCGCGGCAATACCACCGAGGCCGCTTACTGGACCGCAGCGCAGCTGGTCACGCACCACACGGTGAATGGCTGCAACCTGCAGCCCGGCGACCTGCTGGGGTCGGGCACGCTGTCGGGGCCCGAACCCGATCAGGCCGGCTCGCTGCTGGAACTCACGCTGGGTGGCAAGCAGCCGATCACGCTGCCCAACGGTGAACGCCGCACCTTCCTGGAAGACGGCGACACGCTCATCCTGCGTGGCTACTGCGAACGCGAAGGCGCGGTGCGGATCGGCCTGGGCGAGGTGAGCGGAACGGTTGTGCCCTGAGCCTCGGTCAGGCCCCGGCCGCGCGGGCCGCCTCGAGGTGGGTCTTGGCCCGCTCTGCCAACGCCATTTCGCCCGGCGTGCCGGGCGAAAACGCCTCCACCGGCATCGGCCGGCCGTGCGAGTCCACCGACACGAACACCACCAGGCACTCCGTGGTCTTGGCCATTTCACCGCCCTTCATGTCGCCGCTGCGTACCTCGACCGAGATGTTCATGCTGGTGTTGCCGGTGTAGGCGAGCCGCGCTTCCACTTCGACCAGGTCGCCGATCATGATGGGGTGGTGAAAGCGGATGCTGCCGATGAAGGCGGTCACGCAATAGCGCTTGGCCCAGCTGGTCGCGCAGGCATAGCCGGCCTCGTCGATCCACTTCATGACGGTGCCGCCATGCACCTTGCCGCCGAAGTTGACGGTGTTGGGATTGGCCAGAAAGCGAAGCGTGATGGACGGCATGAGGGCCTTTGTGCGGTGGGTGACAGATTATTGCCGCCCGGCGCCCGCTCATTGCGACGAATCTTGCGCCTGCAGCATCTCGTCGAACAGCGAGAGCAACTGCCGTGCGAACAGGTTCATGTTCAGGGCGCGGTTCGCATCGCCGGTTTCGATCGTCCGGCTTGCGGTGACCGCACCGGCGACGGCAATGCACAGGTGACCCGGTGCGTCGCCATAGGGGCTGCCGGAAGGGCCGGCTGCGCCCGTCTCGCCGAGTCCCCAGGTGGCACGATGGGTGTCGCGGATCCGGCCCGCGATGAGTCTGGCAAAGGGTTCGGTTTCCCCGCGCATCCCGGCCACATCGGCGGCCGTCAGCCCGAGCAGCGCCTTGCCGGCCCGCCGCGAGTACACGACCGCGCCGCCGAGGAAAAAAGCCGATGCGCCAGGCACCGCAAGCAGCGCCGCCGATACCAGGCCGCCGGCCGAAGATTCCGCAACCGCCACAGTCTGGCCGCGTTCGCGCAGTGCCGCGCCGATACGGGCGGCCAATTCGGCCAGCGGCGCCACGCCGGCCCCGTCAGCTGCGGACGCACTCAACCTGCCAGGCCCGCAAACACGTTCTGCACATCGTCGTTCGCATCGATGGCGGCCAGGAAGGCTTCGACCTCTTCCAGATGCTCAGCACTGAGGCTCGCCGGGTCGACCGGGTTCTTGGCCTTGTACCCGAGCTTCGCGGAGACGACGTGAAAGCCCTGGGCCGGCAGTGCGCGGCTCACCAGGTCGAGGTCGTGCGGGTCGGTCAGAAACACCGTGGGGCCGCCCTCCTCGGCAGGCTCGAAGTCCTGCGCGCCCGCCTCAATGGCGGCCAGTTCGGGGTCGGCGGTGGCTGAGGTCGGCTCGGCTTCGATCATGCCCAGATGGTCGAAATCCCAGGCCACCGAGCCCGAGGTGCCCAGGTGGCCTTTGCGAAACAGCACCCGCATTTCGGGCGCCGTGCGGTTCACGTTGTCGGTCAGGCATTCGACCATCACGGGCACGCGGTGCGGCGCAAATCCTTCGTAGATCACGTGCTCGAAATGGACCGCGTCGCCGGTGAGTCCGGCGCCCTTCTTGATCGCGCGTTCCAGCGTCTCCTTGGGCATGGAGACCTTGCGGGCCTGTTCCACGACCAGCCGCAGGCGCGAGTTCGAGGCCGGGTCGGCCCCGCTGCGGGCCGCGATCATGATGTCCTTGGCCAGTCTTCCGAACAGCTTGCCCCTGGCATTGGCCGCCAGTTCCTTGCCTTTTGCTTTCCACTGCGCGCCCATGGCCGCTCCTCGTTGTTGTAGCGGCCACAGCATAGTCTTTGGCGACCGCATGGCAACACGCGGCACGATCTCGATGCAGGTCGGCATCGCGCCGGCCTGCATCCTCACGATCCGGTGGGAGCCGTGCGATGCGGCCTGCGCCGCCGAAGCTCAGCGGTAACCACCCTCGTTCGGGTTGTGGATGATCCAGACCAGGTTGCCGCTGCTGAAGTCGCCCATGCCGCCACCCGCGAAAATCAGGCGGCCCTGGCCCTTGTAGGTCATCTCGAAGCGGTGACGGTCGGCACCGAAATAGAACGGGATCCAGGCCTTTCCGGTGATGTAGGCGCCCTGGTCGGTCGGCGGGCCCGCGATGTCCTGCACCTGCCGCGTCGACATGCCGATCTGCAGCCTGGCGAACTTGCTGTTGGCGGCCGGGTTGCCGGTGATCTCGCCCTCGAAGTCGTTCAGGCCCTTCACGGTGCGGCCGCTGCCTGCTTCCACCTTCGACGAATCGACCACGTTGCCGCGCGCATCCATGCCGGGCTTGCCGGCGCCGATGGTCGACGGCGCGGGCGCCGCAGCCTGCGGTGCGGGCGCCGGCGCAGGGGCCGGACGCACCGGCTCGACGGCCGCCACTGCGCAGCGCTCGAGTTCGACGATCTTCTGCTTTTCCCTGGGCACGAAGCGGTAGTCGCGGATCTTCGTCGTGACGGTGCCGCCAGTGAAGCCACCGCCCACCGAGCGGCAGCGGAAGTAGATGGGGTCCCCGGCGTCCACCGTGTACAGCCCTGGCGGCACGCCGCGGCCTGTGGCTTTGGCGAGCGTCAACGTCGTCGTCTTGCCGACGATCTCGGGCTTGACGCGCTTCTCGTTGCCGTCGTCCAGCAGGCCGCTGAGCTGGAAGTAATCGAGGCCTTCCACGGCGGGCGGCGGCGGTGGCGGCGCGACCGGTGCAGCGGCAGCCGGCGCGGGGGCCGCGGGCGCTGCCGCGTTCTTCGATGTCGACGAGCAACCGGCGGTCACCAGGGCGACCGCGGCAGCGACAGCCAGGAAATTCAGGGGCGTTTTAAGGATCAAGGTCGAGCTCCGTAGGGGTGTGCCGGAGATGTCGCCGGCCAGCGGCATTCTCCGGGTTTTTTGTGGTCTGTCTGTGTGCCGAACGGCCGATGCGCTTAGGCGGCAGAGATCGCCACGCGACAATGCCCTGGCGCCGGTCTTGCTAAGGTCGGAGTCCCCAAAAACTGTCCGCCGCTCCCGATGACCGATGCCCCCACCGCTGCCTGCCTCGTCGAAGACCTTGTGGCGCTGATGCGTCTTGAAGCCGTGGGCGAAGACCGCTTTCGCGGCGAGAGCGAGGACATCGGCACTCCCGCGGTGTTCGGCGGCCAGGTGCTCGGGCAGGCCGTGATGGCCGCGAGCCGCACCGTCGAGCCCGATCGGCCGATGCATTCGATGCACGCCTACTTCCTGCTGCCCGGCGAGCATGCGCCGATCGACTACACCGTGGATCGCGTGCGCGACGGGCGCAGTTTCACCACCCGGCATGTGTTGGCGCGCCAGGGTGGCCGCATCATCTTCGAGATGGCTGCCTCGTTCCAGACGGTCGACGAAGGCGTCGAGCACCAGTTGGCGATGGCCGAAACGCCTGGCCCCGAAGGCCTGCCGAGCGAACTCGAGCGGCGCGTGGCACTGGGCGACCGGCTGCCCGCGCGCTGGCAGGTCAAGGGCACCGAGCCGCACGGCATCGAATTTCGCCGCGTCGAAGACGACGACCTGCTGGCGCCGGCGCCACGCGAAGGCGGCAGTGCCATCTGGATGCGTGCCGTCTCGCCGCTGCCCGACGATCCGTCGGTGCACCGCGCGCTGCTGGCCTATGCGTCCGATCACGGCCTGCTGCGTGCCGCGCTGGTACCGCATGGCCTGACCTTCATGACCGGGCAGCTGCGTGCGGCCAGCCTGGATCACGCCATGTGGTTCCATCGCGAGTTCCGCTTCGACGACTGGCTGCTCTACATGATCGATTCGCCAAGCGCCGGCGGCGCGCGCGGCTTCTGCCGCGGCAGCGTGTTCACCCGCGACGGCCGGCTGGTGGCTTCGACCGCGCAGGAAGGCATGTTGCGCGTACTGCGCTGATCAGACGCCGAGGTAGCGCGTCCAGAGCGAGCGGTCGGCGTCGAGCGAGGCCGAGTCGCCCTGCCACACGACGTGGCCGCGTTCAACGATCACATGCCGGTCGGCCAGCGGCAGCAGGCGCTGCACGTACTTGTCGACCACCAAAATCGCTTCGCCTTCGGCCTTGAGCGTCGCCAGGCAGCGCCAGATTTCCTCGCGGATCACGGGCGCCAGGCCCTCGGTCGCTTCGTCGAGGATCAACAGCCGCGGATGCGTGGACAGCGCGCGCGCGATCACCAGCATCTGCTGCTCGCCGCCCGAGAGCTGGTTGCCCGCATGCTGCTTGCGCTCGGCAAGGCGCGGAAACAACTGGTAGAGCGCGGCCGGCGTCCAGCGCGCGGCGCTGCCGGGGCGTGGCCGCGCGAACGCGACCAGATGCTCGTCGACGCTGAGGTTCGGAAACGCGTGCCGGCCCTCCGGCACGATCGCCATGCCGCGCCGTGCGATCGCGTCGGGTCGCGTGCCGTCGACGCGCTCGCCGCCAAAACGCACGCTGCCGCTGGTCGATGTGAGCGTGCCTGTCAGCACCTTCAGCAGCGTGCTCTTGCCCATGCCGTTGCGGCCCAGCAGCGCGAGCACCTCGCCGGGCCGGATCGCGAGGTCGATGCCAAACAGCACCTGGCTGGCGCCGTAGCCGGCTTCGATGGCCGTGGCTTCAAGCAACAGGTCGCTCATGAATGTCCCTCTGCCTCAGTGCCAAGGTAGACGGCCTGCACATCGGGGTGGCCGCGCACCTCGTCAGCGGTGCCGGTCATCAGCACCTTGCCCTGCACGAGCACGGTGAGCCGGTTGGCAAGGCGGAACACCGCGTCCATGTCGTGCTCGATCAGCAGGATCGCCATCTCGCTGCGCAGCGATTCGATCAGTGTCACCATGCGCGCCGATTCGTCCGGGCCCATGCCGGCCATCGGCTCGTCGAGCAGCAGCAGCTTGGGCGCGGCGGCCAGCGCCAGCGCCACGTCCAGCGCGCGTTGTGCGCCGTGCGGCAGGGTGCCCGCGATGCGGTCGCGCTCGGCGCCCAGACCGACGCGCTCGGCCAGTGCCACAGCGCGGTCGACCAGCGCGGATTCGTGCCCGCGCGCGGCCATGAAGCGCAGGCTGCTGCCCGCATGGGCCTGCGCTGCAAGCATCAGGTTGTCGTGCACGGTTTCTTTGGCGAACACCCGCGTCACCTGGAAGCAGCGCGACATGCCAGCCGTCACGCGCTGGTGATCCTTGAGCCGCGTGATGTCGCGCTCGTCGAGCAGGATTCGGCCGGCATCGCTCGGCAGCAGGCCGGTGATGAGGTTCACCAGCGTGGTCTTGCCGGCGCCGTTGGGGCCGATCAGCGCATGGATCTCGCCCTGCTCGACACCAAGGCTCACATGGTCGGTGGCCAGCAGGCCTCCGAAGCGTTTGACCAGGCCTTCGATGCGGAACAGGCTCATGGTGCGGCTTTCTTGCGCGACTGCGGGGACAGCGAGGACACGGGGCGCAGAGCGTGGGGGCGACGAAGCGCCGCGAGCCCGCGCGGCGCCCACAGTGCGACCCCAATCAGCAATAGGCCGAGCGGCATGTGCCAGTGCGTGGTCGACTGCTTGAGCGCTTCTTCGAGCAGCAGCCACACCACGGCACCGAGCGGCCCGCCCCAACTGCGGCCGAGCCCGCCGATCACCACCATCACGAGCAGCGTGGCCGATTGCGTCCAGTGCATCGTGGCCGGGCTGATGAAGCCGTTGCCACCGGCCAGCAGCGCACCGGCCAGGCCGGCGATGGCGCCGGCAATGGCAAAGGCGACCAACTGCAGGCGGAACACCGGGTAGCCCAGCGCGCGCATGCGGGTTTCGTTGTCGCGGATGCCCATCAGTGCATGCCCGAAGCGCGCGCGCGTGGCGCGGTGCAGCCAGCCGAGCAGCAGCGCCACGATCGCCAGCACCACCAGGTAGAAGTTGGTTTCGTTGCCGAGGTCGAGCCCGATGCCCAGATCGGGCCGCGCCATCAGCGTGTAGCCGTCGTCGCCGCCGTACGTGCGCAGCGACACCGCCACGAAGTACAGCATCTGCGCAAAGGCCAGCGTGGTCATGATGAAGTAGATGCCGCGCGTGCGCAGCGCGACCAACCCGATCAGCGCGGCCGCGACGCCGCCGGCCAGCGCCGCCGCGGGCCACATCAACCAGGCCGAGGTGAAGCCCGCATCGGCAAACGCCACCACCGTGTAGGCGCCGACACCGACGAAGCCTGCATGCCCCAGCGCCACCATGCCGCCGAAGCCGAGGATGAAGTTGAGGCTGGCCGCCGCCAGCGCGATGATGAGCACGCGCCGCACAAAGCCGATGTAGAACTCGAGCCCGAACAGCGGCGCGATGAACGGGAACGCGGCGAGCGCGAGCAGCAGCACCGCGATGGCGACGAGACGTGGAGGTGATTTCATGCGCGCGCCGAGAACAGACCTGAGGGCCGGAAGATCAGAACCACGACCATCAGCGCATACATCGCCACTTCGGCAAACAGCGGGCCAAGGTCGGCCGCCGTCGCCGGCGGCAAGGTGGCACGCAGCAGCATGGGCACAAAGGCGCGGCCGATCGTGTCGACCAGCCCGACCAGCAGCGCCGCCACGAAGGCACCGCGCACCGAGCCGATGCCGCCGATCACCAGCACCACCAGTGCGGGGATCAGGATCTGCTCGCCCATGCCGACCTGCACCGCGACGATCGGGCCCATCAATGCCCCGGCCAGCGCCGCCAGCGCGGCGCCAAGCAGGAACACGCCGTTGAAGATGCGGCCCACGCGCACCCCCATCAGCTCGGCCATGGGCCGGTCGGAGGCACCCGCGCGCACCCGCATGCCGATGCGTGTGTGGTTCACCAGCAGGTAAAGCGCCAGCGCCACCAGCAGCCCGGCGCCGAGGATGACGAGCCGGTAGGACGGGTAGGGAAGGCCGTCGACCAGCTCGACCGGGCCCGACAGCGCAGCCGGCGTCGACGCCATGATCGGCGAGGGACCCCAGATCATCTTGACGGCGTCGTCGGCCACCAGGATCACGCCGAAAGTCGCGAGCACCTGCGCCAGATGATCGCGCGTGTAGAGCCTGCGCATCAGCAGCACTTCGAGCAGCAGTGCCACCACCACGGTGGCCGTCACGGCGAAAACGATCGCCGCGGCGAAGGAGCCGGTGCGCGTGTGCGCCTCGGCCGCCACATACGCCCCGGCCATGAACAGCGAGCCGTGCGCAAGGTTCAGCACGTCCATGATGCCGAACACCAGCGTGAGCCCGGCCGCCAGCAGGAACAGCATCAGGCCGTAGCCCAGACCGTTCAGCAGCTGCTCGAAAACAAGAATGCCACTCATAGGATCGAGAAGGTTTCGGGGGGCGAGCCTATTTCAGCGGGCATTTGTCGGCGTAGGTGTCGCCGTAGTTCGTGAGAACGGTGTTGATCAGCTTGTTCGTGACCTTGCCTTGCGCATCCTTGCCCACCACGCGCAGGTAGAAGTTCTCGACGGGGAAGTGGTTGCTGGCGTACTTGAAGCTGCCGCGCGTGGAGGCGTAGTTGGCCTTTTTCAACGCGGCGACCACGGCTTCGCGGTTCTGCGCGTTACCGCCCGATTGCTTGACCGCGGCGTCCATCGCGAGGATTGCGTCGTAAGCCTGCGCGGCGTAGAGCGACGGGTAGCGGCCGTTGTATTCCTTCCTGAAGGCGGCCACGAAGGCCTTGTTGGCCGCGTTGTCGAGGTCGTGCGCCCAATGCGAGGTGTTGAACAGGCCCAGCATCGGATCGCCCACGGCGCCGATCACGTCCTCGTCGGCCGAGAAGCCGCTGGTCACGAGCGTGATGTCTTTCGACAAGCCGGCACCGACGAACTGCTTGATGAAGTTGATGCCCATCGCACCGGGCAAAAAGAAGTAGATCGAATCCGGCTTGGCCGCACGCAGTTGCGCGAGTTCGGCCGCGTAGTCGATCTGGCCGAGCTTGGTGTACAGCTCCTCGGCCACCTGCCCCTTGAACTGGCGCTTGAAGCCGCCCAGCGCGTCCTTGCCGGCCGGGTAGTTCGGTGCGATCAGCACCATCTTCTTGAAGCCTCGGTCTTGCGCGAACTTGCCGGCGGCCTCGTGGAACTGGTCGTTCTGGTAGGCCGTGCCGAAGAAGTACGCATTGCACTGCGGGCCGGCGAACTGGCTCGGGCCGGCGTTGGCCGAGAGGTAGGGCACCTTGGCCGCGAACAGCGTCGGACCGACGGCCAGCGCCACGTTGGAGCCGATCGGGCCGCTGAAGATGTCGATCTTGTCGCGCTGGACCATGCGGTCGACCAGCTGCTTGGCCTGATCCGGGCTGCCTGCCATGTCGGCCTGGATGAACTCCACATCCTGGCCGCCGAGCTTGCCGTTGAGCTGCTTGATGCCCAGTGCGAAGCCGTCACGTGCCTCGGCGCCGAGGGCCGCGAACGGGCCCGAGATGTCGAGCGCCAGCCCGACCTTGAGCGGCGCCGCCTGTGCGGCCGTGGCAGCGCCGATGGTGGAAACCAGGAACAGCGTGCGCAGCGAGCGCTGCAGCGTGGACGATGTCGAGAACGTTGAAGCCATGAAAGCCCTCCGGCAGGATTGAAACAGCGCACCAAAAGTGGGGGCACGACGACGTGCCATGCCCCAAAACAGTTTATGGGTAAATACTTTAACCATAAACTATATTGTGTCAACCGCACATGCACGAATGGTGCCAACCGCGCTTCGCTGCTCCGCCTGCCGAGGGTCAGCCCTTGAAGGGGTTCGACGTCGCGAACCAGAGCCCGATGCCGGTGGCGATGATGAAGGCGCCGTCGGTCACGCCCGCCGCCAGGAAGAACTTGGTCTGCAGCGTGTCGACCAGTTCCGGCTGGCGCGCCGTGCCTTCCAGAAACCTGGAGCCGACGATGCCGATGCCGATGCAGGAGCCGAAAGCGGCAATGCCGATCAGCAGCGAAACGCCGAGGGGGAGGATGTCGAAGCCGTTCATGGCGGGTTCCTTTCAGGGGTTGCTTGGCTTGTGAACGTGGCTTCACTGTCGTGCAATGCCTGCGCACGGTCGATAACGTCGCAGGTCATGGCGCCGCGCCAGCCGCGAGAATCGCGTCATGACATCCAACCTGCCGCTCCCCACACGCCGATGGTTGTGCACGCGCCTCGTGGTCGTGGTGGCGGCGCCCGCCTGGGCCGCCAGCGGCTGGGCGCAGGCCCCGGCTGCCGGCCGGACCGAAGCCCTGTACGAGGGCGTGCTCGGCACCAGCCTGATCGGCATGACGCTGGTGGCGCCCAGGGGCGCGGAAGGCCGCCTTGCGGGGCACTACTTCCACGGCAAGTTCCTGAAGGACATTCCGCTCACGGGCAGCTTCCACGGCGGGCGGCTCACTTTGCGCGAAGCGGGCGGCGGCACCTTCACGCTGGAGTTGGTGGGCAACGGCACCGGGGGCGGGAAACCGCTCGACTTCAGCAACAGCATCGGCCTCACGGGCGTCTGGACGCAAGGGGCCAAGCGCCTCGACGTGACGCTCGGGAACACCGCCAACCGGCCGGCGGGCGGCCGCCGCTATGAGCAGGTCACCAAGGAAACCGACGAGGAGTTCGAGGCGCGTGTGCAGGGCTTCCATCGCGCGGTGCTGGCGGGCGACCGTGCCGGGGCGGCACGCTTCGTGGACTTTCCGTTGCACGTCAACCAGAGTGGCAAGGGCCGCGAGATCGCATCGGCCGAGCAACTGGACGCCGCCTGGGATCAGGTCTTTACGCGGGCCTGCCTCAACGCGCTGAAGGAGGCGCTGCCGCACGACATGTTCGTCTCCAACGGCCGGGCCATGATTGGCAACGGCGTGGCCTGGTTCGGCGCCAAGGGCGCGGTGGCGATCAACGTGCCCTGAGCCGAGGTGCTGCTACAGCAGGCGCTTGAGATAGCGCCCGGTGTGGCTCGCCTCGTTCGCCGCGATGTCCTCCGGCGTGCCTTCGCCCACCACCATGCCGCCGCCGGCGCCGCCCTCGGGCCCCATGTCGATCAGCCAGTCGGCAGTCTTGATGACGTCGAGGTTGTGCTCGATCACCACGATGGTGTTGCCCGCGTCGCGCAACTGGTGCAACACCCTGAGCAGCAACTCGATGTCGGCGAAGTGCAGGCCGGTGGTCGGCTCGTCGAGGATGTAGAGCGTGCGGCCGGTGTCGCGCTTGCTGAGCTCCAGCGCGAGCTTCACGCGCTGCGCCTCGCCACCCGACAGCGTGGTCGCCGACTGGCCCAGCTTGATATAGGAGAGGCCCACGTCCAGCAGCGTGTGCAGCTTGCGCTCGATGGTCGGCACGGCTTTCAGGAACTCGTGCGCCACCTCGACCGTCATGTCGAGGATCTGCGCGATGTTGCGGCCCTTGTATTGCACTTCGAGCGTTTCGCGGTTGTAGCGCTGGCCGTGGCACACCTCGCATGGCACATACACGTCGGGCAGGAAATGCATCTCGACCTTGACCACGCCGTCGCCCTGGCAGGCCTCGCAGCGGCCACCGGCCACGTTGAAGCTGAAACGGCCCGGCCCGTAGCCGCGCTCGCGCGCGGTGTTGGTCTCGGCCATGAGTTCGCGGATCGGCGTGAACAGGCCCGTGTAGGTGGCCGGGTTGCTGCGCGGCGTGCGGCCGATCGGGCTCTGGTCGACGTTGATGACCTTGTCGAAATACTCGATGCCCTCGACCGACTCGTGCGCGGCCGGGTCCTCGTGCGCGCGGTACAGCGTGCGTGCCACCGCGGTGTAGAGCGTGTCGTTCACCAGTGTCGACTTGCCCGAGCCCGAGACGCCGGTCACGCAGGTCAGCAGCCCGACCGGGAAGGCCACGCTCACGTTCTTCAGGTTGTTGCCGGTCGCGCCGACCACGCGGATTTCCTGCAGGTCGCTTTGCGACGCAAGGTGCGCCGCTTCCCGTGCCTGCCGCTTCAGCGCGGCCGGGCTCGGTGGAAACTTGGGCTTGATCGCGGCCGCCTTCTTCTCTTCGGCACTCTTTCGCAGCACCGGCAGCCACGGCGTGCGGCGCTTCGGCAGCGCGATCTTCTTGGTGCCCAGCAGGTACTGGCCGGTGAGCGAGGCGGGGTTGTCGCGCACCTGCTCGTAGCTGCCCTGCGCCATCACGCGGCCGCCGTGCACGCCGGCGCCCGGGCCCATGTCGATCACATGGTCGGCCGCGTGGATCATGTCTTCGTCGTGCTCGACCACGATCACGCTGTTGCCGATGTCGCGCAGGTGCTTGAGCGTGCCGATCAGGCGGTCGTTGTCGCGCTGGTGCAGGCCGATGCTGGGCTCGTCGAGCACGTACATCACGCCCGTGAGGCCGGAGCCGATCTGCGACGCCAGCCGGATGCGCTGCGCCTCGCCGCCCGAGAGCGTCTCGGCGCTGCGGTCCAGGCTCAGGTAGTTGAGGCCGACGTCGTTCAGGAATTTCAGCCGCAGGCCGATCTCGCGCACGATCTTGTCTGCGATCTCCGCCTTCGAGCCGCGCAGCTTCAAGGTCTGGAAATAGACGAGGCTTTCGCGCAGCGTGGCGTGGCTGACCTCGTAGATGCTCATGCGCTGCGGCTCGCCGTCGCCGGTCTCGTCGACCAGGAACACGTTGCGCGCCTCGCGCCGCAGCCGCGTGCCGCCGCAATCCGGACAGGGCTGCATGTTGCGGTAGCGGGCCAGCTCTTCGCGCACTGCGACCGAATCGGTCTCGCGGTAGCGCCGCGTCATGTTCGGGATGATCCCTTCGAACGGGTGCTTGCGCGTGAGCTTCTTGCCGGCTTGCTGGCCGCTCTCCATCACGTAGTTGAACTTGATCTCTTCTTCGCCCGAGCCGGCCAGCACGGCGTTGCGCACGGCGTCGGGCAACTCCTCGAACGGGCGGTCGATGTCGACGTCGTAGTGCTTCGCCACGCTCTCCAGCATGCTGAAGTAGTAGCCGTTGCGCCGGTCCCAGCCCTTGATCGCGCCGCTCGCCAGCGAGAGCGACGGAAACGCGACCACGCGCGACGGATCGAAGACCTCGCGGTGACCCAGCCCGTCGCAACTCGGGCAGGCACCCACCGGCGAGTTGAACGAAAACAGGCGCGGCTCCAGCTCGGCCAGCGAGTAGTGGCAGATCGGGCAGGCGAACTTGGCGTTGTAGAGATGCTCCTTGTCCGCCGCGCCCTCCTGGCCCAGTTCGAGCGCGATCGCCCGGCCATCGGCCAGCCGCAGCGCGGCTTCGAAGCTCTCGGCCAGCCGCTGCTGCATGTCGGGCCGCGCGCGCAGCCGGTCGATCACCACGTCGATGTCGTGCTTCTCGGTCTTCTTGAGCTTGGGCAGGTCGTTGTATTCGTACGTCTGGCCGTCGACGCGGAAGCGCACGTAGCCCTGCGCCTGCATCTCGGCGAACAGCTCGACGAACTCGCCCTTTTTCTCGCGGGCGACGGGCGCCAGGATCATCAGGCGCGGCTCGTCGGGAATGCCCAGCGTGGCATCGACCATCTGCGAGACGGTTTGCGCCTGCAGCGGCAGATGGTGGTCGGGGCAGTAGGGGGTGCCGGCGCGTGCATAGAGCAGGCGCAGGTAGTCGTGGATCTCGGTGACGGTGCCGACGGTCGAGCGCGGGTTGTGGCTGGTGGCCTTCTGCTCGATGCTGATCGCGGGGCTCAGTCCTTCGATCACGTCGACATCGGGCTTGTCCATCAGCTGCAGGAACTGCCGGGCATAGGCCGACAGGCTCTCGACATAGCGTCGCTGGCCCTCGGCGTACAGCGTGTCGAAGGCCAGGCTCGACTTGCCCGAGCCCGACAGGCCGGTGATCACCACCAGCTTGTTGCGCGGAATGTCGAGGTCGATGTTCTTGAGGTTGTGCGTGCGCGCGCCGCGGATGCTGATGCGCTGCTGCGCGAGCAGTGCGCCGAGGTAGGCGTCGTCGGAGGGGGAATTCACGGGGCAGTCCGTTCTGGGCAACCGAGCATGATAAGTCGCCCGGCGTTTCCGGGCACAATCTCCGGTTTCCTCCTCCTCTCTCACTCATTCATCAGGGGCAGTGCATATGGCATCGGTCAACAAGGTCATCGTCGTCGGCAACCTCGGGCGCGACCCGGAAATGCGGACATTTCCGAGCGGCGACCAGGTCGCGAACGTGACCGTCGCCACCACCGACAAGTGGAAAGACAAGCAAAGCGGCGAGATGCGCGAAGCCACCGAGTGGCACCGCATCGTGTTCAACGGCCGCCTGGCCGAAATCGCCGGCCAGTACCTGCGCAAGGGTTCGCAGGTGTATGTCGAAGGCAGCCTGCGCACGCGCAAGTGGACCGACAAGGACGGCATCGAAAAATTCACCACCGAGATCCGCGCCGACCAGATGCAGATGCTCGGTAGCCGTCAAGGCGCGGGCGGCCCGTCGGGCGGCGGTGACGACGACGGCGGCTACTCGCAAGGTGGCGGTGGTGGCGGCGGTGGCGGCTACGCCCCGCGTGCGCCTGCCGCCGCACCGCGCGCACCAGCCCCGGCGCCGCGCCAGGCGCCCGCGAAATCGTCGTCCGGCTTCGACGACATGGACGACGACATTCCGTTCTGAGGCGCGGCGGGTCGCGGGCCGGTTCGCGCGCGCCCGCAATGGCCCTGCTGCCTTGCAGGCAGCGGCTTCGGCCCAAGATACGCACCCTGTATCTGCTGCCGGCGCCCGCTCGATGACCACTCCGCTTTCCATTCTCGATCTGTCCCCCATCTGCGAAGGCGGCGACGCGTCGCAGTCGTTCCGCAACTCGCTCTCCCTCGCGCAGCACGCTGAAAAGCTCGGCTACCGGCGCTACTGGCTAGCCGAGCACCACGGCATGCCGGGCATTGCGAGCGCGGCGACCGCGGTGCTGTTGGCCCACATCGGCGCCGGCACCCAGACGATCCGCATCGGCGCGGGCGGCGTGATGCTGCCGAACCATTCGCCCCTGGTTATCGCCGAGCAGTTCGGTACGCTGGAGTCGCTGTATCCAGGGCGCATCGACCTCGGCCTGGGCCGTGCGCCGGGCTCGGATCAGCGCACCGCGCAGGCGCTGCGCCGCAACCTCGAGTCCGATGCGGATCAGTTCCCGCAGGACGTGGTCGAGTTGATGGACTACATGTCGAAAGCGCCGCGCCAGCCGGTGATGGCCGTGCCGGGCCGCGGGCTCGAGGTGCCGTTGTGGATCCTCGGCTCCAGCACTTTCGGCGCGCAGCTCGCGGCGCATCTCGGCCTGCCCTACGCCTTTGCCTCGCACTTCGCGCCGCAGCAGCTGATGCAGGCGATCCGCATCTACCGCGAAACCTTCAAGCCATCGGCGCAGTTGCAGAAGCCGTATGTGATGCTGGGCTTCAACGTGTTCGCGGCCGACACCGACGAAGAGGCGAACTTCCGCGCCAGTTCCTGGCACCAGGCCTTCGTCAACCTGCGCAGCGGACGGCCGGGACGCCTGCCGCCGCCGGTCAAGAACTACCGCGGCACGGTCGGCCCGGCCGAGAACGCGCTGCTCGATTCGGTGCTGTCGTGCTCGGCGGTCGGCTCGGTCGAGACGGTGCGGGCCGGCATGCAGGCCTTCATTGCGCGCACCGGGGCCGACGAGCTGATGATCACCTCGCAGGTGTTCGACCATGCGGCGCGGCTGCGCTCCTATGAGCTTTTGGCCGGCATCCGCGACGAGGTCGGTATGGCCGCGCTGCCCGGCTAGCCCGGGGCGCCGACAATCACGCCGCCGCCAAGGCAGACTTCGCCGTCGTACACAACGGCGGACTGGCCTGGCGTCACGGCCCACTGGGCCGCGGGGAAGTCGAGACGGATGCGACCCTCGTCGCCCTTGCCCAGCGCGCAGCCCGCATCGGCCTGCCGATAGCGCGACTTGGCGCCGTAGCTGCCCGGCGCCGGCGCCGCGCCCGCAACCCAGCTCGTGTCGTCGGCCTCGAGTGCATGCGACAGCAGCCACGGGTGGTCGTGCCCCTGCACCACCCACAGGGTGTTCTTCTCGACGTCCTTGCGGGCCACGAACCAGGGCGAGTGGTCGCCGCCGCCGCGCTGCGCGCCCTTCTCTTTCACGCCGCCGATGCCCAGGCCTTGGCGCTGGCCCAGCGTGTAGAAGCTCAGGCCCTGGTGCTCGCCGACGGTGCGGCCGCGCGCGTCCTTGATCGGCCCCGGCGCCTTGCTGATGTAACGGTTGAGGAAGTCGCGGAAAGGCCGCTCGCCGATGAAGCAGATGCCGGTCGAGTCCTTCTTCTTCGCGTTGGGCAGGCCGATGTCGTCGGCAATGCGGCGCACCTCGGTCTTGTGCAGTTCGCCGACCGGGAACAGCGTTTTCGACAACTGCGCCTGGTTCAACCGGTGCAGGAAGTAGCTTTGATCCTTGGCGGGATCGAGGCCCTTGAGCAACTCGTGCTGCTGCGTGGCTTCGTTGAAACGCACGCGTGCATAGTGGCCCGTGGCGATCTTCTCGGCGCCGAGCCTCATCGCATGGTCGAGGAAGGCCTTGAACTTGATCTCGGCATTGCACAGCACGTCGGGGTTCGGCGTGCGGCCGGCCTGGTACTCGCGCAGGAACTCGGCGAACACGCGATCCCGGTAGTCGGCCGCGAAGTTGACATGCTCGATCTCGATGCCCAGCACATCGGCCACGCTGGCCGCGTCGATGAAGTCGATGTTCGACGAGCAATACTCGCTGTCGTCGTCGTCTTCCCAGTTCTTCATGAAGATGCCGATCACCTCGTGGCCCTGCTGTTTCAGCAGGTGCGCCGTGACCGCGGAGTCGACCCCGCCACTCAGACCCACCACGATGCGCTGCTTTTTCATGACCCGGCGATTGTCCCCGCCCGCGCAAAGCGGTGCCGGCATGCGGGAAATCACGGGGGTGCGCAGCCTGTGATGCTCGGTGCGGGCTCGGACAATGGCCGCCTTGATGCACGGAGACAACCCCATGACGACGCATTCGCCTTTCTCGTTCCAACGCCGCCGCATTTGCCAATCGCTGGCACTGCTCGCCACCGGGGGCGCCAGCGCCCTGCACGCACAGGGCGCCTGGCCGCAGAAGCCGATCCGGCTGGTGGTGCCGTTTGCGCCCGGCGGCTCCAGCGAGGTGGTCGCGCGCTCCGTGGCGGGCGAGCTGACCAAGCAGCTCGGCCAGAGCGTGTTCGTCGAGAACAAGCCCGGCGGTGCCGGTGTCATCGCGATGCAGGAGGTGGCCAAGGCCGGCGCCGACGGCTACACGCTCATCCTCGGCCACGTCGGCACGCTGGCGGTCAACCCGTACATGCTGCCGAGCCAGCCCTACGACGTGAACAAGGACTTCATTCCGGTCACGCTGCTGGCCAAGGTGCCCAATGTGCTCGTGGTGCACCCGGACGTGCCGGCGAAGACTTTCAAGGAGTTCATCGCCTATGCCAAGGCCAACCCGGGCAAGGTCAACTACTCCTCGGCCGGCAACGGCAGCTCGGGCCACCTGAGCATGGAATACCTCAAGCTCACGGCCGGCTTTTTCATGACCCACATTCCCTACCGCGGCAGCGGCCCGCAGATGACCGACCTGCTGGCCGGCCGCGTGCAGGTGGCGATGAACGGGTTGCCGAGCGTGTCGGCCTTCATCAAGAGCGGCAAGCTGCGCGCGCTGGCGGTTGGCTCGGCCCAGCGCATCGCGGCGCTGCCGGACGTGCCGACCATCGCCGAGAGCGGCTACAAGGGCTTCGAAACCTCGCAGTGGTACGGCCTGCTCGCGCCGGCCGGCACGCCCGCGCCGGTGGTAAAGCGGCTGCAGGAAGAAAGCCTCAAGGCACTGCGCAGCGGCCCGGTCACCGAACGCTTCGCGCACGACTCGGCGGTGGGAGTAGGCGACACGCCGGAACAGTTCGCCGCGTTCATCGCCGCGCAGCAGAAGGTGTGGAAAGACATCGTCGTGAAGGCCGGCATCAAGCCGGATTGACCACCGACGGATCGGTGTGGATCAGGTCGAGCGGGTAGCGCCGGCCGGCCAGGTGGTCTTCGATGCATTGCAGCAGCAAGGGGCTGCGGTGCCGCTCGGTGCTGCCGCGGATTTCGTCGGCGGTGAGCCACAGCGTGCGAACGATGCCGGTGTCGAGTTCGCGGCCGGCCTCGAACATGCCGAGTTCGCCGGAAAATGCAAAGCGCAGGTACGTGACGTCCTCGCCGTCCGCCTGCTTCTGGAAGCGTGCCATGTAGATGCCGATCAGCGCGGTCGGCGTGAAGTGATGGGCCGTTTCTTCAAGCGCCTCGCGCGCACAGCCCTCGGCGGGAGATTCGCCCGGATCCAGGTGGCCGGCCGGCGTGTTGAGCTTGAGGCCGCCGGCGGTGTGCTCCTCGACCAGCAGAAAGCGCCCGCCCTGCTCGATCACTGCTGCGACCGTGACGTTCGGCTTCCAGCGCAGGGCGCTGGGCGCGCCTTCGGGCTTGTGCATGGCTGCTAGCGAAGGACGTAGCCGCTGAAGCGCCAGATCCCGTCGCGGTCCATGTGAAAACTGACCAGCTCGCGCATCGAGGCCCGATTCGCTGCCGTGTTCGTGAAGCGGGTTTCATACTCCACGCTCACATACTGGCCCGCCAGATCGGCATCGCTGTCGGCCACCACCTGGCGGTTGATGGCAACCCACGTGCGCTGCAGCGGCATGCCGAGCGGGCCACGCAGCTTTGAGACCTGGGCCATGAAGTCGGCGCGGGCCACGCGCTTCTTGGCGGCCGGCGCAGCGCCATCCCACAGCTCACCGATCTTGGCCTGGTCGACGAGCTGGATCACCTGCAGGCCGCCGCGCACCATGTCGCTGGCCTCCACGTCCTGGGCCGTGGCACTGCCCAGCCAGCTGGCCAGCAGCGTCAGGCCGAACAGCAGCTTGATCGTCGTTCGCTTCATTCTTGTCGTTCCTTGTCGTCGTCGCGCATCGCCGGTGTCACCGTGCAATCGGCATTCTCCACGCTGTCGATCCCGATCGTGCCGCCATGGCGTTGCGCCACGGCGCGCGTCATCCTGCGGCGCTGAGACCAGGTCGGGAAGAGGGGGCGAACGACTCGCCGTCCATGGCTTCGAGCCGGTAGCCCAGGCCGTAGACCGCCGACAGCAGAAAGCCGTTCGACGGCCTCAGGTCGAGCTTGGTGCGCAGTCTTGAAATGTGGGTGTCGAGCGAGCGCGAGGGCGCGTCGGGCCCGGCGCCCCACACCGCTTCGCGCAGGTGTTCGCGCGACAGCAGCCGCCCCAGGTTCTGGAACAGGAACAACGCAAGTTCGTACTCGCGGTGCTTGAGCTCGATCGGCACGCCGTTGATCTGCAGCGTGCGCGCACGCTGCAGGAAGTGGTAGGGCCCGAACGAGACCTCCGCCTCGTGCTGGCGCGGATAGGCGCGGCGCAGCAGGGCGCGTACCCGGGCCTGGAGTTCGCCCACGCGGATCGGTTTGACCATGAAGTCGTCGGCGCCAGCCGCCAGGCCTTCGATCATGTCGGCTTCTTCACGGCGGGCCGTCGCGAACAGGATGGGGATGCTGCTCGCAAGATCCTGGCGGATCCACTGAACTACCGCGGGTCCGTTAACGTCGGGCAGGTTCCAGTCAAGAACGAGCAGATCGAAGCTTTGCTGGCGCAGGTCACGCAGCAATGTCTTGCCTTCGGCGTAGCAGTGGCATTCGTGGTCAATGCCTTCCATCGTGTGCTTGATCAATTCAAGCTGTGACGGTTCATCGTCGAGCGCTGCGATTCGCATTTTCCATTCCCCTGACCATTTTTATAGGGCCCCGAGTCTAGGCTGGGCGCGGGCTTCCAGGCCAGTACCAACTGTCAAATACTGCACGAAGTTGCGTCGTGTGTGTGGGCTTTAGCTATCAATTTCCGGAAAGGGGGCGCCGGAAAGAGCTGCTTCGATGCCCGCCATTTGCTACAAAGTTGATAGCGATGCAGGTAGATTCGGCGGGCGCTGCAATCTGAAGTTGCCATTCAACGGATGGGACAGTGCGCGCCGGACGTCTTCGGGTAAGCTCGGCGCAAATTTCAATGCGGCCCCGACGCCGCTCCCGCCCTGAGGAGATATCTATGCTGATAGGCGTGCCCGCCGAGACGACGGCTGGCGAAACCCGAGTGGCGCTCACGCCCGAGACGGCCAAGAAACTCGTGGCGCAGGGCCACACGGTGCGTGTGCAGTCGGGCGCCGGCGTCGCAGCCAGCGTCACCGACGCGGCGTACCAGGCAGCCGGCGCGGAGATCACCGACATCGACGGGGCTTTCGCGGCCGATATCGTGCTCAAGGTGCGAACCCCCGACGACGCCGAGGCCGCCCGCATGAAACCGGGCACCGTGGTGGTCGGCATGCTCAACCCCTTCGATGCCGCCGGGCTGCAGCGTCTGGCCACGGCCGGACTCATCAGCTTTGCACTCGAAGCCGCACCGCGCACCACGCGCGCCCAGAGCATGGACGTGCTGAGCTCGCAGGCCAACATCGCCGGCTACAAGGCCGTGATGATTGCGGCCGACAAGTACCAGCGCTTCTTCCCGATGCTGATGACCGCCGCCGGCACCGTGAAGGCCGCGCGGGTGGTGATCCTGGGCGTCGGCGTAGCCGGCCTGCAGGCCATCGCCACCGCCAAGCGCCTGGGCGCCGTGATCGAGGCATCGGACGTGCGCCCGAGCGTGAAAGAGCAGATCGAGTCGCTCGGCGGCAAGTTCATCGAGGTCTCGTACGACACCGACGAAGAGAAAGAAGCCGCCGTCGGCGTCGGCGGCTATGCCAGGCCGATGCCGGCGAGCTGGCTTGCGCGCCAGCAGGTCGAAGTCGCCAAGCGCGTCGCGCTGGCCGACATCGTCATCAGCACTGCCCTGATTCCGGGGCGCGCGGCACCGACGCTCATCACCGAAGACATGGTCAAGTCGATGAAGCCGGGCTCGGTGATCGTCGACATCGCGGCCGGCAAGGGCGCCGACGGCATCGGCGGCAACTGCCCGCTGTCGGAAGCCGACAAGACGGTGGTGAAGCACGGCGTGACCCTGGTCGGCGAGACCAACCTGGCGGCGCTGGTGGCGGCCGACGCGTCGGCGCTGTATGCGCGCAACGTGCTCGACTTCCTGAAGCTGATCGTCACGAAGGAGAGCGGCCTGAAGATCGATCTCGAGGACGACATCGTGGCCGCGTGCCGCATGACGCAAGACGGCCAAATCACAAGGAAGTAAGCCATGGATCCCGTTTCCCACACCGTCATCAACCTGATCATCTTCGTGCTGGCGATCTACGTCGGCTACCACGTGGTCTGGACCGTCACCCCCGCACTGCACACGCCGCTGATGGCAGTGACCAACGCGATCTCGGCGATCGTGATCGTCGGCGCCATGCTCGCCGCGGCCCTGACCGAAACCACGCTCGGCAAAACCATGGGCGTGCTGGCCGTGGCGCTCGCCGCGGTCAACGTGTTCGGCGGCTTCCTGGTCACGCGGCGCATGCTCGAAATGTTCAGGAAGAAGGAAAAGAAGGTCGCTCCAAAGGCTGAAGGAGCCGCCCCATGAGCATGAACGTTGTCACGCTGCTGTATCTGGTGGCGTCGGTTTGCTTCATCCAGGCCTTGAAGGGCCTGTCGCACCCCACCACCTCGATCCGCGGCAACCTGTTCGGCATGATCGGCATGGCCATCGCCGTGCTGACCACGGCCGCGCTGATCGTGCAGCTCTCGGGCGGCAAGGCGCTCGGCATGGGCTGGGTGCTGTTCGGCCTCTTGGTCGGCGGCACCGCGGGCTCGATCATGGCCAAGCGGGTCGAGATGACCAAGATGCCTGAGCTGGTCGCGTTCATGCACAGCATGATCGGCCTGGCGGCGGTGTTCATCGGGGTCGCGGCGGTGGCCGAGCCCTGGGCCTTCGGCATCGTGCCGGCGCCCGTGGCGGCCGTGTTCGGCGCGACCACGACCGCGGGCTCGATGCTGGTCGAAGGCTTCGTGCGCGAGCCGATTCCCTACGGCAACCGGCTCGAGCTGTTCCTCGGTGCGGCCATCGGAGCCATCACCTTCAGCGGTTCGGTCATCGCGTTCGGCAAGCTCTCGGGCAAGTACAAGTTCCGCCTGTTCCAGGGCGCGCCCGTGCAGTTCAAGGGCCAGCACATGCTCAACCTGGTGCTGGGGCTGCTGACCATCGGGCTGGGGCTGGTGTTCGTCGCGACCGAGAGCTGGACCGCGTTCTTCGCGATGCTCGCGCTGTCGTTCGTGATGGGCGTGCTGATCATCATCCCGATCGGCGGCGCCGACATGCCGGTGGTGGTGTCGATGCTCAACAGCTATTCGGGCTGGGCAGCGGCGGGCATCGGCTTCAGCCTGAACAATGCGATGCTGATCATCGCGGGCTCGCTGGTGGGCAGTTCGGGCGCGATCCTGAGCTACATCATGTGCAAGGCCATGAACCGCTCGTTCTTCAACGTGATCCTGGGCGGCTTCGGCGGCGAGGCGACCACCGCGGCTACCGGTTCCGGCGAGCAGCGGCCGGTCAAGAGCGGCAGCGCAGACGACGCCGCCTACATGCTGAGCAATGCCGAGACCGTGATCATCGTGCCTGGCTACGGCCTGGCGGTGGCGCGCGCGCAGCACGCGGTGAACGAACTGGCCGAGAAGCTCACGCACAAGGGAGTGATCGTGAAGTACGCGATCCACCCGGTGGCCGGGCGCATGCCGGGCCACATGAACGTGCTGCTGGCCGAGGCCGAGGTGCCGTACGACCAGGTGTTCGAGATGGAAGACATCAACGGCGAGTTCGCGCAGGCCGACGTGGCCATCATCCTGGGCGCCAACGACGTGGTAAATCCGGCGGCGCTGACCAAGGGCAGCGCCATCTACGGCATGCCGATCCTGGAGGCCTACAAGGCCAAGACCGTGATCGTGAACAAGCGCAGCATGGCTGCGGGCTACGCCGGCCTGGACAACGAACTGTTCTACATGGACAAGACCATGATGGTGTTCGGCGACGCCAAGAAGGTGGTCGAGGACATGGGCAAAGCCATCGAGTAGCCGGCCCCTGCAGGCATTTTTCACAGATGGAGACGAAGAACATGACAGATCGCCCCTGGCTCAGCAGCTATCCCGAAGGTGTACCGGCCGACATCGACGCGTCGCAGTACACGTCGCTGGTCGCGCTGATGGAAGAGAGTTTCAGCAAGTACGCCGACCGTGTGGCCTACAGCTTCATGGGCAAGGATCTGAGCTTCGCGCAGACCGATAAGTCCAGTGCCGCGCTCGCGGCCTATCTGCAGAACCTCGGCCTCGTGAAGGGCGACCGCGTCGCGCTGATGATGCCGAACACCCCGCAGTACCCGATCTCGGTGGCCGCGGTGTTGCGCGCCGGGCTGGTGGTGGTCAACGTGAACCCGCTCTACACGCCGCGCGAACTCGAGCACCAGCTGAAGGACTCGGGCGCCAAGGCGATCATCATCATGGAGAACTTCGGCAACACGCTGCAGCAGTGCCTGCAGGCCACGCCGGTCAAGCACATCGTGCTCGGCGCGGTGGGTGACCAGCTCGGTTTTCTCAAGGGCACGCTGGTCAATTACGTGGTGCGCAACGTCAAGAAGGCGGTGCCTCCGTTCGACCTGCCGGGTGCCGTCCGTTTCAACGATGCGGTCGAAAAGGGCAGCGCGCGCAAGCTCGACAAGCCCGTCATCGGCCCCGACGACGTCGCCGTGCTGCAGTACACCGGCGGCACCACCGGCGTGAGCAAGGGCGCGGTGCTGCTGCACCGCAACGTGATCGCCAACGTGCTGCAGTCCGAAGCCTGGAACGACCCGGCCATGAAGACCGTGCCGGCCGGCGAGCAGCCGACCAGCGTTTGCGCGCTGCCGCTGTATCACATCTACGCGTTCACCGTGAACATGATGCTGGGCATGCGCACCGGCGGCAAGAACATCCTGATCCCGAATCCGCGCGACCTCCCGGCGGTGCTGAAGGAACTGTCGAAGCACACCTTCCACAGCTTCCCCGCGGTCAACACGCTGTTCAACGGACTTGCGAACCATCCCGACTTCGGCACCGTGAACTGGAGCAACCTCAAGGTCTCCGTGGGCGGCGGCATGGCGGTGCAGGGTGCGGTGGCCAAGCTCTGGCTCGAGAAAACCGGTTGTCCGATCTGCGAGGGCTACGGGCTTTCCGAAACCTCGCCGTCGGCCACCTGCAACCCGACCACCAGCAAGGCCTACACGGGCACCATCGGCCTGCCCCTGCCGAGCACCTGGCTCCGGCTGCTGGACGACGACGGCAACGAAGTGCCGGCCGGCGAACGCGGCGAGATCGCGATCAAGGGCCCGCAAGTGATGGCAGGCTACTGGCAGCGGCCCGACGAAACGGCCAAGAGCATGACGGCCGACGGGTACTTCAAGACCGGCGACATCGGCACCGTCGACGAGCGCGGGTTCTTCAAGATCGTCGACCGCAAGAAAGACATGGTGCTGGTCAGCGGCTTCAACGTGTACCCGAACGAAGTCGAGGATGTGGTGGCCACGCTCGAAGGCGTCATGGAGTGCGCCGTGGTCGGCGTGCCCGACGAGAAGACCGGCGAAGCCGTGAAGCTCGTGATCGTGAAAAAGAACCCCGCACTCACCGAGCAGCAGGTGCGCGAGTTCTGCCGCGCCAACCTCACCGGCTACAAGCAGCCCAAGGTGGTGGAGTTCCGCACCGAAATGCCGAAGACGCCGGTCGGCAAGATCCTGCGCCGCGAACTGCGCGACAAGAAGTAGCAACCCTTCAGTAAGGGTTCGGCCGGGGGCGCAGGCCGGCATTGGACTTGCATAGTCCTGCCATGATGGCCACCGCGCTCCGCCCTTCGTGTCTTCGCTGCCCCCCGAAGGGGCGCTGCCTTGCCTGGGGCGGCCCGGCGCTGCGCTGATGCTTCGCTTTCTCCTCACGCGCCTGAGCCTGCTCGTGCCGACCTTTCTCGGCATGACGCTGCTGGCCTTCTTCCTGATCCGGCTGGTGCCGGGCGACCCGATCGAGACGATGGCTGGCGAGCGTGGCATCGATCCGGTGCGCCATGCCGAGCTGCTCAAGGCCTACGGCTTCGACAAACCCTTGCTGGTGCAGTACGGCATCTACATCGGGCGGGTGCTGCAGGGCGACCTCGGCAAGTCGGTGATCACGCAGGAGCCGGTGATGAGCGAGTTTCTCGCGCTGTTTCCGGCCACCGTGGAGCTGGCTGTGTGCGCCATCCTGTTTGCGCTGGTGCTCGGCATTCCGGCCGGCATGCTGGCCGCGGTGAAGCGCAACTCGATCTTCGACCACGGCGTGATGGCGACCTCGCTGACCGGCTATTCGATGCCGATCTTCTGGTGGGGGCTGCTGCTGATCCTGTTCTTTTCGGTGCAACTGGGCTGGACGCCGGTGTCAGGCCGCATTGCGGTGCAGTACTACATCGAGCCCACCACCGGCTTCCTGCTGATCGATTCGCTCAAGGCCGACGAGCCCGGTGCGTTCTGGTCGGCGGCGCAGCACCTCATCCTGCCGACAATCGTGCTGGGCACCAACCCGCTGGCGGTGATCGCGCGCATGACGCGCTCGGCCATGCTCGAAGTGCTGGGCGAGGACTACATCCGCACCGCGCGCGCCAAGGGTCTGTCGCGCTTTCGCGTGGTGGCGCTGCATGCGCTGCGCAATGCACTGATCCCGGTGGTCACCGTGATCGGGCTGCAGGTCGGCGTGCTGTTTACCGGCGCCATCCTCACCGAAACCATCTTCTCCTGGCCCGGTGTCGGCAAATGGCTGATCGAAGCGATCGGGCGGCGCGACTATCCAGTGCTGCAGGGCGGCATGCTGCTGCTCGGCGCAATCGTGATGCTGGTCAACCTCTTGGTCGACGTGGCCTACGGCGTCATCAACCCCCGGATCCGGCAGGCCCGATGAGCACGGCGCCTCTCACCGCCCCCATCGCATCGGCCCCGCCGGGCCCATGGCGCGAGTTCTGGACATCGTTCTCCGCCAACAAGGGTGCGGTCGCCGGGTTGGTCGTGATCGTGCTGCTGTTGGTGGTGGCGGTGTTCGCACCCTGGATCGCGCCCCATGCGCCGAACGAAACCGACAGCACGGCATTCCTGCGGCCGCCGGCCTGGCAGGAGGGTGGCTCCGCCCAGTTCCTGCTCGGCACCGACGCGATCGGCCGCGACATCCTTTCGCGCCTGATGTACGGCGCGCGGCTGTCGCTGTCGATCGGCATCGCGGTGGTCGCGATCTCGGTGGTCGTGGGCATCGCGCTCGGGCTCATTGCAGGCTTCTTCCGCGGCGTGCTCGAGATCGCGATCATGCGGCTCATGGACATCGTGCTCACCTTGCCGAGCCTGCTGCTGGCGATCGTGATCGTCGCGATCCTCGGGCCGGGGCTCATCAACGCGATGCTCGCAGTCGCCATCGTGGTGCTGCCGCACTATGTGCGCATCACGCGCGCCGCGGTCATCACCGAGGTCTCGCGCGACTACGTGACCGCTGCGCGCATCAGCGGCGCCGGCCTGCTGCGGCTGATGTTCCACGAGGTGCTGCCCAACTGCGCGGCACCGCTGATCGTGCAGGCCTCGCTCGGCGTATCGACCGCCATCCTCGATGCCGCGGCGCTCGGCTTTCTGGGCCTCGGCGCCCAGCCGCCATCGCCCGAATGGGGCACGATGCTGGCCGACGCGCGCGAGTTCGTGCTGCGCGCCTGGTGGGTCGTCACCTTTCCGGGCCTCGCGATCCTCGTGGCAGTGCTGGCCTTCAACCTGCTGGGCGACGGCTTGCGCGACGCGCTTGATCCGAAGTTGAAGAGATGAGCGCTGCGCCGGGCCGCCCCAAGCAAGCTCGCGCCCCCTCGGGGGGCAGCGAGGACACGTCAGTGCCGAGCGTGGGGGTCATATGAGCCTTCTCGACATCCGCGACCTTCACGTCGAGTTCCCGACGCAGGGCGGGATCATGCACGCCGTCGAAGGGGTCAGCCTGCGCGTCCACGAAGGCGAGGTGCTCGGCATCGTCGGCGAATCCGGCTCCGGCAAGAGCGTCACGATGATGGCGCTCATGGGGCTGATCGGCCACCCCGGCCGCGTGCGCGCGCAGCACTTGCGCTTTGCCGGTCACGACCTGCTCGGCATCAGCGACCGCGCGCGCCGCAACCTGGTCGGCAAGGACGTGGCGATGATCTTCCAGGAGCCAACCACCAGCCTCAACCCCTGCTTCACCATCGGCTTCCAGATCGTCGAGACACTGCGCCTGCACCTGAAGCTCGACAAGCGCGCGGCGCACAAGCGTGCGATCGAGCTGCTCGAACAGGTCGGCATTCCGGCTGCGGCCTCGCGCATCGGCGCCTATCCGCACCAGCTGTCGGGCGGCATGAACCAGCGCGTGATGATCGCGATGGCCATTGCCTGCAATCCGCGCCTGTTGATCGCCGACGAGCCGACCACGGCGCTCGACGTCACGATCCAGGCCCAGATCCTCGACCTGCTGCGCAACCTGCAGAAGGAGCGCGGCATGGCGCTGGTGCTGATCACGCACAACATGGGCGTGGTGGCCGACATGGCCCAGCGCGTGGCCGTGATGTATGCCGGGCAGGTCGTCGAGCAGCAGCGTGTCGACCGCCTGTTCGCCGCGCCGCAACATCCCTACACCGAGGCGCTGCTCGCGGCCCTGCCCGAACGCGCCGCACCCGAAGGCCGGCTCGCCACCATCGCCGGGGTGGTGCCCGGCGTGCACGACCGGCCTGCCGGCTGCCTGTTCGCGCCGCGCTGCACGTACGCCACCGCCCACTCGCGCGCCGTGCGCCCCGAGCTCGAACCGATCGCCGCGGGCGAAGGCGGCGAGGTGCGCTGCCACTATGCGCTCGGCGACCCGAACCGCGCGGTGCTGATCGCGCGCGACGGGCCGCAACCGGCAGAGGTGCCGCCATGACGGCAGAGCTCGTTGCCGAGGCCGTCGGCCTGCGCAAGGTCTACGACATCCGGCGCGGCATGTTCCGCGCGCCTGCGCATCTACAGGCGGTCGGCGAGGTGTCGTTCCAGCTCGCACGCGGCCGCACGCTGGCCGTGGTGGGCGAATCGGGCTGCGGCAAGTCGACGCTGGCGCGCATGGTCACGCTGATCGAGAAGCCCACGGCCGGCAGCCTCTCGCTGGTGGGCGTCGATGCAGTCCACACCCCGGCCGAGCGCAGGCGCGAGCTGCGCCAGGCGGTGCAACTGGTGTTCCAGAACCCCTACGGCTCGCTCAATCCGCGCAAGAAGATTTCGGCCGTGCTCGAAGATCCGCTGGCCATCAACACGACGATGGGCGCCACCGAGCGCGCCGCCAAGGCGCGCGAGATGCTTGCGCGCGTCGGCCTGCGGCCCGAGCATGCCAACCGCTATCCGCACATGTTCTCGGGCGGGCAGCGCCAGCGCATTGCGATCGCACGCGCGCTGATGCTGTCGCCGCGGCTGCTGGTGGCCGACGAGCCGGTGTCGGCGCTCGACGTGTCGATCCAGGCCCAGGTGCTGAACCTGCTGGCCGACCTGCAGGCCGAGCTCGGGCTGGCCTACCTCTTCATCTCGCACGACCTCGGCGTGGTGCGCCACATTGCCCACGACGTGCTGGTGATGTACCTCGGCCACGCAGTCGAGCAGGGGCCCAAGACGCAGATCTTCGCGCGCCCGCTGCACCCGTACACGCAGGCCCTGCTGGCGTCGACGCCGGGCCTCGCGACCGAGCGCATCGTGCTGCAGGGCGAGCTGCCCTCGCCGCTGAACCCGCCCACGGGCTGCGTGTTCAACACGCGCTGTGCGCATGCCACCGAGCTTTGCCGCAGCGAGCGGCCGGTGCTGCGTATGCTGGACGCGCGCAAGGTGGCCTGCCACCATGCAGAGAAATTCTTGTCGGGTTGAACCACTTTCACAGAAGGAGTATTTCCATGCGCACATTTCGCCTTGCCGCCGCGTTGATTCCCACCGCCATGGCCCTGGCCTGCGGCGCTGCCGCGTCCAAGACCCTGGTGTACTGCTCCGAAGGCAGCCCCGAGAACTTCTACCCGGCGGTCAACACCACCGGCACGTCGTTCGACGTGACCACGCAGGTCTACAACACCATCGTCGAGTTCGAGCGCGGCGGCACCAAGGTCGTGCCGGGCCTGGCCGAAAGCTGGACGATCTCGCCCGACGGCACCGAGTACACCTTCAAGCTGCGCAAGGGCGTGAAGTGGCACACCACGAGCAAGAGCTTCAAGCCGACGCGCGACTTTAATGCCGACGACTTCATCTTCATGCTCGAGCGGCAGTGGAAGGAGAACGACCCCTTCTTCAAGGTCACGAGCCCGAACCATTCGTACTTCAACGACATGGGCATGCCCAAGCTGCTGAAGACCGTCGACCGCGTCGACGACCACACCGTGAAGATCGTGCTCAACAAGGCCGAGGCGCCGTTCCTGTCGAACCTCGCCATGCAGTACGCCGGCATCCAGTCGAAGGAATACGCGATCGCCATGCTCAAGGCCGGCACGCCCGAGAAGGTCGACCAGGATCCGATCGGCACCGGCCCGTTCTACCTGGTGCAGTACCAGAAGGACGCGGTCATCCGCTTCAAGGCCTTCCCGCAGTACTGGGGCGGCAAGGCCAAGATCGATGACCTGATCTTCTCGATCACGCCCGATGCCTCGGTGCGCTGGGCCAAGCTGCAAAAGGGCGAATGCCACGTGATGCCGTACCCGAACCCGGCCGACCTCGACGCGATCCGCAAGGATCCGAACGTGCAGGTGCTGGAGCAGCCCGGCCTCAACGTCGGCTACCTCGCCTACAACACGCAGAAGAAGCCGTTCGACGACGTGCGCGTGCGCAAGGCCATCAACATGGCGATCAACAAGAAAGCCATCATCGACGGCGTCTACCTGACCGCCGGCATCGCGGCCAAGAACCCGATTCCGCCGACGATGTGGTCGTACAACGACGCGATCCAGGACGATCCGTACGACCCCGAAGGCGCTAAGAAGCTGCTGGCCGCCGCGGGCCTGGGCAACGGCTTCACCACCGACCTGTGGGCCATGCCGGTGCAGCGCCCCTACAACCCGAACGCCAAGCGCATCGCGGAGCTGATGCAGGCCGACCTCGCCAAGATCGGCGTCAAGGCCGAGATCAAGACCTTCGAATGGGGCGAATACCGCAAGCGCATGCAGGCCGGCGAGCACCAGATGGGCATGCTGGGCTGGACCGGCGACAACGGCGATCCGGACAACTTCATGTACACGCTGCTCGGCTGCGCGTCGGCCCAGTCGGCCAGCGGCTCGAATGTGGCCAAATTCTGCTACCAGCCTTATGAGGAACTGGTGCTGAAGGCCAAGAACGTGCCGAAGCAGGCCGATCGCGATGCGCTCTACAGGAAGGCCCAGGTGATCTTCAAGGAGCAGGCACCGTGGTTCACCATCGCGCACGCCGTGCAGCTGAAGCCGGTGCGCAAGGAGGTCATCGACTTCAAGTTGAGCCCCTTCGGCCGCCATACGTTCTACGGCGTGGATATCAAGTAACCCCCCAGGCTGCGCGCACTTCGTGTCGCTTCGCCCACCCCCCTGCCGGGGGCAACACCAGCGGCCCGGCAAAGCCGGTTCCGCGGTGTTCCTGGTGAAAGCCGGGATCAGATGACTACTGCAATTCTCAGCGCGCTTCCTGAAGAGCAGGAAGGGTTGGCCGCGCAGCTCGACGGCCTGCGCGTCGAGCGTTATGCGGGGCGCGACTTCCATGTCGGGCGCTGGCATGGCCGGCCGGTGGTGTTCGCGCTGTCGCGCATCGGCAAGGTCGCCGCGGCCACCACGGCGGCGGCGCTGATCGGGCGCTTCGGCGCGCGGCGCATCGTGTTCACCGGCGTGGCCGGCGGGCTGCATCCGGACGTGCGCGTGGGCGATACGGTGATCGGCACCGAGTTTCTGCAGCACGACATGGATGCCTCGCCGCTGTTCCCGCGCCACGAGGTGCCGCTCTATGGGCGCACCCGCTTTGCGGCGGATGCGGAGCTCGTCGCGATGCTCTCGATGGCTGCGCGTGCCCATCCAACGGGCACTGCAGGCCTTTTCGACGCTGAAACCCGAGCCCGCTTCGGGCTCCAGGCGCCCCGCATCCATCAAGGCTTGCTGATCAGCGGCGACCGCTTCGTGTCGCGCGCCGACGAGGCGCATGTGTTGCGCGCGGCCTTGCCGGATGCGCTCGCCGTCGAAATGGAAGCAGCCGCCGTTGCGCAGGTGTGCCACGACCACGGCGTGCCGTTCGCCGCCGTGCGCAACGTCTCGGACCGCGCGGACGACCAGGCGCATGTGGACTTTCCGGCCTACCTCGCGCAGGTGGCCGGGCTGCAGGCGCGTGCGCTGATCACGGCGCTGCTGCCGATGCTGCCGCGATCGTGAACGGCCTGCGCGGGCATGACGGTGGCGTTTCTGGCAAAGTGCAGCGGCTGGCCGTTCGGGCCATCGCTTGACGAGGTGACTCCGTGAACACTGTTGTTTCTCCCACCCCGGTCGCGCCGGCCGGCCGCTTCGGCAGCGGCCAGGCTGTGCGCCGCATCGAAGACGACGCGCTGTTGGCCGGCCAGGGCCGCTACACCGACGACCTGCGCTTCGAGGGCCAGGCCCAGCTCTTCTTCGTGCGCTCGCCCTACCCGCATGCCCGCATCCTCTCGGTCGACACCGCCGCCGCGCTCGCCATGCCGGGTGTGCTGCAGGTTGTCACCGGTGCCGATCTGGTCGCGGCCGGCGTTCGGCCGCTGCCGGGCACCGCGGGCTTCAAGCGGGCCGATGGCTCGCCGGCTGCCACGGCCGATCGCCGCGCGCTCGCGCACGAGCGCGTGCGCTTCGTCGGCGAGCCGGTGGTCGCGGTGCTGGCCGACACGCTCCAGCAGGCGCGCGACGCGGCCGAGGCCGTGTTCGTCGACTACGAGGCGCTGCCCGCCGTGATCGACCCCGCGCAGGCGATGGCGCCCGGTGCGCCCGCCCTGTGCGATGCGGCGCCCGACAACATTTCGTGCGAAGCAAGGCATGGCAGCGCCGAGGCAACCGAGGCCGCGTTCGCCACGGCGGCGCACACCGTCAAGCTCGACATCGTCAACCAGCGCCTGGCCGCCGTCACGCTGGAGCCGCGCTCGGTGCTGGCCGACTACGACCGTGCCAGCGGCCGCACCACGCTGCACATGAGCACGCAGATGCCTTCGGGCGTGCGCGACACGCTGTGCGATGCGGTGCTCAACATTCCGCGGGACCAGATCCGGGTGCGCGTCGCCGACGTGGGCGGCGGCTTCGGCATGAAGACCGGCCTGTACCCCGAAGACGCGGTGGTGGCGTTCGCGGCGCGCACGCTCAAGCGCCCTGTGAAGTGGATTGCCGACCGCAGCGAGGAGTTCGTCTCGACCACGCACGGCCGCGACGTGCATGTGCAGGCCGAGATGGCGCTCGCCGCCGACGGCAAGATCCTGGCGCTGCGGCTGCGTTCGCAGGCCAACGTGGGCGCCTACGGCACCGGCACCGGCGTCGCGATCCAGCTGCTGATCGGGCCCTGGGTGCAGACCAGCGTCTACGACATCCAGACCATCGACTTCCATTTCAAGGCAGTGATGACCAACACCGCGCCCACCGGTGCCTACCGCGGCGCCGGCCGGCCCGAAGCGATCTACACGATGGAGCGGCTCATGGACGAGGCCGCGCGCCAGACCGGCATCGACCGCATCGCGCTGCGCCGCCGCAACTTCATCCGGCCCGACCAGATGCCGTACAAGAACCCGATGGGGCAGGTGTACGACAGCGGCCAGTTCGAGTCGGTGATGAACCAGGGGCTCGCATTGGCCGACTTCGACGGCTTCGCCGCACGCGCCGCCGGGTCCGCGCAGCGCGGCAAGCTGCGCGGCCTCGGCATCGCGACCTTTCTCGAATGGACCGGCGGCAACGTGTTCGAGGAACGCGTCACAGTCTCGGTGCTGGCCGATGGCGTGATCGAAGTGTTCTCGGCCGTCAACGCAATGGGGCAGGGCATCGCGACCTCGCTCGCGCAACTGGTGGTCGATGCCTTCGGCGTGCCGCTCGAAAAAGTGCGCGTGGTGCTGGGCGACACCGACCGCGGCGACGGCTTCGGCAGCGCCGGGTCGCGCTCGCTGTTTACCGGCGGCTCGGCCATGCGCATCGGTGCCGAGCGCACTATCGAGCACGCGCGCGGCCTGGCCGCCACCGAGTTCGAAGCCGCACCGGCCGACGTGACCTACGCCGAGGGCGCATTCACCGTGGCCGGCACCGACCTGAAGATCGACCTGTTCGAACTCGCCGGTCGCCAGCCCGAGCACCGCATCTTCATCGACTCGACCAGCGCGGTGGCTGGCCCGAGCTGGCCGAACGGCTGCCACATCAGCGAAGTCGAGGTCGATGCGCAGACCGGCGACGTCGAGGTGGTGGCGTACGCGTCGGTCAACGATGTCGGCCGCGTGGTCAATCCGATGATCGTGCGCGGCCAGCTCGACGGCGGCGCGGTGCAGGGCATCGGCCAGGCGCTGCTCGAACAGATCGTCTACGACCCCGAGACCGGCCAGCCCGTGACCGGCAGTTTCATGGACTATGCGATGCCGGTGGCCGACAGCTCGCCCGACTTCAAGACCGAAATGGACCAGTCGACGCCGTGCCTGAACAACCCGCTGGGTGTGAAGGGCGTCGGCGAACTCGGCACCATCGGCGCCACGCCCGCAGTGATCAACGCGGTGGCCGATGCGCTGGCGCGCAACGGCTTCGCCGCCAAGGCGCCGTTGCTGCAGATGCCGCTGAGTCCCACGCGGCTGTGGTCGCTCATGACAGGTTGATCGTGGCAGGGGGCGGGCTCAGGACAGCCACCCCTTGCGGCGGAAGTAAAGCATGGGGCCGACGGCGCTCGCCACCATCAGCGCGATGGCGTACGGATAGCCCAGCGTCCACTTGAGTTCCGGCATGAGGTCGAAGTTCATGCCGTAGACACTCGCGATCAGCGTGGGCGGCAGCAGCGCCACGCTGGCCACCGAGAAGATCTTGATGGTCTTGTTCTGGTTGATGTTGATGAAACCGACGGTCGCATCCATCAGGAAGTTGATCTTGTCGAACAGGAACGCGGTGTGGTTGTCGAGCGACTCGATGTCGCGCAGGATCTGGCGCGCCTCCTCGAACTGCTCGGCATTGAGCATCTTGCTGCGCATCATGAAGCTCACCGCGCGGCGCGTGTCCATCACGTTGCGGCGGATGCGGCCGTTCAAGTCTTCCTCGCGCGCGATGGCGCCCAGCACCTCGCCGGCCAACTCGTCGCTCACGTTGCCCGACAGCACCTTCTTGCCCGCCTTTTCGAGCTCGTCGTAGATGTTCTCCAGCGTGTCGGCCGAGTATTCGGCGTCGGCGTCGAACAGCTTGAGCAGCACTTCCTTCGCGTCCTCGATCAAGCCCGGGGCACGGCGTGCGCGCATGCGCAGCAGGCGGAACACCGGCACGTCCTCGTCGTGGATCGAGAACAGCACGCCACGGCTGCGCAGGTCGGTGTTGTGCTGGTTCAGGATGAAGGCTACGCGCACCGAACGCGGGTCTTCGTCGTCATCGATCAAGAAGTCGCTGCGGATGTGCAGTTCGCCGTTGTCTTCTTCGTAGAAGCGGGCCGACTCCTCGATGTCCTCGTCCATCGCGTCTTCGGGAATGGACAGGCCGTAGTACTGCTTGATCCAGCGCTTCTCTTCCAGCGAGGGCGACTCGAGATCGACCCAGATCGGCTGGAACCTGGAGAGCTCTTCGAGCGACTCGATCTCTTCCTGGACGAGGCGGCCGTTGGCGAGCGTGAAAATATTGAGCATCCGGAATTATCCGAGCGATTGCCCGCCCGCCAATCTGCGCGCACTGCATGTCGCTGGATGGATGTACGGGGTATCCATTTAGCTCCAGTGCCCAGGGATATATGGATGTACATCCAGTAATCTACGCCACTTCTGCCGATTTGGGGAAGTTGTCCACGACACCGCGATAGGTCAGCGGATCTGTGACGACGGCCTGCTCGAGGAGCCGGTAAAACAGCAGCCCTCGCGAGCGCGAGGCCCGGCGATTGAAGCGAAAGACGAATTCGTCGAGATAGGCGTCCAGGTGCGCCGGCTGCACGGCACCCTGGTGCGTGCCCAGCACCCAGCGCTTGATCAGTGCGGCCACGCGGTGAACGCCGACCATGGAGACGTGCGCGGGAACGTCGGAGCCCAGATGGACAGTGCGCTGGTGCACGTAGCCCAGATCCGCGAGATCGCGATAGACGGCCGAGCCGTCGGTGCGCACCTGTGAGCCAGGCTCGATGTTGGCCAGCACGAAGGGGGTGACCTGCTCGGTCGAGTCGTTCAGGATGCGCTCGAGCCGCAGCCGGCCGAAGCCCTTGGGCTCGTGCAGCTCCACGGCGATCACCACAGGTGTCTGGTGGGTCTGGCTTTTTCGACCCTTGCCCCGCCCGCGGGCGACAGGCTGCTCGCGATCGCTGAGGGCCAGATACGTCTCGTCGACCTCCACGATGCCGCTGAGCCGTTCACGCTCGGGCCGCACCATCGCCCGGCGCAGGCGGTGCAGCATCGCCCAGGCCGTCTGGTAGCTGCCCAGGCCGAGCACACGCTGCAGTCCGAGCGCGCTGACGCCGTGCTTCTGGTTGGTGACGTACCAGGCGGCGGCCAGCCACACCCGCAGCGGCGTGCGGGTCTTCTCGAAGATGGTGCCCGCGGTCACTGTGCTCTGGGTCGAGCAGCTTCGGCACATCAGCCGTGCGCGGCTGGAGCGATAGGGCTCAGCGCCCACCCCACAGCGCGGACACACGAAACCCTGCGGCCAGCGCAGCCGCTCCAAGTAGCCAAGACAGGCCTCCTCGGTGGCAAACCAGTCCAGGAACTGGTTCCAGTTGACCGGGTAGTCTTCTCCCGCCTTGGGGGCTAATATATGGATGTCCATCCAGTAATCCTAGTCGGACTGGAGCTAAATGGATACCCCGTATGGATGTACAGTTCTTCCTTCCATGCCGCACCTTGCCGAAGCCCCCGCCACCCTTGCCGAAACGCCGGCCCGGCGTCTGGCCACGGTGCTGGCGGCGCTGAACGACGAACAGCGCGCGGCAGTGACGCACGCGGCGGCCGAACCCCTGCTGGTGATCGCCGGCGCCGGCTCGGGCAAGACCAGCATGCTGGCGCACCGCGTGGCGCACCTGGTTGCACAGGGCGCCGATCCGCAGCGGATCCTGCTGCTGACCTTTTCGCGCCGTGCTGCGCAGGAAATGGAGCGGCGCGCCGGGCAGGTGGTGGCGCGGGTGCTGGGGCTGCGCTCCGAGGCCCCGCCCGCATTGCCCTGGGCCGGCACCTTCCATGGTGTCGGCGCACGGCTTCTGCGCGAGTACGCACTGCAGATCGGGCTCGACCAGAACTTCACGATCCACGACCGCGGCGATGCCGAAGACCTCATGGGCCTGGTGCGGCACGAGATCGGCCTGTCGTCGAGCACGCGGCGCTTTCCGCAGAAGGGCACCTGCCTGGCGATCTACTCGCGCTGCGTGAACACGCGTGAACCGCTCGAAGCAGTGCTCAAGCACACCTTTCCGTGGTGCGCCGAATGGGCCACCGAGCTCAAGCGCCTGTTCGGCGCCTACGTCGAGGCCAAGCAGCAGCAGAACCTGCTCGACTACGACGACCTGCTGCTGTGCTGGGCCGAGATGATGGCCGAGCCCGCGCTGGCGGCGCAGGTCGGCGCGCGCTTCGACCACGTGCTGGTCGACGAGTACCAGGACACCAACAGGCTGCAGGCCGCGATCCTGATCGCGCTCAAGCCCGATGGCCGCGGCGTCACCGTGGTAGGCGACGACGCGCAGTCGATCTACTCCTTCCGCGGCGCCACGGTGCGCAACATCCTCGATTTTCCGACGCAGTTCGCGCAGGCGGCGCGCGTCGTCACCCTCGAGCGCAACTACCGTTCGACCCAGCCGATCCTCGATGTTTCGAACGCGGTGATCGCCCAGTCCGCCGAGCGCCATGCCAAGACGCTCTGGACCGACAAGCCCTCGGCCGGACGACCGCAGCTGGTGCTGGTGCCCGACGAGGCGCAGCAGGCGCAATGGGTGTGCGACCGCATCCTGGCGCACCGCGAGGGCGGTCTCGCGCTCAAGTCGCAGGCGGTGCTGTTTCGCACTTCGAGCCACAGCGCCGCGCTCGAACTCGAGCTGGCGCGGCGCAACATCCCGTTCGTCAAGTACGGCGGGCTCAAGTTCCTCGAAGCGGCCCATGTGAAGGATCTGCTCGCGGTGCTGCGCTTCGTCCAGAACCCGCGCGGCCGCATGGCGGGCTTTCGCGTCACGCAACTGATTCCCGGCATCGGTCCGGCCACCTCGTCACGCTTGCTCGACGCGATGGACGCGGCCGCCGACCCGGCAGCGGTGGTGCGTGATTTCGTGCCGCCGGGCGCGGCAATGGTCGAATGGCAGCGTTTTGCCGGCATCTACAGCGAACTGCGCACGCCTGTGCTGCCCTGGCCGGCCGACATCGAGCTGGCGCTGAAATGGTATTTGCCGCATCTGGAGCGGCTGCACGACGATGCCGGCCTGCGCCGCGGCGATCTTGAGCAACTGGCCCGGCTGGCAGCGGGCTACGCCTCGCGAGAGACCTTCCTGACCGAACTCACGCTCGATCCGCCCTCGGCCACCAGCGACCGCGCAGGGCCGCCGTTGCTCGACGAGGACTACCTGATCCTCTCGACCATCCATTCGGCCAAGGGCCAGGAATGGCGCTCGGTGCATGTGCTGAATGTGGTCGACGGCTGCCTGCCGGCTGACGTGGCGCAGGGTGCCGCCGAGCTCGAAGAAGAGCGGCGCCTGCTCTACGTGGCGATGACGCGCGCCCGCGACCACCTGCACCTGATCGTGCCGCAGCGCTTCTACGTGACCCAGCAGGCAGCGCGCGGCGATCGGCATGTGTACGCCGGCCGGACCCGTTTCATCGACGCGGCCGATGCGGCGCGCTTCGAACATGTCACCTGGCCGCCGCCGCCCGAGCGGCCGGCTTTCGTGCCGCCGCCGGCCGCTGCGATTGATCTTCGCAATCGCCTTCGGGCCGCCTGGCGATAGTTGCTTGCCCCCAGGCTGTGCCTCTGGCGCGGGGCGTTACATCTCGGAGGCAACCCGGGGATTGCAATTCGATGACACCGGGGGCATAGTGAATCGAACCCCCATCTTGCGCTCCGTCACACGCTCTTTCCCCTCTCTCCAGCAGTTTTCGCCGACCCGGCTTCATTCCGAAGCCGGGTCATTTCACCAACCGTCAATTCCAGGAGGTCATTCATGAATTTGACGATCAGCGGTCATCATCTCGACGTCACTCCCGCACTGCGCAGCTACGTCACAAGCAAGCTCGACCGGATCACGCGGCATTTCGACCAGGTGGTCGATGTGAAGGTGATTCTCACGGTCGAGAAGCAGAAGGAGAAGGAGCGGCGGCAACGGGCCGAGTGCAACATTCATGTCAAGGGCAATGACATGTTCGCCGAGTCAAGCCATGCTGATCTGTATGCCGCGGTCGACGAACTGGTCGACAAGCTGGATCGCCAGGTGGTGCGCCACAAGGATCGCCTGCAAGACCACCATCACGAAGCGCCCAAGCGTGTGATGTAAAGCAGGCTCAGGGCAAATACTCTTGCGGGCCGCCTTCGGGCGGCTCTTTGCTTTTTGCCCGGCGGGTGCATAATCGCCCCGCCCAGCACCCAACATGAATCGCCTCGCGTCCATCCTGCCGCCCGCTCAAGTCCTCGTGAGCGTCGACGCTACTAGCAAGAAGCGTGCTTTCGAGGAAGCCGGCTTGCTGTTCGAAAACCTTCACGGCCTCGGCCGCGCCTTGATCACCGACAGCCTGTTTGCGCGCGAGCGGCTCGGCTCGACCGGGTTGGGCCACGGTGTCGCGATACCGCACGGGCGCATCAAGGGCCTCAAGGCGCCGATGGCGGCCGTGTTCCAGCTGGCCGACCCGATCGGCTTCGATGCGCCCGACGAGCAGCCGGTGGTGTTGCTGATTTTTCTGCTGGTGCCCGAAGCGGCCACCCAGAAACACCTCGAAATCCTTTCCGAGATTGCCGAACTGCTGAGCGACGCCGGCCTGCGCGAGCAGATCAAGTCGAGCAACGACGCCAGCGCCCTGCACGCCCTAATTGCCGGCTGGCAGTCGGCCCAGGTCGCCTGAACTTGTTGCTCGCCCCCAGGCTGCGCGCACTTCGTGTCGCTGCGCCAACCCCCTGCCGGGGGCAACACCAGCGGCCCGGCGGAGCCGGTTCCGCGATGTTTCTGGCATAACGCAGGTTTTGTTTCCAAGGGCAAGAGATGAAGCCGACGGTCATCAGTGCGGACGCGATGTTCGAGGAGTTTCGCGGGTCGCTGCGATGGGAGTGGCTGGCCGGCCTCGGCGCTTCGGAGCGCCAGTTCGAGCCTGACGTGATCAGCCGGGCCCAGTCGGCCGCCGACCTGGTCGGGTATCTCAACTACATCCACCCCTACCGCGTTCAGATCCTCGGCGCGCGAGAAGTCGCCTACCTGACGCGCGGCACGCCCGAAGACTGCGCACGGCGCATCGCCCGCATCGTCACGCTCGAGCCGCCGATGCTGGTGCTGGCCGATGGCCAGGCGGCACCTGACGAACTGCTCGTCATCTGCGAGCGCGCCCAGCTGCCGCTGTTTGCCACGCGCGAGTCGTCGGCCCATGTGATCGACCTGCTGCGCGCCTACCTGTCCAAGCACTTTGCCGAGCGCACCTCGATGCACGGGGTATTCATGGACATCCTGGGCATGGGCGTGATGATCACGGGCGAGTCGGGGCTCGGCAAGAGCGAACTGGGCCTCGAACTCATCTCGCGCGGCAATGGCCTGGTGGCGGACGATGCGGTCGACCTGTTCCGCATCAACCAGAACACCATCGAGGGCCGCTGCCCCGATCTGCTGCAGAACCTGCTGGAAGTGCGCGGCATCGGCCTGCTCGACATACGCGCGATCTTCGGCGAGACGGCGGTGCGCCGGAAGATGCGCCTCAAGCTCATCGTGCACCTGGTGCGGCGCGACAGCTTCGAGCGCGACTACGAGCGCATGCCGTCCGAGCCGCTGACGCAGGACGTGCTCGGCATCCCGGTGCGCAAGGTCATCATCCAGGTGGTGGCCGGCCGCAACATCGCGGTGCTGGTGGAGGCGGCGGTGCGCAACTCGATCCTGCAGTTGCGCGGCATCGACACCTATGCCGACTTCGTGGCCCGCCACCACAAGGCCATGGAAAGCAACCGCGAAGACTGACTGATCAGCGGCGGCTTGAGCAGTCGCCGCAGAGCCCGTAGAGCGACATCGCGTGATCCTGCAGGATCCAGCCCTTGTCCTTGGCGATCATCTGCTGGCGCCGCTCGATCTCGGCGTCGTAGAACTCCTCGACCTTGCCGCACGAGGTGCAGATCAGGTGGTCGTGGTGCTTTCCTTCGTTGAGCTCGTAGACCGCCTTGCCGCTTTCGAAGTGGCTGCGCTCCAGAATGCCGGCCTGCTCGAACTGCGTCAGCACCCGGTAGACCGTGGCCAGCCCGATGTCCGAATGCTCGTTCAGCAGCACGCGGAACACGTCTTCGGCCGTCATGTGCCGCAGGCCGCCGGTCTGGAAGATCTCCAGGATCTTCAGGCGCGGCAAGGTGGCCTTCAGGCCGGTGTTCTTGAGTTCTTCGATGTTGGCCATGGTGGTTCCTCCGCCGGCCGCGCGGGTCAGGTTCACCGAGGGCCAGCCGCTACAATGGGTCGATCATATCGCTACCCTCTTTCTCCCCATGCCTGTGATTCCCCAACGCCGATCCGGCTCGCTGGCTGCCGCGCTGGCGGTGTGCCTGTGCCTGGGCGCCTGCAGCAGCTTCACCGACAGCACCCGCGGTGCGCTCGCCTCCGTCACGCCCTACAAGGTGGAAGTGGTGCAGGGTAATTTCGTGTCCAAGCAGCAGGTCGACGCACTCAAGCCCGGCATGTCGCGCCAGCAGGTGCGCGAGATCCTCGGTACCTCGCTGCTGACCGACGTGTTTCATTCGAATCGCTGGGACTACGTGTTCACGATCCGGCGCCAGGGCGTCGAGCCGCAGCAGCGCCACCTGACGCTGTACTTCAACGGCGAGCTGCTGGAGCGCTTCGAGGGCGACCCGATGCCGAGCGAAGAAGAATTCGTCGCGCAACTCGATACGCGCAGGAAGAGCGGCAAGGTGCCGGAGTTGCAGGTTTCCGAAGAGCAACTGAAAAAGATCAAACCCGTCGAGCCTGCCAAGGCCGACAGTTCGGCCGCCCAGCTCGCGCCGCTGCCGCCGAGCTACCCGCCACTCGAATCGACGGCACGCTGACATGCGTCGCATCGCGATCGCTGGCGCGTCCGGCCGCATGGGCCGCATGCTGATCGAAGCCGTGCGTGCCGCCGACGACGGCGAATTGGCGGGCGCGCTTGATGTGGCCGGCAGTCCGGCCCTCGGCACCGACGCCGGCGCCTTTCTCGGATCCAGCACAGGCGTGCCGATCACCGCCGATCTGCGCGAAGGCCTGAAGAACGCCCAGGTGCTGATCGACTTCACGCGGCCCGAAGGCACGCTGGCGCATCTTGCGGTGTGCCGCGAACTCGGCGTGCAGGCCGTGATCGGCACCACCGGCTTCAGCGACGCGCAGAAAGCCGAGATCGCCGGCATCGCCAAAGACATCGCGATCATGATGGCGCCCAACATGAGCGTGGGCGTCAATGTGACCTTCAAGCTGCTCGAGATGGCGGCCAAGGCGCTCTCGACCGGCTACGACATCGAGATCATCGAGGCGCACCATCGGCATAAGGTCGACGCCCCTTCGGGCACTGCGCTCAAGATGGGCGAGGTGATCGCCGACGCGCTGGGCCGCGACCTGAAGGACTGCGCCGTCTACGCCCGCGAAGGCATCACGGGCGAGCGCGATCCCTCCACTATCGGCTTTGCCGCCATCCGCGGCGGCGACATCGTGGGCGACCACACGGTGTTGTTCGCCGGCATCGGCGAGCGTATCGAGATCACCCACAAGTCGTCGAGCCGCGTGACCTATGCGCAGGGCAGCCTGCGGGCCGCGCGCTTCCTGGCCGGCCAGAAGTCGGGCCTGTTCGACATGTTCGACGTGCTCGGACTGCGCTGACCCCGGCTTGCGATGAGCGTCCTCGAACTGCTGACGCAAGGCGACTCGGTCAGCCGAAGCGTCGCGGCGCTGCTGCTCGCGATGTCGATCGGCAGCTGGGTCGTCATTCTCTGGAAAGCCTGGCTCCTGCGCGGCGGCACGCGCAACGTGTTGCGCAGCATCGCGGCGTTCTGGCAGTCGCCGACGCTGGCCGAGGCCGAACAAAGGCTCAAGGCGTTTGACCGTGCCGCGCTCGTCCTGCCGGCGGTGGGTGCGCTCAAGAACGTGGCGCCGGACCGTGGCAATGCCACCCTCGGCGGCGCGGGCGATCGCAGCCAGCGCCTGACACGCGCGTTGCGCGAGGCGTTGCATGGTGCATTGCGCCGCGTCTCGGCCGGCCAGATCCTGCTGGCGACAGTCGGTGCCACGGCGCCTTTTGTCGGCTTGCTCGGCACCGTCTGGGGCATCTATCGCGCACTCACCGGCATCGCCCAGGCCGGCGCCTTCACCATCGACAAGGTGGCCGGCCCGGTCGGCGAGGCGCTGGTGATGACCGCCGCCGGCCTCGCGGTTGCGATTCCCGCGGTGCTGGCCTACAACTGGTTCGGCCGAGTGATCGGCCGCATCGAGGCCGAACTCGAAGGCTTCGCGCACGACCTGCTGGGCGTGTTCGGCGAGCCTGCAGCGGCGGCGCCGTTGCCGCCAGCCCGGCCGATGCCCGTGCAAACCTGACATGGCCTTCGGTCGCAGCGCCCTCGGCAGCAGCGGCTCCAGCGGAGGCCGGGCCACCGGCGCGGGCGGCCAGCGCCCGCTGTCGGACATCAACGTGACGCCGCTGGTGGACGTGATGCTGGTGTTGCTGGTGATCTTCATCATCACTGCACCGTTGCTGGCCAGCTCGATCCGGCTCGACCTGCCGCAGACCGATGCGGGCCAGCCGAACGAGGTGCCGCGCTTCGTGAGCCTGGCGGTGGATGCCAAGGGCATCGTCTACCTCAACGACCAGCCGGTCGACAACGCGCAACTGGCCGAGCGGCTGAAGCAGGCCGCCACCGACAGCCGCGAGACCGAAGTGCAGTTGCGCGCCGATCAGACCGTGCCTTACGGCCGTGTCGTGGAACTCATGGGCATTGCCAACAAGGCGGGGCTGAGCCGCATCGGTTTCGTGACCGAGCCGCCGGCGCGTTAGCAGTTGTCGGTTTGTGAGCCGGTCATCGGTTCTTTCGCAGTCCGTCGGGTTGACCGCTGCGCGTGGATCAGGGCGGCGGGGCACGCTGCTCCGCGAATGTCCCCCGGCCTGCGGCCTCCTCCTTTATTTCGCTGCGCAGCATGCCCCACCGCCCTGATCCTGGACGCGGCGTGACTGTTTCGCGCTGAACACCACGAGCGTGCCCAGGCCGATGGTGGTGGGTGGCCCCTGCAGCGAAATAAAGGAGGAGGCCGCAGGCCGGGGGACATTCGCGGAAGGGGCCACCCGCCGCCGTCGGCCCGCCCTGCCGCCCCTGTCTGAGCCCAAGCCCGAGCCCGAGCCCAAGCCCGAGCCCGAGCCCAAGCCCGAGCCCAAGCCCGAGCCCGAGCCCAAGCCCAAGCCCAAGCCCGAGCCCGAGCCCGAGCCCGAGCCCGAGCCCGAGCCCGAGCCCGAACCTCAGCCCAGCTTCACCGGTTTCGTATGCCAGATCTCATGGGCATATTCGGCAATGGTCCGATCCGACGAAAACGCGCCCATCCCCGCCACATTGAGGATCGCCTTGCGCGTCCACGCGTCCGCGTCGCGGTACAGCGCATCGACCTTTTCCTGCGTCTCGATGTAGCTCGCGTAGTCGGCCAGCAGCAGATAGTGATCGCCCCAGTTCACCAGCGTGTCGAAGATCGGCTGGTAGCGGGCCGCCTCGCCGTGGGAGAACTCGCCGTCGCGAATCGCGTCGAGCACGCGCCGCAGTTCCAGGTCTTTGTCGTAGTAGTCGCGCGGCTGATAGCCGTTGGCGCGCAGCTCCGCCACTTCGGGCGTGGTGTTGCCGAAGATGAAGATGTTCTCGTCGCCGACGTTCTGCAGCATCTCGACATTGGCGCCGTCCAGCGTACCGATGGTGAGCGCGCCGTTGAGGGCGAACTTCATGTTGCCGGTGCCGGATGCCTCGGTGCCGGCGGTGGAGATCTGCTCGCTCAGATCCGCGGCCGGCATGATGATCTCGGCCAGGCTCACGCTGTAGTTCGGCAGGAACACCACCTTCAGCAGCTTGCCGATGCGCTCGTCGTTGTTGATGACCGCGGCCACGTCGTTGATCAGGCGGATCACCAGCTTGGCCATCACGTAGGCCGAGGCCGCCTTGCCGGCGAACACCACCACGCGGGGCACGTGCGGCGCATTGGGTTCGTCGAGGATGCGGTGGTAGCGCGTGACGACGTGCAACACGTTGAGCAACTGGCGCTTGTACTCGTGGATGCGCTTGACCTGCACGTCGAACATGGCGTCGGTGTCGAGCACGACGCCCATGTGCTGCTCGACCCAGTTGGCCAGGCGCAGCTTGTTCTCGCGCTTGGCGTGGCGGAACGCGCGGGCGAACGGAGGCTGCTCGGCCATCGGCTTGAGTGCCTGCAACTGGTTCAGATCGCGCCGCCAGCCGCGGCCGATGCGCGCGTCGAGCAAGCTGGCGAGCGGTGGATTGGCTTGCGCCAGCCAGCGCCGCGGCGTCACGCCGTTGGTCTTGTTGTTGAAGCGCTCGGGGAAGATCCTGTTGAAGTCGGCAAAGATCGACTGCTTCATCAGCTCGGAGTGCAGGCCCGACACACCGTTGATCGAGTGGCTCGCGAGCACGGCCACATACGCCATGCGCACGCGCCGCTCGCCGGATTCGTCGACCAGCGAGAGCCGGCGCATCAGTTCGGGGTCGGAGCCCAGCTTTTGCGCCACGGTGCCAAGAAAGCGCGAGTTCAGGTCGTAGATGATCTGCAGATGGCGCGGCAGGATGCGGCCCATCATCTCGACCGGCCAGGTCTCCAGCGCTTCGTGCATCAGCGTGTGGTTGGTGTAGCTGAACACCTTCTGCGTGTGGGCCCAGGCCGTATCCCACGGCACGTTGTGCTCGTCGAGCAGCAGGCGCATCAGCTCGGGCACCGCCAGCACCGGGTGCGTGTCGTTCAGGTGGATGCTGACCTTGTCGGGCAGGTTGTCGAAGTTGGTGTGGGTGCGCAGGTAGCGGCGCAGCAGATCCTGCATGCTGGCGCTGCAGAAGAAGTACTCCTGGTGCAGCCGCAACTCGCGCCCCGAGGGCGTGGAGTCATCGGGATAGAGCACGCGCGAGACGTTTTCGGAGTGGTTCTTGCTCTCGACCGCCGCCATGTAGTTGCCACGGTTGAAGGCCGACAGGTCGATCTCTTCGGTGGCGCGCGCCGACCAGAGGCGCAGCGTGTTGGTGGCCTCGGTGCCGTAGCCCGGAATGATGGTGTCGTAGGCGACTGCCAGCACATCGTGCGTGTCGACCCAGTGGGCGGCGCCATAGGGCTCGCCCTTCCCTTCGCGTTTCTGCACATGGCCGCCGAAGCGCACCCGGAAGTTCACCTCGGGCCGCTGGAACTCCCACGGGTTGCCGCGCGTGAGCCAGTAGTCGGGCGTCTCGACCTGCTGGCCGTCGACGATGCGCTGGCGGAACATGCCGTATTCGTAGCGGATGCCGTAGCCCATGCCCGGCAGGCCGAGCGTGGCCATCGAATCGAGAAAGCAGGCCGCCAGCCGGCCCAGGCCGCCGTTGCCGAGCGCCGCGTCGGGCTCGCGCTCGGTCAGGGCCTGGATGTCGACGCCGAAGTCGGCCAGCGCCTGCTTCACCGTGTCCTGCAGCTCGAGAGCGAGCAGGGCATTGGTGAAGGTGCGCCCGATCAGGAACTCCATCGAGAGGTAGTAGACGCGCTTCAGATCCTGCTTGTAGTTGGCGCGCGTGGTGGTCATCCAGCGCTCCACCAGTTGGTCGCGCACGGCCGCCGCGGTGGCGTGCAGCCAGTCGTCCTGGCTGGCGGCGACCGGATCCTTGCCGACCGTGTAGATCAGCTTGTTGGCAACCGCGCGTTTGAAGGCCGCAACGTCGCGGTCGGGGTGGTCATAGGCAAATTCTTCGATCGTCATGCGATGAGTTCCAAGTCGGATCAATTTCGATTAAACAAGAAAGCAAGAGCGGGGCCGGCGCGTTTCAGCGCAAGGCCTGCTGGTACATCTCGATGTAGGCCGCCGCCGCCGTGCCCCAATCGGCCGGACGGCGCATGGCGGTGGCGCGCACGCGGCGCCAGTCGGCCGGCCGGCCATGGAGCGCAAAGGCGCGGCGCAGCGCCCGGCGGTAACCGGCGTCGCTGAATTCGTCAAAAGTGAAACCGGTGGCAACGCCGTCGGCCATGTCCTCGAGCGTGCAGTCGACCACCGTGTCGGCCAGGCCGCCGACGCGATGCACCAGCGGCAGGCTGCCGTAGCGCAGCCCGTACATCTGGGTCAGCCCACAAGGCTCGAACAGCGAGGGCACCAGCGTCACGTCGCTGCCCGCAAAAAGCTGGTGCGCGAGCGGCTCGTTGTAGCCGATGGTGACGCTGACCGAGTCCGGTGCGGCGGCAGAGCGCCGGCGGAACGCGTCTTCCATCCAGCCGTCGCCGCTGCCGAGCAGCGCGAGCTGGCCGCCCTGGGCCACCAGCGTGTCGAGTCCGTCCAGCACCAGCGGCAGGCCTTTCTGTTCGGTGAGCCGGCTCACGATGGTGAACACCGGCGCGTCGGGCGCCACGGCCAGCCCCAGCGCCTGCTGCAACGCGGCCTTGCAACTGGCCTTGCCGCCGGGGCGTCGGACGTCGTAGCCGGCCGCGAGCAGCGGGTCGCTGGCCGGGTTCCAGACCGTGTCGTCGACCGCGTTGAGGATGCCGGTCAGCACGCCGCTGCGCCCCCGCAGCAGGCCGTCGAGGCCGAAGCCCTGTTCCGGCGTCTGGATTTCGCGGGCATAGGTCGGGCTCACGGTGCTGAGCCGGTCGGAGAAATAGAGGCCGGCCTTCATGAACGAGACCTGGCCGTGGAATTCGAGCCCATTGAGCTGGAAGGCTTCGCCCGGCAGCCCGAGTTCGGTGAAGTTCCAGGGCGCGAACAGGCCCTGGTAGGCCAGGTTGTGGATGGTGAACACGCTGCGAACGCGTGGCCGGCCGCGCCAGTCGGCAAAGGCCAGGTAGGCCGGCGCGAGCCCCGCATGCCAGTCGTGCGCGTGCACGAGTTCGGGCTGCCAGTCGGGGTCGAGCCCCTGCGCCAGCCGGGCAGCGGCCCAGCCCAGCAGGGCAAAGCGCTTGTGGTTGTCGCCGTAGGGCTGGCGGTTGGCGTCTTCGTAGGGGTTGCCGGGGCGGTCATACAGCGCCGGTGCGTCGATCACGTAGGCCGGCACATCGGCCGCGCCGGCTGCTGTGATACCGCCCTTCAGAAGGCGGGCGCTTTCGCCCCAGGGCGCGCGCAGTTCGGCCACGGGCGCCAGGCCCGCCACGCCCGCGACGATCTGCGGAAAGCCGGGCAGCAGCACGCGCACGTCCTGCCCGCCGGCGGCCAGCGCCTGCGGCAGCGCGCCGGCGATGTCGGCGAGGCCGCCGGTTTTGAGGAGGGGAAAGATTTCGGCGCTGACCTGGAGAATTCGCATCAGGTACAGCAACTCAGGCGGCGAGCCGTTTCAGCATGTCGCGCGTCACCAGCACCACGCCGCCCTCGGTACGCTCGAAGCGGGCCGCATCGGCGGCGGCGTCTTCGCCGATCACGGTTTCGTCGGGCAGCACGCAGCCACGGTCGACCACCACCTTGTGCAGCCGGCAACCGCGGCCGACTTCGACGTCGGGCAGCAGCACGGCCTGCGTGATCTGGCAGAACGAGTGCACGCGCACGCCCGAGAACAGCACCGAATCGCTCACGCTGGAACCGGACACGATGCAGCCGCCCGAGACGATGGTGTTGTAGGTGATGCCGGGCTTGCCGTCGCGGCCGAACACGAACTTGGCCGGCGGCAGTTGCCGTTGGTAGGTCCAAATGGGCCAGTCGGTGTCATAGATGTCGAGCTCGGGGGTGATGGAGGCCAGGTCGAGGTTGGCCGCCCAGAACGCATCAATCGTGCCCACGTCGCGCCAGTAGATCGGGCTGTCGCCGCCGCGCGAGGCTCGCGTGACGCAGGACATGCCGAACGGATGCGCCAGCGCACGGCCCGCGGCCACGGCCCGGGGAATGATGTCCTTGCCGAAGTCGTGGTCGGAGTCGGGGTTCTGGCTGTCTTCCTCGAGCAGTTGGTAGAGGTATTCGGAATCGAACACGTAGATGCCCATGCTGGCCAGCGCCACGTCGGGCTTGCCCGGCATCGAAGGCGGATCGGCCGGTTTTTCGAGAAATGCGGTGACACGGCGGTCGGCATCGACATCCATCACGCCGAAGGCCGTGGCTTCCATGCGCGGAACCTCGATGCAGCCCACCGTGCAGCCGAGGCCGCGCTCGGCATGGTCCTTGACCATGATCGAGTAGTCCATCTTGTAGATGTGGTCGCCGGCCAGCACCACCACGTAGTCGTGCGGGGTCGAGCGGGTCTGGATGATGTCGAGGTTCTGGTAAACCGCATCGGCGGTGCCGCGGTACCAGTGCTCGTCGCCGACGCGCTGTTGCGCGGGCAGCACGTCGACCATCTCGTTGAGTTCGGCGCGCAGAAAGCTCCAGCCGCGCTGCAGATGCCGCATCAGGGAGTGCGACTTGTACTGCGTGACCACCGCCATGCGCCGGATGCCCGAGTTGAGGCAGTTCGAAAGCGCGAAGTCGATGATGCGGAACTTGCCGCCGAAGTACACGGCCGGCTTGGCGCGGCGGTCGGTCAGCTGCTTCAGGCGCGAGCCGCGGCCGCCGGCCAGCACCAGCGCGATGGTGCGGCGAACCAGTTGATGCGCCTGCAGCGCGGGTTGCGGGGTCGGTGGGTTCATGGGGTTGTCTCCCGGTCAGTGGTTTTTTTGAAATGGTTGATCAGCGTAGCACTGGCCGTGCCCGTTGGCTGCTACGTTCTTGCGACCCACAGGCTCGACGGCGGCACGGTCGCCTCGTCGCCCAGAGGGAAGGGCGACGCATCGGCGCTGTCGCTCGCGAGCCGGCGCGTCCATCCGCCCGGCGGCAGCGCGAAGCGCACCGGCTCGGGCTGGGCGTTGACCAGCACCAGCCAGCCCGGCGCCGGCGCGGGGGCTTCGAACAGGATCGCGAGCGCCCGGCTGTCGCCGCGCTGCCAGTCGTCGGGGCCCAGGTCGCGGCCTTCGGGCGTGCGCCAGCGCAGCACCGGATCGCCCATGGCCGGCGTCGCCGGCCACCAGTGCCCGCTGCGCAGGGGTTCGGCCTCGCGCCGCAGCGCCAGCACGCGCCGCACGAACTCGGTGAGGCTGCCATCGGCCTGCGGCCAGTCGAGCCAGGTCAGCGGGCCGTCCTGGCAGTAGGCGTTGTTGTTACCCTGCTGGGTCTGGCCGATCTCGTTGCCCGCCAGCAGCATGGGCGTGCCCTGCGAGAGCAGCAGCGTGGCCAGCAGCGCACGTTGCAGCCGGCCGCGCTCGGCCAGCACGCCGGCGTCGCCGGTCTCGCCCTCCGCGCCGCAGTTGCGGCTGAAATTCCGGCTGGTGCCGTCCCGGTTGTGCTCGCCGTTGGCCTCGTTGTGCTTGTCGTTGTACGAAACCAGGTCGCGCAGGGTGAAGCCGTCGTGGGCGGTGATGAAATTGACGCTCGCGGTCGGCGCCCGGCCATCGTGCTGAAAGCGGTCGCTCGAGGCGGTGAAGCGCCGCGCGAACTCGCCGCGGTTGACGCCGTCATGCTGCAGCCAGAACGCGCGCAGCGTGTCGCGGTAACGGTCGTTCCATTCGAGCCAGCCCGGCGGAAATTCGCCGACCCGGTAGCCGCCCATGCCGATGTCCCAGGGCTCGGCGATCCAGAGCGCGTTGGCCAGCACCGGGTCTTGCGCTGCCGCCGCGAAAAACGGCGCGCGCGGGTCGAACGCGCCACCCTGCCGGCGCGCCAGCACGGTCGCCAGGTCGAAGCGGAAGCCGTCGACGCCGAGCGCGGTGACCCAGTGGCGCAGGCTGTCCATCGCAAGCTGCACCACGCGCGGCTGGCTGAAGTCGAGGCAGTTGCCGCAGCCGGTCCAGTTCTCATACAGGGCGCGGTCGTCGGGGCGCAGGTGGTAGTACAGCGTGTTGTCGATGCCGCGCATCGAGAGCGTGGGGCCGAGTTCGTCGGTTTCGGCGCTGTGGTTGTAGACCACGTCGATCACGAGTTCCATGCCGCGTGCGTGGATCGCATCGGCCATCGCGCGGAATTCGCCGGCGGGCGTGGTACCGGCTCGGCCACTCCAGTAGCGCGCCTCGGGCGCGAACCAGCCGATGGTGGTGTAGCCCCAGTAGTTGGACAGGCCCATCTTCAGCAGCCGCTCTTCGTCGGCGCGGTGCTGCACCGGCAGCAGGCTCAGCGTGGTGACGCCGAGGCTCTGCAGGTGGTCGAGCACGGCCGGTTCGGCGAGGCCGGCGAAGCTGCCTCGCAGTTCGGGCGGCACCGCGGGATGCAGCCGGGTCTGGCCGCGCACATGCAGCTCGTAGAGCACGCGATCGCGAGGGGCGATGCGTGTGCGCGAAGGCGCCATGGGCGGCAGCGGTGCGGCGACGCGGGCCTTGAGCGCCACCGCGCCGTTGTCGCGCCGGTCGGGTCGGTCGGGCTGCTTCGGGTCCTGACCCTGGAAGATGTCGCTGCCGTCGTAGCGCCCGACGATCTCGCGCGCATAGGGGTCGAGCACCAGCTTGGCCGGGTTGTACCGATGGCCGTCGTGCGGCGCCCAGGGGCCGTGCACGCGAAAGCCGTACACCAGGCCGGGCCGCCCGTTCGGCAACTGGCCGTGCCAGACGCCGTCGGTGCAGGCGGGCAGTTTCAGGCGCTGTTGCTCGTTTTGGCCGGTGCTGTCGAACAGGCACAGCTCGACCGCGGTGGCGTTCGGTGCAGCCAGCGCGAAATTGGTGCCGTCGGGGCCGGGGGTGGCGCCCAGGGGGCTGGGCCAGCCGGGTCTGAGGGACATGGGTTCCTTCAGGCCAGCACCCACATCACGGTGCCCAGCGGCGGCACGTTGATGACCACCGATTGCGGCTGCCCGTGGTGGGCGATGCCTTCGGTCGCGACCACGCCGTTGCCGACACCGCTGCCGCCATAGACGTCGTTGTCGGTGTTGATGATCTCCCGATAGGCCCCTGCGACCGGTACGCCGAGCCGGTAGCCGTGCCGCACCATCGGCGTGAAGTTGCACGCCGCGACCACGAACGACCCGTCGCGGGCCCGGCGGATGAAGGCGAACACCGACTGGTTCACGTCGTCGTGCACGATCCACTCGAAGCCCGCGCCTTCGCAGTCGAGCTCGTGCAGCGCCGGAAAATGGCGGTACACATTGTTGAGGTCGCGCACCAGGCGGCGCATGCCCTGGTGCGGCGCGTGAGCCAGCAGGTGCCAGTCGAGGCTGCGGTCGGCATTCCATTCGGCGACCTGGGCGAACTCGCCGCCCATGAACAGCAGCTTCTTGCCGGGGTAGGCCCACATGTAGCCATACAGGTTGCGCAGGCCGGCGAACTTCTGCCACTCGTCGCCGGGCATGCGGCCGATCATCGAGCCCTTGCCGTGTACCACCTCGTCGTGCGAGAACGGAAGCACGAAGTTCTCGCTGTGCGCGTACATCAGGCCAAAGGTGATCTTCTGGTGATGGTGCTTGCGGTGCAGGGGGTCGATGCCGGCGTAGGCCAGCGTGTCGTTCATCCAGCCCATGTTCCATTTGTAATGGAACCCGAGGCCGCCGTCCTCGGGAGGCCTCGTCACGCCGGGGAAGCTGGTCGACTCTTCGGCGATCGTCATCGCGCCGGGCCGCTCGACACCGACCACGCGGTTCATGCTGCGCAGGAAGTCGATCGCTTCAAGGTTCTCGCGCCCGCCTTGCGCGTTGGGCACCCATTCACCGGGTTCGCGGCTGTAGTCGCGATAGAGCATCGAGGCGACGGCGTCCACGCGCAGGCCGTCGATGCCATAGCGCTCCAGCCAGTAGAGCGCATTCCCCACCAGGTAGTTGCGCACCTCGACCCGGGCGTAGTTGAAGATCAGCGTCTGCCAGTCGTTGTGGAAGCCCTCGCGCGGGTCGGCGTACTCGTACAGCGCGGTGCCGTCGAATCGGCCGAGCCCGTGCGCGTCGGTCGGAAAGTGGGCTGGCACCCAGTCGAGGATCACGCCGAGCCCGGCCGCATGCGCGGTTTCCACGAAGTGGCGAAAGTCCCCTGGCGTGCCGAAGCGCGAGGTCGGCGCATACATGCCCACCGGCTGGTAGCCCCAGGAGCCGTCGAACGGGTGCTCGCTCACCGGCAGCAGCTCGATGTGGGTGAAGCCCATGTCGCGCGCATACGGCACCAGCGTGTCCGCCAGCTCGCGGTAGTCGAGCCAGTCGTGCCCGTGGTTCTTGCGGCGCCAGGAGCCCAGATGCACCTCGTAGATGCTGAGCGGGGCGTGGCGGCTGTTGGCCGCCGCCCTGTCCGGCGGCACGGATGCCATGGCCGGTAGCGGCTGCACCACGCTCGCCGTGTCGGGCCGCAGCTGCGCCGAGAAGCCGAACGGGTCGGACTTGCGCAGCACCTCGCCGTCGGCCGAGAGGATCTCGAACTGGTAGAGGTCGCCCGGCGCCAGGTGCGGGGCAAAGATCTCCCACACGCCGCACTCGCGCCGCAGCCGCATCATGTGGCGCCGGCCGTCCCAGTTGTTGAAGTTGCCGACCACCGACACGCGCCGCGCGTTCGGCGCCCAGACCGCGAAGGCCACGCCCCGCACGTGGTCGATCTCGCGCAGGTGCGCGCCGAGCTGCTCGAAGGGCCGCAGGTGGGTGCCCTCGGCCAGCAGCCAGACGTCCATCTCGCCGAGCACGGGCGGGAAGCGGTAGGGGTCGTCGATCTCGGAACTGTGATGCTCCCAGTCGACGCGCAGCCGGTAGCCCAGGCGCGCCGGCTTCTCGGGCACCAGGCCGGCGAACAGGTCGGTGCCCGGCACGCGCTCCAGGATGGCCAGCGGCCAGCCCGAGCCCCCATGCATTACCGCCACGGCCTGTGCGCCCGGCAGCAACGCCCGCACCTCGAGGCCGTCCGCGGTCTTGTGCGGCCCCAGCACGGCAAAGGGGTCACCATGTTCGGCGCGCATCAGCGCCTGGATTTCGGAGTCGGGCAGCGTTGACATGGGCAGGCTCGGCAGAAACGTCCGCAATCAGGGGGAGGGAAGCTCCCATGATGGCACGCGAAAACCAGACCTGACCCGATGGAGCGCGTCCAGCCGCGATAATCTCCCTCCCCGCCCACCCGGCGCGGGCCTTTGCGAACGCCATGAACCCCAGCTACACCCCCAGCGACGTCGAGTCGGCCGCCCAGGCCGACTGGCGTGCCGCAGACGCCTATCGCGTGACCGAAGACGCGGGCAGGAAGAAGTACTACGCCTGCTCGATGCTGCCCTACCCCAGCGGCCGGCTGCACATGGGCCATGTGCGCAACTACACCATCAACGACATGCTCACGCGCTACCTGCGCATGAGCGGCTACAACGTGCTGATGCCGATGGGCTGGGACGCCTTCGGCCTGCCGGCCGAAAACGCGGCGCTCAAGAACGGCGTGCCGCCGGCGAAGTGGACGTACGAGAACATCGCCACCATGAAGGGCCAGCTGCAGGCAATGGGCCTGGCGATCGACTGGAGCCGCGAGATCGCCACCTGCGACCCCGCCTACTACAAGTGGAACCAGTGGCTGTTCCTGAAGATGCTCGAGAAGGGTATTGCCTACCGCAAGACCCAGGTCGTCAACTGGGATCCGGTCGACCAGACCGTGCTGGCCAATGAGCAGGTGATCGACGGCAAGGGCTGGCGCACCGGCGCCACGGTCGAGCGGCGCGAGATTCCCGGCTACTACCTCAAGATCAGCGACTACGCCGAAGAATTGCTCGACCACACCCAGCACAAGCTGCCGGGCTGGCCCGAGCGCGTGAAGCTGATGCAGGAGAACTGGATCGGCAAATCGAGCGGCGTGCGCTTCGCGTTTCCGCACGACATCAAGGACGCCAGCGGCGCCCTGATCCAGGGCGGCCGCATGTACGTGTTCACCACGCGCGCCGACACGATCATGGGCGTGACCTTCTGCGCCGTTGCGCCCGAGCATCCGCTGGCCCTGCACGCTGCCCGGAACAACCCCAAGGTCGCAGCCTTCATCGAAGAATGCAAGAGCGGCGGCACCACCGAGGCCGAGCTCGCCACGCAGGAAAAAAAGGGCGTGCCCACGGGCCTCTTCGTGCAGCACCCGATCACCGACGAGCCGATCCCGGTCTGGGTCGGCAACTACGTGCTGATCGCCTACGGCGACGGCGCGGTGATGGGCGTGCCAGCGCACGACGAGCGCGACTTCGCGTTCGCCAACAAGTACGGCATCGAGATCATCCAGGTGGTGCTGGTCGACGATGCGCCGCGCTTCAACTATCACAAGTGGCAGGAGTGGTACGGCCTGAAAGACGAGTCCGGGCGCAGCGTGACCATCAATTCCGACGTGTTCAGCGGCATGCGCCACCAGGAAGCCGTGAACGCGGTGGCCCATGCGCTGCAGCTCAAAGGCCTGGGCGACAAGCAGGTCACCTGGCGCCTGCGCGACTGGGGGGTGAGCCGCCAGCGCTACTGGGGCACGCCGATCCCGATCATCCATTGCGACGAACATGGCGCCGTGCCGGTGCCCGAGAAGGACTTGCCGGTCGTGCTGCCGACCGACTGCGTGCCCGACGGTTCGGGCAACCCGCTCAACAAGCACGAAGGTTTTCACGCCGGCGTGGTCTGTCCGGTGTGCGGCAAGCCCGCGCGGCGCGAAACCGACACGATGGACACCTTCGTGGATTCGTCGTGGTACTTCATGCGCTACTGCGATCCGCAGAGCAGCAACGCGATGGTCGACGGCGGCGCGAAGTACTGGATGGCGATGGACCAGTACATCGGCGGCATCGAGCATGCAATCCTGCATTTGCTGTACGCCCGCTTCTGGACCAAGGTGATGCGCGACCTCGGCCTGGTCACCGTCGACGAGCCCTTCAGCAAGCTGCTGACGCAGGGCATGGTGCTCAACCACATCTACTACCGACGCGGCGACAAGGGCGGCAAGGAGTATTTCCCGCCGGCCGACGTGACCCCGGTGCTCGACGCGCAGGGCCGCATCGCCGGCGGCACGCTGGCCGACGGCAGCGCGGTCGAATACGGCGGCGTCGGCAAGATGGGCAAGACCGAGCGCAACGGCGTCGATCCTCAGGATCTGATCGAGAAGTACGGCGCCGACACCGCGCGGCTCTACACCATGTTCACCGCACCGCCCGAGGCCACGCTCGAATGGAACGATGCGGCGGTCGAAGGCAGCTACCGGTTCCTGCGCCGCGTGTGGAATTTCGGCGTTGCCATGAAGAGCATGGTGGTGCCGGCCGGCGGCGCGCGGGTTTTCGGCGCCAGCGCCAAGGCACTGCGGCACGAGGTGCACACCGTGCTGCGCCAGATCGACTACGACTACCAGCGCATGCAATACAACACGGTGGTGTCGGGCGCGATGAAGCTGCTCAACGCGGTCGAGGGCTTCAAGGCCCAGGCCGGCAACGTGGGCGACGCGGCGGCCGTGCGTGAGGGCTTCGGCATCCTGTTGCGTTGCCTCTATCCCGCCACGCCGCATATCGCGCACCAGCTCTGGCAGCAGCTCGGCTACGACGCCGACCATGGTCCATTGCTCGACGCGGCGTGGCCACAGGTCGACGCCGCGGCCCTCGAGCAGGACGAGATCGAACTCATGCTGCAGGTCAACGGCAAGCTGCGCGGCGCCGTGCGCGTGCCCTCGGGCGCCTCGAAGCAGGAGATCGAAAAGATGGCACTGGCCAGCGAAGATTTCGTCAAGTTCGCGCCCGGCGCGGTACCCAAGCGCGTGATCGTGGTGCCGGGCCGGCTTGTCAACGTGGTGATCGCATGAAACATACCCCCCCTCTTCGCGCACTTCCCGAAACGCACCGCCGTACTTTGTTGATTGCGGGCGCGCTGGCGTTGGCCGGTTGCGGCTTCGAGCTGCGCAAGGCGCCGGTTTTTGCCTTCAAGAGCATCGCGGTCAACGGCACCACGGCCGTCGTCAACCTGCTGCGGCGCAATCTGCGTTCGTCGAGCGCTGTGGTCGTGGTGCCGGCGGAAGAAGCGCAGACGGCGGAGGTGGTGTTCGACGTGCTGGGCGAGGATCGGGGCCAGCGCGTGGTTTCGACCAATTCGGCTGGCCAGGTGCGCGAGCTCGAACTGCAGCTGACCGTGCGCTACCGCCTGAGGACGCAAGCCGGCAAGGAGCTCATCAGTGCCGGCGAGATCCAGCAGCGGCGCGACATCACCTACAACGAGACCAACGCCCTCGCCAAAGAGGGCGAGCAGCAACTGCTGTACCGCGACATGCAGGGCGACATCGTCCAGCAGATCATGCGGCAGCTCGCGGCGGTCAAGTCGCTTTAGGGCGGTCCACCGCATGCAGCTCGCCGCAGCGCAACTCGCCGCCCACCTGCAAAAGGGCCTGCGTCCGCTCTACGCGGTGCATGGCGACGAGCCGCTGCTGGCGCAGGAAGCGGTCGATGCCATCCGCACCGTCGCGCGCACGCAGGGCTACACCGAGCGCAGTTCGTACACCGTGGCCGGCGCCCATTTCGACTGGAGCGCGGTGCTCGCTGCCGGCGGCTCGCTGAGCCTGTTCGCCGACAAGCAGATCGTCGAGATCCGCATTCCCTCGGGCAAGCCCGGCAAGGACGGCAGCGTCGCGCTGCAGCAGCTCGCGCAGGCGGCCGACGGCAACGACAGCACGCTCGTGCTGGTGCTGCTGCCCCGGCTCGACAAGATGACACGCACCGGCGCCTGGTTCACCGCGCTCGAATCGCACGGCGTCACGCTGCAGGTGGATCCGGTCGAACGCGCGGCGTTGCCGCAGTGGATCGCCCAGCGCCTCGGCCTGCAGGGGCAGCGCGTGAGAGCCGGGGAAGAAGGCCAACGCACCTTGCAGTTCTTTGCGGATCGTGTCGAGGGCAACCTGCTCGCCGCGCACCAGGAAATCCAGAAGCTCGCGCTGCTGCATCCGGCCGGCGAGCTGACGTGGGAGCAGGTCGAAAGCGCGGTGCAGAACGTCGCGCGCTACGACGTGTTCAAGCTCGGCGAGGCGGTGCTGGCCGGCAACCCGCAGCGCGTGGCGCGCATGCTCGAAGGTCTGCAGGCCGAGGGCGAGGCCGAGGTGCTGGTGCACTACACGCTGGCCGAAGACATTCGCGCCCTCAAGCGCGTGAAGGACGCGATGGCGGCCGGCCGGCCATTGCCCATGGCTCTAAGGGAGAACCGCATCTGGGGCAACAAGGAGCGTGCCTTCGAGCGCGTGCTGCCACGCCTGGACGACCGCATGCTCGCGCGTCTGCTGCGTTCCGCGCATGTGGTCGATGGCATCGTCAAGGGCCTGAAGCAGCCTGACTGGCCGGCCAATGGCTGGCAGGCGCTGCAGCGGCTGGCGCTGATGCTGTGTCGCGCCTGCATGGCCGCACCGGAGAGTGGGAAAATGCGCGCATGAACGCGTTCAATGTCAACGAGCACATGCAGGCCCTCGGCTTGCAGGCCAAAGCGGCCGCAGCGCAGATGGCGCGGGCGGATGCTGCCATCAAGGTCAGGGCGCTGAAGGCGCTCGCACGGCGCCTGCGCGAGGCCGGCCCGGAACTGGGCGAAGCCAACGCGCGCGACATCGAGCGCGCCACTGCAGCCGGTCTGCCGGCGCCGATGGTGGATCGCCTGAAGCTCACGCCAAAAGTGCTGGCCACCGTGGCCGAGGGTTGCGAGCAGCTTGCCGCCATGCCCGACGTGATCGGCGAAATCATCGGCATGAAGCAACAGCCCAGCGGCATCCGCGTGGGCCAGATGCGCGTGCCGATCGGTGTGTTCGGCATGATCTTCGAAAGCCGGCCCAACGTGACGATCGAGGCGGCCAGCCTCGCGATCAAGAGCGGCAACGCGGCGATCCTGCGCGGCGGCTCGGAGGCGATCGAATCGAACAAGGCACTCGCGCTGCTGGTGGCCGACGCGCTGGCCGAAGCCGGCCTGCCGGTGGAAGCGGTGCAACTGGTGCAGACCACCGACCGCGAAGCCGTGGGGCGGTTGATTGCCATGCCGGAGTACGTCGACGTGATCATTCCGCGCGGCGGCAAGGGCCTGATCGAGCGCATCAGCCGCGAGGCGAAGGTGCCAGTGATCAAGCACCTCGATGGCAACTGCCACGTGTACGTCGACGACACCGCCGAGCTCGGCATGGCGCGCAAGATCGTCGACAACGCCAAGACCCAGAAGTACAGCCCCTGCAATGCGGCCGAAGGCCTGTTGGTGGCCCAAAGCGTGGCTGCGGCTTTTCTGCCGCAGATCGGCGCGGTGTTCGCGGCCAAGGGCGTGGAAATGCGCTGCGACGCCGCAGCCGGCGCGATCCTGCGCGGCGCCGGGCTGCCGGCGGTCGACGCGGTCGAGTCGGACTGGTCGGAGGAATACCTGGCCGCCGTGATCAGCATCAAGGTGGTGGCGGGGGTGGACGAGGCGATCGCGCACATCAACCACTATTCGAGCCACCACACCGACGCGATCGTCACGCGCGACCATGTCAACGCCCAGCGCTTCCTGCGCGAGGTTGATTCGGCCAGCGTCATGGTGAATGCGAGCACGCGCTTCGCCGATGGCTTCGAATTCGGCCTGGGCGCCGAAATCGGCATCAGCACCGACAAGTTCCATGCGCGCGGCCCGGTCGGCATCGAGGGGCTCACCTCCCTCAAATACGTCGTGCTGGGCGCCGGCGAAATCAGGACCTGAGTCCACGGCCGAGCGAGGCTTTTCCAGAAACACCGCGGAACCGGCTTTGCCGGGCCGCTGGTGTTGCCCCCGGCAGGGGGTGGGAGGCGCGACACGCAGTGCGCGACGACCTGGGGGCGAGCTTTCATGTGCCGAGCTTTTAATCCAGGCGAGCGGCCCCAAATCCTACAATCCCGCTCCAGCTTCCAGTACAAGTCCAACAAGGCCGCCGCATGGTTCCGCATCTCGTCACCGCCCTGACCGGCCCGATCAACGAGCTCGAGCAACGCGTGCTCGACTCCATGCCGGCCATCGAGCGCTGGTTCCGGCTCGAATGGATGGAGCACACCCCGCCGTTCTACACCTCGGTCGACGTGCGAAATGCCGGCTTCAAATTGGCCCCGGTCGACACCAACCTCTTCCCGCGCGGCTGGAACAATCTGACCCAGGAAATGCTGCCGCTGGCCGTGCAGGCGGCCCAGGCGGCCATCGAGAAGATTTGCCCGGAGGCGCGCAATTTGCTCGTAATTCCGGAAAACCACTCCAAAAACACTTTTTATCTCGCGAACGTCGCGCAACTGGTGCACATCTTCCAGATGGCAGGGCTCAACGTCCGGGTCGGTTCGATCGATCCGGCGATCAAGTCGCCGAAAAAGATCGAGCTGCCGAACGGCGCCACCGTGTGCCTGGAGCCCGTGGTACGCAGCAAGCGGCGCCTGGGCCTGAAGAATTTCGACCCCTGCACCATCCTGCTCAACAACGATCTCTCGGCCGGCATTCCGGGCATCCTGGAAGACCTGCACGAGCAGTACCTGCTGCCGCCGCTGCATGCCGGCTGGCCGATGCGGCGCATGAGCAACCATTTCCACAGTTACGAGGAGCTGTCCAAGCGCTTCGGTAAGCTGCTGGGCATCGACCCCTGGCTGATCAACCCGATGTATGCCAAGGCCGACAACGTCAACTTTGCCGCCGGCCAGGGCATGGACGTGCTGACCAGCCATGTCGACACGGTGCTGACCAAGGTGCGGCGCAAGTACAAGGAATACGGCATCAACGAAAAGCCGTTCGTCATCGTCAAGCCCGACAACGGCGCCGCCGGCATGGGCGTGCTGACGATCCGCGACGTGAAGGATCTCGACGCGCTCGACGCAAAAACCCGCGCCATGATGAGCCCCAATGCGGATCTGCAGCCGGTGATCGTGCAGGAAGGCGTGCTCACCAACGAGCGCGTGCACGACGGCGTGGCCGAACCCGTGGTCTACATGATGGATCGCTACGTGGTCGGCGGCTTCTACCGCGTGCATGCCGGGCGCAGTCCCGACGAGAGCCTGGTGTCGCCCGGTGCGAGCTTCGTGCCCTTGGCCTTCTCGGAGAGTGCGCACTTACCGCAGCCGGGCGCCAAGCCAGGCGCGAGTGCGCCGAACCGGTTCTACATGTACGGCGTGGTCGGCCGGCTTGCGATGGCTGCGGCCAGCTACGAGCTCGAAGCGACCGATCCGGACGCCGAAGTCTACGAGTGACGCCGTGGGGCCACAGCGCCCCTTGCGGCGGCCTCCGGCGGCGTCAAAATAGCGGCCCCACACCAAAACGGAAAAAAAGGGCGGAGGGTTGAGCGCGGCGGCCGCAGGCGGCCCCGCCGTGCCCGTGCGACACGTCGCTCCGCCCCTTCCAGCGACCTCGTGTCAGCCCCCAAAAACTCCTCTGCCGCGTTGATCCTCGCGGCCATCGGCGTCGTCTACGGCGATATCGGCACCAGCGTGCTCTATGCGGTGAAGGAGGTGTTCGGCCACGGCCATGTGCCGTTCACCGTCGAGAACGTCTACGGCATCCTGTCGATGTTCTTCTGGACGCTCACGGTCATCGTCTCGCTCAAGTACGTGGTGCTCGTGCTGCGCGCCGACAACGAAGGCGAGGGTGGGCTGGTGGCCATGCTCGCGCTGGCCTCCCGCGCCGTGCACGACAAGCCGCGGCTGCGCAGGGTGTTGTTGATCGTCGGCATCTTTGGCACCTCGCTGTTCTACGGCGACGGCGTCATCACGCCGGCCATCTCGGTGCTCTCGGCGGTCGAGGGTCTGGAAGTGGTGTCGCCGCAGTTCAAGCATTACGTGATCCCGATCACGCTGGTGGTCCTGTTCTGCCTGTTCGTCGTGCAGAAACGCGGCACTGCCGGCATTGGCCGCTTCTTCGGCCCGGTCACGCTGGTCTGGTTCGCGGTGATCGCGGTGCTCGGCGTGCACCAGATCCTCACTCACCCCGAAATCCTTAAGGCGTTGAGTCCGCACTACGCGCTCATGTTCATGTGGGGCAACCCGGTCACGAGCTTCATCGTGCTCGGCGCCACCGTGCTGTGCGTGACCGGTGCCGAAGCGCTGTACGCCGACCTCGGCCACTTCGGCAAGGGGCCGATCCGCATCGCATGGTTCTCGGTCGTGATGCCGGCCCTCACGCTCAATTATTTCGGCCAGGGCGCGCTGCTGCTGGAGAACCCCGAAGCGGTGAAGAACCCGTTCTTCATGATGGCGCCCGAATGGGCGCTGATCCCGCTGGTCATTCTGGCCACGGGCGCCACGGTGATCGCGTCGCAGGCGCTGATCACAGGTGCGTTCAGCGTCACGCGCCAGGTGATCCAGCTGGGCTACCTGCCGCGGCTCAACATCGAGCACACCAGCGTGCGCACTGCAGGGCAGATCTACATTCCGTTCGTCAACTGGGGCTTGTTCGTCGCGATCGTGCTGGCGGTGGTGACGTTCCGCTCCTCCAGCAGCCTGGCCGCGGCCTACGGCATCGCCGTGACCACCGACATGCTGATCACCACCGTGCTCACGTTCTTCGTGATCCGTTTCGCGTGGAAGCTGCCGCTGGCGCTGTGCATCGGCGCGACCGCGGTGTTCTTCGTGGTCGACTTCTTGTTCTTCGCGTCGAACCTGCTCAAGCTGTTTGAAGGCGGCTGGTTCCCGCTGCTGATCGGCGGCGCGGTTTTCACCCTGATGATCACCTGGAAGGAAGGCCGCCGCCTGATGGGCGAAGTGCAGCGCGCCGACGCGATCGACTTGCGCAGCTTTCTCGACGCGGTGTTCGTGAGCCCGCCCGCGCGCGTCGACGGCACTGCCGTGTTCCTGACCGCCGAGCCCGGCACCGTGCCCAATGCATTGCTGCACAACCTCAAGCACAACAAGGTACTGCACGAGCAGAACATGTTCGTCACCGTGCGCAACCACGAGGTGCCCTGGATCCCGATGGACAAGCGCATCGAGATCGAGCCGCTCGGCCACCATTGCTGGCAGGTGGTGGTGCACTATGGCTTCAAGAACGACATCGATCTGCCGCGGGCGCTCGAGAACGCCCGCATGCGGGGCTGCCAGCTGGAGCCGATGACGACCAGCTACTTCCTGTCGCGCGACGTCGTGATCCCGACGCTCGGCAGCGGCATGGCACCGTGGCGCGAGAAGCTGTTCGCGCAGATGCACCACAACGCGAGTGGTGCGGCAGACTTTCTGGGGCTGCCGAACAATGCGGTGGTGGAGCTGGGCTCAAAGATCGAGATCTAGAACGCGTCGGGCCGTTCGGTCGCCAGACGTTCCATGTGGCGGCAGATTTCGCCAGGCGTGGTGAACCAGATCTCGCCGCGGTCGCGTGCGGCGGCAAAGGCTTCGAGCACGGGCCGAAGATGCCGCAAGCGGTACGGTTGCCCGACGATGTACGGGTGCAGCGCCAGGCCCATAACGAGCGGCTGGCGCGCGGCCTGCTGCCGCATTTCGTCGAAGTTGTCGCGCACCATGACGCAGAAATCCTTCGCGTCCATCTGCCGCGCCACGATCATCGGAATGTCGTTCAACTCCTGCGGGTAAGGCACGGCCCACAACGGTTGCCCGCTGCGCGTGCGCATGCGGGTCGGCTGGTCGTCATGGCACCAGTTGAGCGTGTAGCGGTAGCCGGTCTCGGCCAGCAGATCGGGCGTCGCATGGCTTTCCGAGATCCAGGGCGACAGCCAGCCGGTGGGCGCGGCGCCGCTCGCGGCCTCGATGCGTTCGGCGCAGCGAAGCAGCAGCGCGCGTTCACCGGCTTCATCGAACTCGGACTGCCGCTCGGCATTGCTGTGGCCATGGCCGATCAACTCGTCGCCGCGCGCCGCGCAGGCCGCGACCAGCTCGGGGCAATGGTCGTAGAGCGCGGTGTTGATCAGGGCACCGGTCGATAACCCGAGTTGGTCGAACAGCTCAAGGCAACGCCAGGCACCGACCCGGTTGCCGTACTCGCGCCAGCCATGGTTGAGCACATCGGGTTCGGCCGAAGGCGGCCCGATGCGCGCACCGAGCCCGTCGCCGAACGCGAAGTGCTCGAGGTTGAAGCCGAGGTACAGCGCCAGCCGTGCGCCGTTCGGCCAGACGTAGTCGGGTCTTTGCGTGATCGGGGCGTAGTCGAAGCGTCCGTGGTGAGGCAGCAGGTGAGGCCAGCGTTCGGTCATGCCGCGGAGTGTGCAAGACATGTGCCTTGCCGCCAACGTGGTTCGGATCGCGCGGGCACAATCGCGCGATGCGTTTTTTCAAGGATCTGAGCCTGTCGGCTTTCACCGCGGGCTTTGTCGCGGTGCTGGTGGGCTTCACCAGTTCGGTCGCCATCGTGTTCCAGGCTGCACTGTCGTTCGGTGCCACGCCGGAACTCATCAGTTCATGGATGTGGGCATTGGGCCTCGGCATGGGGCTCGCCTCGGCACTGCCATCGCTGTGGTGGCGCAAGCCGGTGATGATCGCGTGGAGCACGCCGGGTGCCGCGGTGCTTGCGGTCGCGGGCGCCGGCTACAGCATGGGCGAAGCGGTCGGGGCCTTCATCGTCTGCGCGGTGCTGATCACCATCGCCGGCGCCACCGGCTGGTTCGAGCGCGTCATGAACCGGATTCCGATGGCGATCGCCTCCGCACTGCTGGCCGGCGTGCTCGCGCGCTTCGGCCTGCAGGCTTTCATTGCGGCGCAGACCGCGCTGCCGCTGGTGCTGCTGATGCTGGCCACCTACCTGCTGGCCAGGCGCTTCATGCCGCGCTATGCGGTGCCGCTCACCTTGCTGGCCGCGATCGCGTTTGTCGCGGTGCGCGGCGAGCTGGCCTGGGGCGGCGTGCACTTTCATCTGGCGATGCCGGTGTTCACGATGCCGGTCTTCACCTGGCAGGCCGCCGTGAGCCTGGCGCTGCCCTTGTTCGTGGTGACCATGGCCTCGCAGAACCTGCCCGGCGTGGCGGCGATCCGCGCGGCCGGGTACGACCTGCCGGTCAGCAAGCTCATCACGATCAGCGGGCTGGCCACGCTGGTGCTCGCGCCGTTCGGCGCGTTTGCCCTCAACCTCAGCGCCATCACGGCCGCGATCTGCATGGGGCGCGAGGCGCACGACGATCCGGCGCGGCGCTACACCGCGGCCGTGAGCTGCGGTGCGATCTATGTCGTCATCGGCTTGTTCGGCGCGGCCGTCACGGGCTTGCTGACGGCGTTTCCCAAAGAGCTGGTCGCGGCCATCGCCGGACTCGCGTTGCTTGGCACCATCGGCGGCGGGCTCGCCGCGGCGGTGCGCGACGAGTCGCACCGCGAAGCCGCGCTCATCACCTTCCTGGTTACGCTCTCGGGCGTGACGCTGGCCGGCATCGGCTCGGCCTTCTGGGGCGTGGTGGCCGGGGCCGTGGCGCTGGCCGTACAGCAACTCGGACGAAAGGCCGCGCCCGGCAAGGACATCGCGCCTGCGGGCAAGATCAGACAAGAAGCCCAAGCGGCTACCGGAAAGACAACCCCGTGAACATCCTCTTCGTTGCCGACCCGCTCGAGCAATTCAAGGTCTACAAGGACACCACCTTCTCGATGATGCGCGAGGCGCAGCGCCGTGGCCACAGCATCTCGGCCTGCGAGCCGCGCGACATGGGCTGGCAGACCGGCCAGCCGGTGACGGCCACGGTGCGCGACATCACACTCACCGGGCACAAGGACGACTGGTTCACCGAGACGCCGCGCCGCAGCGCGCCGCTGCACGGCTTCGACGCGATCCTGATGCGCAAGGATCCGCCATTCGACGCCGAATACATCTACGCGACGCACCTGCTCGGCCAGGCCGAGCGCGAGGGCGCCAGGGTGTTCAACAAGCCGGCGTCGTTGCGCGAGCATCCGGAAAAGCTCGCGGTGATGGAGTTCCAGCAGTTCACCAGCCCGACGCTGGTGACGCGCGACCCGGCCGCGGTGCGCGCCTTCCACGCCGAGCACAAGGACATCATCCTGAAGCCGCTCGACGGCATGGGCGGCATGGGCATCTTCCGCGTGCGCGAAGACGCGCTGAACCTCGGCTCGATCACCGAGACGCTCAACAAGGACGGCGCCGAGACCATCATGGTGCAGCGCTTCGTGCCCGAGATCGCGGCCGGCGACAAGCGCATCCTGATCATCGCGGGCGAGCCGGTGCCGTTCGTGCTGGCGCGCATTCCGCAAGGCACCGAAGTGCGCGGCAACCTCGCGGCCGGCGGCAAGGGCGTGGCGCAGCCGCTCACGGCCCGAAACCGCGAGATCGCGGAAGCCGTGGGCCGCACGCTCGCGCCGCGCGGGCTGCTGTTGATCGGCCTCGACGTGATCGGCGACTACGTCACCGAGATCAACGTCACCAGCCCGACCTGCTTCCAGGAAATCACCGACCAGACCGGTTTCGATGTGCCGAAGCGCTTCATCGATGCGCTGGAGGCGGATCTGGTGGCCTGACCCCGCGCCGCGCGCGCAGCTTGCGCGCCCAGATCACGATGCCGGTGACCGACAGCATCGCCACCATCAGGCCCATCAGCGACATCAGGATGCGGCCCGGCAAACCCAGGATGCGGCCGCCGTGCAGCGGCAACTGCAACTGCGCGAAGACGTCGGCCGCGGTGCCGTGCCACGGCTGGTTGCTGCTGATCAGGTGGCCGTCGCGGCCGTCGATGTAGAGGTTCGACAGGCCCATGCCGTCGCTGTCGTCGTGCGTGGCATGGTCGAAGAACGACACGTTGTAGAAGCCGCCGCGCGCGTTGTAGAAGATGCCGCCGAAGGGTGTCGTCCAGCCGCGACGCCGCGCCTCCGCGTCGGCCAGCGCGATGGTTTCGCGGAAACCCAGCGTGGGCTCGATACGCGTGCCGAGCGGTGCCAGCGGCACCAGCGCCGACGGCCCCGGCGTGGTCTTCGACACCAGCGACAGCACCGGGTAGAACACTTCCTTGTTGAGGTTCAGCGAGAACGAGGTGAAGGCGATTACGATGATCAGCGGCCAGATCCACAGCCCGCCCGCGCGGTGCAGGTCGAAGTTGAGCTTGTAGCCGCCGGCGCGCCAGCGCACGGCCCACGACGGCTTCCAGCGTTCCCACCAGACGGGTGGCGTGCGGTGTTCGGGGTGCGCGGCCCGACGCTGCCGACGCGGCATCGTGAGGTAGATCGCCACGAAACTGTCGATCAGCCAGACCAGCGCCACGCTGCCCATGATCCACCAGCCGACGCGGTCGTTGCCCCACATCGCCGGCACGTGCAGCGTGTAGTGCAGCTTGCGCAGGAACGGCATCAGCGTCTCGGGCTTGAGCGAGATCGCAGTCGAGTCGCGCCGGCCGCGCACTTCGGCGCTGACCGGGTCGACGAACACCTGGTTGTAGCCGAGCTTGTAGGGCTTGCCGGTGGCCGGATCGGTGCGCGGCTGCACGAAGTAGCCGGCGGCGTGCCCTTCTTCGAAGCCGAGCGGCAGGTAGGCGACCCGCGCGCGCGGATCGTGCGCCTCCACGGCCGCCGCCAACTCGAGCGGATCGCGGAACGGGCCGCGCGACGGCGTGTCGTACAACTCGCTGTTGAGCCAGCCGTCGATCTCGTGATCCCACGAAATCACGGCGCCCGTGAGCCCCGAGACGATCAGGAACAACGCGACCGCCAAGCCGAGCCAGCGGTGCACGACCGTCCAGAAACCTCGCATCAGAAATCGATGGTGCCGCTCAAGGCAAATGTGCGCGGCGCGCCCATCATCAGGTAGTTGGAGCCCTGGGTGCCGCCGACCGATGCCCAGTACGACTTGTTGAACAGGTTGTCGATGCGCGCGCGGATCGTCAGTGCGCGGCCGTTGCCGATGTCGACCAGGTAGCGCGCGCCCAGATCGAATCGCGTCCAGGCCGGCACCTGCTGCGTGTTGGTCGCGTTGGCGTACTGCTTGCCGGTTTGCACCACGCGCGCGTTGAGCGCAAGGCCGCGCACGCCCGGCACATCCCATTCGGCACCGAGGTTGAACTGCTGCTTCGGCACGCCGATCACATCGTTGCCGTCGGTCGCGCCGCCTTGCGTGCGGCGCTGTTCGGCGTCGAGCAGGGTCAGGCCGCCCAGAAGACGCAGGCCCTTGACCGCCTCGCCGTAGACCGAGAACTCGAGACCGCGGTTGCGTTGCTCGCCGTTCAGGCCGTAGGTCTGGCCCTGGTAGAAGTACTGCGGCTGGCTGGTCCTGAAGAACGCGGCGCTGGCGCCGATCGAGCCGCCGTCGTACTTGACGCCGACTTCCTTCTGCCTGGCCTGGTAGGGCGCGAACACTTCGCTGGCGTTGGTGACCGGCCGGTTGTTCACTGTGGTGCCCGCGACGCTGCCCTTCACCAGCCCTTCGATGTAGCTGCCGTAGACCGAGACGGCTGGCGTGATCTTGAACACCAGGCCCGCCACCGGCGTGGTGCGGCTCTTGTCGTAGCTGCTGGTTTCCCTGCCCGTGTTGTAGGCGAAGCTGGTCTGCTCGATGGTCTGGCGCCGCGCGCCGACGGTGAGCAGCACGCGGTCTTGCAGGAACGACATGGTGTCTGCCACGGCGACGCTGGAGGTCTTGATCCTGTCGGTGAGCCCGGGGTCGCTCAGCGCGTTGCCGACGAACCCGCCGGTGCCGTTTGCGATCGGATAGAGCGATGCATACGGCAGGTAGATGTTGTTGCGCACGCTGCCCGACGAGATCGCATAGGCGTTGAAGCGGTCGTTGCTGAAGGTGGTGGCCGACGCCACCACCGTGTGGCCGACCGGACCGGTCTGGAACTTGCCGCGGATGCCGATCTCGCCGGTGTCGACCTTGTCTTCGCGCGTGTTGCTGAAGCGCGTGTTGCTGGTGGCGCCGAAGGCGTTGGTGAGGGTCGGGTTCGACAGCACGTTGTCCTCGGTGCTGCGGCGCAGGCCGCCGGCCGCCCAGGCGGTGATGTTGTCGGTGATGTCGACCTCGCCGCGCAGTGTCGCGAACTTGTCGCGCTCCTTGGAATACGTCCAGGGCTGCGCGAAATTCGCCTTGGCGTCGGGCGCCGAAGGAATCGGCAGCGTGGCGGAAGGCGTCACGCTCGGGCGGCCTTCGCGCAGTTCGTAGTCCTGGTAGCCGACGTCGGCCGACACCCGCACGTTGCGGTTGCGCCAGTCGAAGCCGACGCCGAGCGCGCCCAGTTCCTGCTTCTCGCCGCTGACGCCGGTGCCGCCGTCGCGTCGCACTGCGTTGACGCGGATGCCGGTGCTGTCGTCGGGCCCGAAGCGGCGCGCGATGTCGGCGTTCACATAGCCCTGGCCGCCGGTTTGCGCACCGAAGCCGAGGCGCGTCAACGGCTCGTTGGGTGCGCGCTTGGGCAACAGGTTGATCGAGCCGCCGATGCCGCTGCCGAAGGGCGCCGCGCCGTTCAGGAACGTGTTGGCACCGCGGAACACCTCGACGCGCTCGAAGAATTCCGACGCGATGTACTGGCGCGGCAGCATGCCGTAGAGGCCGTTGTAGGCCACGTCGTCCGAGTACACGGGGAAGCCGCGCACCACGTACAGCTCCTGAAAGTTGCCGAAGCCGCGCGCCTGCCGCACCGACGGATCGTTCAGCAGCACGTCGGCCACGCTCTTCGCCTGCTGATCCTGGATCAGTTCGTTGGTGTAGCTGGTGCTGGAGAACGGCGTGCTCATGATGTCCTGGTTGCCCAGGATGCCGACCCGCCCGCCGCGCGCCACCTGACCGCCCGCGAACGGCTTGGTCAGGCCCTCGGCCGAGGCGTCGGCGCTGGCCTCCACGTTGATCGTGGCCAGCGTGCCGGCCGGCGGCACCGCGACAGCGTCTTGCGCCTGGGCCGCGAGGGAAGAAAGGGCCAGCAGCGTGGCGATCACGTGCGGCCGAAGGCGAAAGGAGGGAGCGGGCATGACGGTTACAGATACGAATGCAAATGAGAACCGTTATTATTAAACGATCAACGCCTGGCGGTGATGCGTTGTTGCGTCAGATCCACGCCGGACGCTGGCGCGTCAGACGCCTGCTGCCTTGTGGATCGCCACGCGGATGCGCGGGTAGGTGCCGCAGCGGCAGATGTTGCCGCTCATGGCCTGGTCGATCTCGGCGTCGCTGGGCTTCGGAATTTTCCGCAGCAGCGCACAGGCGCTCATGAGCTGCCCGCTTTGGCAATAGCCGCACTGCACCACGTCGACCTCCGTCCAGGCGGCGCGCAACGCGTCGGCTTCGCGGCCGGCCAGTCCTTCGATCGTGGTGATGTCCTTGCCGGCCGCGGCCGAAACCGGCGTGACGCAGCTGCGCGCCTGTTCGCCGTCGAGGTGCACGGTGCAGGCGCCGCACAGCGCCATGCCGCAGCCGAACTTCGTGCCGTTCAGGCCGAGCTCGCCGCGCAGCACCCACAGCAGCGGGGTGTCGGGCTCGGCCTTCACCTCGACGGCCTGGCCGTTGATCTTGAGCGTGGTCATGAATCGGGATCCAGTCAGGCGAGTTTGAGTGGAAGCGTGCGCAGGCGCTGGCCGGTGAGGGTGAACAGCGCATTGGCCACCGCCGGCGCGATCGGCGGCGTGCCGGGCTCGCCCACCCCTTCGGGGTGCGCGGTGCTCGGGATGATGTCGGTTTCGATCGCAGGGCAATCTTGCATGCGCAGCGGCGCGTAGTCGTGGAAGTTGCCCTGCACCACGCGGCCCTGCTCGATCGTGATCTCGCCGTGCAGCGCGGCCGACAGGCCGAACACGATGCCGCTTTCCATCTGCTGCCGCACCAGGTTCGGGTTGACCGCAAAGCCGCAGTCGATCACGCACACCACGCGGTGCACGCGGATCGCCTTGTCCGGCCCCACCGACACCTCGGCCACCTGTGCCACCGTGCTGCCGAAGCTGCGGTGCAGCGCCAGTCCGCGTGCCTTCTTCGCGCCATCGGGCGCTGGTGCCAGCGGCTGGGCCCAGCCCGACAGCGCGGCCACGCGCTGCAGCACGCGCTGGTGATCTGGCTTGTGCGCGAGCAGGGCGAGCCGAAAGGCCAGCGGATCCTTGCCCGCCGCGGCGGCGGCCTCGTCGATGAAGCTCTCGGTGAAAAAGGCCTGGTGCGAATGTCCGACCGAGCGCCAGAACCCCACCGGCACCGGGCTCTCGACCACCTCGTGCGCCACGCGCACGTTGGGGAACGCATAGGCGGTGTCGAAGCTGCCTTCTGCCGTTGTCTTGTCCGGCCCCAGGCCAGCGCTGCCCAGCACGCGTCCGACCAGTTGGTGCGTGATCGCCTGGCCGGCCGAGCGCGCATGCCAGGCCACTAGCTGGCCCTGCGCGTCGAAGCCGGCCTCGAAGCGCGCCACGCAGGCGGGCCGGTAGAAGTCGTGGCGCATGTCTTCTTCACGCGACCAGAAGGTTTGCACCGGCACGCCATCGGCTGCGCCCGCGATGGCTGCAGCCTGCGCGACGAAATCGGCCTCCGCGCGCCGGCCGAAGCCGCCGCCCAGGCAGGTCACGTTCACCTGCACGCGGTCGCTGTCGATGCCCAGCGCCCTGGCCGCACCGATGCGCGCGATGCCGGGCGCCTGCGTCGGCACCCAGACCGTCGCCGCCCCGTCCTTGAATTGCACGGTGCAGTTCATCGGCTCCATGGTGGCGTGCGCGAGAAAGGGCGCGCGGTATTCGGCGCCGATGCGTTTGGCTGCGCCCTGGAGCGCTGCGACCGCATCGCCGGCCGACTGGTAGGTGCCGCCCTGCGCGGAATTGAGCGTCTGCGCGAGCCGGTCGATGTCCACGCGGCTCGACAAGCCGGTGGCGGCGCCCCCGTCCCACACGATCTTGACCTGGCGCAGCGCCTGCATCGCATGCCAGGGCGTGTCGGCAATCACCGCCACCGCCGGGGCGCCGCCCATGCCGCCCGCGACCGGCACCACCTTGCGCACGCCGGGCAATGCCATGGCCGCCTGCGCATCGAAGCTTGCCAGCGTGCCGCCGATCACCGGGCACATCGCGACGGTCGCATAGAGCATGCCGGGCAGGCGTACGTCCATGCCGAACTGGGCGCTGCCGTCCAGCTTGCCGGCATTCTCGAAGCGGCGCACCGGCTGGCCCACCAGCTTGAACTGCGCCGGATCCTTGAGCTTCGGTTGTTCGGGCAACGGCATCTGCGCGGCGCGCACCGCCAGCTCGCCGAAGCTCGCGCTCCTGCCCGAGCCGTGCAGCACGCGCCCGGCCTCGGCGCGACATTCGGCGGCAGGCACTTTCCAGCTGTCGGCCGCCGCTGCGATGAGCATGGCGCGCGCCGACGCGCCGGCCTCGCGCATCGGCAGCCACTGATCCTTGATGCTGGTGGAGCCGCCCGTGACGATCAGCCCCGGGATCTTGCGTGCCGCCTTGCTGGCGAGCCAGCCCACCGCCCGCTTGACGTTCCCCTCGTCGTCGGGGTGGAAGGGCAGCCCGTCGACCAGTGCGGTCGCGTTGTTGTAGATCTTGTCGATCGAGGCGGGCGCCAGCCGGATCTGCGACCAGTCGGCATCGATCTCCTCGGCCAGCAGCATGGCCAGGCCCGTGTGCGTGCCCTGGCCCATCTCGGCCTGCGTCATCGTCACCGCAACCGTGTTGTCTGCGCCGATCCGCACCCACCCGTTGAGCGCGACCTGCCCCGGCGCCAGCGGTGCGGGCGTGGCCGGCATCAGGCGCGAATCCGGCGGCAGCACCGACCAGCCGACCGCCAGCGCACCTGCGGCAGCCGCGCCGCCGAGCAGGAAATACCGCCGCTTCACCATGTCAGGCCCCGACCGCGCGGCCATTGACGAACACCTTCAGTTCGCCCGCGCCAAATGGCGTCCAGGTCTCGTTAGTGGTCAGCGGCGTGGTCACCACCATCGCGACGCGGTCGTTCGGCGTGGTGTGTTTCGCGAAGTCGATGGCAAGGTCTTCGTCGGCCAGGTGCGCCAGCACGAAGGGATGCTGCCGTTCGATGTAGCAAAGGTGGGTCGATGCATGGGCCCAGAGCGCCTGGCCGTTCGAAAGCATGAAGTTGAAGGTGCCGTGCTTCGCGATCTGCGGTGCCAGTTCGCGCAGCGTGAGCGTCAGCTCCTCGATGCTCGGCACGCCCGCATGCGACTTGGCCAGCTCCTGCATGAGCCAGCAGAAGGCATGCTCGCTGTCGGTGTTGCCGACCGGATGGAAGTTGCCATGCAGCCGCGGCCGAAAGTCTTTCAGGTCGCCGTTGTGCGCAAACACCCAGTAGCGGCCCCACAGCTCGCGCACGAACGGGTGGCAGTTCTGCAGGTTGACCTGGCCTTGCGTGGCCTTGCGGATGTGGGCGACAACGTTGCGGCTCTTGATCGGGTAGCGCCGGATCAGCTCGGCCACCGGCGACTCGCAGGCCGGCTGGTGGTCGACGAAATGGCGCAGCCCGCGGTCTTCGAAGAAGGCGATGCCCCAGCCATCGGCGTGATGGTCGGTGCGGCCGCCGCGCTGGGCGAAGCCGGCAAAGCTGAAGGTCACGTCCGTGGGCGTGTTGCAGTTCATTCCGAGCAGTTGGCACATGGCGCTATTAAAGCGCGAGCGCCGACTGCCGCGGCGAACCCACCCCCGGCCCGCTCAGCGTACGAAGCGGCCTTCGGGCGTGACGCGCACCATTTCGATGAAGCGCGAACCGGTGGTGTTTCCGGTCGAGAAATCGATGTCCATGCCGGCCAGGCGCAACCTGAGCGCGCGCAGCGTCGCATGCAGGCGCGCGCGCGTCAGGTCGCGGCCGGTGCGCTTGATCGCCTCGATCATCACCAGCCCGTTCAGGTAGCCCTCGAAGCTGCCGTAGCCCACCGGCACCTGTGCGCGTTCCGCCAGGCGGCGGTAGTCGCGCGTCACGGCTTCCACTTCGCCCCAGGGGTAGGGCGTGACCTGCGAGATGGCCAGCCCGCCCGCCTGCAGCGGCACGACCTTGGCCGTGACCTCGCCCGAGACGACCGACATGCCATAGAACATCGGTTTGCTGCCGGCGGCGTACATGGCCTTGATCACCTCGCCGGTCACCGTGCCGGCCAGGTACATCAGAACGGCTTGGGGCTGGCTGTCGGCGAGCGTCTTGCCGGCGGCGGCGGAGGTTGAGCCGTCTGACTTCACCGCTACCACCGCGGTGGGCGTCAGCTTGTGGGTGGCCATGGCCGCCTCGATCAGCTTCACCGCCTCGAGGCCGCCGGGATTGTCCAGGTGGGCGATCGCGATCTTGTTCACGCTCACGGTCGTCAGGTGCTCGACCAGGGCCTGCGCCTCGCGTGCGTTACTGGCGCGCACGAAGTAGGCCGAACCCGCAACGCGTTCGCGCGCGCCGTCGCCCACGCCGTAGCCGCCGACGCTGGGGGCGCCGCTTTGCTGCAGCAGCTTCGCTGCAGCAGCCGTGGTGCCCGAGCCGACGCAGCCGAAGAATGCGAACACGCGATGGTCGTTCAGCAGCTTGCCGTAGTTTTCCACCGCTTTCTCGGGCTTCAACTCGTCGTCCAGCGCCACCAGCTTGATCTTGCGCCCACCCACGCCGCCTTGTTCGTTGGCAGCATCGAAGGCCAGCGAGGCGCCGTTGTGGAGAACCTTGATCTGCGAGCCGAGCGGCCCGCTCAGGACGGCCGAGCTGCCGAGCAGGATTTCGCTGTCGCTCACCCCCGCTTCGGCGGCGTGCACGGACGACAGCCGCGCAAGGCCTGTGGCGAAGACCGCAGTGGAGGCGAAAAAACTTCTGCGTTGCATGAAAGAGCCCAATCCGTCGAATTTGTTAACAGGTATTAACAATTGGAAACGAATGGCCCAGGCATTCCACTAAGGGATTACCCTATTCACTGTGAAGTCCTTCCGGGTTGGCGCAATTGCCAGGCCGCGCAGATGGCAATGGCGCACAGCGCGGCCAGCATCAGAAAAACCTCGTTGAAGGCTGCCAGCCGTGCGGCGCTCGTCAGCGGGTTGGCGAGCGAGTCGCCGTGGGCCGCCAGGCGCCATTCCAGCACGATGGCGCACAGGCTCACGCCCGCCGCGCCGCCGAGCATGCGCACGAAACTGATGGCACTGGCGCCTTGCGGAATCAGCGGCCTGGCCAGTGGCCGCATCGCGCCGAGGTTGAGCGAGGGCAGGATGAAACCCAGCCCGATGCGGCCAATGACGGCGAATGCGACCAGCAGCCAGATCGGGCTCTTCAGGTGCAGCACCAGCATCAGCGCGAACGAAAGCGCAAGCAGCGCCAGCCCGGTGCTGACCAGCATCCAGGTCGGCTGCCGGTCGGCGAGCCGCCCGACGCCCGCGATGGTGAAGGCCAGCACGATGCCGGCGGGCAGCATGATGGTGCCCACGTGGGAGGCCGACAGGTGCAGCGCCACCTGCATGTAGACCGGCAGCAGGTAGGTGGAGCCGAACAGCGCGGTGCCGTAGATGAAGGCCACGATGCTGCCCATCGCAAACTGGCGGTAGCCGAACAGCGCCATGTTCATCAACGGTGTGCCGCCGCCAGTCTCCAGCCGCTTTTGCCACCACACGAACACGGCCAGCGAAGCCAGCGCGCCGGCGAGCAGCAGCCCGGCCTGCAACGGCACGTCGCCGCGCAATTCGACCAGCCCGTTCAGCAGGCAAAGCGTGCCGACGGTGCCGAGCAGCAGGCCGCGCCAGTCGAGCCCGCCCTCGCGCGCCGCGGCGACGCCGCCCGGTGCCGTGGTCGGCACGAACTTGTACGCCAGCCAGAGCGAGGCCAGGCAGAACGGCACCACCATGAAGAAGATCGAGCGCCAGCCGAACAGGTCGACGAGCACGCCGCCGATGCTGGGGCCGATGGCCGGCGCCAGCACCACGCCCATGCCGAAGATGCCGCTGGCGCGGCCCTGCTCGTGCGGCTCGAAGGCGCGCAGGATGATGATGGCCGGAATCGGCTGCACCACGCCCGCCGCCAGCCCCTCGGCCACGCGCGCGAGCAGCACCAGCGAGAAGTTGTTGGACAGGCCGCCGGCCACGCCACCGGCCAGCAGGAGCAGCATCGTGCCGGCATAGGTGCGCCGGTAGCCGTACCGTCCGAGCAGCCACGGCGTGGTGAGCATCGAGACCGTCATCGCCACCATGAAGCCTGAGCTGACCCATTGCGCGCGCTCCTGGCCGAGCGCGAAATGCTGGCTCATGTCGGGAATCGCCACGTTGACGATGGTCGACGACATGATCGAGGCCATCGTGCCAACCATCACCGACAACAGCAGCAGCCAGCGGTAGCGCTCGCCGTAGCGCTCGCGCAGCACATGGAGTTGCGCCGAACCGGCACGGGGCGAGGCGGGAGGAGTGGCAGCGGGGTCGGTCATGGGGAGAGGGCAGCCAACTGCGGTGGGCCGTCCTACAAGGATATCGGTGTTTGTTTGGCCAGGCTCGCCGGCGGGCAGCCGTCACAATCAAAGCGCTGTCCGCATGCCGACCTTTCCATTTCAAGAAAACAAGACAACATGGATACCCGCAACGCATCCTGCACTGCAGACGTCGGCGCCGCCACCTCGCTGGCGGCGGATCTCACCGCGCCCACCGTGACGCGTGCCTACCAGTGCCAGTGCGGCCGGCCGGTCTTCCTCGGCAACAGCGAGTGCCTGGCCTGCCATACGCCGCTGGGCTTCGTGATCGAAAGCCTGGGCGTGGTGCCGCTGGCGCCATTGGCGTCGTCCGATGCCGCCGCGCCGCAACCGGGCGATGCAGACATCATTGACTCAGATGTGACGCTCGCCAGCTACACCGTGTTCGGCGACGGCAACGGCAGGCAGTACCACCGCTGCGCCAACTTCGTCACCGCGGCTGGTTGCAACTGGATGGTGCCGGCGCCGCGCGACGGCGACGATGCCGCCTTCACCACCGCCGGGCTGGCGCCGCGCTACTGCCTGTCGTGCAGTGCCACGCGCACCATTCCCGATCTCTCGCTGCAGGGCAATGGCGAGCTCTGGCGCAGGCTGGAGCAATCGAAGCGGCGCCTGATGTCGCAGTTGCTGGCGCTCGGCCTGCCCGTGGTCACGCGCCACGCCGACCCGGTGCACGGGCTGGCCTTCGATTTTCTGAGCAAGACGCCGGGCGGCCCGCATGTGCTCACGGGCCACGAAGAGGGCGTGATCACGCTCAACGCCGAGGAGGCCGAGGACGCGGTGCGCGAACGCATCCGCGCCGAAATGCGCGAGCCCTACCGCACGCTGGTCGGCCATTTCCGCCACGAGATCGGCCACTACTACTGGGACTTGCTGGTGCGCCCCACAGCGTGGCTCGACGACTTTCGTGCGCTGTTCGGCGACGAGCGCTTCGACTACGCGGGCGCGTTGCGCCAGCACTACGAGCAGGGCCCGCCACCGGACTGGCGGGTGCGCTATGTCACCAGCTATGCGAGCTCGCATCCATGGGAAGACTGGGCCGAGACCTGGGCGCACTACCTGCACATGGCCGACACGGCCGACACGGCCATGAGCTTCGGCGTCGACGCCAGCCGTGCCGAGTTGGCGAGCGACCTGTTCGAGCCGGCCGACCTGTGGCAACCCGAGCATCCCGATGCAATGAAGTTTCTGGACTTCCTGAATGGCTGGGTGCGGCTGACCAACGTCCTGAACGAGCTCTCGCGCAGCATGGGCCAGCCCGACTACTACCCGTTCGTGCTGCCACGCGCCGCGGTCGGCAAGCTGCAGTTCGTGCACCAGGTGATCACGCAGCAGCGTGAGCGGCAGCAACAGGCGCTTGCCCGGCCCGCCGGAACCATGGAAGCATCGCCCCGCACGGAGCCCGCGCAGTCGCAAAGCCAGGGCCAGCAGCAGGGCTTCGAGCCCATGGGACAACAGTTCCAGGAGCAGCGCTTCAACGTCGCCTGGTAGCCGTCAGGCGATTTGGAACGCCGGCAGTTTCTTCGCGACCGCGCGGTTCTGCAGCGTCACATACACCGGCAGCCCGTTGCGGTAAGCCGGGTAGTCCTCGCCCTCGATCAGCGGCGCCAGGTAGCGCCGGCAGGCGTCGGTGATGCCGAAGCCGTCTTGCGAAATGAAGTCGCGCGGCATCATCTTTTCGGCATTGGCCACCTGCGCCAGCGGCGCGCTGCCGATGCGGTACTGGTAGGGCACATCGGCAATCCGCTCGATGGTGGGCATCACGGCATTCGCGCCTTCCAGCGCCAGTTCGACGGCGCGCGCACCGAGCTCGTACGCCTGTTTCACATCGGTAGCCGACGCGATATGGCGCGCTGCGCGTTGCAGGTAGTCAGCCACGGCCCAGTGGAACTTGTGGCCGAGCGCCTCCTTGACCATGTTCGCCACCACCGGCGCTGCGCCGCCGAGCTGCGCATGGCCGAATGCATCGCGCGTGCCCTGCTCGGCCAGGAAGGTGCCGTCCGGGTGATGGCAGCCTTCGGACACCACCACACTGCAATAGCCGTGCTGTTTGACCAGCGCGTCGACGCGTGCCAGGAACTTCGTGCGGTCGAACTCGATTTCGGGGAACAGGATCACGACCGGAATGCCGTGGGCTTCAGCCAGCCCGCCCGCCGCCGCGATCCAGCCGGCGTGCCGGCCCATGACCTCGAGCACGAACACCTTGGTCGAGGTGGCCGCCATCGCGCGCACGTCGAGCGAGGCTTCGAGCGTGGACAACGCCACGTACTTCGCGACCGAACCGAAGCCGGGGCAGCAGTCGGTCAACGGCAGATCGTTGTCGATGGTCTTGGGCACATGGATCGCCTGCAGCGGATAGCCCAGCGACTGCGACAGCTGGCTCACCTTGAAGCACGTGTCGGCCGAGTCGCCCCCGCCGTTGTAGAAGAAGTAGCCGATGCCATGCGCCCTGAACACCTCGATGAGCCGCTCGTACTCGCGCCGGTTCTTCTCGAGCGACTTGAGCTTGTAGCGGCAGGAGCCGAACGCGCCCGAGGGCGTCGAGCGCAGCGCCGCAATGGCTTCGGCCGATTCCTGTGCGGTGTCGATCAACTCTTCGGCCAGCGCGCCGAGGATGCCGTTGCGCCCGGCGTAGACGGTGCCGATGCGGTCGGCATGGCGCCGCGCGGTTTCGATCACGCCGCAGGCCGAGGCATTGATCACGGCCGTGACGCCGCCAGATTGGGCATAGAAGGCGTTGGATGGGGTGGTCGTCATGGTGGGGTGGTTTCCGTGAGCTCTGCCGCTGCGGCGGCAACGCAGTTCGCGCAAATGCAGGCGAGCCCGCGCGCGTCGGCCGGCACGCGCGCGCGCAGGGCATCGGTGAAATTGGCCGACATGCACCAGCACGGCGGCTGCGCCACGCCGGTCTCACGCTCGATCTCCATCGCACAGACGTTGGCCGCACCGCAGAGCGGGCAGCGGCTGGGGTCGGGCGATGGCAGTGTGGTCAGCATGCCGCATTCTGATGCGTTCCGATCGCATCGGCGAGGGCTGCCACCGATCCGGCTTCGCCGGTCGGTCGGCAGCGCCCCCGGCAGGGGGTTGGCGAAGCGACACGAAGTGCGCGCAGCCTGGGGGCGAGCTTTATCGGCCGGGCAACCCCATCTGCCGCGTGATCACTTCCTTCATGATCTCGTTGGTGCCGCCGTAGATGCGCTGCACGCGGGCGTCCGCATAGGCGCGCGTGATCGGGTACTCCCACATGTAGCCGTAGCCGCCGTGCAGTTGCACGCACTCGTCCATCACCTTGCACTGCAGGTCGCTCGTCCAGTACTTGGCCATGCTGGCGGTGGCGGTGTCGAGCTTGTCCTGCATCAGCAGCTCGGTGCACTTGTCGACGAACACCTGCGCCACCTGCACCTCGGTCTGCAGCTCAGCCAGCTTGTAGCGCGTGTTCTGGTAGTTGCCCACGGGCTGGCCGAAGACTTTCCGGTCTTTCACGTAAGCCACCGTGGTGTCGATCGCCGCCTGCGAAGCGGCCACCGCGCTGATCGCGATCTGCAGGCGCTCCCATGGCAACTGCTCCATCAGGCAGATGAAGCCGCGGTTCTTCCACGCGTCGCCGCCGAGGATGTTGTCGGCCGGCACGTGCACGTCGTTGAAGAACAGCTCCGAGGTGTCCTGCGCCTTCAGGCCCAGCTTCTTCAGGCGCTTGCCTTTCTCGAAGCCCGGCATGCCGCGCTCGACCAGCAGGAGGCTGGTGCCCTTGGCGCCCGCACTCGGGTCGGTCTTGGCGACCACGATCACCAGGTCGGCATGCCAGCCGTTGGTGATGAAGGTCTTGCTGCCGTTCAGCAGGTAGCTGCCATCGGCCTGCCGGATGGCCGTGGTCTTGATGCCCTGCAGGTCGCTGCCCGCGGCCGGCTCGCTCATCGCGATCGCGCCGATCATCTCGCCGGTCGCGAGCCTGGGCAGGTAGTGCGCCTTCTGCGCATCGGTGCCGTAGCGCTCGATGTAGGGCGCCACGATCTCGCTGTGCAGCCCGAAACCGACGCCGGTGAAGCCGCGCGCCCACAGTTCCTCGAACTGGATCACCGAGTACAGCAGGTCGGCGCCGGCGCCGCCGTACTGCTCGGGCATGGCCATGCAGAGAAAGCCGTTCTCGCCGGCCTTGTTCCACACGGCGCGGTCGATGTAGCCCTGCTCCTCCCACGCATCGTGGAAAGGGGCGATCTCCTTGTCCATGAAGCGGCGGAACGAGTCGCGGAAGGCCTCGTGGTCGGCGCTGAAGAGGGTGCGTTCGATCATGGCCGCCCTATCGGCCGGCGAAAGCCGGCGGCCGCTTCTGCAGGAAGGCTGCAACGCCTTCGCCGAAGCTCGGCTTCATGATCATCTCGCGCTGCCGCTCGCTTTCGTAGTGCAGTTGCTCGACGAGGGTGTGGCGCTCGCTCGCGGCGAGCGCCTGGCGCGCTTCCAGCACGGCGTGAGCGGGAAGGCGCGCAAGCCGTTGCGCCGTCTTCTGCGCTTCGAGCAGCAGCAGGTCGTCCTCCACGCAGTTCCAGATCAGGCCCCATTGAGCGGCCTTGTCGGCGCTCACGCGTTCGTCGAGCAGCGCCATGCCCAGCGCGCGCGCCGGGCCGACCAGGCGCGGAATGAACCAGGTGCAGCCCAGATCCGGCACCAGCCCGAGCCTGGGCAGGAACGAGAGATAGAAATAGGCGCTGCGCGCCGCCAGCACAACGTCGCCCGCCAGCGCGATGCCGACGCCGGCGCCAGCGGCCGGCCCGTTGATCGCGCACACCACCGGCACCGGCAGGCTGCGCATGGCGCTGATGAGCGGGTTGCTCAGGCTTTGCATCCAGTCGGCCGTTTCGTCGCCGAGCGTCTTGCCGGTTCCGGGCGTTTGCATCGCACTCAAATCGGCGCCCGCGCAAAAAGCCTTGCCGGCGCCGGTGAGCACTACGGCCCGCACGCTGTGGTCGCCGGCCACGCGGGTCAACGCATCGCGCAGTGCGAGCTGCAGGTCTTTGGTGATCGGGTTGAGCTTGGTCGGCAGGTTCAGCGTGAGGGTCGCGATGCCGTCTTCGACTTCGTAGAGGACGGCCGACATCAGAGGCGCTCCACAATGGTCACGTTGGCCATGCCACCGCCTTCGCACATCGTTTGCAGGCCGTAGCGCTTGCCGCGTTGGCCGAGCGCGTTGACGAGCGTGGTCATGAGCTTGGTGCCCGAGGCACCGAGCGGGTGGCCCAGTGCAATCGCGCCGCCGTTCACGTTGAGCTTCGCCGGGTCGGCGCCGAGTGCCTGCAGCCAGGCCAGCGGCACCGGTGCAAAAGCTTCATTAACTTCGTAGAGGTCGATGTCGTCGATCAACATGCCCGCCTTCTTCAACGCCCGTTGCGTGGCCGGCAGCGGCGCCTCCAGCATGATCACGGGGTCATGGCCCATCACGCTCATGTGATGGATGCGCGCCAGCGGCTTCACGCCCAGCGCCTTCAGGCCGCGCTCGTTGACCACCAGCACGCCGCTGGCGCCGTCGCAGATCTGGCTGGCCGTGGCGGCGGTGCAGCGCCCGCCTTCGGCGATGAGCTTGACGCCCGCGATGCCTTCGAGCGTGGCCTCGAAGCGGATGCCTTCGTCGACGGAATGCATCTCACCGCTGGCGGCGCCGTCGGCCAGGCGGATCTCGATCGGCACGATCTCGTCGTCGAACAGGCCGGCACGGCTGGCCGCAATCGCGCGGCGATGGCTCTCGAACGCGTAGCGGTCGAGCGCGTCTTTTTCGAGGCCGTAGTTCTTCGCGATCATCTCGGCGCCGGTGAACTGGCTGAACTCCACGCCGGGGTAGCGCCGCTGCATCGCCGGGCTCATGTAGGTGCCGAGCCCGGCCTTGGCCGGCAGCGCGTTGGGCGTGAACATCGGCACCCGCGTCATGCTTTCGACGCCGGCCGCGATCACCGCGTCCATGGCGCCGCTCATGACGGCCTGGGCCGCAAAGTGCAGGGCCTGCTGCGACGAGCCGCATTGCCGGTCGATCGAGGTGCCGGGCACCGATTCGGGCAGACCCGAAGCCAGCACCGCATTGCGCGCGATGTTGGTGGCCTGTTCGCCGACCTGGCTCACGCAGCCGAGGATCACGTCCTCCACCCCCGCCGGGTCGATGCCGCTGCGCGCCACCAGCGCGTCGATCACTTGCGCCGCGAGATCGGCCGGGTGCCAGCCCGCGAGCTTGCCGCCGCGCCGTCCGCCGGCCGTGCGGGCCGTGGCGACGATGTAGGCTTCTGCCATCCGTATCTCCTGTGTGTATGAAGGAGGGGATGGTTGGACGCGGCCGGGGCAGGGTCAACCCGGTATCAACCCGCGTCGCACGGGTGACAGGTTGCAATCAGGCTGGCTGAAAGTGGCTCAACCGCAAGTTCGGCGAGCGCTGCGGCGCGGCCTTGCGCACCGTGTACTCGACGGTCGGTGCCACCGAAATGCATGATGGCTCAAGGGCCGACACCAATGCTCGCCGGTGCTGCGATGTGCTGAACTGCTCGCCCGCGCCCAGCACCACGTCGACCGGATCGTTGTCGAGCGTGATCCACACCGAGCCGCGCCTGACCGTGATGCGTACTTCGGCAGCGTCGGCCACGCGGTAGATGCTGCGGGCCGGCAGGCCCATTTCGAAGGCCGAGGAGACGGTGGCGCTGAGGAAGGAGGGGGAAGTCATGATGATGAACCTTTCACATTCGTGATGAGAATGAATATAGTGATGGACTCTTCCTTTTGCACACGTTGATTCGGAACTCATTGCATGCATCCAGAGAATGCGAAATCCTTGGCAGCGTTGCCGCCGCTGGAGCTGTTGCGCAGCTTTGAAGCGGCCGCCCGCACGCTCAGCTTCACGCAGGCTGCGGGCGAGTTGTTCCTGACGCAGTCGGCCGTCAGCCGCCAGATCCAGCAGCTCGAAGCGGCCATCGGCGTGCCGCTGTTCGAGCGCCGGCATCGGGCGCTGGCGCTCACCGAAGCCGGCGCGGTGCTGCAACGCGCAGTGGTCGACAGCCTCGAGCGTCTGCGCGACGCCACCGCCCACGTGCGCGCCGCGCCCGCGCTGCGCCAGGTCGCGATCACCAGCACGCCGGGCTTCGCCTCGTTCTGGCTGATCCCGCGGCTGGCGCACTTCACCGCGGCGCATCCGGAAGTCGACGTGCGCGTGTCCGCCACGCTCGACGTGCTGGATCTCGAGCGCAACCGGCTCGACCTGGCAGTGCGCTTCGTGCCCACCAACCGCGGCATCGGCGCCGCGCTGTTCGAGGAGTCGGTGGTGCCCCTGTGCGCGCCGCAACTGGTCCAGGGCGGTGCGCACCCGCTGCGCGAGCCGGCCGACCTGGTGCACCACACGCTGCTGACCATCGACCTGCCGCAGGGCCAGTCGCCCGACCTGGATTGGGAGCCCTGGCTCACCATCATGGGCATGCCGGAGCTGCGCATGAAGAACGCGGTGCGCTACTCGCTCTACACCGACGCCGTGAACGCTGCGCTGGCCGGCCAGGGCGTGGTGATCGGGCGGCTGCCGCTGCTGCAGGAGTTCCTGCAGCAGGGCCGCCTGGTCGCGCCCTTCGGCCAGAGTGCGAGCACGCGCCGCGGCTACTACATCGAGACCGCGCGCCGGGCCACGCAGAACGCCGATGCGCAGGACTTCGTGCGCTGGCTGCGCGCCGAGGCCGATACGGCGCTGCGCGCAGCCGCATGAGCCATTCGTCCCGCCCCGCCCCCGAGGTTCCTGCGCCGCGTTTCGTCACGGGCTCGCTGTTGCGCCACGTGTTCGTGATGGCGAGCACCGCCGCGATCGGGTTGGTTGCGGTGTTTGCGGTCGATCTGATCAACCTGTTCTACATCTCGCGGCTCGGCGAGAAGGAAATTGCCGCGGCGATCGGTTTTGCCGGCGTGGTCGGCTTCTTCCACACCTCGATCTCGATCGGGCTGACCATCGGCATCACGGCCGTGGTGTCGCGCGCCATCGGTGCCGGGCGCCGCGCCGACGCGCAGCGGCTTGCCACGTCGAGCCTGGTGCTGATGGTGGCGATCACCGCGCTGATCGGCAGTGGAAGTGCGCTTTTCCTGCATCCCATGCTGCGCGCGCTCGGCGCCACCGGCGAGACTGAGCGGCTGGCGGCGCGCTATCTCGCGGTCACTGTGCATGCATTGCCGCTGCTGGGCATCGGCATGGCCTGCTCGGCGCTGCTGCGCTCGGTCGGCGATGCGGGCCGTTCGATGAGCGTGACGCTGGGCGCCGCCGTGGTCACGGCGGTGCTCGACCCGATTTTGATCTTCGGCTTCGGCATGGGGCTCGACGGCGCGGCCATCGCCGCGGTGCTGTCGCGCTGCACCCTCGCCGCAGTCGGCCTGCACGCCGTGATGGCCAGGCACCAGCTGCTGGGGCGCTTCGAGCGCGCGGCGCTCAGCGCCGATGCGCGCCGGCTCGCGAGCGTGGCCGCACCGGCCGTGCTGAGCAACCTGGCCACGCCCGTCGGCGCAGCCTTCGTCACGCATTCGGTCGCGCAGTTCGGCGCATCGGCCGTGGCGGGCCAGGCGACCATCGACCGCCTGACGCCGGTCGCCTTCGGCCTGATCTACGCGCTGAGCGGCGCGGTCGGGCCGATCCTGGCGCAGAACCTCGGCGCGCGCCACTACGACCGCGTGCGCGGAGGGCTGCGCGAGAGCCTGCGCTTCATGGTGATCGCGGTCGGTGCGGCCTGGCTGCTGCTGGCGCTCGGGCAGGGCCTGATCGTGCGCGCCTTCTCGGCCGATGGGCTGGCGGCCGAGCTGATCCACGCGTTCTGCTCCTGGGTGGCCGCGGGATTCTTTTTCACCGGTGCGCTGTTCGTGGCCAACGCCGCGTTCAACAACCTGGGCCGACCGTTGCTGTCGACCGGTTTCAACTGGGCTCGCGCCACGCTGGGCACGATTCCTTTCGCCTGGTGGGGCTCGCACTACGGGCCGGTGGGCGTGCTGGCCGGCGCGGCCGTGGGCACAGCGATCTTCGGCACGCTCGCAATGGTCATGGCGTTCCGGCTCACCGCGCGCCTTGCCGCCGATGCATCGGCGCTACCGGATGCCGTTGCAGTGGCGCTGGTGCCGCCTGCGTCTGCCGACAACGCACCGCGCTGAACGTCGTTGCACTGTCGCCTTGCTGCGACACGTCGCTGCGCGCCGCTTGCGCGCAGCGCGCAAGATTTGCACAATCCGCGCTCGTTTTCAGAACTGCAACCCGCAGCCGGTGACCAGCAACCTCCCGGCCGCATCAAGGTCTACTTTCCTTTCATGAATCGCTTGTTCGTTCTCTGATCCGCACACCACCGCCCCGGCTGGATGTGCATTGCATCCAGCCGCGGCCGGCAAAGCCCCGGCGCATTCACGTTCGCCGGGGTTTTTGTTTTTGGAGTGCGCACATGAGTGCTCAACGCAAGGCGCGTGACGACGACAAACGTCTCGCCCGTTTCTATTTTTCGCTGCCGGCGGCCAAACCGCGCAACCCGGTCGTCGCGGCCATGGCGCATCGCGCCTCCAGCCAGGGCGCGGGCCGGCACCTGCGCAGCCACCGGGCCGAACGCCGCGCGCAAAAGGTCGCGCTGCAACGGCTCGTGCAGGAGGCCCGGGATGCGTGAAGACATGTACAAGGTGATCGTCGAGCGGCCGCGCCGCGGCGGCGGGGTGCAGGGCGACGGGCGCCAGTGGCGCAACAGCCGGGATCGCGGTTCGCACCTCGGCATGACGCAGGGCTATCGCTTCGGGAAGGGTCTCAATGAAAACCTCGCGCCGCTCAGGCGCTGGCTGCACCAGCAGGTGCATCGGCCATGGGACAAGGTGTACGCCGAACTCTGTGCCGGCATCGACCGCCGCAACACGGTGCAGGCGCACATCTACCAGCACCTCGACGACTTCGTCGACCGCGCAGCAACGTGGGTGGATGGCCAGGTCATGGTGCGCGAATGGTGGCGCGGCACCCGGCGTGTGCCACTGCACGAGGCTTCGTACGTGGAGCTATTCGTGCACCCGCTCACCGGCATCCTGTTGCCCAACCGGCGGCAAGCCGAGGCGCGGAAGGGATGGCGCGGGCGGCGCAACCCGGCGCCGGCGCCCCGCCGCATTGCGATCGACGACTGGACGCAGTGGCACCAGATCGATGGGGGCTGGTTCGAACTCGGGCTGGACTTGTTGCCGCCCGCCGGCGACCGGTCGCCACAACGATGGGATGCACTGCGCGAATGCTGGCTCACGCGTGGCAGCACGCCACCACAGGGCACGCTTACAGGCGTGGCGCTGTTTGGGCGTGCCAACGTCTACGCAGCCAGCAAGCGTTCGTTGGGCCGCGCAGAGATTCGGCGGCGCTTTCCGAACGGAATGCCGGCATAGCTGAGCCTTCGCAGGCAGGCATTCGGCGCCGCCCGGTTGACGACAGTCGGTGGCTCAGGCTCCGCCCTTCACCTTCAACCGCCACGCGTGCAGCAGCGGCTCGGTATAGCCGCTGGGCTGCTCGACGCCCTTGAACACCAGATCCTGCGCGGCCATGTAGGCGGCCGAGGTCTTGAAGTGGCCAGCCATCGGCTGGTACAGCGGGTCGCCGGCGTTCTGGCCGTCGACCACGGCGGCCATGCGCTCGAAGGTCGCGTCGACCTGCGCCTTGGTCACCACGCCATGTAGCAGCCAGTTGGCGATGTGCTGGCTGGAAATGCGCAGTGTCGCGCGGTCTTCCATCAGGCCGACGTTGTGGATGTCGGGCACCTTGGAGCAGCCCACGCCCTGGTCGATCCAGCGCACCACGTAGCCCAGGATGCCCTGCACATTGTTGTCCAGCTCCTGCTGCTTCTCGGCGTCCGTCCAGTCGGTGGTCGGCGACACCGGCACCTGCAGCAGCGCGTTGAGGATGTTGTCGCGTTCGCCGTCGGCGTCGGTCTTTTCCAGTTCTTTCTGCACGTCCGCCACGCTGACCTGGTGGTAGTGCAATGCGTGCAGCGTGGCAGCGGTGGGCGAGGGCACCCACGCGGTGTTGGCGCCGGCCTTGGGGTGCCCGATCTTGATCTTCAGCATGTCGGCCATCAGGTCGGGCATGGCCCACATGCCCTTGCCGATCTGCGCCTTGCCGCGCAGGCCGCAGCCGAGGCCGACGAGCACGTTGTTCTTCTCGTAGGCGGCGATCCAGGCGCTGGTTTTCATGTCGCCCTTGCGGATCATCGGACCGCCCTGCATGGCGGTGTGCATCTCGTCGCCGGTGCGATCCAGGAAGCCGGTGTTGATGAAAGCCACCCGTGCGGCCGCTTCGGCGATGCAGGCCTTGAGGTTGACGCTGGTGCGGCGCTCTTCGTCCATGATGCCGAGCTTCACGGTGTTGGCCGGCAGGCCGAGCAGTTGCTCGACGCGGCCGAACAGCTCCGAGGCGAACGCGACTTCGGCCGGCCCGTGCATCTTGGGCTTGACGATGTAGATGCTGCCGGTGCGCGAGTTGCCCTTGCGCTTCAGGTCAATGGTGGCGATGGTGGTCGTGACCACGGCGTCGAGGATGCCTTCCGGGATCTCTTTGCCCGCGCCATAGAGGATGGCCGGGTTGGTCATCAGGTGCCCCACATTGCGCAGGAACATCAGCGAGCGGCCGTGCAGCTTGAGCGGCTTGCCATCGGCACCGGTGTATTCGCGGTCGGCGTTCAGGCCGCGCGTGAAGGTCTTGCCGCCCTTGGCGACTTCTTCGGTCAGCGTGCCCTCGATGATGCCGAGCCAGTTGCTGTACGCCACCACCTTGTCTGCCGCGTCGACCACGGCCACCGAGTCTTCGAGGTCGAGGATGGTCGACAGCGCGGCTTCCATCACCACGTCGCTCACGCCGGCCGCGTCGGTCTTGCCGATGGCGGTGCTGCGATCGATCTGGATGTCGAGGTGGATGCCGTTGTGCTTGAGCAGCACCGACGACGGCGCTGCCGCATCGCCCTGGTGGCCCGCGAACTGCGAGGGGTTGGCCAGCGTCGTGCTGCTGCTCTGCAGCGCGATGTGCAACTGGCCGTCTTTCACGCTGTAGCCGGTTGCCATCTTGTGCGAGCCGTTGGCCAGCGGTGCAGCCTGGTCCAGCGCTTCGCGTGCGTACGCGATCACCTTGGCGCCGCGCACCGGGTTGTAGCCCTTGCCCTTGTCGGCGCCGCCGGAATCGGCAATGGCATCCGTGCCATAGAGCGCGTCGTACAGCGAGCCCCAGCGTGCGTTGGCCGCGTTGAGCGCATAGCGCGCGTTCAGGATCGGCACCACCAGCTGCGGGCCGGCCTGCTGCGCCAACTCGGCGTCGACGTTGGTGGTCGTGGCCTGGGTGCCCTTGGGTTGCGGCAGCAGGTAGCCGATTTTTTCGAGGAACGCGCGGTAGGCCGGCATGTCGGCGATCGGGCCGGGGTTGGCCTTGTGCCAGGCGTCCATCTCGGCTTGCAGGCGATCGCGCTCGGCCAGCAGCGCGGTGTTCTTCGGTGCGAGCTCGGCCACGATCGCGTCGAAGCCTTTCCAGAAGGTCGCGCTGTCCACGCCGGTGGCGGGCAGCACCTGTTGTTCGATGAATTGGTGGAGTTCGGTCGCGACCTGGAGGCCGTGGACAGTGGTGCGGTCGGTCATTGGAAACCTCTGGGGATAGAAGAAAGATGGGGGCTGCAAAGCCCATGCCCCTACTTTATTGGATACCGGGACAAAGATTAATCCCTGAAAAATGCCGTTATTCGTGACATAAATGAATGGAATAAGCCCTCAGGCGCGGCCACCGAGCTGCAAGAGAATGGCTGCCAAGATAACTGTCAAGCCGATCCTGCAGGAGACAAATTCATGCCATCCCCCGATGTGCTCATCAGCGAGGTCGGCCCGCGCGACGGCCTGCAGTCGGTCAAGGCCACCATGCCGACCGCCGACAAACTGCGCTGGATCGACGCACTGTATGCCGCCGGCCTGCGCGAGATCGAAGTCGCTTCGTTTGTGCCGGCGCGGTTGCTGCCGCAGATGGCCGACGCGGCCGAGGTGGTGCGCCATGCGATCACGCTGCCGGGCCTCACCGTGATGGCGCTGGTGCCCAACCGGCGCGGCGCCGAGGCAGCCCTCGCCGCGGGCGTCCACAAGCTCACGATGCCGGTGTCGGCCAGCGCGGCGCATTCGCTCGCCAACGTGCGCAAGACGCGCGAGGAAATGATCGAAGAGGTCCGTGCCATCTCCGATCTGCGTCGGCAGATCGCCCCGCAAGTCAAGCTCGAAGCCGGTATCTCCACCGCCTTCGGCTGCACCTTGCAAGGCGATGTGCCGGAAGACGAAGTCATCCGCCTCGCCGCGCAGTGCATCGAAGCGGGCGCCGACGAGTCCGGCCTGTCGGACACGGTCGGCTATGCCAATCCGGCCCAGGTGCGCCGCCTCTTCAAACGGTTGCGTGCCGAGCTGGGCACCCATGCGGGCGCCGCCCACATGCACAACACGCGCGGGCTGGGCCTTGCCAACTGCCTTGCCGCGTACGAAGAAGGCGTTCGCACTTTCGACGCGTCGCTCGGCGGCCTCGGCGGCTGTCCCTATGCGCCCGGCGCGTCGGGCAACGTGGTCACCGAAGACCTGGTCTTCATGTTCGAGGCCATGGGCGTGCGCACCGGCATCGATCTGGCCCGGCTCATCGCGGCCCGTGCGCCGCTCATGGCCGGCCTGCCCGGCGAGCCGGTCTACGGCATGACGCCCGAGGCGGGCTTGCCCAAAGGCTTTGTTCAACAGGGAGTTGCCCATGTCTGAGTCGTCCGCGCCGTTGCCCTACGCGGGAATCCGCGTCGTCGAATTCACCCACATGGTGATGGGCCCGACATGCGGAATGCTGCTGGGCGATCTCGGCGCCGAGGTCATCAAGGTCGAGCCGATCGAGGGCGACAGCACGCGGCGCCTGCTCGGCTCGGGTGCAGGGTTCTTTCCGACCTTCAACCGCAACAAGAAAAGTATCGCGCTCGACCTCAAGCAGCCCGAAGGCGTCGAGGCGGCATTGCGCCTGATCGCCACCGCCGACATCGTGAGCGAGAACTTCAAGCCGGGCACCATGAAGAAGCTGGGCCTCGACTACGACAGCCTCAAAAAGCTCAACCCACGCCTCGTCTACGTGAGCCACAAGGGCTTTCTGCCGGGCCCCTATGACCACCGCACCGCACTCGACGAGGTGGTGCAGATGATGGGTGGCCTGGCCTACATGACCGGCCGCGCCGGCGACCCGCTGCGCGCGGGCACCAGCGTCAACGACATCATGGGCGGCATGTTCGGCGCCATCGGCGCGATGGCCGCGCTGCGCCAGCGCGAGCAGACCGGCGCGGGTTGCGAAGTTCAATCGGCGCTGTTCGAGAACAACATCTTCCTGGTGGCGCAGCACATGATGCAGTTCGCCGCCACGGGCCACGCGGCCGACCCGATGCCGAGCCGCATCTCCGCCTGGGGCATCTACGACGTGTTCACCGTGAAAGACGGTGAGCAGATCTTTCTGGCCGCCGTCAGCGACAAGCAGTGGCTCATCTTCTGCAACGCCCTCGGTCTCGAGGAGATGCTGACCGACCCGCGTCTGAAGACCAACAACGACCGCGTGCTGGCGCGCGAATGGATGATGCCGATCCTGCGCTCGCACCTGGCCGACCGCAGCGCGGCCGAACTCAGCGCCGTGTTCGAAAAGAACGAGCTTCCCTTCGCGCCCATCACCCGACCGCAGGACTTGTTCGACGACCCGCACCTGAACGCGAGCGGCGGCCTCGCGCCGATCCGGATGAACGACGGCAGCACCTCGAAGGTGCCGCTGATGCCTTTCACACTCGGCGGCGAACGCCCCGGCGTCCGGTTGCAGCCGCCGCTGCTGGGCGAGCACAGCGATGCGCTGCTGAAGGAAGTGGGCTATGGAGAGCAGGAAATCGCTGCGCTGAAGCAGAACCGCATCACCGTGGGCCGCTGAGTTGCAGGCTTCGCATAATCCGGGTCGATGGACCGCCTCACCCAACTCGAATCCTTCGTCTCGGTCGCAACCCGCGGCAGCCTGACGGCCGCGGCCAAGGCCGAAGGCGTGGCGCCGGCCATCATGGGGCGGCGCATCGACGCGCTGGAGGAGCGGCTTGGCGTCAAGCTGCTGGTGCGCACCACGCGCCGCATCACGCTCACGCACGAGGGCAGCGCGTTTCTAGAAGACTGCCAGCGCCTGCTGGTCGAGTTCGCCAATGCCGAGGCCAGCGTCAGTGCCGGCGGCGTCAAGGCCAGCGGGCACCTGCGCGTGACGGCGCCGGCCGGCTTCGGCCGCCGCCACGTGGCGCCGCTGGTGCCGCGTTTCCACGCACTGCACCCGGAGGTGCGCGTCTCGCTGAACCTGAGCGACCGCGTGATCGATGTGGCCGGCGAGGGTTACGACTGCGCCGTGCGCGTCGGCGATTTGCCCGACTCATCGCTGGTGAGCCTGCGCCTGGCCGACAACCGGCGCCGCTGCGTCGCCACGCCGGATTTCGTGCGCCGCCACGGCGAGCCGCGCAACCCGGGCGACCTGGCGCGCTTCACCTGCCTCACGCTGTCGAGCGACGCCTCGCAAACGCGTGGCTGGGCGTTCCGCGTTCCGGCCGAAGACGGTGCCGAGGGCGGCGGCCAGGTCATCCACCTCAAGCCCACCGGCCCGCTCGACTGCACCGACGGCCAGGTGCTGCACGACTGGTGCCTGGCCGGCCACGGCATCGCCTGGCGCAGCACCTGGGAGGTCGAGGCCGAGATCGACGCGGGCCTGCTGGTGCCGCTGCTCGATGCGTTCGCGGCACCGCCGAACGGTGTGTACGCGGTGTTCCCCCAACGCAAGCACCTGCCGTTGCGTGTGCGCCTCTGGCTCGACTTTCTGAAGCAGCAATATGCGCTGCCGGAGTTCTGGGGCGGCACAATCGCGCCATGACGCTCGAAGCCATCCTTGCCTACCTGCATCTGCTCGCCATCCTGACGATGGTGGTGTTCATCTCGAGCGAAGCCGCGCTGTGCCGCGTGGAGTGGCTCAATGCCGCGGTGGTGGAGCGGCTTGCCCGCATCGACATGATCTATGGCATCGCCGCCGTCACGGTGCTCGCCACCGGCGTGGCACGCACCTGGTGGGGCGTCAAGGGCACGGCGTGGTATTGGACGAATCCGCTGCTGCACGTCAAGCTCACGCTCTTCATCGTCATCGGGGTGATCTCGATTTTTCCGACGCTCACCTACTTCCGCTGGCGCAAGGCGCTGCGCGCCGAGGGCGCCTTGCCGGCGGAGGCCGACATCCGCAAGACACGCAAGCTGGTGATGGTGCAGGCACACCTGATCGTGGTGATCCCGCTGGTGGCGGTGTTTCTCGCACGCGGCTTCGGCAAGTAGCACCGGCATGAAAGCCGGCTACGTCAAGCTCCTGTTTGCCGGCACCATCTTCACCAGTGCGTTCCTGCTGTTCCTGGTTCAGCCGCTGATCGCCAAGCAGATCCTGCCCTGGTTCGGCGGCTCGGCCGCCGTCTGGTCGATCTGCATGGTGTTCTTCCAGGTCGTGCTGCTGGCCGGCTATGCCTACTCCGACGCGGTTACGCGGCGGCTGAGCGTCAAGATGCAGGCGCGACTGCACGTGTCGCTGCTGCTCGTGAGCCTGGCCTTCCTGCCCATCGTGACGCACGCGCGCTGGAAACCGGTCGGCTCCGAAGACCCGACGCTGTGGATCCTTGGTCTGCTGCTCGGCACCATCGGCCTGCCGTACTTCCTGCTGTCGACCACCGGGCCGCTGGTGCAGTCCTGGCTTGCGCGCACGCCGATCGGCGCGCAGGTGTACCGCTACTTCTCGCTGTCGAACCTTGCGTCGCTCGCCTCGTTGCTGAGCTATCCGGTGCTGATCGAGCCGCACAGCCCGCTGCTGCGCCAGGCGCAGGGCTGGTCGTGGGCCTACGCGGCTTTCGTGCTGCTGTGCATCGGCACCACGCTGTATGCGGCGCGCCAGGGGGCGGCGGCGCCGATGGTGGCGGCCCTGCAGCCTGACGCGGCGGCCACCGTGAAACCGCCCGGCTCGTCCGACTACCTGCTGTGGCTAAGCCTGCCCGCGCTGGGCTCCTGGCTGCTGCTGGCCATCACCAACCACATCACGCAGAACGTGGCGGCGATCCCGTTCCTCTGGGTGCTGCCGCTGTCGGTCTACCTGCTGACCTTTGTACTCTGCTTCGAAAGCGACCGCTGGTACCGGCGCGCGTTCTTCCTGCCGGCCACCGCGGCCATGCTGGTGCTTTGCGCCTTCGGGCTGCAGGACAGCATCGGCTCCGACGTCAAGACCGCACTGCCGATCTATGTGGTCGGCCTGTTCGTGCTGTGCATGTTCTTTCACGGCGAAATGTCGCGCATGCGGCCGGCGCCCCGGTATCTCACGCGCTTCTATCTGATGCTGTCGCTCGGCGGCGCGATCGGGGGCGTCACGGTCGGGCTGGTCGCACCGCACGTGCTGCCGGCGTACTACGAACTCGGCATCGGCCTGGTGCTGAGCGCGCTGGCCGGTGCAGCGGTGTTGCGCGGGCGGCGCTTCGGCTTGGCCGGCGGCATGGCGCTGGCCGCCTGCTGCGCGGTGTTCCTGGCGCTGCAGGTGCGCAGCGACACCACCGACGCGCGCGAAATGACGCGCAACTTCTACGGCACGCTGATCACGCTCGATACGCGGCACGACGATCCGGCGCAGAACGTGCGCGAGATGTACCACGGCTCGGTCAAGCACGGCGAGCAGTTCCTGGCGCCGGCGCGGCGGCGCGAGCCGACCAGCTACTACGGCGCGAGTTCGGGCATCGGCCTCGCGCTGGCCGAGGCGCCGCAAGGGCCGCGCCGCGTCGGCCTGATCGGCCTCGGCGCCGGCACGCTGGCGGTCTACGGCCGGGCCGGCGACCTGTACCGCGTCTACGAGATCAACCCGCAGGTTTTCGCGCTGGCCGACAGCGAGTTCAGCTTCCTGGATGACAGCGCCGCGAAGATCGAGCGCGTGCTGGGCGACGCCCGCCTGGCGCTGGAGCGCGAGGAGCCCCAGGCCTTCGACGTGCTCGCGGTCGACGCGTTTTCGGGCGACTCGGTGCCGATCCACCTGATCACGGCCGAGGCGATGGCCGCCTACCTGCGCCATATGAAGCCCGACGGCGTGATCGGGTTCCATGTGACCAACCGCTTTCTGGCGCTGGCCCCGGTGGTCGAGAAGATCGCCCAGGCGCAGGGCCTGCATGCGGTGTTGGTGCACGACGAAGCCGAGCACAACGACGCGCTGCGCCGCACCGACTGGGTACTGGTGGCGCGCAATCCGCAAAGCCTGGCGCGCGAATCGATCCGGCGCGCCAGCGTCGCGGTGACGCCGATCGAGGGGCTGCAACCCTGGACCGACGACTTCAACAACCTGTTCGGCGTGCTGAAATGAAATAGAGAAGGCCCCGCGTGCGGGGCCTTCTCTTGTTCCGGAAACACCGCGGAACCGGCTTTGCCGGGCCGCCGGTGTTGCCCCCGGTCAGGGGGAGGGCGAAGCGACACGCAGTGCGCGCAGCCTGGGGGCGAGCCTATTCAAGCCGGCTTGTTGCTGAGGCATTCCTTCATGAAGGCCTTGCGCGGATCACCCTTCAGCGCCTTGGTCTTGGCATCGGCGTTGCAGGTCTTCATCTTGTCCTGCTGCGTCACCTTGGGGGCGGACAGGCACTCCTTCATGAAGGCCTTGCGGTCGTCGCCCTTCTTCTCGCCAGCGTCCTTGTTGCAGGTGCCCATCTTGGATTGCTGCTTGGTCGGCGCTTTCTCGGCCGGTGCGGCGGCGGCGGGCTTGGCGACGGCAGGGGCGGGTGCGGCGGCGGGCGCAGCGGCGGCCGGTGCGGTGGTTTGTGCACTGGCGTTGAAGGACAGTGCGGCGCCGAGCGCGATCAGGGACAGAAGCTTTTTCATGGTGTATTTCCTCTGGTTTGGACGGGATGGTGACAGTCGTGCCCCGAAGGGCCACTGATGCTAACGGTCGAGACGCGCGCCTGGATGACTGCCTGCGGCCGGTCGCTGCGGGCCCCGGTAAAATTCACAAATGCTATTGGTCAAACAAGAGCTGCTCGCGGCCCTCGCGAGCACGCTCGAATCCCTCCTGCCCGGCGCTGGCGTCAAAGCCGCCTTCGAGTCGCCCAAGGTGGCGGCGCACGGCGACTTCGCCAGCACCGCGGCGATGCAGTTCGCCAAGCCGCTGCAGCGCAAGCCGCGCGAACTGGCCGAGCAACTGAGCGCCGCGCTGCTCGCTTCGCCGGCGTTCGGCCAGTGGGTCGAGGCAGTCGAGATCGCCGGGCCCGGCTTCCTGAACATTCGGCTCAAGACGGCGGCCAAGCAGCAGGTGGTGCGCGAGGTGCTGGCCGGCGGCGCGGCCTTCGGCCAGCAGCCGGCGAACGATGAGCGCGTGCTGGTCGAGTTCGTCTCGGCCAACCCGACCGGCCCGCTGCACGTGGGCCATGGCCGTCAGGCCGCGCTCGGCGACGCCATCTGCAACCTGCTGGCCACCCAGGGCGACCAGGTCTGGCGCGAGTTCTATTACAACGATGCCGGCGTGCAGATCCAGACGCTGGCCAACAGCACCCAGTTGCGCGCCAAGGGCTTCAAGCCCGGCGACGCCTGCTGGCCGACCGACCCGGACAACCCGGCCAGCAAGGCTTTCTACAACGGCGAGTACATCGCCGACATCGCGGCCGATTTCCTGGCCAGGAAAACGGTCAAGTCGGACGACCGCGAGTACACCGCCAGCGGCGACATCGACGACATCGACTCGATCCGCGAGTTCGCCGTGGCCTACCTGCGGCGCGAGCAGGATCTGGACCTGAAGGCCTTCCGCGTCCGCTTCGACCACTACTACCTCGAGTCCAGCCTCTACACCAGCGGCAAGGTCGAGGCCGCGGTCGGCAAGCTGGTTGCGGCCGGCAAGACCTACGAGCAGGACGGCGCGCTGTGGCTCAAATCGACCGACTATGGCGACGACAAGGATCGCGTCATGAAGAAGGGCGACGGCACCTACACCTACTTCGTGCCCGACGTGGCGTACCACATCGCCAAGTGGGAGCGCGGCTTCCACAAGGTGGTCAACATCCAGGGCACCGATCACCACGGCACCATCGCGCGGGTGCGCGCCGGGCTGCAGGCGGCCGGCGAGGGCATTCCCGCCGACTATCCCGCCTACGTGCTGCACACCATGGTGCGCGTGATGCGCGGCGGCGAAGAGGTCAAGATCTCCAAGCGCGCCGGCAGCTATGTCACCCTGCGCGACCTGATCGAGTGGACCAGCACCGACGCGGTGCGCTTCTTCCTACTCTCGCGCAAGCCCGACACCGAATACACCTTCGACATCGACCTCGCGCTCTCGCAGAACAACGACAACCCGGTCTACTACGTGCAGTACGCCCACGCGCGCATCCAGAAGATGCTGCGCGACTGGGGCGGCGATGTCGCCTCGTTGCAGGGTGCCGACCTTTCGCCACTGCAGGTGCCGCAGGCGCAAACGCTGATGCTGCAGCTTGCCAAATACCCCGAGGCGCTGACCGCCGCAGCGCGCGACTTCGCGCCGCACGACGTGACCTTCTACCTGCGCGAACTGGCCGCCAACCTGCACAGCTACTACGACGCCGAGCGGGTGCTGGTCGACGACGAAATCCTCAAAAAAGCGCGTCTGGCGCTGGTCGCCGCCTGTGCGCAGGTGCTGCACAATGGCCTGGCGGTACTCGGCGTCAGCGCGCCGCAGAAAATGTGATCCTATGAAGACAAGACAACGCGGCAACATCGTTATCGGCTTGATCGTCGGCCTCGTGCTCGGGCTCGGGGTCGCGCTCGGCATTGCGGTCTACGTGACCAAGGTGCCGATCCCGTTCATGACCAAGACGCAGCGCGGCGGCGCCGAGCAGGACGAAGCGGAAGCCCGCAAGAACCGCGACTGGGATCCGAACGCGCCGCTGGCGGGCAAGGCCGCGGCCCCCAAGCCGGCGCCGGCGCCGGTCCCGGCCCCGGCCCCGGCCCCGGCCCCCGCGCCTGTCACCGTCAGCCCGCCCACGCCCCCGACCGGCCCGGTGCCGGTGGTGGTGGCGCCGACCACGAAGCCCGGTGCCGTGGCGCCGCGCCCGCGCACGGCGCCCGTGCCGGCCGAAGCCAATGCCGTCCCGCCCTCGAGCGACCCGCTGGGCGACCTGGCCCGCGCCCGGGCCGGCAGCAACCCGCCACCGACGACGACCGCTGCCGCCGCCCCGAATGCGCCCAGTGCGCCCGATCCGTTCATGTACTTCGTGCAGGCCGGCGCGTTTCGCACCACCGAAGACGCGGAGGCGCAGCGCGCCAAGCTCTCGCTGATGGGCGTCGAGGCCAAGGTTACCGAGCGCGAGCAGGCCGGCCGCACGGTCTACCGCGTGCGGGCCGGCCCGTACAACCGGAAAGACGATGCCGACCGGCTGAAAGACCGGCTCGACGGCGGCGGTCTCGAAACCGCGCTCGTGCGCGTTCAACGCTGAAATCCAACACCCCCAAGCCGAGCGGGCGCGGAACTTCGTGCCGCGCGGCGGGCTCTGTCCCGCACAGGAGAACTTTTAAATGAAACGTCGTGATTTTTCGCTGGCAGCCAGTTCGCTCGGGCTGCTGCCCCTCGCCAGCCCCTCGCACGCCCAGGCGCGCATGTTCACGGCCGGCAAGGACTTCGTCCAGCTCGGCAAGCCCGCGCCGGTCGATTCGCCGGCCGGCAAGATCGAGGTGGTCGAGTTCTTCTCGTACAACTGCCCGCACTGCGCCGCCTTCGAGCCGCGTCTCGAAGCGTGGATCAAGACGCTGCCGCCACAGGTCGTCTTCAAGCGCATTCCGGTGGGCTTCGTCGGCAACGACGTCGAGACCAAGCAGCGCCTGTACTACACGCTCGAGGCAATGGGCAAGGTCGACGAATTCCAGCTCAAGCTGTTCCAGGCCATCCATTCGCAGCGCCAGCCGCTGTTCGGCGATGCCGCCATCCTGGCCTGGTCCGAAAAGCAGCCGGGGCTGGACGCCAAGAAGTTTGCCGAACTGTTCAAGTCGTTCTCGGTGTCGGGCAAGGTCAAGCGCGCGACGCAACTGCAAAACGACTACCAGGTCGGCGGCGTCCCCGCGCTGGGCGTGGCCGGCCGTTGGTACGTGGACGGCGAACTAGCCGGCAACCTCGACCGCGCCCTGCAGATCACCGACTATCTGATTTCGGAAGCACGAAAAGGCTGACCGAAGAGTCAACCTAAAGTGAACCTAAGCCCGCTTCGGCGGGCTTTTTCGTCAAGGCCGCGTCAGCCGGCCGCATACAATGGCGCAGCAAGTTTCGTGCCTTTATGACCTCGCGCCCTACACCCCACTCCCCTCTTCGTCCCTTCCGTCTGGCGGCCCTGTGCCTGTTGGCGCTGTCGGCCGTTCAGGCCGTTCACGCCGAAAAGGCTGACCGCACCAAACCGATGAACATCGAGTCGGACGCGATGCGCTACGACGACCTGAAGCAAACCAGCGTGTTCACCGGCGCGGTAGTGGTGACCAAGGGCACCATCATCATCCGCGGCGCGCGCATCGACGTGCGTCAGGATCCCGAGGGCTACCAGTACGGCGTGGTCACGGCCGCGCCGGGCAAGCTCGCCTATTACAAGCAGCGACGCGACGTGCCGGGTGGCGACGAGTGGATCGAGGGCGAATCCGACCGCATCGAATACGACAGCCGCGCCGACAACGTCAAGTTCATTGGCCATGCCGTGATGCGCCGGCTGATCGGCGCCAAGGTCAACGACGAGAGCAGCGGCCCGCTGATCGTGTACGACCAGAGCAACGACACCTTCACCGTGAACGGCTCGACCCTGCCGCCGGAGACCGCCGTGGCAACCGGCCAGCAGGGCAACCGTGTGCGCGCCGTGCTGACGCCGCGCACCGCCGCCCCTGGCACCCCGGGCGGCAAGGCGGCGGCGCCCGCGCCGACCCCGGCGCCGGGCACCGGTCTGCGTCCGTCCACCACGCTCGACGGGGAACCGCGCAAGTGAGCGACCTTACGGCGACGATCGACCGCAGCGGCGAGCCCTCGTTCGAAGGCGGCAGCAGCCGCGCCACGGCCGTGCCACTGGCCACGACCGGCAGCCGGCTCGAAGCGCGCGGGTTGCAGAAGACGTACGGCAGCCGCATGGTGGTCAAGAACGTGTCGCTCGACGTGCAGAAGGGCGAAGTGGTCGGCTTGCTGGGCCCCAACGGCGCCGGCAAGACCACTTCGTTCTACATGATCGTGGGCCTGGTGCGCGCCGACGCCGGCGAGATCACCATCGACGGCGAGCCGATCGCGCACATGCCGATCCACCGCCGCGCCCGCATGGGCCTGAGCTACCTGCCGCAGGAGGCGTCGATCTTCCGCAAGCTCACCGTGGAGCAGAACGTGCGCGCCGTGCTCGAGCTGCAGTTCGAGCCCGACGCCAGCGGCAAGCCGGCGCCCCTCACCAAGGCCCGCACCGAAGAGCGGTTGACCGAGCTGCTGACCGACCTGCGCGTCGACCATCTGCGCGATTCGCCCGCACTCTCGCTTTCGGGCGGCGAGCGCCGCCGCGTCGAAATCGCACGGGCGCTGGCCACGCAGCCACGCTTCATCCTGCTGGACGAACCCTTCGCGGGGATCGACCCGATCGCGGTGATCGAGATCCAGCGAATCATCAACTTCCTGAAAGAGCGCGGCATCGGCGTGCTGATCACCGACCACAACGTGCGCGAAACGCTGGGCATCTGCGACCACGCTTTCATCATCAGCGACGGGCAGGTGCTGGCACAAGGCACGCCCTCGGAGATTGTCGACAACGCCGAGGTACGGCGCGTGTACCTGGGCGAACACTTCCGGATGTAGGGCCTGCGGCAATGAAGCAAGGCCTGTCGCTGCGCGTCTCGCAGCATCTGGCGCTGACGCCCCAACTCCAGCAGTCGATCCGCCTGCTGCAGCTCTCCACGCTCGAACTGAGCCAGGAGGTCGAGCAGATGCTCGACGACAACCCGTTTCTGGAACGCACGGCGGAAGAGGCCGCCCGCGAGGAATTCGGGCTCGATACAGCCGATGCCCCGGCGCCGCGCGACGATGAATTCGCCACCGGTTCCATCGCCGGAAACACCGACGGAGCGGGCACTTCGACCGCCAGCGACTCTGAAGCCGCAGCCGCCGATGCGCCCACGGAAAGCCTTGCCGACAGCGAGCCCGACTGGGGCGGCGACGGCACGGTCGACATGGTGCCGGACGACAGCGAGTGGGGCGGCGACGCGCCGGCCCGCGCCAACAACCTCGGCAACGACGAGCGCGCCGATGCGACCGAACTGGCGCGCAGCCAGGAATCGCTGCAGTCGTTCCTGCACCGCCAGGCCCTCAGCCTGCGGCTGAACGACACCGATCGCGCGGCGCTGCGCTTCCTGATCGAATCGCTCAACGACGACGGCTACCTCGAAGATTCGCTGCCCGCGCTCGCCTCTGGCCTGGCCGGCGCCGACAACGACCAGTTCGACGACCTCGTGCATCACTTCCAGATGGCGCTGGGCCTGCTGCAGAGCCTGGAGCCGGTCGGCGTCGGCGCACGCGATCTCGGCGAATGCCTCGCGATCCAGGTGAAGGCGCTGGCGCGCCCCGACGAGAGCGAGAACGAACTGCAGGTGCGCAAGATCGCGATCGCGATCTGCAAGCTGCCGATGGAATTGCTCGCGCGGCGGGACTTCAAGCGTCTGGCCACGCTCACGCGCAGCAGCGAAGAGTTGGTGCGCGGCGCGATGCAGCTGATCGCGCGGCTCGAGCCCAAGCCGGGCCGCCGCTTCGTCGACGTCGAGCGCAACGTGGTGGTGCCCGACGTGATCGTCACGCGCACCGGCCGCGGCGCCAGCCTCAAATTCCGCGTCATGCTCAACCCCGACGTGATGCCGCGCCTGCGTGTGCACGACATCTACGCCGGTGCGCTCAAGGCGCACAAGGGCGAGGGCAGCCAGGCGCTGTCGCAGCGGCTGCAGGAGGCGCGCTGGTTCATCAAGAACATCCAGCAGCGCTTCGACACCATCCTGCGCGTGAGCAACGCCATCGTCGAGCGGCAGAAGAACTTCTTCGTGCATGGCGAACTCGCCATGCGGCCGCTGGTGCTGCGCGAGATCGCCGACGAGCTGGGCCTGCACGAGTCCACCATCAGCCGCGTGACCACGGCCAAGTACATGGCCACGCCCTACGGCACGGTCGAACTCAAGTATTTCTTCGGCTCCGCGCTCGGCACCGAGACCGGCGGCAATGCCTCGAGCACCGCGGTGCGCGCGCTGATCAAGCAGTTCGTGACCTCCGAGAACATCAAGAAGCCGCTGTCCGACAGCCAGATCTCCGACATGCTCAAGGAGCAGGGGATCGAATGCGCCCGCCGCACGGTCGCCAAGTACCGCGAGGCGCTGCGCATCGCGCCGGCCAACCTGCGCAAAGCGCTGTAGCTCGCCCCCAGGCTGCGCGCACTTCGTGTCGCTTCGCCAACCCCCTGCCGGGGGCGGCGCCAGCGGCCCGGCGGAGCCGGTTCCGCGGCACCCCACGAAGGGCGCCCCCACGAAGGCACCCCACGAAGGACGCCCGACAAAGTCAGGGGCGCAGCAAACCTTGGCCTGCTGCCGCTACCAGCACGGCGCGCAAATCCGCCGCCCGCACGGGCTTGCGCAGCGCATGCCAGCCGCGCTGCTGCGCGAGCCGCTGGGTGACCGGCTCGATGTCGGCCGATACCAGCGCGATCGTCAGGTCGGGGCGCTGTTCATGCAGCAGTTCGGCCAGCGCCACGCCGTCGAGTTCGCCGGGCAGGCGGATGTCGCAGAGCGCCACGTCGATCGCGGGCAGGTCGGCCAGTGCCAGCGCCTCGGCCGCGCTCGTGTAGATGCGCGGCTCGGCCTGCCAGTGGCGCAGCAGCGCGGCGATGCTGTCGGCCACCACCGTGTTGTCTTCCACCACCAGCACCGCGATGCCGGGGCGCAGCGGTTGCGGGTCGGCCGGCACGGGCACGGCGTCGTCAACCGCCTCGGGCAGCACCAGGTCGGCCGGCGCGGCTTCGAGCTCGAAGCCGAACACGGCGCCGCGGCCCGGCACCGAGCGCAGCGTGATGACGAAGCCCAGGCGCTCGGCCAGCCGGCGCACGATAGCCAGCCCCAGCCCATGTCCGCGCCGCAGGTTGCGCTCCACATTGCCCACCTGCTCGAAGTCGCCGAACACGCGTTGCTGCGCCTCGGGCGCGATGCCGATGCCGGCGTCGCGCACTTCCACGCGCCAGGCCGCCCCGGCACGGCGCCGTCGCACCGCCAGCAGCACGCGGCCCTGGGGCGCGAACTTGAGCGCGTTGTCGACCAGGTTGCCGAGGATGCGGCGCAGCGCCACGGCGTCCGTCCAGGCCAGCGCATCAGCCGGGCAGCGGACCCGCACGCGGCTCGACTGGCGCGCGAAGCTCTGCAGCAGAGGCGCCAGCGCCACCGGCGTGGGGTGCAGCGGATCGGCGGCGGCTTCGATGCGGCCGATTTCGAGCAGCTGGTTGGTCAGCCCCTCCAGCGCCTGTTGCGCCTGCGAGAGCGCGGCCACGGTCTGCTGCACCAGCGCCGTGGGCGCACCGCCGTCGAGTTGCTGGCGCAGCACCTCGGCCTGCAGCCCGATCGCCATCACCGGCTGGCGCAGGTCGTGGTTGGCGGCGGAAAAAAAGCGCAGCCGCTCGGCCTGCGCCTGTTGCGATGCGTGCAGGCCGGCCAGCGCCTGCTCGCGCAGCGCGCTCTCGTTGTGGCGCAGGCCGATGTTCTCTTCGAGCTGGCGCGAGCGTTCGGACACCAGCTTCCAGACCATCGCGAGCAGGCCGATGCCGAGCAGCGCCGCCATCATCATCACAGGTGCGCCGAACAGCAGGCCCATCACGATGAGCGGCAGCAGCAGCAGTGCAATGGCCAGCTGCATCGCGGGCGTGTGGTACGACACCGAGAAAGCCGACGACAACGTCATCGCCATGACCACGGCCGCGAGCAGCAGTTGCGCCACCGGCTCGGCCGGGTTGAACAGCAGCACGCCCGCCAGGCCGTGCGCGCCCTCGTGCACCGCGATGCGCAGCGTGTGCAGCCGCAGCGCGGCGGGCAGGTTGCCTGCGGTCAGCGGATCCGGCAACTGCTGCGGAAAGAAGCCGCGCCAGGCGGTCGAAGCGGCGATCAGCGCGATCCATGCGAGCGCGTGCGGCACCGAATACTGCCAGGCGAACAGTGCGGCCACACCGCAGTCCAGCAGAAACTGCACCAGCAGCACCGGTCCGCTGGGCTGCGCGCTCAGGCGCAACACCTCGCACTGAACAGCGAAGCGCGCGGCGGAAGGGGCAGTGGCGGTATCGGCCGCGGGCTTGGAGCTCATGAGCGAAGCGACTATAGAGGAGCCCGGCGACCGGCGCAGGGCGGCGACAATCGCCCGGTGAACGATCTCTCTCTATTTCTGCCTTGCGCCGCCGGCGTCGAGGACTTTCTGGCGCAGGAAGTGCACGCACTCACCGGCCGCGTCGGCCAGGATCTGGTCGCCATGCGCGGCGGCGTGCGCGTGCAGGCCGACTGGCGCGAGGCACTGCAGCTCAACCTGCACAGCCGGCTCGCGCAGCGCGTGCTGATCGAGCTGGCCCATGCGCCCTACCGCAACGAGAACGACCTCTACGCCATCGCGAGCGGCGTGGCCTGGGAGATCTGGTTCACGCCGAAGCAGACCTTCAAGATCGAGACCACCGCCCAGCACAGCCCGCTGCAAAGCCTGAACTTCGCCACGCTGCGCGTGAAGGACGCGATTGCCGACCGCTTTCGCGCCAAGGCCGGCGGCGTGCGCCCGAGCATCGAAACCCAGTGGCCCGACGTGCGCGTGTTCGCCCACCTCACCACCGACCATTGCACGCTCTACATCGACACCTCGGGCGAGCCACTTTTCAAGCGCGGCTGGCGCCAGGACACCGGCGACGCGCCGCTGAAGGAAACGCTGGCCGCCGCAATGCTGGCCGCCAGCGGCTGGTGGAACCCCGAGACCGGCGAAGTGTCGGCGCAGCCGCTTTACGACCCCTGCTGCGGCAGCGGCACCATCGCGATCGAAGCCGCGCAAATTGCGCGCGGCATTCCGGCCGGTGCGCTGCGCCACTTCGGCTTCGAGAAGCTGCTGCCGTTCCAGCCGCATGTCTGGTCTGCCATCAAGAACCAGGCGACCGCCGCAGGCAGCACGGGCGCCGTGGCCGTTTTCGGCAGTGATGTCTCGCACCGCATGGTCGACTTTGCCGAGCGCAACGCCGAACGCGCCGGCGTCGCCGAAGCAATCGAATTCCGCGGCGGCGACGCGCTTCAGCGCATGCCGCCGGAGGGCACCGATGGGGGCGGCGTGATCGTGCTGAACCCGCCGTACGGCGAGCGCATCGAAGTTGGCGGCGTGGCCCGCATCGGCGCCCGCGAGCAGGCTGCCACGGAAGACGGCGGCGAGTTCTTCTCGCAGCTCGCCACCCACTGGAAGAAGAACTACGCCGGCTGGACGGCCTGGGTGCTCACCCCCGACCTCAAGCTGCCGCAGCGCATGCGCCTGAAAGAGTCGCGCCGCGTGCCGATGTGGAACGGGCCGATCGAATGCCGGCTGTTCCGCTTCGACATGGTGGCCGGCTCGGCCCGCGCCAAAACCCCGGCGGCGTGACGCATCACCGGTTCGAGTTCGCGATGCCGGCCGCTGCGGCCGTCGTGTTCGACGCTTTTCACTACCATCACTGGCGCACCCGCTGGGATTCGCTGGTCAGCCGCACGCAGGTGGAAGGCGGTGCGCCGTGCCCCTCTGTTGGTGCCGAGACGCACAACACCGGCGCAGGCCTGCTGCGCGGCTTGTCGATGCGCACGAAGTTCGTGTCGTTCGACCGGCCGCACCTTGCCGCGGCAGCTATGGTGGGCACTTCGTTTCCGTTCAGCCGATGGGCCGCGTCGATGCGACACAAATCGGCCGGCGAGCGGCAATCGGTGTTGATCTACACCTACAGTTTTGAAGTCGGCCCGGCCTGGCTGCGCAGTTTCATCGGGCCCGTGGTGCGCTGGAGCTTCGAGCGCCAGACCCGAAAGCGCTTCGGCAGGTTGCAGGCGTTTCTGGCCGCGCATGGCGACGAGGTCGTCGCCTGGCAGCAGCGGTCCCTGCCAGTCCCGACAGGGCCGATGCTGCGCACCTCGATTGATACTGCAAGACCGTCATGACCATCGTCATCGACACCAACATCGCGCTCGACCTCCTGGTGTTCGGCGATCCGGCCTGCGCGCCGCTGCAGGCTGCGCTCGATGCCGGCGAACTGCGCTGGCTGGCCACCGCGGCGATGCGTGAGGAGCTGGCACGTGTGCTCGGTTATCCGCAGATCGTGCCGCGGCTCGCCCACTACGGGCGAACCCCCGAAGCCGTGCTGGCCGACTTCGACCGGCAGGCGCAGCGGGTCGAGCCGGCGCCGCGCGCCAGCGTGGTTTGCAAAGACCCCGACGACCAGATCTTCATCGACCTGGCGGTGGCGCACCGGGCACCGCTGCGCAGCAAGGATCGCGCGGTGCTGGTGTTGCGCAAGCGGCTGGCGGCGCTCGGCGTCGACGTGTCCTAGCGGCGCTGCTATTTCCTGGTGAGGGGCGCGGGCCGCGTGGCCGGGTCATAGCCTGTCGCATACCAGCGTGCCAGCAGCAGCGCCGCGGCACGCACGCGTTGCGTGTCGCGGCCCCAGCGCCGGCTGGCCGGGAGGTGGCGCAGCCAGCGCATGCGGCGCGCGGCATGCCCGATACGCTCGCGCACGGCGTCGCTGGCGTCCGCCAGCACGGCGTGCCAGTGGGCGCCGGCTGCATGCGGCGAGGCGGCGTGCACCAGTGCGGCCGTCGAGTGCAGGTAGCTGAGCCAGTCGCGCACCTGGCACTCGGGCAGTGCCAGCGTGTCGCCGGGGTCGTCCTCGAAGTCGATGTAGCCGATGGTGCCGTCGGGGCAGTGCATCAGGTTGCGCGCAAAGGCCTGGCTCAGGTAGGTGCCGTGCGCATGCACCAGCGCGATCGCGTCGAGCCCTTCGCGCCACACCGTCAGCAGTGCCTTGGGGCCGACCGCGGCCGCGTGGTCGAGCCGCTCGTTCAGCACCACCGGCGCCTGCCCGCCTTCACCGAGATCGGAAATCAGCAGTCCGTCGGCCTGCTGCGCCAGCACGGTCGGCACGCGCAGGCCCAGCGCGCCGAGCGTGCGCAGCCGGCGCGCTTCGATCGCGACGGCCGCTTCGCCGCCCGGGTTGGGCACTGGCGTGAGCACGTCCAGGCGCAGCGTGCCCGCAATCGCGGCCAGCAGGTGGTAGCGCAGCTTGCCGTGGCGCGGGCCGGCCTTCTTGAGCCAGACGCGCCGGCCGCCGAAGGCATGGCGCGCCACGGCCCGTTGCTGCTGCGGCAGCGTGGCCTGCAGGAAGGCCGCGTAGCCATCGGGTTGCGGCAGGGCCGCCAGCGCATCGAGCGGCGCTGGCGCCGAGGCGCTGCCTTTGCGGGACTGAATGCGGGTCGCGCGGTTGCGCAGGGGGTTCATCGGGTCAGGCTCAATCGTCAAAAGCCACCGGCTGGAAGCTGCGCGCCGTGGCAATCGGCCAGTGCAGCCGGAACACGCTGGGCAGCGCTTCCAGCGGCCCCAGCAGCGCGCGCGGCGGAATGCGCATGATCACGCGCGAGAGCAGGCGCACGTCGGTGTCGGAAATGCGGCGCACGATGTGCTGCGCGGTGATCTGCTGTGGGTGGGCCAGGCCCGCCGCCTGCACCAGCTCCTGCAGTGCATGCAGCGTGCTGCGATGGAAGTTGCGCACGCGCTCCGCCTTGGTGACGACCACCAGCGCCTGCTGACGCTTCGGATCCTGCGTGGTCACGCCGGTCGGGCAATGGCCGGTGTGGCACGCCTGGGCCTGGATGCAGCCCAGCGCCATCATGAAGCCGCGCGCCGCGTTGCACCAATCGGCGCCCAGCGCCATCAGCCGCGCCAGGTCGAAGGCCGAAATCACCTTGCCGGCCGCGCCGAGCTTGATGCGCTCGCGCAGGCCCACGCCGATCAGCGTGTTGTGCACCAGCGAAAGCCCTTCCTGCAGCGGCGAGCCGACATGGTCGGAGAACTCCACCGGCGCCGCGCCGGTGCCGCCTTCGGCCCCGTCGACCACGATGAAATCGGGCGTCACGCCGCTCTCGAGCATGGCCTTGACGATGGCGAACCATTCCCACGGATGGCCGAGACAGAACTTGAAGCCGACCGGCTTGCCGCCCGACAGCTGGCGCAGCCGTGCGATGAAAGCCATCATTTCAAGCGGCGTCGAAAACGCGCTGTGCGAGGCCGGCGAGATGCAGTCGACCCCCATCGGCACGCCGCGCGCGGCCGCGATCTCGGCCGTGACCTTGGGGCCCGGCAGCACGCCGCCATGGCCCGGTTTGGCGCCCTGGCTCAGCTTGAGCTCGATCATCTTCACCTGCGGCTCGTTGGCCGCCTTGGCAAAGCGCTCTTCGCTGAAGCTGCCGTCTTCGTTGCGGCAGCCGAAGTAGCCCGAGCCGATTTCCCAGATCAGGTCGCCACCGTGCACGCGGTGGTGACGCGAGATCGAGCCTTCGCCGGTGTCGTGCGCGAAGCTGCCCATCTTCGCGCCCTGGTTCAGCGCCAGGATGGCGTTGGCCGAGAGCGCGCCGAAGCTCATGGCCGAGATGTTGAACACGCTGGCGCTGTAGGGCTGCGCGCAATCCACGCCGATGACGATGCGGAAATCGTGGCTCGCCAGTTTCGTCGGCTGCATCGAATGGTTGATCCACTCGTAGCCGTGCAGGCTGACGTTGAGCTGCGTGCCGAACGGCCGGTTGTCGGGCTCGCCCTTGCTGCGCTGGTACACCAGCGAGCGTTGCGCGCGCGAGAACGGCGCCGCCTCGGCATCGCTTTCGATGAAGTACTGGCGGATCTCGGGCCGCACGTACTCCAGAAGAAAGCGGAGGTGGCCGATGACCGGGTAGTTGCGCAGGATCGCGTGGCGTGCCTGCCGCACATCGTGGACGCCGGTGCCGGTGAGCACGGCGAAAGTCGCCAGCCCGATCCAGCCGCGCCACAGCCAGGGCCACAGCAGCACCGTCGCCAGGCTGGCCAGGAGGCCGAGGACGCAGAGTGCAAAGGCGGTGTAGCGGGTCGGAAACAAGGGGGGTATGGGGTTGGAAATGATCTGTCTCCCTGGGCGTGCTGCATCATAGAGGCCCCATTTTTGCCCCGCCATGACGACAAGCCCTGAATCCTCCGCTCCCGCCGCTCCGGCCGCTCCCGGCACCACGCCGCTCGGCCCCGACGACTTCGACGTGCTCGACCGCGAACTCGACCTCATGCGCGAGACCGACGACGAAATCCCCCAGTGGGAGTTCTGCGAAGGATTCATGGCCGCGCTGATCTGCTCGCGCCGCCCGGTGCTGCCCGACGAATACTGGCCGGTGCTGCTCGGGGACGCGTTCAAGCCGGCCAAATACATGGAATTCGTCTGGCACTGGAAGCGCCGTTGGGCCGAAATCGAGCAGGGGCTCGACGCGCCGGTCGAAGCGCTCGACGACGAGCGCTGCTACCAGCCCGAGGTGCTTGATGTGCGCGGCGCCATCGCCTCGCTGCCGCCCGAAGAACAGGCCGAAACCGCAGACGAGGCGATTCCGTCGTTTGCGCAGGTGTGGGCGCTCGGCTTCATGTACGCGGTCGAGAACTGGCCCGACGACTGGGCCGCGCCGCGCGACAAGGAAGCCGCCGGCATGCTCGACGACGCGCTCGACGCCATCGTCACGCTCACCGAGGACGACAAGGGCAAGCCCACCGTGTCGATGTTCAGCGAGGACGGCCCGCCCAGCCTGAGCCAGCAGCGGCTCGATGACTTCGGCAGCGCCGTCTGGGCCGTCTACGACCTGCGGCAGTTGTGGAAAAGCATGGGCCCGCGCGTCGAAACCATCCGCAAGGAAGCCACCCCGGGGCGCAACGACCCGTGCCCTTGCGGCAGCGGCAAGAAATACAAGAAGTGCCACGGCGCGGGCTAGAGGCGAGGGCGCCGCAGCGCGCTATTTCTTGATTTCGAGCTTGTAGACGCGTTCGGTGCCGCGCGACGGTTGACTCGGCCCCAGGGGCAGCCCTTAAAAGGGAAGATCAATTGAAAGGAACGTTGCATGCGATCTCCCGCCCCGTCTCTGAGTCCGTCCGAAGCCGCGAGGCGGCTCGGCGTTTCGGCCAAGGCGCTGCGGCTCTATGAGCAGCGCGGCCTGGTGGATCCCGACCGAACCACGGCGGGATGGCGCGCCTATGGCCAGGCGGAGATGAAGCGTGCTGCCGAAATCGTCGCGCTTCGCGCCCTCGGCTTCAGCCTTGCCCAGGTGGGGCGCGTGCTGCAGGGCAATTCCCAAGGCCTGGAGCCCACCTTGGCGGCGCACCAGGAAGCGCTGGAAGCGCGACTTCGGCAACTTGCACACACTGTCGAGAAGGTTCGCGGCTTGCGAAGCGGCATCGCGCAGGGCCAGACACCGACCATTGGTGAACTGGCGGGCCTCTTGGCGCCCGTCTCCGAGATCCGCGTCGCATTCGATCTGCCGTGGCCGTGGGGTGGGGAGCGATTCGAACTTCGCGAAATCCAGCCTCTGAACTACATCATCGGCCCGCTCGGCAGCGGCAAGACCCGGCTGGCCCAATGCCTCGCCCAAGCGCTGCCCAATGCCGCCTGGCTGGGCCTTGAGCGGCTTGCAGATGGCGGTGCAGCCGCAAGATTTCGGCTGGATGGCGACCCCGCCTTTAAGTCCCGGCTCGAACAGGCGCTGGCCTGGCTGGTAGAGGATGGCGCGACGCAGTCGGATGCCCTGGTTGCATTGCTCGCCGGGCTGGAAGCAGACGGGCCGGCGGCCCTGGTCGTCGACATGATCGAACAAGGGCTGGATCAAGCCACCCAGGAGGCGCTGATGGCCCGGCTGCGCCGCCGTGGGGCCGAAGCGCGACCGATCTTCATGCTCACCCGCTCTTGCGCGATTCTCGACTTGTCTGCGGTCGGCCCGGACGAAGCCATCATCCTCTGCCCCGCGAACCACAGCCCACCCACGCAGGTCGCGCCCTATCCCGGCGCACCGGGCTATGAGGCTGTCGCCACCTGCCTGGCTTCGCCCGAAGTGCGGGCCCGAACAGCAGGGGTTGTCGCGTGGCGACAACCGGCCTGAGATGGAATCGATTCAAGCCTGTCGGGAGTCCTATGCACGCCTTGTCGTGGGGGCGGCGGGCAGTTCGAACAAGCGTTTGCTGGCGGCCTTCGCAACAGTCGAGCGGGAGCATTACCTGGGGAAAGGCCCTTGGTCGGTGTTTGGCGGCGGCGCGTATGTCACGACCGTGTCCGACGACCCGCGCCTCCTCTACCAGGACGTCCTGGTCGGCATCGCGCCGGAGCGAGGCATCAACAACGGCCAGCCGAGCCTGCACGCGCGTTGTCTCGCAGCGGTTGCGCCAATGCCGGGCGATCAGGTGCTGCACATTGGCGCGGGCACCGGCTACTACACAGCCATCCTTGCGCAGATGGTCGCTGCCAGCGGAACGGTCATCGGCTATGAAATCGCCGCCGATCTGGCCGAGCGCGCCCGCGCAGCCCTGGCGCCGGCACCGAACGTACGCATCGTCTGCGCCTCTGCGGCGCAAGGGGAATTGCCGGCGTCAGACGTCATCTATGTGAGCGCGGGTGCGACGCACCCTTTGCCGGAGTGGCTCGATGCATTGAAGATCGGTGGGCGCCTGGTCTTTCCGATGACCACCAACTCCGGCCACGGGCTCATGCTTGCCGTTTCCAGGCACAGCGCCGCGAGTTATGCCGCTTCGTTCCTCAGCTTCGTTGCATTCATCCCGTGCATTGGCGCCCGCAGCGACGTCGCGTCGAAAGCGCTCTCCGAAGCCATGGCGACCAAGTCGCCACGCACCATCAGGTCACTTCGACGCACAGGCCAGCCGGATGCCTCGGCGTGGTGCGTCGGTGAAGGCTGGTGGCTGTCGAGTGCCGGCATCTGAAGAAGTTCCTTCTCCTGGCCCTCCAAGGGTCACAAGCATGTCAACGGCTTGACACGACACATGGCCAGCATTGCGCGCATTCCATCACTCGACCGAGCAATGACATGCATTCGATTCTGTCCTTCGTGCGGCACGCCCTCACGCCGCTCACCGCGTCCTTGCTGCTGACCGCCGGTGCCGCTCATGCGCAGTTGCTGATCGGCTGGGCCCAGATGCCGGCCGCCACCTTCGCCGACGGCCCGACATCCGGACAGTTCACCGCGCCCAACCCCTACGGCACGAACGTGCCGCCGTACGTCGACAAGCAGCCCGTGCAGGGCTTTTCGGGCGTGCTGGAGGGGCCGCGCAAGGACGTGTTCCAGTTCCTGGTCGACAACGGCTTCGGCTCGCAGGGGAACTCGGCCGACGCGCTGCTGCGCAGCTATGCGCTGCACATCCTCTGGCGCACGCCCAAGGGCGGCCGCGGCACGATCGAGCCGGCCGACCTGGACAGCGGCAAGATCCGCCCACGGTTCGACGCGCGCACGCGACTGCAGTTGAACGATGCGGAGCGCAAGCTGACGATCCCGATCCAGGCCGACTACGCGAACTACTACAACAATCCAGTCAATGCGCCGGTCGACCGCGCTATCCGTGCCGGCCGCCTCCTCACCGGCGCCGACTTCGATGTCGAGTCGTTCCGCCGCGACCGCCAGGGCAACTACTGGTTCGGCGACGAGTTCGGCCCTTACCTGATCAAGACCGACGCGAACGGCACCGTGCTGCGCAGCGAGATCTCGCTGCCGGGCGTCTACGCGCCCCAGCACAAGGACGTGATCGCAGGCAAGGTGACGGCAAACCTGCCGAGCTCGGGCGGCTTCGAAGGCATGGCGATCAACAAGAGCGAGACCAAGCTCTACACGCTGCTCGAAGGCCTGGTGGCTGGCGACTCCAACAAGTCGCGCCGCATCAACGAATTCGATCTCGCGAATGAACGCTACACCGGTCGCAGCTACGTCTATCCGCTCGAGGTGAACGGCACCAACATCGGCGACATGGTCGCGGTCGACGATGGCCGCTTCATCGTGCTCGAGCGCAACGGCAGCACGGCCACCTCGCCGAATTCGACCCCATTCAAGAAGGTGTTCCTGATCGACCTGGAGGGTGTGCCTGACGGCGGCACGGTGCGCAAGACCGAGCTCGTCGATCTGATGAACCTCGCCGATCCGTTCGACCTGAACGCCGACGGCCAGACGGTCTTCACGTTCCCGTACACGACGATCGAGGACGTGCTGGTGCTTGACCCCCGCACGATACTTGTCGTCAACGACAACAACTTTCCGTATGGCGGCGGACGCGAGCTGGCGTCCGACAACACCGAGTTCCTGAAGATCCGTCTGCCGTTCTCGCTGAAGAACGACGACGGAAACCACGGTCACCATGGCCAAAACGACCATGATCAGGGCCAGGGCCGCGGCGTCCTGCGCGATCGCGACCTTCGCGCAGGAAGCTACGACTGGGACGACGAATGAGCGAACGATCGCTTCCCTGATCGGAAGAAGCGATCAGCTGAACAAGCTGTCACGCGCATGACTCAATCGACATCCATCCTCAGTTGTGGGGATGGCTTTCGCCGGCCCCCGCACCATGCTTCGAACTGCGGGCAAATCTGTCTTCGACCGCAGTGAATCACAGCGAGAGGGAAGAGAGATGGAGGCGATACAACCGGATGCATTCCGAAAGCTCGTCGAGTCGACCAAGGTCGAACGAGCGCATGTCCGCCGTCTCGTGGCTTCGGGGCTTTGGCAGCAGGCCGAACGCGATTCCAACCGATTTCGTGAATTCGCGGCGAAGCGTTTTCAGAACCGCGGCCGCAGCGGCGCTGAAGCGCAACAAGGCGATACGCTCGACTACCAACCTGCAAGCTTTCTTTCTGAGGGAGCGACCATTCGGCGCGCCGTGGCCTATGTTGAAGTGACGTTCGGCGCGCGCAGCACGATCGGAACCGGGTTCTTGGTGAGCCCGCGGCTGTTTCTCACCAACCAGCATGTGATCCTGAACGCCCAGGCCGCCATGGGCGCAACAATCACCTTCGACCGAGAGCTCGATGAGCTCGGTCGGCCGAGACCCACGACGTCGTTCACCTTGGATGCCGCGAGCTTCGCGCTGTTTTCGGACGAACCCGATCTCGACTACGCGCTGGTCGCATTGGGCCCACGGCTGTCGGGAGAGGGTGACATCTCGGACTTCGGCTTCTGCCCGCTGTCGAATGCACCGGACAAGCATGTTGTTGGAATGAGCACGAACATCATCCAGCACCCGGAGGGGCAACGAAAGCTCATCACGATCCGGAAGAACACCCTGGTTGCCCGCACGCCGAGAACACTTCTGTACGAGACCGACACGGAGGTCGGTTCGTCCGGATCGCCGGTTTTCAACGACGACTGGGAAGTCGTCGCCCTGCATCACTACGGCGAGCCGTTTCTCGAGCGAGTAGATGATCAGGGCAAGCCGATTCCGCTGACGGTCAACGAGGGTATCCGGATCAGTGCCCTTGTGAACGACCTCGCCAAGCGTCGCGTCGATATACCCGCGGCATGGCAGCCCCTGCTCGATCAAGCGCTTGAACTCGGCGTTCAGGCTTCCGCTTCCTCGGCTGCACCGAAGCTTGGCCAGCCCAAACCAAAGCCGAAGCCGCTTGAGCCACGGCCCGAGTCGCTCGTTCAACCCACCACTGAAAAGGGGGCTGTCATGAATGGACTGAAAACCGGCACTGCCGTCGAGATCGTCATTCCTCTACGCATCAGCGTGAGTCTGGACGGCACGACCGGCGGACAGGTCGGAATGGGCGTCACTCCGCCGGCAGCGAATCCCGCAGCGCCTTCACTCGGGCGGCGTGCCGAAGCAGTTCGAGTTGATACCGACTACGCGAACCGATCGGGATACGACCCCACCTTCATTCCGGGTACCGCGATTCCGTTGCCCGACCTCAAGGGGGAGACGGCGAACTCGCTCGCCCCGCTCCGCGCTGGCGAAGCCGACGCCGCCGAGGGCGAACTGAAGTACGAGCACTTCAGCGTAAAGATGAATCGCTTCAAGCAGATGGCGATCTTCACCGCCACGAACATCGATGGGGAGACCTACCTCGCGGTGGACAGGAAGACCGGCGAAGTGAGCAGAGCGGAAGGAGAAACCTGGTTCCGCGATCCTCGAATCAGTGAGAGCTTCTTTCTGAATCAAGACTTCTACTCAGCTTGGTCGAGCTACTTTGACCGCGGACATCTCACTCGACGCACAGACCCGACCTGGGGATCCGATGAGGAAGCTGTTCGCGCCAACGCCGACACGTTCCACTTCACGAACTGTTCGCCTCAACACTTTCGCTTCAACCAGACAACCAAGTTCTGGCAAGGCGTTGAGCGATACGTTCTCGAGACCGGGATCCTCGCCCAGGACTCCAAACGCCGGATGTGCGTCTTTCAGGGGCCGATCTTCGACGACTCCATCGACCGGACGGCCGACGATGTGCAAATACCCTCGTCCTTCTTCAAAGTCGTTGTTTGGCGCGGCAAGGAGAGGTTGAAGGCGGTGGGTCTGGTCGTCGACCAGAGTGCCCTTCTCGACGAGGCTCGCGTCAACTTGGGACTGCCCCGCTCCCCATCCTTCGTCAACGTCAATCATTGGCGGGTGGCCATCAAGACCATAGAGAAGCGGACGGGTCTGGACTTTGGACAGGCAGTTCGCGACGCCGACACAGTCACGCAGAGCCAACAGCCCGGCGCTGGAGCAGAGGCATTGCAGGGGACGCTCATTCACTCACTCGCCGACATCGCGTTGTAGGAGCCGAGCCTCAAGGCAATGCAGGAGCCTGATGGCCAGGTCTGGCCGACAACACAAATGCGCCGTTACTGACAGCGGTGGCCCGTCGCTGGTGCATAACCAGTTCATGCCGCGGGTACGGCATTTGCATAAGGAGGCAGTCATGCTGACCACCGATCAGAAAGAGACCATCCTTCGCCGGGCGGGCATTGCCATCCCTGGCTTTTCGGCGCCTGGCGGGGACGCCCAGCTTCAGCAAGCCGATGGTCAGTTGCTCGTGAAGGGCAACTTGCAGGCCGACAGCCGCGCCAGTGCCTCCGAGCAGCGAACGCAAACCATCGATGCCCTGTTCGCCGACTATTCGGCGCGCCGCGCGGCGAAGAGCCTGAATGATGCTGATGCGGCACGGCGAGCCGGCGGACTCGGCATCGGCTGGGGTGGGCCAGTCTTCTGAGCGCCGGCTTAAATCCGATGCGGCCTTATCGACGCGACTCAACCCAGAACCAGATCGCGGCGCCGATGGCGAGCCACAGAACCACGACGAAGACCGCGCCGGCCCGGCTGCTGGGCTTGGACCCATTCGTCTGCATCCATTCGTCGGCCTGGCCGCGACATTCCGCCAGGACTTCAGGCGGCAATAGTTTGATGGCTAGCCAGATAAGGCCGGGAAGCAGCAGCATATCGTCGACGTAGCCGAGCACCGGGATAAAGTCTGGAATCAGGTCGATGGGACTCAACGCATAGGCCACCACGAACAGAACGAGCGCCTTGGCGTACCAAGGCGTTCCGAGATTCTTTCTGGCAAACCACAAAGTCACGCCGTCGCGTTTGATCCGTTTTGCCCAGGTCTTCAAGTGGTTGCTGATGCTCACAAGCGCAAGAGCTATGTGCAGGCACGGACGCGAAACGTGTTTCGACCTGCGTACTTGGCGTCGTACAACGCTGCATCGGCGGCGGCCATGAGCTCGCCCGGGGACGAGGCTTCGTCGTCGTCGCGCAACAGGCCCACACCGATGCTGGCCGTGGCGGTCACGGTGCCGCTCGCCAAGACAATCGGTGCCTGCATGGCCGCAACGATCTTGCTTGCAATCAGCTCGGCCTCGTCGTTGTTGTGCAACTGTTCGAGCACCATGACGAACTCGTCGCCGCCCAGGCGCGCGACCGTGTCGCTGATTCGCACCGCGCCCTTCAGTCGATCCGCGAACTCTTTGAGAACCGTGTCGCCGGTGGCATGGCCCTGGGTGTCGTTGATCGTCTTGAAGTGGTCGATGTCGATGTACAGCAGCGCCAGCGCCAGCTTCGTGCGCTCGGAGCGCGCCAGCGCCTCCCGCAGTTTGTCCTCGAACTGCAGGCGATTGGGCAGGCCGGTCAGATGATCGACGCGGGCGAGCTGCAACAGTTGAGTCTCGACTGCCTTTGACTCGGAGATGTCCATGGTCAGCTCGTACAGGCCGACCACCGATCCGTCACTCGCCAAGTCTGGCACATAGGTGCTTCGCAGGTGGCGCTGGCGCCCGCCCCGCTCCGACTCGCGCTCATGGCTGAGGCGCTGTCCGGTGCGCAGCGCCTCGTCCAAGAAGGGCTTACGCGCCATGTAGGAGGCTTCGCCGAAGCATTCGCTGAAGTGCTTGCCGATCATGCTTTCGGGCCGAATGCCGAACCAGTCCGCATAGGTCTCGTTGGCGAACACCAGGCGGTGCGCGTGATCGATGTACGTAATGAGCGCGGGCATGTTGTTCGCGATCAGGCGAAGGCGTTGCTCGTTCGCGGCAAGGCCGGCCTCCGCGGCCTTGCGCTCGGTGACATCGCGCAGCATGACCTGCGTCTGCCAATGGCCGCGTGCGTCGCAATGGCGCGCAGTCTGTGCCTCGACATGCAGTTGGGCGCCGTCGTTGCGAGTCAGGCGCAGGTCCTGCTGCGTCGCCCCGGGCAGGGCAGCGTCGGCGATCACTTGCACCAGCGCTGCGCCGTTGCCCTGCGGCAGTTCAACCAGATGGCGACCGAGGACCTCGGATGGCTTCACCTTGAGCATGGCACCGGCTGCCGGATTGAGCGCACCGATGCGGCCGTCGGGGCCCACCAGCAGGATGCCCTCGTTCGCGTGTTGGAACAACGCGGCCTGCTGGCGTCGGCTCGATAGTAGCTCTGCGGTCAGACCGCAGATCAGCACGCTGGTGCAGGCCTGTGCGGTGATGTAGCTCCACAGGGCAAGTAGCCCCGTGTGTCCGTCGTGGCCCGCGAACGGACCGACGCCTTGCGCGGTACCCCAGGCCGCCGCAGCCGACAGGAGCAACACAGACAGCGATGCCGCCAGCACCCCCGCGCGGAGCGCGAGCACAGCCGTGACGAATAGCGGGAGCGACAGCAGCGGGAACAGCAGTGCCGGCGCGATCCAGGTCGAGAAGGTCAGGAGGCTGCACACCAGCACTACGGTCAACAACGCGACGTTGAAGGCGCCGCGCCGGCCGCCGAAGGTCTCTCGCGCGGTCGCGCGCGTTATGGCCAGCAGGGGCACGCCGCCAAGCAGCGCACCCACCGCATCACCGACCCACCAGGACGTCCAGGCCGGTCCCCATTGCGACATCGGCAATAGGCCGGCCAGGCGCAGCCAGGTCGTGCCATTGCTCGCGGTAACCACCATGCCGGCCAAGACCGCGACCAGGTACAGACCCAGGTCAACGCGGCGCGTCAACGCGCAATCGAAACCCAGGCGCCGCAGCACCAGAGCGGAAAGCCACGGACCCAGCGCATTCCCGATTGCGATACCCAACCCCATCCACAGCGGGCCGCCGATCGCGACATTGGCGGCGAAGGCGGCGGCAAAGATGCTTGCCGACATCAGTCCGCCCCATCGCATGTAGGCGGCTACGGCAATACCGGTGGGCAGCCACATGAGCGAAATATGTGTGCCGACGTAGGGTATGAGCAGCCCCAGGCGCGCCGTGAGGTAGTAGGCGATGCCGACGCAAAGTAGCCGTAAGGCAAGCAACCCTGGAGCATCGAGCGCGGCCACGACGGTCAGTGAAGGTGCGTGGCTGCCCGCGAGCAGGCCGGCCGGGGGCGGCCTATTCATGCAGTCCATCCGCGGCGTCGGCAAGTATTCGCAGATCTGGTGTCATTGCAGCCTTTGCACTGATGCCCCGTGGATGCAGGCCAAGCTAGTATCCTGCTGATCGGGGTGGGCGTGTGGCGGAAATGGATGCGCTGGAGGCCGGCAGTGGATGCGGCGGAAGTGATTGATGGGGCGCAAGTCAATGCGCCAGCATAGAGAGCGCGTCTAAGACTGCCTTGATCTGCATCAAATGCGCGCGTTCAGGCTCTTGACGGAAAGCCTACGGTGCTGCGCATTGATGCCGGCAAGAACGGATTTGTTCTGCCCCACCGCGGAACGCGCCCGATGACTGCCCAGGGTCTTTGATGCAGCATGGCGGGGTTCACCGTCCTGCTGACAAACCGGTTATGGCGAAAGTCCGCATTGTTTTGCCCTGAGTAGCAGCTTAGGGCCCACAAGAGACGCTCAGCTGCTCCAAACCAGACGCTCACCGAACAAGTAGATTCAGCATTTGCCGAACTTTCCTCGCTCGCATGCCGACATCGAAGATGGACACCATGAGCCTTGACACCTGAGGCGATAGGGCTGATCGATTAAACCCCGAGACTGTGCATGGCCTGCAGGCACTATTGAAGGTTCTCGGCTGGTCGACCGACCTTCTCGTCGGGCAGACGGCACGCCTGACCTTTCCTCTTACGGCACTCATGGAAGATGCTGAATGCCTGAAGCTTCTTCTCGACCACTTCCCATTGACAGGCTTCCTGCCAGTACGCGGGCCAGGAACCTCCAGCGCTTTGCCCCTGACTCTTGCAGGCGCGCTCAGCAGCACGCACTACCCGGCCGACGCGATAGTCTGCGCTTGCCGCAAGGGCTGACCGGAAAAGCTGACGCTGCAGTTCCGCATTTGCGACGGTTATGCACGCAGCCGAGCCTTTACCACTTCCAGTGTTGCATGGGTTATCACGCCCATAGTTCCACCCGGAAGCCACGTAGACGGTTTCTCCCGTAATGCCGTCGATTAGCTCAAATGAACCCGAGCCGCCGTCTGCTCGCCAAGCCACCGCGATGTCGACCTCGGCGCGAAGCGGATTCTCATCGCTGCTCTTGCCCGCACATGGACCATTTCCGCTGCCACTGAGTAGGAGCGATACGTGGTAGGTGCGACCTCTACCGACCTCATCCTTCATTGAAGACCCAACCACCGTAGACCGGAATTCGCCGCACATGGGAATCGATACCCGCTCGGGTTGCATCACCAGCAGTTCACCAATGCCGCCCGGAGGCTGAGAGTAGGTGAGCGTCCATGTACCGCATTGCGGACAATCCAATGGCGCTGAATGGCCGGCCGCCCATGTGGAAGAACAGTGAAATGTGGCAGCCGTCAAGATTGCGTAAAAAGCGCTGCGTTTCGGCTTCATTTGAGTTTTGAGAGTGTGTTCGTGGCGACTTGAGGGGGCTGGTTCCTTGGCCGCGTCAAGGAGTCTATTGGCCCCGTGTGAAGCCTGCGCGAACTCAATTTGAAGTCTCTAAGAGCCTTGATCGCACCATCTGTGCGCCACTTCGAACGTCTGCTGCTGGCCGACAAGAGCCGGTCTGCGACTGAGCACCACCGTGCTCACGAAAGCTCTCAGTTCCGCGCACGCTCGTCAAAAGGCTCTGCGCGCGACCGTTTTAAAACACCCGTTTTCCATACGCTGCCTTGGTTCCCCGGTCACGTGAATGTCGCGCAGGGTCGGCAACGGCGTGGCTAGAACTTAACCCAGACGCTCACGCTCCCGCCCACCAGATCACAGGTACGAGACGATTGCGGCCAGCCAGAGCAAGCCAAACAGGACATACGCCCACGCAGCCGAGATCTGAAGTTTGTCGAGCCATTGAGGCGTGGTGCGAAGAGGACCAAGCACCAACGAAATAATTGCTTGGCCGCCGTTCAGCGTGGGCAATGGAAGCAAATTGAAAGCCGCGATCTTCGCAGCCGCGACGCCAAGCAGAGGCCAGAACCCGTACTGAATCAGTTCTCCCAACCTGCGCAGTAGCTGATGCGCGACGTCGTGGTCGACGGCTCCCTCGAGGAACTGCCGAAACCCGGCACTCGTGCTTCCCAACGCGTCGCCGCCGCGGACACATACCGCCAGAATCAAGAGCGCAAGCGGCCCTGACAACGGAATGATGGCCTGCACACACCGTGGCTTCAGATTGAGGGCATCAGATGGGTTGTCCGCGTCGCTCAAGCCGGCGGCCTCCAAGCGCGTGTCGCGAAGTTGAACTGAACCGCCGAACGGCAGCGCCTTGAGCGTCCATTTGCCGGATGACCAGATCACCGGCCCCCAGCCCAGCACGACCTCTCGCACGGTCACTCCGAACGCATCGGCAACTGCCGCCATGACAGCGATATGAACTGCGGCAAGAACTGCGAGAACAGCGATGAATGTGATGAGCGACGACAAGCTGGCTCCGGGGATTTGGCGATGCTGATGGCGTGAAGAAAGTCACCGATGTGGCGCGTTCGACATCAGCCTCCGTCCGATGTCGAACGCGCACCCGGTACCGCAACAAAATACTACATAAGATAAGCGACTTCGAGGGAAGTGGAGAAGACATTGATGATCGTCGGGATCGATTTGGGAACGACCAACAGCCTGGTCGCAGTATGGAGAGACGGAAAAGCAACCCTCATGCCCAATGCCATGGGTGACATGCTGACCCCTTCGTGCGTCAGCCTGGATGAAGATGGCACCGTGTTGGTGGGACGCGCTGCTCGGGAGCGCCTCCAAACACATCCGGAACGCACCGCTGCGAACTTCAAGCGGTACATGGGCAGCGACAAGACGTTGACCTTAGGTGATCGCGATTTCCGTCCGGAAGAACTTTCCTCGCTGGTCTTGCGGGCCTTAAAGGCGGATGCGGAGGCCTTTCTCGGCCAGCCCGTCGAGGAGGCGGTTATCACCGTGCCAGCGTATTTTTCGGATGCCCAGCGCAAGGCGACTCGCGCGGCCGGCCGGCTCGCCGGCCTGCGGGTCGAGCGCATGCTAAACGAACCCACCGCGGCGGCGTTGGCGTACGGCTTGCACCAGCAAGATGCCGAAACACGCTTCATGGTCTTCGACCTAGGAGGCGGTACGTTCGACGTATCCATCCTGGAAATGTTTGAGGGCGTAATGGAGGTGCGCGCGTCCGCAGGTGACAACTTCCTTGGCGGCGAGGACTTTCTGCAGGCTCTGGTGGACCTATTCATCGAACGAAAGGAATTGCCCTCTTTCGTACGAAGGGACGGTCGCTTCATGCAAAGACTGGTGAGCGCAGCGGAACGAGCCAAGCGCGACCTGAGCGAACAGCCCAAAACCACGTTATCTGTGGAACGGGAGGACAAGACGCTCACGCTGGCGATCGACGAGCCGATGCTCGAGCATGCCTCCGCGACGCTGCTCAAGCGGCTGCGCGCACCCGTGGAAAGAGCTCTGCGAGACGCCAACCTCCGAAGCGCCATGCTCGACAACATCGTGCTTGCAGGTGGCGCTACCCGCATGCCCTTGGTCCGGCGCCTTGTGACCACGATGTTCGGTCGCTTTCCCGCGATCGACTTTAATCCCGACGAAGTCGTGGCCTTGGGCGCCGCGGTCCAGGCGGGTCTGAAGGCTAAGGACGCCGCACTGAAGGAAGTCGTCATGACGGACGTCTCCCCCTACTCGCTCGGCGTCGCGATCAGCAAACGGATGCCCGACGGCAGTTCTACCCACGGGCATTTCGATCCGATCATCGAGCGCAATACAACGGTGCCGGTCAGTCGGATGAAGAACTACATTCCCACTTCGGCCAGCCAAGTCTTCATCGACCTCCGAATCTTCCAAGGTGAGTCTCGCATGGTCAGCGACAACATCCACCTCGGAGACTTGCGTGTGGAGTTGCCGGGCGCAAGCCCGGAAGAATCTGCAGTGGACGTCCGATTCACCTATGACGTCAACGGCCTGCTGCAAGTCGAGGCCACTGTGTTGAAGACGCGCAAGACCTTCAACGTGGTGATCGAGGGCAATCCGGGCTTGCTCACGGAGAACGAGATCACCGAACGCCTCGCTGCCATGAGCGAGTTGAAGATCCACCCGCGAGACACACTGGAGAATCGCACTGTCCTTGCGCGGGCGGAGCGCATCTACGCCCAGTTGCGCGGCACTGCGCGCGAGTGGCTGAGCGAGCAGATCTTGCAGTTCGAGGCGAGCCTTGCGACCCAGAACGCTCGCGTCGTTGGTCAGGCGCGAGCGCGCCTGGAGGAGCAACTGAACCAGCTTGAGCGCAGCGCGGCGGTGCTCAACGAGGATGAAGGCTGAAAGCCAGCTCGTGGAAGACTCCCTTCCCCCGTTTTTTGCCAGGCTGGGGCTGGACCAGGCTGCAGACGAACGCGCGATACGCCGGGCTTACGCTCGTCTCCTCAAGCAGACCGATCAGGAAACGGATTCGGACGGCTTCCAATCGCTGCGCCAAGCCTATGAGGTCGCACTGCTCTGGCTAGCCCAACAACGTCAGCAGGCAGAAGGGGCGACAAACGTCGAACCTCCTTCCCCGGATACCGCGGACTCCGGCACCGCGGCGACCTCGTCGACTTCCGGAGCCACGGAGAACAAGCCGCCTTCCGTTTCAGACTCGGCCCAGCCCGGTTCGCCGGCTAGCGGGTCAGCCTCAAGACCAGTGGAGACTGAGGCGCGAGCGACTCGAGCGTCGGCCGCGAATGATTCGGAACAAGCCGCGCGTGGTGTTCTGCAAGAGCTGCGTGACAAGCTCTCAACGGGATGGCCCAAGGATCGGGTTGCTGCGCGTGCGTGGCTGGACGCGACCCTCGAAGGCGATCGACTGGTCGACATGGACGCACGATTCCTCTTCGAATGGGGCGTAGCTGGCACGCTCGCCGATGGGTGGGGTCCCGGGAAGGAGAACTTGTTCGGACCGGCCATCGACTGCTTCGGCTGGCGAGAAGATCGTGGTCGGCTCACTGCATTCAATCGCGCCGGCGGCATTGTGGCCGCGGCGATTGCCGAACTCGAGTTCTTCGACAGCCTGCCCGACAACGCTCGCGCAGCGCAGCGCGATCTCATCCGCAGACTGCGTGAGAACAAGCGCCCCGGCACGTCTTTCCTGCTCGGGCAGATGCCCTTGCTAGACCACATCTCGCAGCTCTATCCCCATTGGCTGCATCTCATCACCGACACTCACAACATCGAGCGATGGCGTGAATGGGCAGCGCAAATTCCGAAGTGGCGCGGCTGGATGTCTCGTCCGCCTCGCAGAAAAGCCGCGCAACCGCGCGCGGAGAAGAGCGGGCCGCGATTCGGATGGGTGTTCGTTGCACTGCTCGTCCTGAGCGGGCTGGGACGCCTTTTCGGTTCGTCAACCTCGCTACCGCCCGCGCAGACACCGGCGAGCTATAGCCCGGTGGGAAGCGCAAGACCGCTATCGCAGCCAACCCAACGATTCGGCTCCGCCGACTCCAGCGTGGACGAGCTGCTCAAGGGTGCGTCATCTCCTGGCTCGCCCACGCCCATTCCGCGCGCCGATCCCAAGCCGCTTCCTCTGAATAGCGGTTTGCCCGCAACGGCGCGCCCAGCCGTCGCTGCGGCATACCTTGTCCCGCCAAGAGCGACTTACCCAAACATTGCCAAGCGCATGGGACAAGAAGGCCAAGTCGTTGTGATGGCAATCGTCGATCCGGATGGCAAGGTTCGCCGCGCCCAGGTGCAGACAAGTTCGGGACACGCAGTTTTGGACGAGGCAGCAACGACTGCGGTACTGAACGCAACGTTTTTGGCGGCAAGGGATGCCGCGGGCAAGCCCATCGCCAGCACCTACAAGATCCCCATCAACTTCAAACTGACGGACGGCCAGGGCATCACTGCGCGCGCGCCGCGAAGCTACGGCGAGGCGGTTCGAGACACCGTGCTTCCCTACATCATCTTCGGGGATCCGGTGAGCGGCAATCCCGCCGCAGAAGTGACGCTCAAGCTCATGCAGGATGGTCGAATTCAGGATCACAAGCTCACGAAATCGAGTGGAAACAAGGCATGGGATGCTGCCGTGCTTCGCGCCATTCAACGCGTGCCCAGATTGCCAGCCGATCAGAACGGCAAGGTACCTCCGGAGATGGTCATCGCTTTCCGTCCAAAGGCGTGAGTTCTAGCGACGCTGCTGAAGCCGGAGATTGATCGATTTTTCTCGCCGTTCAGTCATTGAGTCGACAATTCCCAATCTGCAGTGGAGCCGCGCGCCGCGACCGTCCGGTATCCGGCGAATTCTGCGGCGCGGCCGAGCGGCCGGCATTTGGCCGACTGTAGCCGGTCGCGCTGCCGTCGCGAGGGGCCCATAGCGGGCGCTGGGCGCTCCCCGGAAGCAGTCGTTCAACGCTCCTGTTCAGCGGCGGGCCGCGCAGCGGACCGTCCGCTCAACCGGTTGTTAGCCGCGCGCGCGCCGGTAATGCATTGCGACCGCGCCGTTGCTGAGCGGCTTCGCCGAGACCAGCTCAAGCCGTCGCGTCTTGGGTAGCCCGCTCTGGTACAGGGTCGGGCCGTGGCCGGCGATCCTGGGGTGAACGAGGAACTTGTACTCGTCGATCAGGTCGAGCCGGTCCAGTTCGGTCGCGAGCTTGCCGCTACCGAGGAGGACGCCGGCCGGGGTCGCGTCCTTGAGCTTTTGCACGCCCGAGCGCAAGTCGCCGGCGATGTGGTGGCTGTTGATCCACGGGAAGTCCGTTCGCTTCGACGACACGACGTACTTCGGCTTGATCTCCAGCTTGACCGCCCATTCGCGAACCGTCGGCGGTGCCTCCACATCGCCGCGGGCGACCGCCGGCCAGTAGCTCTCCATCATCTCGTAGGTGGCGCGGCCCCACAGCATCGCCCCACCCTCGTCCATGAGGCGGGTGAAGAAGGCGTGCGTCTCGTCGTCGGCGATTCCCTCCTGGTGGTCGACGCAGCCGTCCAGGGTGACGTTGAGGCTGAAGGTTAGAAGTCCCATGCGAGTCTCCTCCGAGTTGGGCGGTCCGCTGGACTGTCGCTTGTCGCGGGCGCTGGGGGCCACCTCAGATCTTGAACGCCCGCTGGATGTCGGCCCGCACCAGATCCGCATACTCGCGGTGCTTGCGGATGTAGCCCGCGATGAACTGGCACACGGGGATGACGTGCCACGCCTTCGCCCGGGCTTCGTCGAGCACGTGCCGCGCAATCGCCGAGCCCACGCCCTTGCCTTCGTGTTCGGGCAGCACCTCGGTGTGCGTGAACATGATGGCGCCGGTCAAAAGGTTGTATTCGGAGTACGCGGCGAGCTTGCCGTCGATCGTCGCTTCATAGCGGTGCTGCGCCTCGTTGTTGCTGAAGGCGATGTTGCTTTGGGTGTCGTTGCTCATGGTTGACGCGCCAGGTAGGCGGCGAGGTTGGTGGCTGCGGTGGTGCGCACCTTGTTGCGCAGCATCGGCGTCCAGCCGAGCAGCAGGCCCGGCGTGCCGAGCGCCTGGCGCGCCCATGTCCAGAACGGGAAGCTGTCGCGCTGCGTGGCGATCAGGCCTTCGGGCGTGAACGTGAAGCGCGCATCGATGCTGTTGTCCACGAGGCGCCCGGTGGCGCTGAAGCGGTAGTGCGCGTCCCAGTGCGCCTGGCCGCTCGTGGCGTCGGCCTTCACGTCGCGATAGCTCAGCTTCCACACGTCGGCGCCCTTGGCCTTGGTCGCGGTGCAAAGCATCTTCCACATGCCGCCGACCTCGCGTGCGCCGCGCAGCGAAAAGGCCTCGTCGTCGAACGTCGCGTCGGGCGCGTAGCAGGCGGCCATGGTGTCGGCGTCGAGCTTCGCGAAGGCGTCGTAGAAGCGGCGGATGGTTTGTTCGTTGCTGGTCATGGTTTTTTCATTCTTTCTTTGTACTTCCTCAGCGTTGCAGCAGGCCGACCAGATTTTGCAGCGCGTAGTGCACGGTCGCCCCGCGCACCGCAGCGCGGTCGCCCTCGAAGCGGCGCCGCTCGGTGCGCACCTCGCCGCCGACCGACCAGCCGAACCACACGGTGCCGACCGGCTTGTCGGCACTGCCACCGGTGGGGCCGGCCACGCCGGTGACGGCCACCGACACCTGGGCGCGCGAATGCGCCACGGCACCCTCGGCCATCGCGCGTGCCACCGCTTCGCTGACGGCGCCGTGCGCCGCGATCAGCGCCGCGTCGACGCCGAGCATCTCGCTCTTGGCCTCGTTGGAGTAGGTGACAAAGCCGCGTTCGAGCCAGCCGCTGGAGCCGGCCAGGTCGGTGCAGGCGCCGGCGATCAGGCCGCCGGTGCAGCTTTCGGCGGTGGCCAGCATGAGCTTGCGGGCCAGCAGCAGATCGGCCAGCTTCCGAACCAGGTCGTCGGCGTCATTCACCATGCGCGCACCGCCGCAATTACCAGCAGCGTGCAGAACGCCGCCACCAGGTCGTCGAAGATGATGCCGAAGCCGGCGCGCCACCAGTTCACCTGGGTTCGGTCGGCTGGCTTGAACAGCGCGTCGGCCCAGCCCACAGGGCCGGGCTTGGCCGCATCGAAGTAGCGGAACAGCGCAAAGGCCACGAGCTGGCCGAGCAGGCCGATCGGCATCACCAGCCACAGCACGATCCAGAACGCCACCACCTCGTCCCACACGATGCTGCCGGGGTCGGCGATGTTCATGCGGCGGGCCGTGGCGGTGCAGGCCCACCAGCCCACCACCAGCGATGCCAGGATCAGCCAGCCGAAGGCTGCGGGCGACAGCCAGCGCTGCAGGATCACGAAAGCGGCCCAGGCCCACAGCGTGCCGGCGGTGCCGGGCGCCCAGCGCGACAGGCCGGAGCCGAAACCGAGCGCGATGCAGTGCGCGGGGTGCGACAGCATGAAGCGCAGCGTGGGGCGCAGGGAGCGAGGTTGCAAGTCGTCGAGAGGGAGGCTGCGCATGGGGCCAATGCTAACGACCCGGCCCGGGTTTCAACGCCTCCAGTGATCCTACGATGCGCCGGTGAGCAGCATCGCCAGCGACGTGAATGCCTCGTCGATGGTCGCGCACAACCCCTCCAACTGCGCATTGAGACCCATGGCTTCGCGCTCTGAGGACTCGCCCCGGCCCATCGCGGTTTCGGTCGCTGGCAAGCAGCACCGGGTGGACTCGTCCCAGGTCAGGCGGTAACTGTGGCTCATGGCGTGATCGAAGAAAAAGAAAGAAGAAAGGGCCGGGCTGCGCTGGCTCGCATAGCCCCAGCCCTCGAATAAACTAGAACGAATGGTTACAAATGCCGGAACGCCCGTAAATAGTCTGTTTGGACCGGATTGGCCTGGCGGAGAATATTCAGACTCCTAACGATCGCGCCTCCACAATGCACTCCGGCGCCATGTTGCCGACCCGAATTCTTCTGATCGACGATCACGCGCTGTTCCGCGCCGGGCTGCGGATGGTGCTGGCCACCGGCATTCCCGATGTGCAGGTTCTGGAGGCGGCTTCGCTCGAAGAGGCCATGCGCCTGCCCGCGGAGCCGCTGGCCCTGGTGCTGCTCGACGTTCAGCTGCAGGGCCTCAATGGCCTGGAAGGCATTGCGCTGGTGCAACGCAAGTGGCCGGGCGTGGCCGTGGTGGTTCTCTCGTCCCAGGCCGAGCCTCAGACCGTGCGGCAGGCCCTGGCGCGCGGCGCGACGGCCTTTGTCTCCAAGGCCGATTCGCCAGAGCACATTCTTTCGATGGTGGACAAACTGCTGCTCGGTCTGCCGGTCGCAACGCTCGCGTACGCCGGCATGGGTGCCGGGAGCGATGGCGGCGCGCCGCCGCGCCTGACGCCGCGCCAGTGCGAGGTGCTCAATCTGGTGTCCCAGGGCCTGTCGAACAAGCTGATCGGGCGCCGGCTCGACCTGTCGGAGAACACCGTGCGCGGGCATGTGCAAGCGCTGCTGGCGGCCTTGCAGGTGTCGAGCCGCTCGGAGGCCGGTTTCGTGGCCCGCCGCAGCGGTCTGGTGGATTGAACAATCCGTTGCGCCTGGCGCCAGGGCGCGCCCTGGTCGAGCAGTTGCGGCTGCTGCTCGGCAACGGCCACAGCTCGGTGGTTCCCACGGTTCTGCTCGCGCCGCTGCTGGTGTGGACCCTGTCTAACGAAAGCAATGCCCTTGCCCTCAAGGTGTGGTGCGCGGTCGTGATCCTGTGGAAGCTGTTCTGCGCCCGGGACGCGCACCGTATCCTGGCAGCCGGCATCCTGCCGGATCGTGCGCCGCACCTGGTCTGGCGGCTGATCGTCTTGAATGCGATCGATGGCGTGGCCTGGGGTGCCCTGGCCTGGGTCACGCTGGACACGACCACGGTGAGCGGCAGCATCCTGGTGGTGGCCGTGCTGGCGGGCATCGCCGGCGGTTCGATGAGTTCGCTCTCACCGGTGTTTCCGGTGTTCGTGGTCTTTGTCGTTTTCGAGTTGGCCGCGGTGGCCTCCAAGCTGTGGCTATTGGGGGATCCGGCCTACAACGCGCTGGGTGCGGCCGGCGTGCTCTACGTGGTCACGCTGATGGGCCAGTCGCGCAACAACGCCCGTGCGGCGCGCGCGGCGATCGATCTGCGTTTCGAGAACATCGAACTTGTCGAGCGCTTGGGCGTGGAAACCGAGCATGCGCAGGCCGAGCACCTGAAAGCCGAGCAGGCCAATCTGGCCAAGTCCAAATTCCTGGCCGCCGCGAGCCACGATTTGCGCCAGCCCATTCATGCGCAGGGCCTGTTTCTGGAAGTGTTGTCGCGCACCGAGCTTTCGGCCGTGCAACGCGACGCGCTCACCAATGCCCGTGCCACCTGGCACGCCTCGGCCCAGATGCTCGACACGCTGCTCGATTTTTCGCGCATCGAGGCCGGCGTGGTCGAACCGCAGCCCAGGCCCTTTCGCCTGCAGTCGCTGCTTCACAAGATCGAAAACGAACTCGCACCGCAGGCCGATGCCAAGGGCCTGGTCTACCGCTCGCGCGAAACCCGGGTGCTGGCGCAGTCGGATCCCGCGTTGCTCGAGTTGATTCTGCGCAACCTGGTGTCGAACGCCATCCGCTACACCCGGCGGGGCGGCGTGCTGGTGGCCTGCCGCACGCGCGGCGACGATGTACTGCTCGAAGTGTGGGATACCGGCGTTGGCATCGACCCGACGCAGCACCAGGAGATTTTTCGCGAGTTCCACCAGCTCGGCAATGCGGAACGCGATAGGCGCAAGGGCTTGGGCCTGGGCCTGGCCATTGCCCAGGGGCTGGCGCAGGCCCTCGGGCACCCCTTGTCGCTGGCATCGACGCCGGGGCGTGGCAGCGTGTTCAGGCTGCGTCTGGCGCGCGCCCGCATCGCGGCGGCGAGCGACTGGCCAGCACGGGCGCCCGGTTCCGGCCGTGCGTTGGCCATGACCATGCCCGATGTGCGCGTGCTGGTGATCGACGACGACGAGGCGGTGCGCGGCGGCATGCGCCAATTGCTGAACGGTTGGGGCTGTGCCTGCGACGTGGCCGATTCGATCGAAGAGGCACAGGCCCTGGCGCGGGCCCATCCGCCTGGGCTGGTCATCAGCGACTACCGGCTGCGCGAGCGGCGCACCGGTGCCGAGGCAATCGGCGCGTTGCGCGCCGAGTTCGGCACTGCGCTGCCGGCGCTGCTGATCACCGGCGACACCGCGCCCGAGCGGCTGCGCGAAGCGCGCGCCAGCGGTGTGCTGCTGCTGCACAAACCCGTCTCGCCACGCCAGCTGCACCACGGACTGATGGCGGTGCTCAACGGCGGCGCGATCGATTCCACGTTCGTCGCGCTGGAGTCGAATTTGGGCAGCCTTTAGGGGGCCCTAACCGAAGTGGTCGAACGCCGTGAAGCGTTGCGTGAGCGGCGCGCCACCGGCGTCGACGATGCGCAGCCCAGGCGCGGCCTCGATGCAGCCGATGCGAGCCACGGGCGTGGCGCTGGCAAGGCCGGCCTGCTCGACAGCCTTGCGTGCCGATGCCGGCGCGGTAAAGACCAGCTCGTAGTCGTCGCCGCCCGCGAGCGCACAGGTGCGCCGCACTTCGAGGCTGAGCGCGGCGCCCGATGCCGGCGCACCCACCGCGATCAGTTGCGTGACGGCATCGGCGTTCAGCGCGGCGCCCACGCCACTGGCGGCGAGGACGTGGCCCAGGTCGCCCACCAGCCCATCGCTCACGTCGACCGCCGCCGTCGCGATGCCGCGCAGCGCCAGGCCGAGCGCGACACGCGGGGTCGGTTGCTCCATGCGTGCCCGCACGATCTCGAAGACCTCGGCCGGCAGCCGCAGCGTGCCGCGAAACACCTCGAGCGCGAGCCGCGCATCGCCCAGCGTGCCGCTGACCCAGATGTCGTCGCCGACGCGCGCACCCGAGCGCAGCAGCGCCGCGCCGGTCGGCACCTCGCCGAACACGGTGATGCAGATGTTGAGCGGGCCGCGCGTGGTGTCGCCACCGACGAGTTCGCAGCCATGCTGGTCGGCCAGCGCGAGCAGCCCCTTCGCAAACCCAGCAAGCCAGCGCTTGTCGACCTGCGGCATCGCGAGCGCCAGCGTAAAGGCCAACGGCTTCGCGCCGCAGGCCGCCAGGTCGCTCAGGTTCACCGCCAGTGCCTTGTGGCCGAGCCGCGCCGGGTCGACGGTGGACAGAAAGTGCCGGCCTTCGACCAGCATGTCCGACGACACGGCGAGCTGCATGCCGGGTGCCGGCGCGAGCAGTGCGCAGTCGTCGCCCACGCCGAGCACCGCGCGCCGCACGGGGCGCTTGAAGTAGCGGTCGATCAGGTCGAACTCGCCCATCGCTAGACCGCACCCCTGAAGCGCAGCGACGCCTGCCGCACCACCTCGGCCAGCAGCCGCTCCTTGCCCTGCCGTTCGCGCAGCCAGCGCGCGTCGTTGTGGCTGGCCTCCACATCGGTGCGCAGGCCGGCCAGCGCTTCGGTCGCGTTGAGCGCCTCGCTGTGCCATTCGAGCTGGGTCATGGTCATCAGGATGTGCTCGCGCAGCGGCATGTGCTCGCCGCTGGCCGGATCCACATACACCGCGTCGAGCCCGAAGCGGCAGGCCTGGAAGCGGTTGTAGGTGTAGACCAGGTAATCGTCTTCGGTCGGCGTGAAGGGCTGCTCCTGCAGGAACCAGGCGGCCAGCGATTGCACGTAGCCCGCCAGCGCGGCGGCTCGCTCCACGGTGAGTGGCGTGTCGAACACGCGGATCTCGATGGTGCCGAACTCGGGCTTGGGCCGGATGTCCCAGTAGAAGTCCTTCATGCTGCGAACCACGCCGGTGCGCGTCATTCGCTCGAAGTAGGCCTCGAACTCGCTCCACGTGAGCGCGAAGGGCGCACGGCCCGACAGCGGAAACGCGAACACCGAGTTGAGCCGGGCCGAATCGAACTGCGTGTCCTGCCCCTGCACATAGGGCGACGAGGCCGACAGCGCGATGAAATGCGGGATGTAGCGCGACATGCGGTGCAGCATCAGCAGGGCCGCATCGGCATCGGGGCAGCCGATGTGCACATGCTGGCCGAAGATGGTGAATTGCTTCGACAGGTAGCCGTACAGCTCCGACAGCTCGCGAAAGCGCGGCTTGTCGTAGATGCGGCGCTCGTGCCACTGCTGGAACGCGTGCGTGCCGCCGCCGACCACCGCGATGTTGAGCTTGTCGGCGTTCTTGACCAGCGCGTCGCGGATCGGAGTGAGCTGCGCGATCACGTCCTTGGCGGAATGGCAGACGTCGGTCGAGATCTCGATCATGCTCGAGGTCATCTCGGGCACCACGCTGCCGGGCAGCGGCGTCTTCGCCATCTCGCGCAGCATGTCCTCGGCATAGGGCGCGAGGTCGTAGTCGTGCGTGTTGACGAGCTGCAGCTCGAGCTCGACGCCAAGCGACAGCGCCTCCGACTTGTTGAAGCGCCCGAGCTTCACCGTCCGGCTGGTCGGCGTGCCTTCGATGGTTTGCTGCTGCCGGCCGCTCATCGCTGGGTGTCCTCGGTGGTGCTGAACGCCTCGGGCGTCCACGGGATGGAGCTCTCGCCGGCGGCGTGGATCGCAATGGTGGCGAGTACCGCGCCGGCCACTTCCATGAGCAGGATCGCGGGCAGTGCGGTCTGCGTGATCAGCGCGCCCAGCAGCGGCGAGGCCGTGACGAAGTTCGACGCGATCAGCAGCGCGATCGACGACAGCGGCGACATCGCGCAGCCGACCCAGAATGCCTGCCGCCAGCTGGCACCGCTGCCCGGATTGGCGATGGCGACACCCGCGATCTTGGCGACGAAGCGCACGCCGATCAGCGCCAGCACCAGTGTGGCGATATGCAGGCTCCAGTCGGCCTGCGCTGCGACGATCGACACCAGCACGAACATCAGCATGGTGAGCAGCGAAGCGGCCGTGCCGAGCTGCCGCGGCCACGACCAGGGCCGGGGGTTGAGTTGCTTCAGCATGATGCCGCCGATCAGCGCTGCCAACGGCGCCGAGCCGCCCAGATGCGCCGCCATCGCGGCGCCGGCCGCGATCAGCGCCAGCAGCAGGATCGAGGTGTTCTCGCTGGTCGGGCTCATTACGCGCAAGGCCGAGCGCAACGCCAGCGCCAGCGCGGCGCCGACCACGAACGACAGGCCCAGCACCACCAGCACCGGCTGCAGGCGCTGGAACAGGTCGGTGGGAGCGCGCTCGATCAGGCCGGCCTGCGCATAGCCGAGCGCCAGCGCATAGAAGGTGTTGAGCGTGGCCAGCGTCAGCGCGCGATCGGTCACCGGGCCCGAGGCGCGCGTGTCCATCACCACCCGCGTCAGCACCGCGGGCGACGCGACGATCGTCATCAACGCCAGCGCGTTGGCCACCGGGTCGGGCACGCCGAGCCAGTGCAGCACCCAGAACACGCCGAAATAGGTGAGCGTCGACTCGACCACGCTTTGCACCAGCACCATCGGGTTGTGCCGGAACCAGCGCAGCGGCAGCCGGCCGCCGGCCTCGAACAGCACGATCGCCACGCCCAGCTCGAGCAGGAAGAGGCTGACGCCCTGCAGCGGCCAGACCGCGCCCTCGAAGCCGGCCAGGCCGACCACGGTGCCGACCATGGAATAGCCGACCACCTTGGGCATGCCGATGTAGCGCTGCACCAGGTGGCCGGTGGCCGCAGCCACCGCGATGAGCAACGACCACAGCACGATCGGCAGCCCGGCCGAGGGGCGCACCCACTCGGCCCAGAAGCCCGTCAGTTCGTTGATGAAGGAAGACATAAATCCAGCAAGGGTTTTCGCCCGAGGCGAAGGAACAGGAAACAAAGACGGCCGCCGCGGCGGCCGGCCAAAGCTAATGCAGGACGCGCGAGACCGGCCCGCTGCCCAGGTCGGCCTCGAGCACGAACATCGGGATCGGTACGTCGAAACGCTCGCCGTTCTCGGTCACCATGAAATAGCTGCCGTGCATGGTGCCGCTCGGCGCCTGCAGGCGGCATCCACTGGTGTAGCGGAACGATTCGCCGGGTGCCAGCAGCGGCTGCTGGCCGATCACGCCGAGACCCTTGACCTCCTGCGCATGGCCGGAGGCGTCGTTGATCCGCCAGTGGCGCGCGATAAGCTGGGTCGGCACATCGCCCGTGTTGGTCACCGTCACCGTATAGGCGAAGGTATACACGCCGTCTTCGGGCGAAGACTGCTCGGCAAGGAAGCGCGGTTCGACCTGGACGCTGATCGGGCTGGTTGACATGGGGCGCATGGTACCGGAGCGGTATTGCCCCCGGTTCGCGCCAGATGGTGTACCCGCTTTGCGACAATTGCAGCCATGAGCCCCACTTTTCGCATTGCCCCCTCAATCCTGTCGGCCGATTTCGCCCGTCTGGGTGACGAAGTCCGCGACGTCATTGCCGCCGGTGCCGACTGGATCCACTTCGACGTGATGGACAACCATTACGTGCCGAACCTGACCTTCGGCCCGATGATCTGCAAGGCCCTCAAGCCCCATGCCAAGACGGCCGCGGGCGTCGCGGTGCCGATCGACGCGCACCTGATGGTGCAACCGGTCGACGCGCTGGCGGCGGCGTTCGCCGAAGCCGGCGCTGACTACATCAGCTTCCACCCCGACGCCTCGCCGCACATGAACCGCAGCATTCAGGCGATCAAGGGGGCGGGCTGCAAGGCCGGGCTGGTGTTCAACCCCGGCCTCGGGCTCGAGGCGCTCGACTGGGCGATCGACGACATCGACCTGATCCTGATCATGAGCGTGAACCCGGGCTTTGGCGGCCAGGGCTTCATCGACTCCGCGCTGCGCAAGATCGAACAGGCGCGCAAACGGATCGAGCAGAGCGGCCGCGACATCCGCCTGGAAGTGGATGGCGGCATCAAGGTCGACAACATCGCCAGCGTGGCCAGCGCCGGCGCCGACACCTTCGTGGCGGGCAGCGCGATCTTTGGTGCCAAGGAATACGGCGACGTGATCTCGTCGATGCGGACGCAACTCGCTAGCGCTTGACCTTGTCGTTGTAGGTGCGATCGGTCACCGGGCCGGTGCCGGTGTCGACCACGCCGCGCTCGATGTCTTCCAGCGCCTGGCGGCCAACTTCGGGCGCGCTGCCATCCTGGTTCTGCTGGCTGCTCGACGATTGGTCGCGTTCGTGCGGCAGGCGCGGCACGGGTTCGCCGTCCTGTGCCACCTGGGTGTCGCCGCGTTCTGCGTCCTTCGCTACGGTCTTGCGCTTGCGGGTGTCTGTCGTCATGGCGTGCTCCTGTGTAGTTTTCTCTTTTCGCAGCAACGCGATGCGCCATGGGTAGGAGTGGCCGGCACGGGGCTGTAGGATGGCCGGCGATGTCGTCGAACCCCCCTGCCGAAACCCTCCCTGTCCTTCCTGCGGACATGCTGCGCAGCCACGGCTTTGCAGCACTGCAACCGGGGCCGCGGCTGATCGTGATCGGTGGCGTGCATGGCAACGAGACCTGCGGTACGGCGGGCATCGAACGCGTTCGCACCGAGCTCGACGATGGCGCGCTGCGGTTGCTGCGTGGTGAGCTGACGATGGTGCCGGTGGCCAATCCGCTGGCGCGCCGGCGCCTGCAGCGCGAAGGCGAGCGCAACCTGAACCGCCTGTTTCAGCCGACCCCTCCGGGCCAGACGCCGGCCGACTACGAAGCCCGCCTGACCGACCTGCTGTGCCCCTTGCTGGACCGGCACGACGTGCTGCTCGACCTGCATTCGTTCCAGAGCGCCGGCGAAGCCTTCGCCATGATCGGGCCACGCGACAACACCGGCACCCTCGAGCCGTTTGCGCGGTCCGTGGAAGAAGGCCGGCTGGCCCTGCATCTGGGCACGCCGCGCGTGGTCGAGGGCTGGCTCGACATCTACGCGGCCGGCCTCGCGCAGCGCAGCCCCGGCCAGCCGGTGGACGAGGCGGCGCTGGCCTTCGGCCGGGGCACCAACGAATACATGCGCAGCCGCGGCGGCTACGGCGTCACGCTCGAATGCGGCCAGCACGACGACCCGGCCGCGCCCGCTGTGGCGCATGCGGCCATCCACGCGGCATTGCGGCTGCTGGGCATGGTGGCCGAGCCCGCGCAGACGCCGCTGCAGCCGGAACTGCTGCGGTTGGTGAGCGTGGCCGATCGGCTCGACGAAGAAGACCAGTTCGTGCGCGAATGGGCCACCTTCGACCCGGTGCTCGCGGGCGAGCCGATCGGGCTGCGCGCCGACGGCACGCTGCTGAAGGCCGAACGCGACGGCTTCATCATTTTTCCGAATTCCGAAGCGCTGCCGGGCACGGAGTGGTTCTACTTCGCTGTTTCCAGCGACCGCAAACTCTAGCCAGCGGCCGTCATTCCGGCGCCACCAGGCGGATTGCACGAGTGCCGATCTCCGCACCCGTCACTGCGTCAATCGCAACGGGCTTGATGTCGATCCCTGTCTCGGCGTCCAGGAACCTCGTCAACTTGCCGTCGCCTCGGTGCTTTCGACCCCAGGCACCAATCATGAAGAGCACCGGCAAGTAGTCGCGTCCAGCCTCGGTCAAGACGTACTCCTCACGCGGCGGACGTTCCGAGTACTGCCGCCTTTCGAGCAGCTTCTCGTCAGTCAGCGTCGCCAGTCGCTTGGTCAGCATGGTCGGCGCAATCCCCAAGCTCTTCCTGAACTGATCGAAGCGCGTCAGGCCGGCATTCGCGTCCCGAAGGATCAGCATTGTCCAGGCATCACCCAGGAAGAGGAGGCTGCGCGCGATGGGACAGAGATTTTCAGAAGAATTCTTGGAGTTCATATCATTTCAGTATTGACTCACTACTGATTAGATACTAACATGGCGACCGTGGCCAGTCCATCTCAACCATCCATACCTTCTTGAAATCATCAACATGAAAAAGACAGTCTTGATCACAGGTGCATCTTCCGGTTTTGGCCTGATGCTTGCCAACAACCTTCATCAGCAAGGCTTCAATGTCATTGGCACCAGTCGCGATCCGGAAAAATATGCCGGCAAGGTGCAGTTCAAACTGCTGCGCTTGGACATCGATGACGACAGTTCGGTCAAGTCATTCGCTGACGAGTTGTTCGGGTACACCAAGCAGCTGGATGTGTTGGTCAACAACGCAGGCTATATGGTCACCGGCCTCGCCGAGGAAACCCCGATGGACTTGGGTCGGCAGCAGTTTGAAACGAATTTTTGGGGAACAGTAAAGGTGACCAATGCCTTGCTGCCACATTTCAGGGCACAAAAGCATGGGCAGATCATTACAGTGAGTTCCATCGTTGGCTTGATCGGCCCACCGAACCTGTCGTATTACGCGGCGTCCAAGCATGCCATTCAGGGGTACTTCAAATCGCTGCGATTCGAGCTGAATCAGTTCAACATCAAGGTCAGCATGGTTGAGCCGGTCTGGTTCAAAACGAACCTTGGCCACAACGCCGTTTCCCCAACCAATGGCCGCATCGCGGACTACAACGCTTACCGAAAGCAAGCCAATACCGCGACTCAAAAGGGCATCGATGAGGCAGAGGCGCCCGACGCGGTCGTCAACACCATAACCAAGCTGATTGAGACGAGGGAGCCCAGGTTCAGCAATCCGGTTGGAAAAATGACTGGGATGATTCTCTTCCTCCAGAGTTATGTGCCGAAAATGTTCGAAGGTTCCATCCTGAAGAGCGTGCAAACAGCCAAATAAATCCAACAAAGATCAAGCCATGAAAAATTACCTGTGCAAATTCATTCCGCCGCGCGCAGACTTTCTCGCGACCATGTCTGCGGATGAGCAGACCTGGATGCGGCAGCATGGCGTCTACTTGAACGAACTCTTGGCTAAAGGGCTGATCGTCGCCCACGGGCCTGTTATTGACGGAGATGGCGGCTACGGTGTCTCGCTCTACCAAATCTCCGACGACCAAGACATCTCATCATTTACATCGGAAGATCCCATTGTCAAAAATGGGGTTGGCCATTACGAGCACTACACCATGCCTCATTTGAAGGCGCGCGGCTGATAAATGTGCGGGTGGCGCAAGGCGGATTACCGGTCGGAGGCACCCCACGAACTGGAACGTTGAGTTCCTACAGCCGCAGCGGGCGTGAGGCGGTAATTTGCAAAGCTGGAGACATCCCATGCCTGCAGCCAAACACCCCACCCCGCGCGAGCAGATCGTCAAGGGCATCGAATACGAAGACGGCCAGTACGGCGTGCTGACCGAGCTGTTGCAGCGCAGCCTGCGCAAGCGGCACGCGGCCTGAAAGGGGCAACAGCGATGGGCGCACGCGAGGCCTTGGCCCGCTATCACGGCAAGCGCGATTTCACGCGCACGCCCGAGCCCAAGACCGTCGGCCACAAGGAGGCAGGCACCCTCCAGTTCGTGGTTCAGAAGCACCATGCAAGCCACCTGCACTACGACTTCCGGCTCGAACTCGACGGCACGCTGAAGAGTTGGGCTGTGCCGAAGGGGCCGTGTCTCGATCCCACCGTCAAGCGCATGGCGGTAGAGGTCGAAGACCATCCCCTTTCGTATGCGAACTTCGAAGGCACTATTCCGCCCAAGCAATATGGCGCCGGCACCGTGATCGTGTGGGATCGCGGCGCCTGGCTGCCAGACGGCAACGCGCGCCAGGGGCTCGTCGCGGGCAAGCTCAAGTTCGAATTGCGCGGCCACAAGCTCTGCGGCCACTGGACGCTGGTGCGCATGCACGGCAAGGCCAGCGAGCGGCAGCCGGCCTGGCTGCTGATCAAGGAACAGGACGACGCTGCGCGCCCGCTTGCCGGGTTCGACGTGCTCGAAGCCTTGCCCGACAGCGTGCTGAACAAGCCCGCACCGGCCGCCCTGCCGAAGCAGACGCGCGAGAACAAGGTAGCAGACGTCCCGCGCCGCGCCTTGCCCGCAAAGCTCGCGCCGCAACTCGCGACCCTGGCCGACGGGCCGCCCGCCGAACCTGAAGAATGGCTCTACGAACTCAAGTTCGACGGCTACCGACTGCTGACGCGGATCGAGGGCAAGTCGGTGCAGTGCTTCACGCGCAACGGGCACGACTGGTCGGCCAAGCTGCCCGAACTCGTCGCCGCTTTGAAGAAACTCGGCGCGCGGTCGGCCTGGCTCGATGGCGAGATCGTGGTTGACAGCGAGAAGGGCGCACCCGACTTCCAGGCGCTGCAGAACGCGTTCGACAGCAGGGCCACGGGCCGCGTTGCCTACTGGCTGTTCGACCTGCTGTTCCTCGACGGGCGCGATCTGCGCGGCCTGCCGCTGGAGCAACGCCGTAGCCTGCTGGCCGAACTGCTCGGCGCCAATCCGGCCGCGCAGTTGCGCCTCAGTGAAGCCTTCGATGCGGCGCCTCGCGACCTGCTGGCCTCGGCCGCGAAGCTCGGGTTCGAGGGCATCGTCGGCAAGCGCAAGGGGTCGACCTACCAGTCGAAGCGCTCGCCCGACTGGATCAAGCTCAAGCAGCACCGGCGCCAGGAGTTCGTGATCGGCGGCTACACGGCGCCCAAAGGGTCGCGCGCGGGCTTCGGTGCGCTGCTGCTCGGCGTGTACGACGCGGCAGGCAAGCTGCAGTACTGCGGCAATGTCGGCACCGGGTTCGATGCCAAGCGCCTGGCCGACATCGAAGCGAAGCTCGTCAAGGTGCACACCAAGGCCTCGCCATTCGCGGCGGCGGTGCCCGCCTCCGTCAAGGCGCAGTGGGTGCGCCCGCAACTGGTGGCCGAGGTGTCATTCGGCGAATGGACGCGCGAGGGCCGGATCCGCCATTCGGTGTTTCAGGGGCTGCGCAGCGACAAGCCGGCGCACGAAATCGTGCATGAAGAGGCGCAAACGATGAAGGCATCCCCCAAACTGCGCAACGTGAGCCATGCCGAGCGCGTGATCGACCCGCAAAGCGGCGCCACCAAGGGCGACCTGTACGCCTACTACCAGGCCGCGGCCGCGCTGATGCTGCCGCATCTGCGCAAGCGGCCGGTGTCGCTGGTGCGTGCGCCAGCCGGTGTCGGCGGTGAACTGTTCTTCCAGAAGCATGCGCAGAGCGGCGAGATGGCGGAGGTGAAGCTGCTCGATCCGGCGCTCGACCCCGGCCACGAGCCGCTGCTGCAGATCGACACGGTCACGGGGCTGTTGTCGGCGGCGCAGATGAACACCATCGAGCTGCACACCTGGAACGCCACCTCCGACGCGATCGGCAAGCCCGACCGCATGACCTTCGACCTCGACCCCGGCGAGGGCGTGCCCTGGTCGCAGGTGCAGGAAGCGGCCTTGCTGGTGCAGGTGCTGCTGAAGGAACTCGGGTTGCCGGCCTTTCTAAAGACCAGTGGCGGCAAGGGGCTGCACGTGGTGGTGCCGCTGCGGCGGGCCTATGGCTGGGACGCCGTCAAGGGCTTCTCGCAGGCCGTGGTGGCGCATCTCGCCGCCACCATTCCTGCACGGTTCGTTGCCAAGAGCGGGCCGAAGAACCGCGTCGGCAAGATCTTCGTCGATTACCTGCGCAACGGTTTCGGGGCCACCACGGCGAGCGCCTGGTCGGTGCGCGCCCGGCCGGGGCTGGGCATTTCGGTGCCGGTGCGCTGGGAGGAATTGCCAGACCTGGGCAGCGGCGCGCACTGGACGTTGGCCAACATCGGCGGCCGCCTGGCGCAGGGCAACCAGCCCTGGGCGCAGCTCGCACAACAACGAGTCGGCCTCGCCAGCGCGATGCGCCGGCTCGGCCACACGCCTAAGGAGAAACCTCGTCGGTCGTGACTTCGAACCGCTGCAGCGTATTGACGCCGAAAACCATGGTGATCGGCACGTCGGCCGCGTCGCGGCCCCTCGCCACCACGATCCGGCCGATGCGCGGCGTGTTGTGGCGGGCGTCGAAGGTGTACCAGCGGTCGCCGAGCCAGACCTCGAACCAGGCGCTGAAATCCATCGGGTACGGCACCGGTGGAATGCCGATGTCGCCAAGGTAGCCGGTGACATAGCGCGCCGGGATGTTCATGCAACGGCACAGCGTGATGGCCAGGTGCGTGAAGTCGCGGCAGACACCGACCCCTTCGCGATAGCCCTCGAGCGCGGTGCGGGTGGCGCGGGCGCGCTGGTAGTCGAAGCGCAGATGGTTGTGTACCCAGTCGCAGATGGCCTGCACTCGGTGCCAGCCGGGCGTCACGTTGCCGAAGGTGTTCCAGGCGAACTGCAGCAGTTCGCTGTCGACTTCGCAATAGCGGCTTGGCAACACGAACGGCAGCGTTGCCACCGGAAGATCGGCGGCTGCGAGCTGTTGGGCGCCGTAGTCGACCGGGTCGGCCAAGCCCGTGTCGTACACCACTGCCTCATTGCGCAGGCGCACGCTGCTCACGCCGAACGGCACCCGCACCCGTGCGCAGTGGTTGTCGAACATGTCGCGGTAGTGGTCCGTCACCAGCGGCGGGCTGATCGTGATGCTCTCGGCACCGACGATGTCCGCCGCGCGCGACGGGTGCACCTGCAGCATGTAGATCAGAGCCGTGGGTGCGGTGACGCCGAGTTCAATGTCGAAACCGATTTTGATGTGCATGAACCGCTTCCCTGAAGGATATGTTGACCGGTGGAAGCAGGTTTAATGCCGACCCGGTGAGATGCGTCCCATCGTAGCGGGGCGCGGCGCTGTTCGGGCAGGAGTGCCAGCCCGATCTGGCGTAGGTCGCCGGCACTCGCGCGTCGGCCTGCTCCTACTCATTGCGGCTCACGCCCCTGACAGCGCGCGGTGCCCGCTCACTACGGGTTTTTGTCGACCGGGCGCCGAAGATGGTTGGTCGCTGCAAGGCGTACCTCTTCCCATCGAAAGTTTTCAATGACGCCACAAAACAAGGCAGCGGCCGGGCGCCGCCCCAAAACCGGTGACGCAGCCAATGCCAAGCAGGAACAACTCGGTGGCTACACCGCCGAACCCGTGGCCCGCCTCACGACCAATCAAGGCGTTCAGATTCCCGACAACCACAACTCGCTCAAGGCGGGGGTGCGCGGGCCCACGCTGCTCGAAGACTTCATCCTGCGCGAGAAGATCACGCACTTCGACCACGAGCGTATCCCGGAGCGCGCGGTGCATGCTCGTGGTTCGGCGGCGCACGGCTACTTCCAGGTCTACAAGTCGATGTCGCAGTTCACCTGTGCCGACTTCCTGCAAGACCCCGCGGTCAAGACGCCGGTGTTCGTTCGCTTCTCGACCGTGGCGGGTTCGCGCGGCTCGGCCGATACCGTGCGCGATGTGCGCGGTTTCGCTGTCAAGTTCTACACGCAGCAGGGCAACTACGACCTGGTGGGCAACAACATCCCGGTGTTCTTCGTGCAGGACGCGATCAAGTTCCCGGACCTGATCCACGCCGTGAAACCCGAGCCGCACCACGAGATGCCGCAGGCGGCGAGCGCGCACGACACCTTCTGGGACTTTGCCTCGTTGATGCCCGAGACCACCCACATGCTGATGTGGGCCATGAGCGACCGCGCGATTCCGCGCAGCCTGCGCATGATGGAAGGCTTCGGTGTCCACACCTTCCGCTTCGTCAACGCACGCGGCGAAAGCCACTTCGTCAAGTTCCACTGGAAGCCGAAGCTCGGCATCCATGGCCTGGTCTGGGACGAGGCGCAGAAGATCGCCGGCAAGGACGCCGACTTCCATCGCCGCGACCTGTGGGAAGCGATCGAGAACGGCGACTTCCCCGAATGGGAACTCGGCGTGCAACTCATTCCGCAGGACAAGGAGCATTCGCTCGGCTTCGACCTGCTCGACCCCACCAAGCTGATCCCCGAAGAAATGGTGCCGGTGCAGAAGATCGGCAAGATGGTGCTGAACCGCAACCCCGACAACTTCTTCGCCGAAACCGAGCAGGTCGCGTTCCATCCGGGCCATGTGGTGCCGGGCATCGATTTCTCGAACGACCCGCTGCTGCAGGGGCGCCTGTTCTCCTACACCGACACGCAGATCTCGCGGCTCGGGGGGGCCAACTTCCACGAGCTGCCGATCAACAAGAGCGTGTGCCCGTTCCACAACTTCCAGCGCGATGGCATGCATCGTCAGACCATCGCACGCGGCCAGGTAGCGTATGAGCCCAACTCGCTGGGCAACGGCAGCGAGTTCCGCGTCGATGGTTCGAGCGGCGGCTTCCAGTCGTTCCCGGAAGAACTCGAGCCGCCGAAGGTGCGACGTCGCAGCCCGTCGTTCGACGACCATTTCACCCAGGCGCGCCTGTTCTTCAACAGCCAGAGCGCAGCCGAGAAGGAGCACATCATTGCGGCGTTCCGCTTCGAACTCTCGAAGCTCGAAGTGCCGGCGATCCGCCAGCGCATGGTCGACAACCTCGCCCATGTCGACGAGAAGCTCGCGCGCCGAGTGGCCGAGTCGCTGGGCATTGGCGCACCCGACGCGAAGGCCGCAGCCGGCCGGGCGGGCTTTCGCGACCACCAGATCAGCATGGCCGTCGAGGAATCGCCGGCGCTCAGCATGGCCGACACCGGCGATGGCTCGGTGCGCACGCGCAAGGTCGCGATCCTCGTGGCCGACGGCGTCGACTCCGCCTCGCTGAAGCCGATCCGCGAGGCCATCGAGCAGGCCGGCGCACAGTGCAAGGTGGTCGGCCCGCGCCTGGGCAGCGTGACCAGCGCGTCCAAACGCCAGATCGATGTCGACGCCACGTTCGCGAACACGCCATCCGTGATGTTCGATGCAGTGCTGGTGCCGGGCGGCAAGGAGGCCGTGGCGGCGCTGGTTCGCAATGGTGAAGCCGTGCACTTCGTGCTGGAGGCCTACAAGCACTGCAAGGCCATCTGCACGGTCGGCGAGGGCGCGGGTCTGCTGTCCACGCTCGGTATCGGCGCTGATGCCAAGGGCGCGCCTGCGGGCGTGGTGGTGGCCGCGACGCCGGTTACCAACCTCGGCGACAACACCGCGGCACAACAGGTCGCGCATGCCTTCGTGGCCGCGATCGCCAAGCACCGGCATTGGGATCGCGCCAACATCGACGCGGTGCCGGCTTGAACGCGGTGTCGGCTTGAGCTTGAGGCGCCCCTCGATCCTCTTAGGCCGTTCGCGCTAGACCGTCTTGCGAGTAGGCGGCACCAGACCCCCCTCCTAGACTTTCCGGCCAAGGTCTGGGAGGCACGCACCGCGTGCCGGCAGGCCGCGCGCTGCGGGGGTCGAATGGATTGGTTGTCGAGGTTTGTGATTGCAACGGCGCTGTTCGCCGCGCCCTGGGCTGTTGTTGCGCAGCCGGCACCCGATGCGGAAGCCGCCGCGAGCAAACAGGAAAAGGCGAGGCTGGCGGACACCGACACCCTGCTTGCGCTCACCAACGACGGCGCCATTCTTTATTCGCAGGACGCGGTCAAGCTCTCGGGCTACCAGTACTGCAGCCAGGCCGTGGCGCTGGCGGAGGCCGGCGAGTTCCGCCAAAGCGTGCGTGCGGCCAGCAAGGCGTTGCACCTGGCCAACGCCACCCGCGACCCCAATCTGCTGGCCATGGCCAACCGGGATCTGGCCATCGTCTACAGCTATTCGGGCCAGCTCGACAAGGCGGAAGAATTTGCGCGCGAGGCACTGCGCCATCCGGCGCGCGAGCCCAAGCTGGTGGTCGGGCCGGTCAACAAGGTCATCGGTGACGTGCAGACGCGCCGTGGCGACTACGCCGCTGCCGTGCTCAGCTACGACACCGCGCTGGCCAACAGTTCCGAGCGCTATGCGCCGCTGGTCACGTCGTCGCTCATCAATGCGCTGATCGAATCCGGCGATGCCACGCGCGCCCGACAATTGCTCGGCACGCTGCCGGCGCCGAAAGACGCACCGCTCGCCGCCCAGCTCGACCGCACCCGCGCCAGGCTGCTGCTGGCCGAGAAGAAGCCGGCAGAGGCGCGTGACCTGTATCGCCAGCTCACCACGCGCCAGGTCGGCACCGACTCCGGCTACTACCAGCTCTGGGCCTGGGATGGCGTCAGCCGCAGCGAACTCGCACTCGGCCAGAAGCAGGCCGCGGCCGAGGCCGTCGGCCGTGCGCTCAGCGGCGTGGACGCGGTGCGCGCGAAGTTCCGCAGCGAAGAATTCAAGATGGGGCTGTTCTCCGACCTGCAGTCGGTGTTCGAGCGCGCCATCGGTCTCTACAGCGATGTGGGGGACACGCGCCAGGCCTTCGAAGTCAGCGAGCGCAGCCGTTCGCGCGCGCTGCTCGACGCGGTGCGCGGCCGGGCGCAGTTGAGCGACGAGGCCGCGGCAACGGTGGATCTGGCGACGCTGCAGCGCACGCTCCGGGCCGACGAGCGCGTCGTGCAGTTCCATTCGCTGCCGGATCGCCTGCAGGTCTGGGTGGTCGGCCCCACCGACATCCAGGCCCAGAGCATTCCGGTGAAGCGCGACGAACTCACCGAGCTGGTGGAAGGCTTTCGCAACTCGGTGGTGCGTGGCCGCCGCACCGCCATTGCCAACGGCGACAAGCTCGGCGCGGCGCTGCTGGGGCCGCTCAAGCTGCAGCCCGGCCAACGCCTGGTGATCGTGCCGCACGGGCCCTTGCACTACCTGCCGTTCCAGGCGCTGCGGCTCGATGGCCGCTATGTGATCGAAACCTACCCGGTGTCGGTGGCGCCATCGATGAGCATCGCGGTGCAGCTCGCGCAGCGCTCGCCGCGCATCGATGCGTCGCTTACCGCGTTCGGCAATCCGCGCATCGAGGACAAGTACGACCTGCCCGGCGCCGAAACCGAGGTGCGCGAAATCGCGCTGCTGTTCCCGCGCAAGAACGTCTACATGGGCGCGGCCGCCACCAAGACGCAGTTTCGCGACGTGGCCTCGCGCTCGCCGCTGATGCACGTGGCGGCGCATGCCGAGGCCGACCAGGTCGACCCGCTGTACTCGCGCATCCTGCTGGCCAACGAAGGCGGCAAGCAGAACTTTCTCGAGGCGCACGAAATCATCGGCATGTCGATGCAGGGCGGGGCGCTGGTCACGCTGTCGGCCTGCGAGTCCGGCCTGGGCAAGATCGCGCAGGGCGACGAAGTGCTCGGTTTCACGCGCTCCTTCCTGTCGGCCGGCGCATCGAGCCTGATCGCTTCGCTCTGGCCGGTGTCCGACGACGCCACCGCGGTGCTGATGGGCACGCTCTACACCGAGCTTTCCAAAGGCCGCGACATCCAGCGCGCGATGCAGGCCGGACAGCTCGCGGTGTTGAAGAACCCCAGCATGTCCCACCCCTTCTTCTGGGCTCCGTTCAATCTGATCGGCAACTGGCGCCTCACGGTAGGAAGCTGAACATGCGAGCTCAAGTTAACCACCGGACCGCTGCTGCCGGCGTACTGCGCGCACAACCCCGTCAGATCGCCATCGCAGCCGGCGTGCTGGTTGGCACCGTGCTGCTGCTGATCGCAGCGCAGCGCGCGCAGGCCGCCGAACCCGCAGCGACGACCTCCCTGCTGCCGACCCAGAACCCCTGCGACGGCTGCAGCCGGCCGCTGGCCCAGGCCGCGGTTGTGACGCCGCAGAACCTGCCGGCGGCGCCGCCCCAGGCCACCCGGTTCCGCCTCAACGACCTGCGCCTGAACGGTGCGCAGGCGCTGCCGGCCGAAGACCTCAAGGCAATCACCCAGCCCTATATCGGCCGCGACGTTGCGCTCGGCGATCTGGAGGCGCTGGCCCAGGCCATCACCGCCAAATACCGGGAGCGCGGCTACTTTCTGGCGACCGCCGTGGTGCCGGTGCAGACCGTGCGCGACGGCATTGTCGAGATCAGCGTGATCGAAGGCCGGCTCGGCAAGGTCGACGTGCTGGTGGCGCCCGATGCCGCGCTCAGCGAGCAGCGTGTGCGCGCTTTCCTCGCGCCGCTGCAGCCCGGCGAAGCGGTCAATGCACAGCGCTACGAACGCGCGATGCTGCTGTTGTCGGACCAGCCCGGCGTGCGGGTGTCGTCGGGTCTCCAGGAAGGCATGCAGACCGGCACCACCGACCTGTCGGTCGAGGTCGCCGCGGCGCCGCGCTACGCGTTCACGGCGGAGGCCGACAACCATGGCACCAAGGAGTCGGGCCGCTACCGCGTCGGCGGCACCGCGCGCTGGCTCAGCCCGTTCGGCATCGGCGACAACCTCGATGCGCGCGTGATGGTGTCGAACAACAATGCGCTCCAGTTCGGCCGGCTTTCCTACGAGGCGCCGCTCGGCGGCAGCGGCCTGCGCGTCGGTGTCGGCGCTGCGCGCGTCAGCTACGAGCTCGGCGGCGAGTTCGAGGAGCTCGGCGCGCAGGGCAGGGCCAACGTGTTCGACGTGTCGCTCAACTATCCGGTGATCCGGCAGCGCCAGCAGAACCTGTTTCTGCGCCTCAGCGCCGATCTGAAGGATCTCACCGACGACATGGACGCGTTCCAGTTCAGCGCGAAGAAGCGCGTGCGCGGGCTGGGGCTCGGCTGGACATGGGAGCGCCGCGACGACGTGCTGGGCGGCGGCTACTGGGCCAGCTCGGGCACGCTCTACCATGGCTCGCTGTCGATCCGCGATACGCAAAGCCTTCAGCTCGACCAGAGCGTAGGCGGGCGTCGCACCGAGGGCGGTTTCAACAAGCTGACCTTTCAGCTGTCGCGGCTGCAGGCGGTCGTGCCGAACCACTCGCTGTACGTGTCGCTGGGCGGCCAGTGGGCGAGCAAGAACCTCGATCCTTCCGAGAAGCTGTCGCTCGGTGGTGCGCGCGCGGTGCGTGCCTATTCGTCAAGCGAGGCGCTGGTGGACGAGGGCTTGATCGGTACCGTCGAGTGGCGCTGGTCGGTGAACAACGAGTTCACGCCTTTCGTGTTCTACGACGCGGCCCGCGGCAAGCACGCACGCAGTCCGACCCTCTTCGACACCGAGAACAGCATCAGCCTGCGCGGCTACGGCGTCGGGCTTTCGTGGTCGCGCCCGGGCAACTTCTCGATCAACACCACGCTGGCCTGGCGCGATGGAACCCGGCCGGCGCAGACCGACGGCGGCGGTCGCAACCCGCGGCTCTACGTGCAAGCGCAGAAGAGTTTCTAGCCATGCGCGCAACGCCATCCGCCGCCTCCCACACAGCAGCCATCGATCCGGAACGGACGAAGGGAGTGCCCGCATGAAGAACTGTCCCTCCGCCACCGCGCCGCACCGGCTCCGGTTGCGCCCGCTGGCCCTGTCGCTGGCCTGCATCGGCCTGGTGCCCGCCGGCGCGCAGGTGCTGCCGAGCTGGAACAACTACGCGGTGCCGCTGAACGGCGGCACCGTCACCGTGGGCACACCCGCCAATCTGCCGGGCGGCGGCCAGCAACTGGGCATCAATCAGAGTTCGCTGCGCGCCATCATCAACTGGCAGAGCTTCTCGATCGGCGCCAAGGACCAGGTCAACATCAACCAGCAGCTGGGCGCCGCCAGCGTGCTGCTCAACCGGGTGGTGAACAGCGGACCGCGCTCCGAGATCGCCGGGTTGCTGACGGCGCCGGGCCGCGTGTACGTCATCAACCCCGCGGGCGTTCTGTTCGGGCCGACCGCGCAGGTCAACGTGGGCGGGCTGATCGCGTCTACGCTCGACATCGCGGGCCCCGACCAGAACGCGCGCAATGCCACGTTCATGGCCGGGGGCGTGCTCAACCCGCTCACCGGCGCGCGTGAACTCAGCTTCGCCGGGCCGGCCGGCGCCGTCGGCGAAGTGACGGTGGAAGCCGGCGCCCGCCTTACCGCCACCGGCGTCGAAGGGCGCAACGGCGTGATCGCGCTGATGGGCGCAACGGTGGTCAACCGCGGCGAGATCAACGTTGCGCGCGGCAGCGCCGGCCTGCTGGCCGGCAACCAGGTCGTGGTGATCGATCCGGTGGGCGACGGCCTGACCACCTTCCGCATTCCCGCCACCAACTCGGCGGACAACGCGCGGGTCGACAACGTCGTCGATCCTCTGGCGCCCGAAGGCGCAGTCAGCGGCCGCATCATGGCCGACGGTGGGCTGATCGCCCTGATGGCGGGCTCTGCCAATCCGGGCGCCACCGTGGTCAACCAGCAGGGCACGCTGCAAGCACGCTCGCTGCAAAACCGCAACGGCGAGATCGTGCTGGCAGGGCTCGGCAGCGGCACGGCCTACAACGTGGTCGCGGTCGGCGGCACGCTCGACGTGTCGGGCAGCGGCGCCGGCACCGGCGGCGGCACCATCAAGGTCGAGGGCGACGTGCTGCGCATTCAGGATGCAAGCCTGCGCGCCGGCGGCGCCGCCGGTGCCGCCAATGGACAGGTGCAGCTCGTCTCGAATGCCGACCTGCTGGTGCAGGTCGCCGGCAGCAATCCGGAGGTCGACGGCACCAGCACGATCGCGGCCCAGGTGATCGGCCAGTCGCTCAGCCGGGGTGCCGACGTTACGCTTACCAGCCGCGCCGCCAAGGTGGGCGATGTCGGCGGATGGGGCGTGACCTTCGACAAGAACGCGCAGGTCGTGAAGAACGAGGGCGGCAACGCCCGCCTGGCCGTCAACTCGGACCGCAACATCGAGATGCGCGCGGGCTCGGCGATCCAGTCCAAGGCCGGCGCGCTGGCAGTCGACTTTAATGCGGACGCGGCCGGCTCCCTTGCATCGGATGCGGTGGCGGTGGGCGCAGTGCCGACGCGCGGCGCGATCGTGCTGCAGGACGCCACCATCGAAACCAATGGCGGCAACATCCGCTTCTATGGGCAGAGCGACGCGGCGAGCGGCCGCGCGGTCAGCGGCCAGGTGCAGGAGTTTCCGGTCGATCTCGATCCGGTCGTGCGCCAGACCGCGGGCATCGAGGTCAACCGCAGCACGCTTTCCACCTGCGGCGTGGCCGAGGCAAGTTGCACCGGCGGCGGCAGCATCAGCCTGCGGGGCGAAGGGGCCTCGTGGCAGTTCACGCAGCAGATCGGCGGCGAAGACGTGCTCGACGTCGACGGCAGATCCGGCGTTTCGATCCAGGGCAGCAACCTTCGGAGCGGCTCGGGCGCGATAACGCTGCAGGGCCGCGGCGGCTTCGGCATCTTCTCGGCCGGCGTGGAGACCGGCAGCTTCTACGACGGCGAGACCTTCACCGACTCGCGCATTGCCTCGGCCAGCGGCAATGTGTCGATCGTCGGCAGCGGCAGCAAATGGAGCGCCGGCGATCCCGTCGGTGCGTCGATGGATGCCGGCGTCGGCGTGGCGATGGGCTCGACCTCGATCGTCACTGGCGGCAACGTCTCGATCAGCGGCAGCGGCGGCGACATCAGCGGCGTGACGACGGACGCGCAGTTCCTCGCGCTTGCGGCGAAGGTGCCGACCGGCAGCTTCCACTCGGAAGGCACCGGCGTCGACATCGACGGCCTCGACATCACGGCCGGCAAGGGCAAGTCGATCACCATCACCGGCTCGGCCGGCAGCCAGGCCTTTTTCGTGAGCAAGGATGCAGGCGGAGCGCCGGTGCTGGATCTCGATTTCCCGCCGGCCAGCGCGGTCAGCGTTTCGGGCGCCCGCATCGTGGCCGAGAGCGGCCGTATCTCGATCCAGGGCGGCACCGGCACGGTCGACCTCGATGCCTGCTGTTCAAGCTCCACGCCGGAGAACCCGGGGCTGCTGCTCAGCACCGCCAGCACCACCGGCCCAGGCGGCACCATAGACATCAGCGGCCGTAACGTGCGGGTGCAGGGCTACAACAGTGAAGGTGTTGCGTACGCCCGGCTCGATGTCAGCGGCGCCAGGCAGGCAGGCACCATCGACATCCGCGCCGTCGCCGCCGACGGCGTCGCCAACAGCGGCGTGCTGGGCATCGACTTCAACGTGGCCATGACGGCCAACGCGCTCTCGCCCACCGGCAACGGCGGCAGCATCCGCGTGCTGGGCGACAACACGCTGCGCGCCTACGGCAGCTTCGAGGCAAAGGGCGGTTCGGCCGGCGGCAACGGCGGCTTCGTCGAAACCTCGGGCGGCGCGTTCGACCTGACCGGCGTGCGGGTCAACACCTCCGCGCCTGGCGGCAAGGCCGGCAACTGGCTGATCGACCCCTACAACGTCGACATCGTGTCGGGCGCCGCGAGCGGCAGCCTGACCGGCAATCCGTTCGCGCCGCTGGCCGATTCGGTGATCCAGGACGGCGACATCAACGCGGCGCTGGTCAATGGCGACGTCACCATCACCACCGGCGTGGGCGGCGATCCGCTGCAGGGCGACATCACGTTCGACGACGCCAGCATCCTGTACACCGGCGCGGCCACGCGCACCTTCCGGCTCGATGCGCAGCGCAGCATCCGCGCCAACGGCGGCACCACCATCTCCGCCTACACCCCGCTCGGACAGCCGGCTGCAGGCGCGCTCAACGTGGTCTTCAATGCCGATGCCAACGGCGGCGGGCTGGCCACCGGGGGCGGCCAGGTCAGCTTCAGCGGCCTGATCTACACCAACGGCGGCAACGTGGTGATGAACGGCGCATGGGCCAACCCCGCCAGTGCGGGCTGCAGCATCTGCCTCGACGGCCCGCTGATCGACACCCGTGCCGGCAACACCGAGCTGGTGCTGAACTCGGGCGTTTTCACCGGCGGCAGCAACCTGGCCGCCGGCGGCAACGTGCAGCTGACCGGCCGCACCATCGGGCCCGGCACCGCAGCGCAGGTCCTGGCCGGCGTGGACATCGACGGCACGCGCATCAGCACTTCCACCGGCAACGTCGGCATCTTCGGCAGCAGCACCATTGCCAGCGGCGTGGTGATCGAATCGGTCGGCCCGGGTTCGGGCGGCGGCATCTTCACCACCAGCGGCAACATCGCGATCACGGGCATCGGCAGCTACACGCCCAACAGCACCACCGGGCCGGGGCACGGCGTGGTGGTCGGCGGAACGACCTTCGCCACGACCGGCGCACCGACGCTGCAGACCACCAGCGGCAACATCGACCTCGGCGGGGTGCGGCTGGCCGGCGGGCCGGTTTCCGGCAACGGCGTGCTGCTTGCAGGCCGCTCGCTCGTCGCTACCACGGGCGGCGGCAACATCACCGTCACCGGCGAGTCGCAGGGCAATGGCGCCGGCGTGCTGATCCAGCCCGAACTCACCGGCACCTTCGGCACCATCGCCAGCGGCCAGATCGCTGGCAGCAACAACGTGGTGCTGCGCGCGTCGAACGACGGCAGCACCGACGCGCTGGTGATCGGTGCGCGCACCGTGGGCCCCACCGTCAGCGCGGCCTCGGTGCTCAACCTGCGGCCCGGCGGCCTGAACGTGGCCGGCACGCCGGACGCCTATACCGCCAGCGCGGTCGACCGCACGGCCAACCCGATCACGCTGGGTGGCGCAGCCAACCTCGGCTTTGCGGTCTCGGCCGCCGAACTGGCGCGCCTGAGCGCGCCCACCCTCGTGGCCGGCAGCAACGCGCATGCCGGCAACATCGACGTGGTGGGACCGCTGGCGCTGGGTTCGGCGCTCACGCTGCAGAACGGCGGGGGCGGCAACATCACGCTCGGCGCGCCGGTGTCGGCCACCCAGCTCGGCCTGGTGAGCGCGGGCAACATCACGCAGGCCGCCGGTGCCAACATCGCGGCCGGCACGCTGCTGGCGCGTTCCAGCGGGGGCAGTGTGCTGCTGGGCAATGCAGGCAACGACGTCGGCGTGGTCGCCGGCGGTGCAGCGGGACGCTTCGAATACGTGGACGCCAACGCGCTGACGCTCGGCTCGGCCTCGGTGATCGGCTACGACGCGGCAGGCAACCTGCCGCAGCTGCTGTCGGCCACCTCGATGTCGGCCGATACGGTGTTCGTGCGCACGCTCAGCCAGGATCTCTCGCTCAACGGCAGCGTCAGCAGCAGCAGCGGCGCCGACCTGGTGGCGGCGGCCCGCTTCCAGAACCTCGGCCCCAACACCATGAGTGGCGCGCCCTGGCGCATCTGGGCCGACACCTGGGTAGGCGAAAGCCGCGGCGGCGTGGCGGGCTCCGGCCTGCTGCCCAACCTGTACCACTGCGCCTACCTGGGGCTGTGCACGGTCACGGTCTCGCCCGGCGACAACCACTTCATCTATGCGCAGCAACCGGTGGCGACGGTGTTTGCCAACAATGCGACACGGCCGTTCGGCTTTCCCAATCCGTTCTTCACCTACAGCATCAGCGGCCTGATCCTGGGCGACACCGGCGCGAGCTTCAACGGCGTGCTGTCGACAACGGCCGGCCTCTACAGCCTGCCGGGCTTCTACCCCATCAGCGGCAGTTTCAGTTCGGCGGCCGGCTACGCGGTCAACGTGGTGCCGGGCACGCTGCGCGTGAGCGCGGCGCTCGACCTGCCCAAGGTCGACGTGCTGCGCGACCTGCCGACCACCTACCTGTACGACCGCAACATCGGCCAGGCGCCGATCTGCCTGGCCACCGGGCCGCTCGACGGCGACCGTTCGCAGCAGGGCGGCGACGTGCTGGCGCGCGAATGGTCGCGCGTGCGTTCGAGGCCGAACCTGCTGAACTGCGTCGACACCGAGCGCAAGAACGGCTGCGCCGACTTCTAGGGCTAGCGCCCTTCGAGGGCGCGCCGCAGGTCGCCGGTGTAGGTGCGCAGGCCCTGGTGCTCCAGCCGGGAGTGCGTGTCCGCGAACACCTTGCCGCCGATCGCCTGCCAGCGGCGGCAGAACGCATAGTCTTCGGTGAGGTAGCGGCCGTTGTCCGGCTCGGCCATCACGTCGAAGAACCGGTAGTGCGGCCACGCGGCGGCGTGCGCGCCGAGCGCTGCGTCGGGCGTGTAGCGCAGTTCGGGCATGGCAGCGGCCAGCCGCGTGAACACCGAGCGCTCGATCAGCATGAAGCCGGTCGGCGCATCCAGTACTTCGACAAAGCCGTCGGCGTCGGTCTGCCGGATCTGCGCCATGGCGTTGAACGGAAAGTGCGCGTGGCGTGCCTCGAAGTCGGCCCGGGTGCTGCCGGCCGGCAGCGGCGCGCGCAGGCCTTCGGCCGGCCAGCCGTCGGTCTTGAGCGGGTAGATGCCCGCCACCACCTCGTGCCCCGACAGCAGCAGGCGCAATGCGGCCTCGGGTTCGAAGCCGATGTCGGCGTCGATCCAGAACAGGTGCGTCCAGCGCGCATCGGCCATGAACTCGGCGACCAGCCGGTTGCGGGCGCGCGTGATCAGGCTGTCGCCATCGAGGAAGCGGGTCTGCAGCCCAAAGCCGTGCGTCCAGGCCAGGTTGGCCAGGCCGAGCAGGCTGCGCACATAGGTCGACGTGAGCAGGCCGCCGTAGTTGGGCGTGGCAATGAAGGGGCGGATGCCTTGCAGTGCGGATGGGTCGAGCATCAGGGCATTGTCGGGCGCCGCGTCGCCAGCAGCGCGCGCAGCTTGGCCGGCGCCACCGGCTTGGTCAGCAGCGGCACGCCGTCCTGCCGCAGCCGCTGCAGCACTTCCGGGCCGGTCGCTCCCGACACCAGCACCGCGAGCGCGTCCGGTTGCAATTGCCGCGCGTCGCCGATGACGGTCATGCCGTCATCGGCGCCGGCCAGTTGCAGGTCGCACAGCACCACGTCGAAGCGGTTGCCCGGCTCGGCCAGCAGCGCCCGCGCCTCGGCCACGGTGGCGACGCAGTCGACCTGGCAGCCCCACTGTCCGAGCAGCACCCGGCTGCCGTCGAGGATGACGGGGTCGTCGTCGACCACCAGGCAATGCAGGCCGGCCAGCGGCCCCGGTGCCGGTGGTTCGGCGGCACGCACCGGCGCCGCCGAAGGGTCGGCGCGCGGCAGCGTCAGCGAGAAGTTGCTGCCGCTCTGCAGCGCCGAACGCAGCGCGATGCGGGTGCCGAGCAGCTTGGCAATGCGTGCACAGATGGCCAGCCCGAGCCCGAAGCCCTGGCGCCGGTCGCGCTCGGTGTTGGCCACCTGGTAGAACTCTTCGAAGATGCGCGCCTGGTGGATCGGCGCAATGCCCACGCCATCGTCGCGCACCTCGATGCGGACACGCTCGCCGCGACCGCGTGCCACCACCAGCACGGTGCCGCCCGGCGTGTGGCGGATCGCGTTGGCGACCAGGTTGCCGACCACGCGCTGCAGCAGGGCCGGGTCGCTGCGCACCGCCAGGCCGCGCGCTTTCCAGGCGAGCCGCACGCCCGCTTCGCCGGCCTGCGCCGCGTGCAGTGGCGCCAGCTGGTCGAACAACGCAGCCAGCGGCACGTCGGTGATGGTGGGCATCAGCACTTGTGCGTCGAGGCGCGAGATCTCGAGCAGATCGTCCAGCAGCACGCCCATGAACTCGGTGCTTTCCTGCAGGCGCTGCACGGCTGGGCGCTGCGCCGCGCTGGCGGTCGGCAGCAGGCCGTCGATGAACAGGCCCATTGCGTGCAGAGGCTGCCTCAGGTCGTGGCTGGCCGCGGCCAGGAAGCGGGCACGCGACAGCGCCGCCTGCTCGGCTTCGGCCATGCGTTCGAGCGCAACCGAGGTGGCCTCGCGCACGCGGTCTTCGCTGATCTGCTGGTTGCGTTGCAGGCGTTCGGCCAGCCGGTTCACGTCATGCGCAAGCCGCGCGAGTTCGTGCGCACGCTCCGGGGGTTCGCTGCCCCCCACCACTTCGCAGCGCGCGTCGAACTGGCTGGCCTCGAGCGCGGCCACGGTGCGCGAGATGCGGCGCAGCGGCCGTGTCACCGTGCGCGCCATGTGGCGCACCGCGGCCCAGGCCACCAGCAGTGCGACCAGCGCGATGCCGATGCCGGCGATCAACGAGCGGGTGCGTTCGCCGCGGTAGGCCGTGGTGTCGCGAAACGCCTGCACCAACCCGATCGGCGCCTGGCCGGCGGTGCTGGCACCTTCCGGCGAGAAGGCGCTGGCGCGCGAAGCTTCGCGCAGCGTGACCGGCGCGGTGTAGACGCGCAACTGGTCGACCGGCGCCGTGTTGGGGCCGGCCGTGACATAGACGCCCGCGCTGTTGCTGATCTCGATGCGCGTGACCTGGCCGCTGCGCAGCGCCGCATTGGCAACGTTCTGCAATGCCGGCAGATCGCCTGCGTAAAGACTCAGGTCGGACAGCCCGGCCACCTGCACCGCCACCGAATGGCCTTCGGCGTTGAAGGCGGACTCGAGTGCGTTGAGCCTGCTGTGGGTGAACCACGCCGTCAGCGCCAGCGCGGCCACTGCACAGGGCAACACGCCGAGCCGCAGGAGGTCGTGCTGGAGGTTGCCGCGAACCTGCAGCGGCCCGCGCGCCGATCCCTTCACTGGTTCCTGGCTGGTCGCCGGCACCGGTTCTGCCAGGCGGATGCTGCGCGTGATCATCGCGCGACGGTCACCCGCTCAGTCAGTTCCCGCTCGTCGGCCACGCGCAGGCCGAGTGCGCGCGCCACGGTGACGTTCACGCGCACCGTGGCCGGCGTGGCGGCCTCGACCAGCGGGGCGGCGCCGGGGGCGCCGGCCGCAACTTTCTGCCCCAGTGTGCGCGCCTGCTTCGCCAGCAAGGCCGGGGTCGATACCGCCGCCGCCAGCCCGCCGGAGCGCACCAGGCCATCACTTGCGCCGAACACCGGCACGCCGGCCGTGGCCGCCGCGCGCAACACGGCCAGCGTGGCCGCCTGGTCGTCGCCGATCAGGTCGGGCAGCACCATCAGCGCATCGCTTTTCGCCAGCACGGTCTTGAGCGCGGCGGCCAGCGAGCGTGCGTCCGGCGCATATTCCACCTGCAGCTCCCAGCCCTGTGCGGCACGCTGCAGCTCGCGCAGCAAGGGCTCCGATTCGTTGGTGGCGACCACGCCGAGCCGGCGCTTGCGCGGGAGCACCGCATCGACGAGCGCCAGCTGGTCGGCCATGGCGGGATCGCGCAGCAGCACGCCGACACGCCGTTCGGCGCGGCGCAGCGCGGGGTTGGCCTTGAGGCTTTCGTAGTCGAGCCGGCTCAGCATAGCGAGCACCAGCGGATCGTTGCCCGGACGGTCGATCGCCACGCGCGCCGCGCCGGCACCAACGGCAACGGTGATCGCATCGACGGCGCTGCTTGGCCGGATGCTGCGCGTGCGCACGCTGGCGTTGGCGCGGTCTTCCTCGGTGCCCGCGCCTGCTTCACCCGCCGCGGCGATGGCGCTGGCCGACCCGGCCGTCACCCGCAGCAGGGCGAAGCGGCTGCCGGGCTCCTGCGTGTCCCGCAACTGGCGCACGAACTCGGCATGGGCCGGCAGGTCGTCGGCCTGCAGCACCGTCACGCTCATCGCCTGCGCCAGCCCTGCCGATGTGCAGAGCCCGGCCAGTGCGAGGCAAAAGGTGGGCCACAGCCCGCGAACGGACGGCTTGAAGGGGTTGTGGGACATGAACGGCGCAACAGTGGAACTTGGTCCAATGTACGGAGCGCACCACAGTTGCGCGATAAGGCAGAGGGCTTATGTCGACCCCAGGCTTGGGGATGCGTCCGCACCGGCCCCATCGCGCCACGGCCACCTGACCTATGCCTAAAGACCAGCGACCGGCTGGCGGTCGGCGAGCGTCGCAAGTTGCGCCGCAATCGCCTGGCGCAGCACGCGCGGCGACACCGGCTTGTAAAGCACCGCGACGCCGGCACTCGCCACTTCGCGCAGGCGGTCGGGTTTGGTTTCGCCGGTCACCAGCAGGCGCGCGGTGCCGGTGCCGATGCCGCGCGGATGCCGCTCCAGCGCCGCCAGCACGTCGAGCCCGTTGTCGCCCTCGCGCAGCAGCAGGTCGCTCACCACCACATCCGGTGGCCGATCCCAGTGGTCTGCGAGCGCCAGTGCTTCTTCGCGGCTCTGGGCGGCGAACACCTCGGCGCCCCAGTTCGTCAGAACCACCTGCAGGCCCTCGAGAATCGTTCGCTCGTCGTCGATTACCAGCACGCGCACGCCGACCAGGCTGGCCTCTTCCACCTCGGCGCCGGCACCGAATGCCAGCGCCGACGTGGTTTCGGCCGCCGCCGCGGCCCCGCGCACCATCACGCGCACCACGGTGCCCTTGCGCGGCACCGAACTGAGTTCGACCCGGGTGTTGAGCAGGCTGGCCAGCCGCTGCACGGTGGCCAGGCCGAGCCCCATGCCGCGGGCGCCGCGGCTGCGTTGCGGATCAATCTGGTAGAACTCCTCGAACACGCGTTCCTGGTGCTGGTGCGCGATGCCGACGCCGGTGTCCCACACGTCGATGCGCACCGCCTTGCCGCGCCGGCGTGCACCGATCAACAGCCCGCCCTCGTGCGTGTGGCGCAGCGAGTTCGACACCAGGTTGTTCAGGATGCGCGAGAGCATCACGTAGTCGCTGCGCACCCACAGGTCGGTCTTGCGCACCACCAGCCGCAGGTTCTGCTGTTCGGCCACGGCGCGGAAGTTGCGGCTGATCTCGTCGAAGAGTCGGTCCAGCGGAAAATCGATCCACTGCGGCTGCAGCACGCCTGCATCGAGCTGCGACAGGTTCAGCAGCTCGGAGAACAGCCGGTCGAGCGAGTCCACGCATTCACGGATGTGTCCAATGCGCTGCAGCTTGACCGGGTCGGTCTCGCCGTTTGCCAGGCCGTCCGAAAACAGCGTGAGCGCATGCAGGGGCTGGCGCAGGTCGTGGCTGGCGGCGGCCAGCAGCCGCGTCTTGGCCTGGCTCGCCACTTCGAGCTGCGCGTTCTTGCTGGCGAGTTCGGCGGTGGCCTGGCCGATGCGGCTTTGGAGCAGGCGCTGGCTTTCCACCAGCGCGCGCGCCGCCTGGTTGAAGCCATGCTGTAGGCGCCGCACTTCGGTGGTGCCCGCAACCTTCACGCTGGCGTCCTTGCCGGCGCCGAGCCGGTCCACCGCCTCGCCGAGCTCGCGAATCGGCGCACTGATGCGCCGCGCGGCCCACCAGCCGGCAAGGCCAACCCCGGCCAGGCAGGCGCCCAGCACCACGAACACGTTGAACCAGACTGTGTTCTTGGCCTGCTGCACCGCCTCGAGGCTGATCTCGACCATCACCTTGCCGTTCGGCCGGCCGTCGTCGCTGACGACCGGCGCCACCACCTGCAGACCCTCGGCGTGGCCGGCTTCGGCGCTGCGGGCGTCCGCCACGATTTCGCCGTCGTCGGACCAGATCTGCACGCGCTGCACGTGCGGCTGGCCGCTGCCCGACTGCGCGGTGCGCAGCAAGGCGCGGCGGTCCATGTGCGCGAGCGGCGCCTGTGCCAGCGCCGCCACCTGCAGGGCGACCGTCTGTCCGTTGGCGCGCATCAGGTCGTTCACGCTGGCCAGGTGCTGCCGCGTCAGCACCGCGATGGCGCCGAGCGTGGCCACGATGGCCGGCAGCATTGCAAGCAGTACCAATTGCTGGGCCAGCGACAGCCGCGTCAGCGGATACAGCACGCGAGCCACCCTCGATGGCGCAACGGTAGCAGTCGCAACGTCGGGCGTCATAGCCTTCCGAGGTGAGGAAGGGAAGTGAAATGCGTCACAAAATGCGGGTCAAGTTGGTATCTAATTGTGCGCCGCCCCGATTGGAATGATGCAGGCTTCTTCTATTGTTCACCCCGCCGCCTCTGCTGTCGCCTCCCGGATGGCCTATCGGCTGCGCGCCTTCGCGGGGATCCTGTCGGTGGTTCTGCTCGGGCTGGGCAACCCGGGTTCTGCGCTGGCGCAGCCCGGTAATGGACTGGTGCCGGTGCGCTTCGGCATCCTGCCGCTGGGCGGTGCCTTCGAGTCGCGCAACGACTGGGATCCGCTGCTGGCCGACATGAGCCGTGCGCTGGGCCGACCGGTGAGCGTGCTTTCGGTCAGCTCCTACGAGGCGCTCGAGCGGGCGATCGAGCGCAACGAGGTCGACATGGCCTTCCTCTCCGGCAAGATGGCGCTCGATGCCGTGGCGCAGCGGCGCATGCAGGTGGTGGCCCAGGTCACGCGCCACGACGGTCTGCCGGGCTACCGTGCGCTGCTGCTGACGCGCAAGGCCAGCCCGCCCGGCACGTTGAAGGAAGTGCTCGACGAGCCCGAACGCTGGCGCCTGGCGCGTGGCGAGAGCCGATCGGTGTCGGGCTACATCGTGCCGCAACTGCAGCTTTTCCTGCCGCACCACATTGCCATGGAAACGCGTTTTCGCAGCGAAGTCGTCGGCACGCACCAGGCGACTGCGCTCGCGGTGGCGAACGGCGATGCCGACTTGGCAACCAACAACACGGCTGACTTCGAGCGCTTCATGCAGCAGTTTCCGGCGGAGGCGCAGCGCCTGCAGGTGGTGTGGCAGTCGGATCTCATACCGCATGCGCAGATTGTGGTGCGGCGTGAGTATCCGCGCGAGTTCCAGCTCAAGGTGCAGTCGTTCCTCACCGGCTACGCGAAGGGCAAGGGCCCGCGCGGCGACGCCGAGCGGGCCACGCTCAAGTCCCTGCACGACCTTGCCGGTTTTCTCGCCGCCGACAACAGTTCATTGCTGCCGGCCGCCAGGCTGGCCTACCAGCTCGCCAGGCAGAACGCGCTGAGCGCGCAGTGGGTCAACGAGGCAGCGAAACAGGCGCGGCTCCAGCGCATCGAGAGCACGTATGCGGAGCAGACGGCGGCGCTGGGCAGTGCCGGCGGATCCTGAGCGCGACAGCAACAGCATGGCCAGCCTGTTCCGGAATGCGGTTCTCCTGCTGTTGCTGGCCTGGCAGGGTGCCGCGCTGGCCCAGCCCGCCAGCGGAAATGCGCCGCGGCCCCTGCGTTTCGGCATCCTGCCGCTGGGCGGCGCGCTCGAATCGCGCGAGCCGTGGACGCCGCTGCTCGCGAACCTGGGCACTGCGCTGGGCCGGCCGGTCGTGCCGTTGTCCGCGACGTCGTACGAACTGCTCGATCAGGCCATCCGGCGCAACGAGGTCGACATCGCCTTCCTGTCGGCCCAGATGGCGCTCGATGCCGTGACGCAGCGGCGCATGAACGTCGTGGCGCAGGTGGCGCGGCAATCCGGCGCTTCTGCCCATCGGGCGGTGTTGCTGACGCGCAGGGAGGGGCCGGTGACGACGCTCGAAGGCGTGCTCGCGCAACCCGAGCGCTGGCGCCTCGCGCGCGGCGAAACCCGTTCGGTGACGGGCTTCATCCTGCCGCAGGTCCAGCTGTTCCTGCCGAGCCGGATTGCCATGGAGACGCGCTTCCGCAGCGAGTTCGTGGGCACGCACCAGGCCACGGCACTGGCCGTTGCCAATGGCGACGCGGACGTTGCCACCAACAACACCACCGACTTCGAACGTTTCAAGCTCCAGTTCCCGGTCGAGGCGGCGCGGCTCCATGTGGTCTGGACGTCCGAGCCGACGCCGCAAGGCCAGATCCTGGTACGGCGCGACCATTCGCCCGAGCTGCAGGCCAAGGTGCGCTCAGTGCTAGTCGGCTATGGGCACACGCCGGGTCCGCACCAGGCCGCCCAGCGCGCCGTGCTGAAGACCCTGCACGCGCAACTGGGCTTCGTAGCGGCCGACAACAGCGCGCTGGAGTCGGCCGCGACCCTCGGCTACCAGCTCGAGAAGCAGCGCGCCATCGCCGGCCAGTGGGTCAACGACGAAGCGCGGCAAGCCCGGCTGCAGCGCATCGAAGCCGCCTACGCGGAGCAGGTGGCCGCGCTGCGCGAGCGCCCGCGCTGAGACGTCTGCCAGGGGCCGAGGATCGCTGCAAGGCACGGCGCGACGGGGCAGAGGTGTTCCGCCCGTCTATCGTGTGGAATGAGCAACGCTCAGGCTTTGTGCTACAAGCGCCCGCAGGCGAATGGAGCTCACTTCCTTATTGACACGGACGGCACCATTTTCCAAACGGCCGCGGTCCATCAGTGCACGAATCATGTGGGACCGCTGAAGGCGAGGTGGTTTATTTTCGATCGGGGTAATTTTTAAGGTTAAAAAAAGGAGGCTAACGCCTCCTTTGATTGAATATCAATTCCCTATTCTGCCTCCATTGAAGCCATCTCCTACCCAATGAGAGAAGCCAAGACGGGCGTTGTAAGTGTAGCCGTTGTCCTGCTTGAAAGGAAACGCGGTTCGCAAATCCGAATAACGATCAAAATAATTTTTTATCGAAAAAAATGATGAGCCTTGACGCTGCTCACTATAGATTCCAATGCCCATCCAGTGTTGCATTGCAGATCGGTAGTTATTGCCAAATGCCGCCTTCAGGTCTGGGTTGTTGCTAAGATAGTATTGAGAGTTGAATTCTCTTGATCCGATTCGGCCCTCATTGATTCCAATGTTAATCCAATGATTTGTGGCTGCAATGTAGTTTGCTCCAAATGCGGTTTTTAGATCCGGATAGTTGGCTACATAGTACCGAACATCAAAAATAGGAGATGAGCGGCGGCCCTCATTCTTTCCGTTGGTATTCCAGTGATCTAATGCGGCCTGATGGTTGTGGCCAAAGGCTTGGCGCAAATCTGGGTTGACTGAGAGGTAAAAATCGGCATCAAAAGTGAAATTTTCATCCCTCAGATCTGGTGCTCCATAGACAACCCGCACTGCGTTGGTGTCCAGCGCACTCAGATTCCCGTTGTTGTTGTAGATGGGGTTGCAATAGTTCATCACTGAATTGATGTCCCATGGGCCGATGTACCAATTCCCGGACGTGCCGGTGGATCGACAGCTCGATGGCGTATCGGTCCGTTCTTGTTCATGCCGAAATGAGATGGCATGACCGAACTCATGAACAGCGATCGATTCAATGCAGGACTTCCTGCTCGATTCTGAGGACCTGCAGGTTACGCTCCATGTGGTAAATCGATTGTTTAGCCACATTGTCGGGCCATTGATGGAATGCGTAACGTCTCCAACGTAACTTCTAGGGTTGGATTCGTCGAAGTAAATTCGAATAGACTTGTTCGGGTAGTTTGTGGAGGTATCGCAGGCTTGCCAGCCGGTAAATTTTATCCGACTATTGGCTTGCCAGGTTCTCTCTACCGCACCTTTAATCCAGCTGCGCTCGGTGGCGTCATTGGTTGTGGGGTTTATCCAGCAAACCTTTATGCTCTCCTGCTTCCAGATCACACCAGATTGAATATTGGCCTTCGGATCCAATGCTGATTCTGTGGGGTTGTAAAAAAGTTGATCGGATGGTTCGCTTGCGATGGCTGCTATACAGCTCAACGTGGTAAATAAAAATGCGAGAAAATTTGCTCGTATTTTGCTGCTTATTATTGATGGCATAAATACACTCCCTGAAGTTAATGTGAGGCGAAAATGAGCCCCAAGTCATTGTAGTGTCAGCATGCGCACCTTGTCGCCCTTGTCGCCCTTGTCGCCCTTGCGGACCGGTGCAACGGGGTTCCACTGCCTCCGGCATGTGACGTTCAAAGTTCGGGCCAAGCGGCAGCCGGGAAGATAGCGCCTTGAACTCACGCTCCAGATCGGCACTCGGTTGTGCGTCCTTGGCGTTGGTGCGTGCAAATAATTTCACTGAGAAAACCGAAAATCGGGTTGCTCGGGGCGCATCCATCACATTCAAGGCGAGCAAGATCATCGTTATCGACATTGAGCCGAAAGGGCGAATCCATGTGTCCGAGTCGAGTGCAAACCTTGAGTCGACTGCTGATCCGGAGAGCTTTTACGATGGCGCGCCCTGCAAAACTCGCAAGATGGGCCTGTTGAAAGACTTCAATCGGGCGGGCGAGCGACACCTCAAAAGATTAGAGGCAGAGGGGAAGATTCCACCTGGCTCGGCGGAGTAACGGCTCAAGAGACTGTGTGCCACCTCGCGCCTGCTTGGGGCCGCACCCCATTACTTCCTCCCGGTTTTGGGCGGGCGCGAGTTGGTCGTCGATCGACTCGCTCAATGCCGGGCTGAACTGCGGCTCGGCCGGCTTCTTCCTCAATATCGACAACGACCTAATGCGATCACTAGACCCTTCGCATTAGACCCAACGCCTGCGGCTAGGCCGTTAGGTGGATTTGCCGCTGCCCGCAAGCGCCGGAAACTAGATGTTTCTGGCAGCCCCTGCCGTTGACGGAGCGCGGATGAGTTGGCGAACAAAAGTGGTTTGGAGCGAGGGGATGCTGCTCCAGCCTCAGCATCTGCAGCAAAGCGAGCGCCACGCGGATCATTCCCGGCATCTGCTTCTGCGCACCACCACACCCTATGCATGGGGCTTTGCCGAACTCGAGATCGACGCGGCTGCGCTCACGCTCGGCAAGCTCGCGCTGGTGCGCGCTGTCGGCGTGTTCGGCGACGGCACGGTGTTCGACATGCCGGCCATCGACCCGTTGCCCGAGCCGATCGACATTCCTTCCACCATGCGCGAAGAAGCGGTGGTGCTGGCACTGCCGCTGCGCCGCGCCGGCGCACGCGAGGCCGACGTTGAAGGCTACGAAGACCTGGTGCGCCACCGTGTGCTCGAGGTCGAGGTGCCCGACTCCAATACGGCCGGCGAGCGCGGTGCCACGGTGCAGCTCGGCGCGCTGCACACGCGGCTGTTGCGCGCCGGCGAGACCACCGATGCGTGGACCACCATCAACGTCGCGCGCGTGGTCGAACGCCGGGTCGACAACCAGGTTCAGCTCGACCGCGCGCTGCTGCCGCCGCTGCTCGATGTGGCCGGCCACGCGGTGATCCGCTCGTGGCTCGACGAGCTGCTCGGCCTGCTGCGCCAGCGCGGCGAAGCGCTGGCCGGGCGCATGAGCCAGGGCGGCACCGGCGGCGTCGCCGAGATCGCCGACTTTCTGCTGCTGCAAACAGTCAACCGCAACGAGCCGGTGTTCGCGCACCTCGCGAGGAGCACGATGCTGCACCCGCAGCACTTCTTCGAGCAGGCGCTCGCGCTGGCCGGCGACCTCGCCACCTTTCGCGACACGCGCCGGGTCGCCCGGTTCGGCCCCTACATCCACGACGACCTGGCCGCGACCTTTCGCCCGCTGATGGACGACCTGCGGCGCAGCCTGTCGATGGTGCTGGAGCAGTCGGCCATCCGCATCGAGCTGCACGACCGCAAGCATGGTGTGCGCGTAGCGGTGATTCCCGACGTGGAACTGCAGCGGAACGCCACCTTCGTGCTGGCGGTGCAGTCGCAGATGCCGAGCGAAGCCTTGCGCGCGCGCTTTCCCACGCAGGTCAAGATCGGCCCGGTCGAGCGCATCCGCGATCTCGTCAACCTGGCTCTGCCGGGTGTCACGCTGACACCGCTGCCGGTGGCGCCGCGCCAGATCCCGTTCCATGCGGGCGCCAACTACTTCGAGCTCGAAACCCGCAACAGCGACCTGTGGCGCCAGCTCGAGCAGTCGGGCGGCGTCGCGATGCACATCGCAGGCGATTTCCCCGGCCTCGACCTCGCGTTCTGGGCAATACGAGCATGACCCCCACAACGCCGCTCAGCCTTTGTTCAAGCGGCACCGCGGAACCGGCTTTGCCGGGCCGCTGGTGTCGCCCCCGGCGAGGGGGTTGGCGAAGCGACACGAAGTGCGCGAAGACTGGGGGAGGTTCATGACCACTCCTGATCCGTTTGCCGCCTTCGAGTCCGAGCGGACCGTCATCAAGCCCAAGCCGCGTGCGCCGGGGCAGACGCCGGGCGCGCCGGCGCCGCTGCCTTCGGGCGGCGGCGATCTGCCGCAGGTCGACATCGGCGAACTCGGGTTGCTCAATCCGCTGGTGTCGGCGGCGGGCAAGTTGCTGGCGCTGACGGCTCGGCTGCGCACGCTGGTGCAGTCGCCCAACGTGCCGGCGCTGCGCGCATCGACGGCTGAGGCGGTCAACCAGTTCGATGCCGCAGCGCGCCGCGCCGGCGCGTCGAACGAAACCGTGCTGGCCGCGCGCTACGTGCTCTGCACCGCGGTCGACGAAGCCGTTGCCAACACGCCCTGGGGCGTACAGGCCGGCTGGAACAAGCAGAGCCTGCTGGTGCAGTTCCACAACGAGACCTGGGGCGGCGAAAAGGTGTTCCAGCTGCTGGCCAAGCTTGCGCAGGACGTACCCACGCACCGCCAGCTGCTCGAACTTATCTACTGCGTGCTCGGGCTCGGCTTCGAAGGCCGCTACCGCGTTGTCGACAACGGCCGGGCCCAGCTCGACACGGTGCGCCAGCGCCTGGCCGACCTGATCCGCAAGGATCGCCCGCCGCGCGAGGCCGACCTGTCGCCGCACTGGCGCGGGCAGGGCGCGGGCACCACCCGACTGCGGCATGCCTTGCCGCTGTGGGTCTTTGCGGCGGCGTTTGCGTTGCTGCTCGCGCTGGTGTGGTTCGGGCTGCGCATCTCGCTCAACAACCGCTCCGACACCACCTATGCCGCCGTGTCGTCGCTGCGCGTGCCCAACCTCCAGATCGCGCCCCCGGCCCAACTGGCCAGGGCGCCTCGGCTCGCGAAGTTTCTGGAGCCTGAAGTCAGGCAGGGCCTGGTGACGGTCACCGACGAAGCCGACCGCAGCGTGGTGCGGCTGCGCGGCGATTCCTTCTTCGGCTCCGGCAGCGCCGAGCCGATGCCGCAGTCGCTGCCGGTGCTCAAGCGCATCGGCCAGGCGCTGGCCGAGGTCAAGGGCGAGGTGCTGATCACCGGCCACTCCGACAACCAGCCGATCCGCTCGCTGCGCTTTCCATCGAACTGGCATCTGTCGGCGGCGCGTGCCGACGCGGTGAAGACAGCGCTCACGAGCCAGGTCGATCCGGCCCGCATGCGCGCCGACGGCAAGGCCGATGCCGAGCCCGTCGCCGCCAACGACACGCCGGCCAACCGCGCGCGCAACCGGCGCGTCGACATCGTGCTGCTGAGTCCGCCCGACCGTGTCGCGGCCGAACTCGGGGAGGTGAAGCGATGAAGAAGATCTTCGGATGGTTGTTCCATCCGCTGCTCCTCACGCTGCTGGCCCTCATCGTCGTCGGCCTGCTGGTCTGGTGGGTCGGCCCGCTGATCCGCATCGGCACACTGGCACCGCTCGAAAGCGAACTCTGGCGCGCCGTGCTGATCGGCGCGATCGTGCTGCTGGTGGTGTTGCGCGCGGTGCTGCGCCGTTGGCGCGCGCGCCGCGCCAGCCAGCACCTCACTGATGGACTGATGCGCGCCCCGACGGTGAAGACCGATGCCCCGGACAACGGCGAGCAGAAGGTGCTCAACACCCGTTTCAGCGAAGCGGTGGCCACGCTCAAGAAGATGCGGCTGCATGCGGCCGGCCGCAAGCCGGGCTGGCGCGACTGGCTTTCGCTCTCGGGCGGCAGCTACCTCTACGACCTGCCCTGGTATGTGTTCATCGGCGCACCGGGCGCAGGGAAGACCACCGCGCTGGTCAACTCGGGCCTCACGTTCCCGCTGGCCGACAAGTTCGGCCCCGGTGCGATCCGCGGCGTCGGCGGCACGCGCAACTGCGACTGGTGGTTCACCGACGAAGCCGTGCTGATCGACACCGCCGGCCGCTACACCACACAGGACAGCCACCAGTCCGAAGACAAGAGCGCCTGGGAAGGCTTCCTCGGGCTGCTGAAAAAGTCGCGTCCGCGCCGGCCGCTCAATGGCGTGTTTCTCACGGTCAGCGTCGCGGATCTCTTGAGCCAGGGCCCGGAGGCGCGCACCACGCTCGCGGCCTCGATCCGCGCGCGCCTGCTCGAACTCGATGCCAAGCTCACCACGCGGCTGCCGGTCTATGTGCTGGTGACCAAGAGCGACCTGCTGTACGGCTTCACCGAATACTTCGACGATCTCGGCAAGGAGCAGCGCGCGCAGGTGTTCGGCTTCACGCTGCCGCCCGAAGAAGGCGTGCAGGTCGACGAGAAAGGCGTCGGCGCTGCGTTCCAGCGCGAGTTCGGCCTGCTGCACGAGCGCGTCAACAGCGGCCTGATCGACCGCATGCAGCACGAGAGCGACGGCACGCGCCGCGCCGCGATCTTCGGCTTTCCGGCGCAGTTCGCCTCGGTCGGCCCGCTGCTGTCCGACCTGCTCGACCAGGTGTTCACCGGCTCGCGCTTCGCGCAGCCGCCCTGGGTGCGGGGCGTGTACTTCACCAGCGGCACGCAGGAGGGCAGCCCGATCGACCGCGTCATGGGCAGCCTCGCGCGCAGCTTCGGGCTCGAGCGCGCGATGCTCCCGCCGCAAAAGGGCAGCGGCCGCAGCTACTTCCTCACCCAGCTGCTGAAGGACGTGGTGTTTCCCGAGCAGCGCCTGGCCGGTGCCGACGTCAAGCTGGAGCGGCGCCGCAACACGCTGCGCTTCGCCGGCGTCGCGGCCATGACCCTGCTCACGGTCGCGGTGCTGGCCGGCTGGGGCTACGGCAGCTGGCGCAACCTGGAATACCTCAAGGCGGTCGAAGCCAGGGTCGAGCCGGCGCGCCAGAATCTCGCGGCCTTGCCGGCGCGGGTGCAGAACCTGGTCGAAGTGGCGCCGGTGCTGCAGAGCCTGCGCAACATCTGGAAGGCGCCCGAGAACGACAATGGCGATGCGCCGCTGTCGATGACGCTGGGCCTCTACCAGGGCGACAAGCTCGATGCGGCGGCCATGCTGGCGCACCAGCGCGCGCTCAACGATGCCTTCCTGCCGCAGCTCGCCAAGCGCATCGAAGACCAGTTGCGCACGGCCCAGAAAGACAACCTCGAGTTCAGCTACGAGGCGCTCAAGACCTACCTGATGCTGCACCAGCCCGAGCGCTTCGACCCCGAGGCGCTGAAGGCCTGGATCACGCTCGACTGGGCCCGCAGCCTGGACCGCGGCGTGCCGGAAGACCAGCGCAAGCTGCTCGAAGACCAGCTCGACGTGCTGATCGCGCAAGGCCCGCCGCGCTCGCCGTTGAAGATGGACGAGAACCTGGTGCGCAGCGTGCGCGCCGTGCTCGCAAGCTATCCGCTGGAGCAGCGCGTGTTCAGCCGGCTCAAGCGCCAGCGCCTCGGCAAGGACATCCCGGCGTTCAGCGTGGCCACAGCGGCCGGCCCCGCGGGCCCGCTGGTGTTCGAACGCATCAGCGGCAAGCCGCTGGCCGAAGGCGTGCCGGGCATGTTCACCTACGACGGTTATCACAAGCGCTTCCAGACCGAGGTGGCGGTGCTCACGCCGCTGCTCGCGCAGGAAGACCCGTGGGTGCTGGGCCAGGATCGCAACGCCGCCGATCGGCTGCGCGATGTGGCCGCGCTCGGCGCATTGACCGATCGGGTGCGCAGGCTCTACCTCGAGGAGTACGTGAAGGTCTGGGAAACACTGCTGGCCGATGTGCGGCTGGTGCGCGGTGGCGGGCTCGAAAAGAACATCGAAACCGCGCGCATCCTTTCCGGCAGTGGTTCGCCGCTCTCGAGCTTCCTGCGCGCGGCCGTCAAGGAGACCACGCTGATCCCGGCCGAGGCCACCAAGGACGTGGTGAGCAAGGCCAGCGAAACCGTGCGCAACACCCGCAAGGGGCTCGAAGACCTGTTCGGCGGCGATCCCAACAAACCGGTGGCGACGGGCAAGCGCATCGAGAGCATCGTCGACGACCGTTTCGCGGCATTGCGCCAGCTCGTGACCGCGCCCACGCCCAACGGGCCGGCACCGATCGACGACGCGCTCAAGCTCTTCAACGAGGTGTATGTCTACCTCACGGCGGTCGACACCGCGGTCAAGGGCCGCACCTCGCCGCCGCCCGGCGACGTGGCCGGCAAGCTCAAGTCCGACGCCGGACGGCTGCCCGAGCCGGTGCGCTCGATGGTCGAGAACCTGAGCCAGTCGGGCGCGGCGCAGGCGCAGGTGGCCGAGCGCGGCAACCTGAGCCAGGACCTCCGGCCGGTGACCGAGTTCTGCACCCGCGCTATCGCGGGCCGCTATCCGTTCGTGCTGGGCAGCAAGCGCGATGTGCTGCCCGAGGACTTCGGCCAGTTCTTCGGCCCCGGCGGCATGATGGATGAGTTCTTCCAGAAGCGGCTCGCGGCGCTGGTCGACACCAGCACGCGGCCTTGGCGCTACAAGCCGGTGGCCGAGCGCGCCGCCGTCAACGTGGCGGCGCTGGCGCAGTTCGAGCGCGCCGCGCGCATCAAGGACATCTTCTTCCGCGGCGGCGGCCGCGGGCCGGCGATGCGGCTCGACTTCAAGCCGGTCGAGATGGACGCCAGCATCACCCAGTTCATCCTCGACGTCGACGGCCAGCTGGTGAAGTACGCGCACGGTCCGGTGGTGCCGATGGCGGTGCAGTGGCCGGGCCCCAAGGGCAGCAACCAGGTGCGCGTCACCGTCAGCCCGCCATCCACTTCGGGGCCGTCGGGTTCGGCGGTCGACGGGCCGTGGGCACTGTTCCGCACGCTCGACGACGGCCAGCTCGAAGCCGGCGACGCACCCGAGAAGTTCTTCATCACCTTCCAGGTCGGCGCGCGCCGCACCCGCTTCGAGGTCACGACCAACAGCGTGCAGCACCCGATCCGCCTCAAAGAACTGCGCGATTTCACATGCCCGGAGGGGCTGTGATGAAGAGGACCTCTTTGCCAGAAACACCGCGGAACCGGCTTTGCCGGGCCGCTGGTGTTGCCCCCTGCAAGGGGGTTGGCGAAGCGACACGAAGTGCGCGAAGACTGGGGGTGTGCCCATGACGCCTGGGTGGTTCGGCAAGCTGCCGGGGATTGGTGATTTCGCGCATCGGCGCCTGCCTGAAGCCTTTCGCACGCAATGGGACGCGTGGCTGCAGAGCGGCCTCACGAAGCTGCGCGAGCGCCACGAGGACTGGGTCGAGCGCTACCTCGAAGGGCCGCTGTGGTTCTTCGTGCTCGGCGAGCAGGTGGCAGGCCCGCGCGCCTGGCTCGGCGTGCTGATGCCTTCGGTCGACGGCGTGGGCCGCTACTTTCCTTTCACGCTGGCCGTCGAGCTCGAGTTCCCGACCGGTACGCCGCCCGATGACGCGAACGTGCTGCTGCAACACTGGTGGGCACGGGCCGCGCGGGCCGCGCTGGAGGGGCTGGAGCAAGACCTCGACGCGGTGGGGTTCGAGGCCTTGCTCGCCCGCATCTTCCATAACGGGGCGGCTGCGCCGGACAGTGCCGAACCGGTGCACCTGCCGCTCGCCGGCCAGTCGCACTGGTACACCGAGCCCGCTACCTCCATCGGGCTGCGGATGACGGCGTCGGGCCTGCCGCGGGATCATCAGTTCGACGCGCTGTTCGGCTTTGCCGTCGTATCGAACCAGGAGGGCGCGTGACCGACGCACCCGATGCCACCCCAACGCCGGAGCCGGAAGACCGCACCCAGGTCGTGACGCGCCGTCCTGCCGCGGTCGCCAGCGGCTCGTCTGAAGCCGGCGTGCTGCCGCCGGGCAGCCGGCTCGCGGAATTCGAAGTCACCAGCCTGGTCGGGCAGGGCGGCTTCGGCGCGGTGTACGAGGCGTGGGACCATACGCTCGAACGGGTGGTCGCGATCAAGGAGTACCTGCCGGTGTCGCTCTCGACGCGGCAGTTCGACGGCACCGTGGTGCCGCTGTCGGAGCGCCAGCGCGAAACCTTCGACCTCGGCATGCGCAGCTTCATCAACGAGGCCCGGCTGCTGGCGCAGTTCGACCATCCCTCGCTGCTCAAGGTGTATCGCTTCTGGCAGGAGCGCGGCACCACCTACATGGTGATGCCGTTCTACCGCGGCGACACGCTGCGCCAGGCGCTCGCCGCTATTCCGGGCGGCGTCGACGAAGGCTGGCTGCTGCGCATCATGGACGGCGTGACGCAGGCGCTGGCCGTGATGCATGGCGCGAACTGCTATCACCGCGACATCGCGCCCGACAACATCATCCTGCTCGAAGGCTCGGGCCGTCCGGTGGTGCTCGACTTCGGTGCCGCGCGGCGCGTGATCACCGACAAGACCCAGGCCATCACCGTCATCCTGAAGCCCGGCTACGCACCCATCGAGCAGTACGCCGAAATGCCGGACATGTCGCAAGGTGCCTGGACCGACGTGTACGCGCTGGCGGCGGTGATGCACGTGGCGGTCAGCGGGCGGGCGCCGCCGCCCTCGGTTGCGCGCCTGCTGTCCGACAGCTATGCGCCGCTCGCCCACAACGAAGTGCTGCGCCAGCGCTACAGCCTGCAACTGCTCTCTGCCATCGACGCCGGCCTCGGCGTGCGGCCCGAATCGCGCCCCCAGTCGATGGCCGAGCTGCGCGCCATGCTCGGGCTCGACGGTGCGCAGACCGTGATCCCGGCCCGCACCGTGCACGCCGCCTCTCCGCTCGCCGGCCAGGCCGCCGCACGCAGCGCGCCATCTGCGGCGCCGCCCCCGTCTTCACCCGCGCCTGCGCCCGGCAAGGGCAAGGCCATCGCATTGGCCAGCGTGCTCGGGCTGGTCGTGCTGGGTGGCGGTGGCTGGTGGTGGTCGCAGCAGGGCGGCACGCCGGCAGACAAGCCATCCGTGGCCGTGGCGCCGCAGCCCCCGACCGAAACGCCGGTGGTGCAGGCGCCGCCGCCGCCTCCTCCTGCGCCGGTCGCCAGGACGCCATCCGAGTCGATGCAGTCGCTGGCGACCGGTGCCGCCCCCGGTTTCGACGTGACAGGCACGCCGCGCAAGGCCGAGGTCAGCATCGGCAAGGACAAGCTCGCCTTCGAGGTGCGCAGCAAGCGCGACGGCTTTGCCTATGTCTACCTTCTGTCGAGCGGTGGCGAGTTGTTCCTGTTGTTTCCGAACCTGCTCGACAAGTACAACAAGGTCACGGCCAACAGCCCGATCGCATTGCCGCGCGCCTCCTGGCCGATGGATGCGGGCGGGCCGGCCGGCACCAACCAGTTCGCTGTGCTGGTGAGCGAGCACGAGCGCGATTTCAGCGGCTCCGGCATCCAGAACGACGGCGTGTTCCCGCAGTTTCCCCTGCCGGTGCTGGCGGCGCTCGAAGTCGCCCGAGGCAACGGCCCGCCGCCGCTGCTCGGCAAACCGGTGTGTGCCGCGGGCGCGCCGTGCAACGACGTCTATGGCGTCGGGTTTTTCAAAATCACCGAGAAGTAATCGTCTTTGGAGCATCGGCCCCCTGCATCGATGCCTGGGCCCTTTTTCTCTCAGGATCAGGAGCACCCCATGAACACACTGTCGCACCGCTTTCCGCCCCCCGCCCGCTGGGCCGCCGTGGCGGTGGCAGCGACCTGGCTGGCCGGATGCGCCGTGGCACCACCGGCGGCACCCCCTCCGGCGGCGACTGCAGCGGCGGCTCCGGCGCCGGCGAGCACCGAGGCACAGCGGCCACCTGCATCGGGCCCCGGCGCTGCCAGCGTGGCCGGCCAGGCGCGCACCTTCTCGACCCAGCTGGCCACCTACACGGCGGTCGGCTTCAGCACGGTACCCGGCTGGAGCCGCGACGATTTCACCGAGGGCTGGCCTGCGTTTCTCGGAAGCTGCAAGGTGCTGATCACCCGTGGCGCCGAGTGGAAGTCGGTGTGCGACCGGGCCAGCAGGATCGATGCCAAAAACAGCACAGCCATCCGCAACTTCTTCGAAAGCGAGTTCTCGGCCTACCAGATCCGGGACGACGATCGCAAGCCCGATGGCGTCGTCACCGGCTACTTCGAGCCCGAGATCAACGGCAGCCGAACCTACCAGGCCCCGTACATCTACCCGGTGTATGGCCAGCCGGAGGACATGCTGTTCGTCGACGCACGCAAGCTGCCGGCCGGCAGCGGCACCGTGGCGGCGCGCGTGCAGGGCCGCGAGGTGGTCGTTCAGGCAGGCCTCAGCACCCGCGACATGGGCGCACCGGGCCTCTACGCGCTCAACATGTCGAGCATCACGCGTGACACGCTGGACCGCAGGGTGCGCCTGCGCGCCGAAGGCCGGCAACTGCTGCCCTACTACACGCGGGAAGAGATCGAGACCAAGGGCGCGCCCAATGCCAAGGTGCTTGCCTTCGTCGACAGCGCCACGGCGCTCTACGAAATGCAGATCCAGGGTTCGGGCCGCATTCGCCTGCCGAGCGGCGAGGTCATCCGCGTCGCCTATGCGGAACAGAACGGCCAGCCCTTCCGTCCGACGCTGGCGCAGAACAAGTCCGGCAAGCCGGCCAGCCAGGTGCGTACCCGGGGCGGTGCGATCGAGCTCGAAGTGGACGATGACGAGGTCGACGACAGCGTGGCGGGGATCCGGGTGCGCGGCTTCACGCTGGCGCGGCCGATCGCCAGCGGGGCGGTGATGGTGCCGGGCCGGCGCATTGCGGGGCCGGTCATCGGGTCGGGCATCACGGATCCGAGCTATGTGTTTTTCAAGGAGTCCGTCGCCGGCACGGGCGGGCCGGTCGGCGCCTTCGGCGTGCCGCTCTCGGCGGGGCGCTCGATCGCGGTCGATCCGCGCAGCACGCCGCTCGGCTACCCCGTGTTCGTCTCGACGCGTGCGCCCGGCACCGGTGCCCCGATGCAGCGCCTCACGATTGCGCAGGACACGGGCGGCGCCATCCGCGGCGCGGTGCGGGCCGACTATTTCTTCGGCAACGGCATCCAGGCAGCAACCCAGGCGCGGCGCATGAAGGAGCGCGGCCAGCTCTGGATCCTGCTGCCGCGCGGCCTTGCCGTGGCGGCGGCTGCGACCTCGTCGATCCGTACCCGCGGTGGTGCGGTGGGCGCCGATCTGCCGCAGTGCCTGGTTCCCGTCGAAGGCCAGTGCGTCGATGACTAGGATGAAGACGCGCTTTTTTGGCCTGCGTGGTTTCGGGCGTTCGGGGCGCTGGGGTCACCGGGGGTGGGATCACGCCGACGGCGTACTCTGCTCCGCGAATGTCCCCCGGCCTGCGGCCTCCTCCTTTATTTCGCTGCGCAGAGCACGCCATCGGCGTGATCCATCAGAGCGGTCGTTCATCGGCCGGCACGACAGCTGCGTCTCTCGTGCACAGGGCATCGGGTGCTCCCCGCAGCGAAATAAAGGAGGAGGCGAAGCCGGGGGACATTCGCGGAGGGGAGTACCCGGTGCCCTGTGCACGCCCCCCGAACGCCTTCGTCCAGAGCGCCTTCGCTCCCAGCGCCTTCGCCCCGAACCGACGCCCCCCGCATGCAGCAATGCAAGCCACGCGCAACGCAGGGTTTGAGCCATGCAGGAAACCCTCTCCTCCGAACAAAGCGTCGAACTGGTGGGCCTCTGGCGTCGCCGGCAGACCCTCGCACCGGACGAGATGGGGCGCATGTACGGCATCGTCGGCAGCGCGCTCAAGGCCTGCAACCCACCCGAACTCCACGTGCTGGGCGAGGGGCGCCAGGAACTGGTGGCCCAGTTCATCTACGTCAAGGTGCTGCGGCTCGACGCCGACCCCGACGAGGCCGACGAGGCGCCGGACCGGGAGCGCAGCAACCACAGCGCACCGTCCAGCAGCTTTGCGCTGTGCGCGTACTTCCGGCGCTACCTCATCGATTGCACCCGGGCCAGCAGCTTCCGCCGCAAACTCTCGATCGGCGACCAGATCACCGAGGCACAACTCGAAGACCGGCTCGGCGCCGACGAGGACGCGCTCGATGCACTGGCAGAACACGGGCTGAGCGGCGCCTCGGTGCAGTTCGCGGCGCGCGCCTTCATTGCCGCCTTGCCCGAGCCCGAACGCATCCTGCTGTGCGAGGGCTTCGGGCGCGAAGCGGCCGGCGGGCTGTCGGGCGTGGCATCGCGCCATTCGATTGCGTCGTACCACTACCGCGCTGGGCGGCTCGGCCTCGTGCACAAGCGCGAAGGGCTGCCCGCGGACTACGCGCGCACCACGCTGGGCCAGTGGATCACCGGGACGCTGGGCATCGCGATCGAGGCCGACAACATGGGCGCGATCCTGCAGGTTTTCAAAATCCTCGGTGCTGAAGCGTCTTATGCCTGAAGACATAGCCATTCAGGACATACCCGCCATGCACACCGAACTCTGGCCTCCCCTCAGCCTCATCCGCGCCGCGTTCGAGCCCGGCCCGGCCGCTGCGCCCGAACAGCAACTTGTCGCGCCACCCCGCGGCACCGACAGCGACGCGGCCCCGCACCGCGCAGCGCAAGACCTGCTGCTGCCGCTGACCGAACTGGCCCGGCGCCGCGAAGCCGTGGCCCAGCGGGCGTTCCCGGCGCGCTGGGCACCAGGCCGCCTGGTGAGCCTGGTGCACGAGGGCCGCCTGCTCGGCGTGCTGCTCGACAAATGCATCGGCGGCGACCGCTGGCAGGGCTGGATGGCAGCCGGCGAAGCCGACTGGGCCGGCGCCTTCGACGTGCTGCTCGAACCAGGCGACGAGCCCTTCGAGCCGCTGTTCGGCATGGTGCAGGCATGGAACCCGCTGACGCTCACGCCGGCGCCACAACTCTGCGCGCGCGTGCTCGGCGAACTCTCGGCCACGCGGCTCGCTGCGATCCGCGCGGTGCACGACGAATGGATGGCGCAGCAAACGCTCGCGATCGATCCAGCGCCGGGGCAGATCGCACTGCGCACCGCGGGCGGCGTGTTCACGGTGCTGTCGGGCACGCCGCTCGGCCCCGGCGACCCGCGTGCCGACTACCAGGCGCTTTACCGCGATGCCGCAGCGCACCTCGGCGCGTCGCTGCAGGCGGCGCCGGCTGCACCCGGCCCGGCCGCGGCGACGCAGGCCAACGCCGGAAACGGATGGGGCGCGCAACTGCGCCGCTGGCTGGCCGCCGACCGGCTGGTGCGCCCGGCCTTCGCGGTGCTGGCGCTCGTGGTGGTGGTGCAGAACATCGGCTTGCTGAACCGCGGCGCCGACGACGAGGAGGTGCGCTTCCGCTCGGTGCCGGTCGTGCCCGCTGTGACACCGGCCGAACTGGTCGTGCTCTGGAAGCCCGGCGTCGGCCTCGAGGATGCCGGCCGTCTGTTGCGCCTGGCGTCCGCGGAGCCGGTGGGCAGTCCCGATGCGCAGGGCGCATGGCGGTTGCGCGCAGCCGACGCGCCGGCCGCCCGCGCCATGCTCGAAGCCTCGCCGCTGGTCGCGTCGGTGCGGCCGGCCGAACCGACCGGAGCGCGATGATGTTGCGCCTGCCACGCTGGTTCGGTGCCGTGCTGCTGCTCGCAGCGGCGCTGCCGGCGTGGTCGACGCAACGCGCGCTGCTGGTCGGCGTGTCGGAGCTGGTCAACCAGCCGCAGGCGCTCTGGCTGCAGGCCCCGCGCAACGACGTGACGCTGATGCGCGAGGTGCTGCTGAAGCAGGGCTTCGGCGCGGCCGAGATCACGGTGCTGGCCGATGGCGTGAGCGGCGCCGCGCTGCCCGATGCCCAACGCATTCACGAGGCGCTCGGCCGGCTGCTGGAACAGTCGAAGAGCGGCGATTTCGTGCTGCTCTATTTTTCGGGCCACGGCACGCGGCTGCGCGATGCAGGCAAGCGCTACCAGGAGCCCGATGGCCTGGCCGAGAACTTTCTCGCGCGCGACGTGCGCGGCACTGTCGGCACCGACGTGGCGCTGGCCGGTGGCGTGCGCGATGTCGACTTCGACGGCTGGGTGCAAGCCTTCCTGGCGCGCAACGTGTTCGTCTGGTCGGTGTTCGACACCTGTTCCGCCACCTCCATGACGCGGGGTGCGGCGGCCGCGCCTGCAACGGCGGAAGGGCCGCAGCAGGACGAAGTGCGCTGGCGCGGCGTGCGGGCTGCGCAGCTTCGCAGCGTGGCTGGCGAGCCGCCGGCTTCGACCCTTGCGGCGCCTGCGGCACGCGCCACGGCACGCGCGCGCTACGTGGCGTTCTTCGCCTCCGAGAGCCACCAGGTCACGCCTGAACTGCGACTGCCGCGCCAGAGCCGCAACGCCCGGCCGCAAGGCCTGTTGACCTGGGCCGTGGCCGAAGCGCTGCAGCGCGGGCCGGCGACATGGCGCGAGCTGTTCGATGGCGTGCTGGCCGTCTATCCACCGGTGATCGACGAGCTTGCGCAACGCTTTCCCACGCGCGAGCTGCCTTCGCCGGTAGCCGAGGGCAACCTCGACGCACCGCTGTTCGAGAACAGCGCGGGCGCGCTGTCGACCCGGCCGGTGTGGCGGGCCCAGCGCGCAGGCGGCGTGCTGACGCTCGCGATCGGCCAACTCGACGGGCTGGTGCCGCAGCAGCCGGTGCGCGTGCTCGCCACGCTGGAAGACGGAACCGTGCGCGCCGCGCCGGCCCAACTGTCACAGCTCGGCCTGGCGCATGCGCAGGTCGGCCTGCCCGACAGCCTGCGTGCGCTCCCCGCCAGCACTTTGTGGCGCATCTCGCCGCTCGCCGAGCCGTCGTCGCTGGCGCTGCGCGTGCTGGCCGAAGCACCGCTGCCGGCCGGCCTCAGCCTGGAGTACCCGGCCTCGATCATCGCGACCGACGCACGGGCCCAGGCCGATGTGCGCTGGGTCGATCTCGGCGCTGCCGGCCAGCGGCTCGAAGTGCTGTCGCCCGACCTGGGCGGCGCCAACGCACCGGCCGTGATCGCCGATGCTGCCGCGGCGCGGCGCCGGCTCGAAACGCTGGCCCGGCTCAAGTGGTTCGGGCGGCTGCAGGCGCTGGCCAGCGGCGCGCAGTTCGACGGCTTCGAAGCGCGCTTCGAGGTCTGGCAAGGCGACCGGCTGGTGCGCGGCGAGGCGGCGCAGCGCGCCGACACCGGCGCCATGCCGCTGCGCGCCGGCGAACGCGCCGTGCTCAGCGTGCGCAATGGCAGCGGGCAATCGCTGAACCTGGTCATCGTTGGCATCGACGCGGGCGGCACCGTGCGCCCGGTCTATCCGGGCGACCTCGGCGAGACCAACCGCTTCGAGCAGGGCACGCGCGAGCAGCCCGCCGCCAAGCGCTTCGAACTGCCGTGGTTCGATGCGCCCGGCAGCCGCCTGCTGGTGCTGGCGGCGCCGGCCGCCGCCTACAGCGGGCCGCGCCTGTTCGGCGCCGGGCCGCAGCAGGACGCCATTTCCGATTTCCGGGTTCGCGGGCAGTTGCGGGCCGAGGAGCAGCGGCAGGTATTTGCCGCCATGGTGCGCTGGGGCGGCGGTGACGCCGCCACGGCGCGGTAAGCCGGGCGCAATGCCGGTCCGGGTTTTGACTGTTTGGAGTTCACATGTCATTCAACAGCGACGGTTTCTGGGATCCCGACGAGCAACTGCGCATGCTGGATCTCGCGCAAAGCGGCTTCGCGGCCAATGACCTGGTCATGCTGGTCGACCGCAGCGGCACCACGGTGGTCGGCGAAAGCACGCGCCAGTTTGCGGACGGCAAGTCGCGCCTGAACATCTGCGGCTACTCGTGGGGCCTTGCCATGCGCGGCGCGGCCGGCAGCACGGGCGCGCGCACCTTCCAGCCTCTGTACGTGGTGCGCCGCATCGATTCGGCGACCGCTTCGCTCGCGAGCCTGGTGCATGCCAGGACGGGCGGGCTGACGGTCTGCATCAGCGCGTTTCGCGCGGGCGGCGACGAGACCGCGACCGACACCCAGCCGATGTTCGAGGTTCAGCTGCAAGACGCGCAGATCACCGGCCAGTTCCTGACCACCGGCGGCCCGCTGTCGACGATGAGCGAGATCCTCGCCGTCAACTACCGCGAGATCACGCTGCGCTCTTCGCCGCAGACATCCACGGGTGCACGCGGAGCCGTGCGCGAGTGCACGATGACGCCGACACCGAGCTGAAGCGAAAGAGGCCGCGCGATGACCAGTTCCGAACTCCTCAAGGCCGGCGACGTCGCCGGCGCCCTCAAGGCCCTCAGCGACGAAGTGCGCGCCAAGCCTGCCGACAGCAAGCACCGCGTCTTTCTGGCGCAGCTGCTGTGCGTGCTGGGCCAGTGGCCGCGCGCGCTCAACCAGCTGACGGTGGCCGCCGAACTCGACGCGCTCGCGGTGCCGATGAAGCAGGTCTATGGCGACGCGGTTCGCTGCGAGGGGCTGCGTGCCGAAGTGTTCGCCGGCACGCGCACGCCGATGGTGTTCGGCCAGCCCGACGAATGGCTCGCGCTGCTGATCGAGTCGCTGTTGCGCCAGGGCCGCGGCGAGGCGGCCATGGCCGAAGACCTGCGGCAGCGCGCCTTCGACGCCGCACCGGCCACGGCCGGCACGATCGACGGCACGCCGTTCGAATGGCTGGCCGATGCCGACATGCGGCTCGGGCCGGTGCTCGAAGCTTTCGTCAACGGCAAGTACTACTGGATTCCCTATGCCCGGCTGGCCCACGTGAAGGTCGATCCGCCGGAAGACCTGCGCGACTGCGTGTGGCTGCCGGCGCACCTGCAGTTCGAGAACGGCGGCGAATCGCTGGCGCTGATTCCGACCCGCTACCAGGGCACCGAGCAAAGCACCGATGGCGAGCTGCTGCTGGCACGCAAGACCGTGTGGCGCGAGCTGCGGCCCGAGGTCTGGGCGGGCCTTGGGCAGCGCGTGCTGGGCAGCGACGCGGGCGAGTACGCGCTGATGGACGTGCGCGAGATCGTCTTCACCGCAGGCGAGCGCAGCGATGGCTGAGCTCACCGCGCAGGAGCGCCTGCAGCCCTCGCTGCTCGACCGGCTGGTCGACCATGCGCCCGGCGAGCAGCGCGAAAGCGACGACAAGCGAACGCTCACGAAGCAGGCACTACGCCAGGCCGTGCTGCGCGACCTGAGCTGGTTGTTCAATGCCACCGGCTACGGGCTGGCGATGGACGACAAGCGCCACCCGAATGCCGCGCGCTCGGTACTCAACTACGGATTGCCTATGCTGTCCGGCCAGTTCACGTCCAGCGTGCAGCGTGTCAGCATGGAACAGGCTTTGAAGAACGCGATTCTGCAGTTCGAGCCGCGCATCCTGCCCCGCACACTCGAAGTTGAACTCGTCATGGAAGGCTCGGCTCTTGATTCCCACAACTGCATCGGCCTGCAGATTCGAGGCATGCTCTGGGCGCAGCCCGTCCCACTGGAGTTCCTGATGCGAAGCCGGATCGATCTGGAAGAGGGCCGCATCGAGATCGAGGACATGGCACATCCGAGCCCGCGATAAGCGCCGGCTCCGCGCATTGCCATGGATCCCCGCCTGCTGAACCTGTACGAACAGGAGCTGCGCTATTTCCGCGAGAGCACGTCGGAGTTTGCGCGCGCCTTTCCGAAGATCGCGCACCGGCTCGGCATCGAGGGCCAGGAGGTCGCCGACCCGTATGTCGAACGGCTGATCGAGGCCACCGCGTTCCTGTCGGCCCGTGTCGGCCTCAAGCTCGACGCCGAGTTCCCGCGCTTCACCGGGCACCTGCTCGACATCGTCTACCCGAACTTCATGGCGCCGACACCGGCCATGCTGGTGGTGCAGTGCGTGCCCGATACCGGCGATGCCAACCTCGCGCTCGGCCCCACGTTGCCGCGTGGCAGTGGCCTGCGGGCGCGCCAGGCGGTCGGACAGAACACCCATTGCGAGTTCCGCACCGCGCGCGCGCTCCGGGTCTGGCCGATCGAGGTGCTGCGGGCGCAGTACTTCAGCTATGCGCCCGACCTGCCGTTGAACCAGCACCCGCAGTCGCGCGAGATCCGCGGCGGGTTGCGCATCGCGCTGCGCGCCACCGCGGGGCTCACCTTCGACCAGATTCCGATGGACGAACTGCTGCTGCATTTCGGCGGTGCAGATGACGTGGCCTGGCAGCTTTGCGAATGCATGCTGGGCCAGCCCATCGGCGTCATGGTGCAGCCGCTGTCGCCCACCGGCGTGCTGGCGGGGTCGGTCAAGACCCTGCCGGCGAGCGCGATCCAGCCGGTCGGATTCGAGGAAGACGAGGCGCTGCTGCCGGCCACCGCCACCGGCTTCTCGGGCCATCGGCTGGTGCAGGAATACTTTGCGTTTCCGCAGCGCTTCCAGTTCGCGCGCATCGAAGGCCTGCGCGGGGCACTGGCCGGCATGGCGGTCGCCGAGGTCGAGATCGTCGTGCTGTTCTCGCGCGGCGATGCGGCGCTCGAGAAGCTGGTGAATGCCGACAGCGTGCAGCTCAACTGCGTGCCAGCCATCAACCTGTTCAGCAAGCGGATCGACCGGGTGCCGGTGAGCGAGGGCGTGAGCCAGTTCCACCTGGTGCCCGATCGGACCCGGCCGCAGGACTTCGAGATCCATACCGTGACCGAGGTGGTCGGCCACGGCGCGCCCGCCGCCGGCGAGGCGGTGCAGGAGCAGCCGTTCCATCCCTTCTACGCGGCGTTCCACGGCAGCCGCCACAGCCACCCGGCCTACTTCACGACCACGCGCGAGCCGCGCACGCTGTCGGTCAAGCAGCGCACCGAAGGCCATCGCAGCAGCCACATCGGATCCGAGGTCTACATGCAGATCGTCGATCCGCAGCAGGCCCCCTATTCGGCCAGCCTGCGCCAGCTCGCCGTGACGGCGCTCTGCACCAACCGCGACCTGCCGCTGTTGATGCCGCTGGGCCGCGAGAACGACTTCGACTGCGTCGATTCCTTTCCGGTTCAGCGCGTGCGCATGGTGCGCGGGCCATCGCGGCCGGTGTCGCCGGTGGTCAGCAACGGCCTGGGCTGGCGCGCGATCGACCACCTGGCGCTCAACTACCTCTCGTTGGCCGACAGCAATGCGCGCGAGGGCGCCGCCGCGCTGCGCGAGATGCTGATGCTCTATGCGGTGCATGCCGACGAGGTGCGCCAGAGCCAGGTGCGCGGCCTTCTGTCGGTCAGCGCCAAGCCCGTGGTGCGGCGGCTGCCGCTGGCCGGCCCGATCGCTTTCGGCCGCGGCCTCGAAGTCACGCTCGAAGTGGATCGCAATGCCTTTCACGGCCACAGCGCCTTCCTGTTCGGCGCCGTGATGGCGCGCTACCTGGCGCGTCACGTGGAGGTCAACCACTTCGTCGAGACCGTGCTGACGGTGGCCGGCAAGGGCGAGTCGATGCGCTGGAGGCCGCTGTGCGGGACACGCCCGATTCTGTAGCCGCGCGTGTCGGCGGCAGCCTCGAAGAGTGGGCGCCGCGGGCCTGGGCCTACGACTACTTCGCGGTGATGCGCCGCCTCGAATCGATCGCGGGATCGACGCCGCGCTGGGGCCGCGCACTGCTGCCCAGCGCCGAGCCAGTGCGGGTGGGACAGGAGCCGTCGCTCTCGTTCGCACCCGCGAGCTTCAGCCGCTTCGAGCCCGCCACCGCGGTTTCGCCGCCGCGGCTGCGCCAGCATTTCTTCAGCTACATCGGGCCCAACGGCCCGTTGCCGGTGCACCTGAGCGACTTCATCCGCGAGCGCAGCCTGAACCACGGCGACCCGACCTGGCTCGCGTTCCTCGATACCTTCCTGCACCGCTTTTCGCTGCACTTCTACCGGGCCTGGGCCGTCTCGCGCCCGGCCGTAGCGTTGGACCGGCCGGGCGAAGACGCGTTCCGTCTGCAGATCGGCGCGCTGGTCGGCATCGGCACCGCGGCGCGCAACGGGCGCGACGAGATCCACGACGATGCGCGCCTTCATTTCTCGGGCCACCTTGCGCGCCGCGTGCACAACGCCGAGAGCGTCGAGTCGGTACTGTGCGGCTACTTCGGCGTGCCGGTGCGGCTGGAGCCCTGGGTCGGGCACTGGATGCAGGTGCCTGTCGGCGAGCTCACGCGGCTCGGGCGCGGCACCCGTTCGCGCACGCTGGGCCTGGGCGCGATGCTGGGCCGGAAGGTGTGGGATCGGCAGCACCGCGTGCGGCTGCATCTCGGGCCGCTGTCGCTCGAACGCTATCACCTGTTCCTGCCGATCGGGTCGGCGCGGCCGGTGCTGCAGCGCTGGATGCAGCAACTGCTCGGCGACGAACTCGAATGGGACGCGGAACTGATCCTCGAAACGCAGCAGGTGCCGCCGACGCGGCTCGGCCAGCACAAGGGCAACGCGCCGCGGCTCGGCTGGGTGTCATGGCTCGGCGAGCGCTCGCGCCGGCGCGATGCGGCCGACGTGCGCGTCGGCAGTCAGCCGCATGGGGCACACACGGCGCATACGGCGCATGCGACGAAAGCGGTTCATTGATTTCAATCCAGAGCGCCTTGAATCGTTCTAAGACCATACGGAGATCCTCATGAGTGAAATCAGTCGCACCGCCCTGTTCGGCAAGCTCAATTCGCTGGCCTACAAGGCGATCGAGGGCGCCACGGTGTTCTGCAAGATGCGCGGCAATCCGTACGTGGAACTCGAACACTGGTTCGCCCAGCTGCTGCAGGCGCAGGACTCCGACCTGCACCGCGTGATCCAGCACTACGGCCTCGACATCTCGGCCATCGCCAAGGACATGACGGCCGCGCTCGACAAGCTGCCGCGCGGCGCCACCGCCATCAGCGACTTCTCGCCGCACATCGAGAACGCGATCGAGCGGGCCTGGACCTACGCCACGCTGCAGTTCGGCGAGGCCCAGGTGCGCACCGGCTACTTGCTGGTCGGCATGCTCAAGACGCAGAGCCTGCGCAACCCGCTGTTCGGCCTGTCGAAGCAGTTCGAGAAGGTCAAGGTCGAAGACCTGGCCGACAACTTCACGAAGATCTGCGATGTCTCGCCCGAAGCGCAGATGCGCGCGCAGGACGGCACCGGCATGGGCTCGGGCGCGCCCGGCGAAGACAGCGGCGCGATGGCGCCGGCCGCCATGGGCAAGGGCGATGCGCTCAAGAAATTTGCTGTCGACCTCACGGAGAAGGCGAAGAAGGGGGAGATGGATCCGGTGACCGGGCGGGACGAGGAAATCCGCCAGATCGTCGACATCCTGATGCGGCGCCGCCAGAACAACCCGCTGTTGACGGGTGAGGCAGGCGTCGGCAAGACCGCGGTGGTGGAAGGCTTCGCGCAGCGCCTGGCGCGCGGCGATGTGCCGCCGCAACTCAAAGACGTGAAGCTGCTCACGCTCGACATCGGCCTGCTGCAGGCCGGCGCCAGCATGAAGGGCGAGTTCGAGCAGCGGCTGCGCCAGGTGATCGACGAGGTGCAGAGCTCGCCGACGCCGATCATCCTGTTCATCGACGAGATCCACACGCTGGTCGGCGCCGGTGGCGCGGCCGGCACCGGCGATGCGGCCAACCTGCTGAAGCCCGCGCTGGCACGCGGCAACCTGCGCACCATCGGCGCCACGACCTGGGCCGAGTACAAGAAGTACATCGAGAAAGACCCGGCGCTGACGCGGCGCTTCCAGGTCGTTCAGGTGCCCGAGCCCGATGAAGTGAAGGCCATCCTGATGCTGCGCGGCGTGGCCAGCGTGCTCGAGAAACACCACCGCGTGCAACTGCTCGACGAGGCGATCGAAGCGGCCGTCAAGCTGTCGCACCGCTACATCCCTGCGCGCCAGTTGCCCGACAAGGCGGTGAGCCTGCTCGATACCGCCTGCGCACGCGTCGCCGTGTCGCAGCACGCGACGCCGCCCGAGGTGGAAGACTGCATGCGCCGCATCGAAGGGCTCAAGGTCGAGCAGGAGATCATCGGCCGCGAGGAAGCGATCGGCATCGATGTCACCAAGCGCGCCGCACAGGTGGCGGGGCTGCTGACCGAATCCGGTGCCGCACTGGAAAAGCTCAACGCGCGCTGGCAGGAAGAAAAAGGCCTGGTGGACCGGCTGCTCGAATTGCGCAGCAAATTGCGCGCGGGCAACAAGCCGGTGGACGCTTCACTCCCTCCCCCTCCGGGGGAGGGCGGGGGTGGGGGCAGCGGCGCATCGAAGGCCGACAGCGATGCCAGCGCCGTCGTGCCCCCACCCCAACCCTCCCCCGGCGGGGGAGGGAGTGAAGACCGTGCGACGCTGCTGACGGAGCTGCACGAACTGCAAGCAAAGATCCATGCAGTGCAGGGCGAGTCGCCGCTGATCCTGCCCTCGGTCGATGAGCAGGCTGTCGCCTCGGTCGTCGCGGACTGGACCGGTATTCCGGTCGGCCGCATGGTGAAAAACGAGGTCGAAGCGGTGCTCAAGCTCGCCGACACGCTCAACCAGCGCGTGATCGGCCAGAAGCACGGCCTCGAGATGATCGCGCGCCGCATTCAAACCTCGCGTGCGCGGCTCGACAACCCGGGCAAGCCGATCGGCGTGTTCATGCTCTGCGGCACCTCCGGCGTCGGCAAGACCGAGACCGCGCTGGCGCTGGCCGAGGCGCTGTACGGTGGCGAGCAGAACATCATCACCATCAACATGAGCGAGTTCCAGGAGGCGCACACCGTCTCCACGCTCAAGGGCGCGCCGCCCGGCTACGTGGGTTACGGCGAGGGCGGCATCCTGACCGAAGCGGTGCGGCGCCGGCCCTACTCGGTGGTGCTGCTCGACGAGGTCGAGAAGGCGCACCCAGACGTGCACGAAATCTTCTTCCAGGTGTTCGACAAGGGCTGGATGGAAGACGGCGAGGGCCGCATGATCGACTTCAAGAACACGATCATCCTGCTCACCACCAACGCCGGCAGCGAGCTCGTCATGAGCATGTGCCGCGACCCCGAGTTGCTGCCCGATCCGGCCGCGTTGAGCGAAGCGCTGAAGGCGCCGCTCATGAAGGTGTTTCCGCCTGCGCTGCTGGGCCGCATCGTCACCATTCCGTACTACCCGCTGTCGCCCGAGATGATGGCGATGATCGTGCGCCTGCAGCTCGGCCGCATCCAGAAGCGCGTGGCGCAGAACCATGGCGTGCCGTTCGAATACACCGAGGCGGTCGTCAAGCAGGTGGTGGCGCGCTGCAACGACGTGGAGTCGGGCGGCCGCGCGATCGACGCGATCCTGACCAACACGGTGCTGCCGACGATCTCGGTGGAGTACCTGCAGCGGCTCGCCGCCGGCGGCGAGATCAAGCGCGTCGCGCTCGACGTGAAGGACGCCGACTTCACCTACGCCTTCGACTAGCAATGACACACTCCCCCAGTCTTCGCGCACTTCGTGTCGCTCCGCCAACCCCCTCGCCGGGGGCAACGCCAGCGGCCCGGCAGAGCCGGTTCCGCGGCGTTCCCCGAACGGAGAACTAGTCTATGGCCGATCTCCAATTCCGCATCAAGAGCGACTCGCCCGTCGTCGACGACCTGATGTTCTGGACGGTGGTGGGCCACGAGGGGCTGTCGCGGCCGGCGGTGTACGAGCTGACGGTGCTTTCGAAGAACGGCGGCATCGACGGCAAGGACATCCTGGGCCGGGCATTCGACGTGGTGGTCGAGTTCCCCGATGCCGACGGCGCCAAGCATGAGCGCCACTGCCAGGGCCACGCGGTGCGCTTCATGCGCTCGGGCCAGGTCGGCCGCTTCCACGAGTACCGCATCACGCTGCGTTCCTGGCTCTGGCTGCTGACCAAGCGCGTCAACTCGCGCATCCTGCAGGAGAAAAAAGTGCTCGAGGTGCTGGACGCGGTGTTCGAGGACAGCCCGATCAAGCGCTTCAAGAAGCTCAAGTCCGATGGCGTGATCGGCACGCACAACCCGCGCCGCTACTGCGTCCAGCACATGGAGAGCGACTACCAGTTCATCTCGCGGCTGCTCGAGGAAGAGGGCATCTACTACTGGTTCGATGCGCACGACGCGCCGGGCACGATGTACCTGGCCGATGCGGCCGACGTGGCGCACGACAAGCTGCCCGTGACCGACACCCTGCGCTACATGGAGTACGGTGCCAGCGACGCACGCTTCAACGAGATCAGCCGCTGGGTCAGCGCCCGCCAGTTCGACACCGGCAAGTACGACACGCGCGACAGCGACTTCAAGGCCATCGGCAAGAAGCTCGGCTCCAAGCGCGACACGTCCGACGACCACGAGCTGGCCGACTTCGAGGCCTTCGAGTTCCCGGGCGGCTACTTCAGCACCGACGACGCCGACAACACGGCCAAGGTGCGCGGCGAGGAACTGATCGCGCGGCGGGACCGGCACTGGGCCATCACGCGCTGGCCCGACGTGGCGGCCGGCAAGACTTTCAAGTTCGAGCGCGCGGCGGACGGCACGAGCAACGGCGACTACCTGATCGCGAGCTGCTACTTCGTGATCACGCACCCCGGCTACGAAGGCCTGGCCGAGAACGCCGGCAACGTGCAGCGGCTCGGGCGCGTGTTGCGCGAGCTGATGACCGACGACGCGATCAACGAAGACACGTCCGCGATCGTGCGCGACCTGGCCACCGCCACGCCGGATCTGGCGCTGCCGCGCCGCGGCCAGAGCATCTTCCTCATCACGGCATTGCCGGCCGACATGCCCTACCGCCCGCCGCGCACGACGCCGCGCGTCACCATGCCGGGGCCGCAGTCGGCGATCGTGGTGGGCCCCAAGGGCGACGAGTTGCATGTGGACAAGCATGGCCGCGTCAAGGTGCAGTTCCACTGGGATCGCTACGGCGAAAGCAACGAAAAGTCGACCTGCTGGGTGCGCGTGTCGCAGCCGATGGCGGGCAACACCTGGGGCGGCTACTTCATGCCGCGCATCGGGCAGGAGGTGATCGTCGACTTCCTGAACGGCGACCCGGACCGTCCCATCATCGTGGGCCGCGTGTACAACGACAAGCAGCCGGTGCCCTACGACTCGCCCACCCAGAGCGGCTTCAAGACGCGCTCCACGCCCGGCGGCAACAGCAACAATTTCAACGAACTCATGTTCGAGGACAAGATCGGCGAGGAGCTCATCAACGTCCATGCCGAGCGCAACATGTCGCGCTCGGTCGAGGTCGACGACTCGACCAGCGTCGGCCACGACCAGAGCATTACGGTCGAGAACGACCGCACCGTGCACACCATCGGCTTCGAGAAGCGCGAGGTCGACAAGGATCAGCGCAACATCGTCCACAAGAGCCAGCACACCAACGTCACGCTGAACCAGTACAACCACATCGGCCAGTACCAGGAAAACGTGGTCGGCATCAAGGGCCAGCTCAACCAGATCTCGGGCAAGGTCGACATGAACATCGGCCAGACGCTGACCACCAAGGTCACCGGCGCGATGACGCAGGTGTCGGCGTCGCTGGCCATCACCTCGGGCGCGATCGGCATCACGGCGGCGTCGGTGGCGGTGGGCGCGAAGGGCGACATCTCGATCACCGCGCAGGGCGGCCGCAAGGACATCTCGACCGGCGCGCACATGATCGCGTCGAATGCCGGCATCAAGGTGGTGGCGGCGGGCGACATCGACCTGATGTCCTATGCGAGCATCAATGCGACCTCGATGGGCTCCAACACCACGGTGATGGGGTCCAACTCCAGCGGGTACATCGGCTCGTCGAGCGAGGCCAACATGGGCATGGCGCGCAGCACCTTCATGGGGCTGCAGATGGACAACTTCCTCGGCGTGAGCATCGCCAACGCGCTCGCGATCCAGATGGAGAACTGCGCCGCGCTGCAGATGCACAACGTGGCCGCACTCGATCTCACCAACACGCCGGCCGACATCGAGTGCACCGCCGTCAAGATCATCCAGCCCGGTGCGGGCGCCGGCGGCGCGGGCGGCGCAGCGGTGGTCGGCGCGCTGGCCGGCCTGGCCGCGGGCGTGCTCGGCCTGGCCGATTCGGCCGCCACCATGAAGCAGTACGCCGACGCCTCCAAGGCCCTGCGTGAAACCGCGGCCGAGCTCGGTGCGCTGCCCGAGCTGCAGAGCAAGCTCAACAGCCTGGCCGACAGCGCCGACCGGCGCCAGCGCCAGCTCGGCACCGCCGTGGGCGCGGGCGTGGGCGCCGTCGTCGGCGGCGTGATCGCCGGCCCGGCGGGCGCCGCGGCCGGCGCGGCCGTGGGATCGCAACTGGGCGGCAGCCACCTGCCGGGGGTCGCCAGCGGCGCCGCCGGGGCCATCGACGAGGGCACCAAGGGCGCCGGCGCGGCGGCCGACAAGGCCTGGGATTCGGTCATGCCTTCGCCGCCCGCGACACCCGGCAAGGCGGGTGGGCCGACGGGCGGCAAAAACGGCGGCGGCAACCCGGCCGGCGGCTGATGCAGATCTACAAGCCGATGTCGCTCGGCTTCTCGAGCCGCGCGATCGAATACCGCAAACGCTACGGCCTGTGTGTGACGAACTACCTGAACGTCCCGTTCGACCAGGGTTCGGCGGGCCGGCTGTGGGGCGAGCAGTCGCTCTGGAATTTCGCGGCGCGCGAGATGGCGGTGCCGCTGCTCGACGAGGGCGTGGCCAAGCTGACGCCCGAGTTCCTGGTTCACGGGCATGCCTATCCCGATCCGGCGCAACCTGCTGGCTGCGCGGTGCGCGTGCGCCTGGGCGGTGTCGAGAAGACGCTGCTGGCATTCGGCGACCGCTGGTGGGATGGCGACCGGCCGCGTGCGGCGGCCGCGGCACCCGAGCGCATCGGGCTCGACTGGGACCATGCGTATGGCGGCGCCGACTATGCGCTGAACCCGCGTGGCAAGGGCCGCACGGTGGCCGGTGGCGTGCGCGCGCTGCCCAACCTCGAACTGCCGGGCTCGCGCGTGCTCACGCCGCAGTCGGAGGTGGTGCCGGCCGGCTTCGGCGTACTCGACACCATGCATCCGCAGCGGCTCGCCCTGCGCGGCACCTACGACGCCGACTACCTGCAGGCGCATGCGCCGGGCTTTGCGCCGGATCTCGACTGGAAGCACTTCAACATGGCGCCGAGCGATCAGTGGTTCGACGCGCCGTTGCGCGGCGACGAGCCCTACGCGCTCGACAACCTGCACCCGGTGCAGCGCCGCATCGAAGGCCGGCTGCCCGGATTGCGTGTGCGCGCCTTCGTCAACTACGCGCTGGACGCTGGCGGGCGCAAGCTGCGCGAGGTGCCGATGCGCCTCACCACGGTCTGGTTCTTTCCGCATGCTGATCGCATGGTGCTGGTCTTCCACGGCATGGCCGAATGCGCCGAGGACGACGGGGCCGACATCGTCGAGCTGCTCGGCGCGGTCGAGCGCCTCGGCGCACCGAAGCCCGACGCGCACTACCTCGACGTGCTCGCGCGCCGCAGCGACCCGAAGCACGGCGGGCTCGAGGCGCTCAACGACGCCGACCTGCTGCCGGACGGGCTCGACTCGCGCGACCCCGAAGCGGCGGATGCCGGCCAGGCCTTCGCGATGGACGGCCTGCAAGGCGAGGCGCAGCGCCGCCGGGCCGAGATGGACATGGTGCTGGCGCGCGAAGCGCTGGTCGCGCAGGGCAAGGATCCGGCGGCGTTCGACCTGCGCCTGCCGCCGCCGGAACCCCAGCGCAGCATGGCCGAACTGCCCGCCTACCTGAAGGCGCGGCGGGAAGAGGCCGAAGCGCAGCAGTGGGCGGCGATCGGCGAGATGGCCGGCCAGCTCCAGCGCGTGCTGGATCTGGAAGAGGCCGGCGCGATCGACATGGCGAAGCTGGTGCACCGCGGGCCCCCGGGCTACAACGCCGAGGCGCACCTGGCCGAACTCGATGCGCAGCGTGCCACCGGCCTCGCCTTCGACCGGCGCGTGGTCGCGCAGAAGCTGGCCCTGCGCGAAGGCGCGGAGCGCCTGGGCTACCTGCAGGCGGCGCACCTGCAACCACCGGCCTACCCGCTCGAGGGCGAAGTGGCGCGGCGCGGCCGCGCGCTCATGCAGTGGATGCTGGCGCGCGGGCTGCGCAGCTTCCCGGGCATCGACCTGACCGGCGCCGACCTGTCGTCGCTCGACCTGCGCCACGTCGACTTCACCGACGCCTGGCTGGAGAGCGCGAACCTGCAGGGTGCGAACGTCTCCGGCGCGAACTTCACGCGGGCCGTGCTCGCACACGGCGCCCTGCAGGGAATGCTGGCCGTCGGCAGCAACTTCACGCATGCCAATCTCGGCCGGGCCCGGCTCGCCGGCGCCGTGTTCGACCAGGCAGCGCTGAAAGGCACGGTGCTGATGCATTGCGACCTGGCGCAGACCCAGTTGCGACGCGCCGACATCGCGGGCGCCAACCTGCTCGAGACCTGCTGGGGCCCGGCCGACTGGAACGGCGTCGAAGGCCCGGGCCTGCTCTTCTACAAGCTCGACCTGAAGGGGCTGCAGGCGAGCGAGGCCAACTTCGCCGGCGCCAACTTCGTCGGCTGCGACCTCGGTGGCATCGACCTGCGCGGGGCGCGGCTGGCGTCGGCCTGCTTCGTCGACTGCCGGCTCCCAAAGGCGCAGCTCGCCGGCGCGCAGCTCGATGGCGCGGTCTTCACCAAGGACTGTCTGCTGTCCAGCATCGACCTGTCGCACGCGAGCCTGCGCGCGGCCAACTTCGGCGAGGTCGATCTGCGTGGCGCCACGCTGGTCAAGGCGCAACTGGCAGGCGCCAACTTCAGCGCCGCGTGGCTGGCCGGCTGCGACGCGCGGCTGGCCAACGCCGAGGGTGCACTGCTGCGCAAGGCGGTCTTCACGCAGGCCCGGCTCGCGGGCACGAATTTCAAGGACGCCATGCTGCAGCACGCCGACCTGCGCAGTGCCGACCTGCGCAATGCCAATCTGTTCGGTGCCGACCTGTCGCGCGCCAAACTCGACGGCGACGTGCGCTTCGACGGTGCGCTGCTGGAGCGCGTGCGCACCTGGCCACGGCTCACGCCGGAACAGCAGGCACGGCATGCCGCCGCGCACCCGCTATGAAGGCCGAGACGCTGTCGCTCGCGATCGGCATGGGCGAGACCATCGACGGCCTCGACCTGCGCCGCGGTCAGTTCGCGAAGATCTTCCTCGGCGGTGGCGTGTTCACGCAGGCCCGCCTCGAAGAGGCCGACCTGCGCGAGGCCGACGCACGCGAGAGCGTGTTCGACCGATGCGCGATGCAAGGCACGCTTTTCAACGGTGCCAACCTGCGCCGTGCCACCTTCAACCAGTGCGAGCTGGCGCATGCCGACTTCCGCCATGCCCACCTGCATAGCGCGACCTTCAGCGAATGCAAGCTCACGCATGCCCAGTTCGCGCAGGCCTGGCTCGGCATGGCAACCTTTTCGCGCTGCCAGCTCGACCATGCGAGCCTGGCCGGCGCGCAGATGGAGTCGGCGGTGTTCTCGGAGTCGTCCCTGGTCGACGTGAACGCCGACGACAGCGAGTGGAAGCACACCTGCATGCTGCAGTGCGACCTAGCGCGGCTGACCTGGGCCGGTGCACGCATGACGCGGGCGATGTTCACCCGGACGGCGTTGCAGCAAAAATCCTTTGCCGGGCTGGTGCTCGATGGCTGCCAGTTCTCCTTTGCCGATCTCACCGAAGCCGACTTCTCCGGGGTGTCCATGCGGCAGTGCAACTTCCAGGGCGCCACGCTGAACCGCGCGAGCTTTCGCCAGGCCGTGGGGCCGAACGCGCTGTTCTGCGGCGCCGTGGGCGAGCAGGTCGATTTTTCGCAGGCCCGGCTGCGGCAGGCCCTTTTCACGGGTGGGCAGTTTCCGGCCGCACGCTTCGACGGTGCCGACCTGTACCAGTGCCATTTCGCCGAGGCCCAACTCGCCGGCGCCAGTTTTGCGGGCGCGGAGCTGACTTACGCCGACTTCCGCCACGGCGACCTCTGCCGCGCCGACCTGCGGCAGGCCACCTTGTTCCGCACCGTGCTGCACGGCACCCGTACCGAGGAGGCGCAGATGACCGACCGCGCCCGTGCGCTCGAAACCGACCCCGACCTGGCCCGCGCCGAGCGCTGGACTGCCATTGCCTGATCTTTCCGGAGAAGACCCATGACCACTGCGACCACCCCTTCCCGAACCCGCCGGCACGCCGCCGCCGGGCCTGTGCAGGCCACGCCGGCGCAAAGCTGCGTTGGCCTGGTCACGGCCTGTGCGGCCGACCGTTTCAGTGTGACCAGCGGCGGTCTGCGGGCGAGCGGACGCCGCGCCGCCAGTTGCCTGCTGGAACCCGCGGTGGGCGACACGGTCGCCTGCCTGCTGGTGGCACCCGATGAAGTCTGGGTGCTCGCGGTGCTCCAGCGCGAAGAGGGCGTGGCCAACGTGCTGCGCTGCGAAGGGCCGCTGACGCTGGCCGCGCCGGAGCTGGCGCTCGAAACCGGCGCCTTCTCGCTGCGCGCCGCCCAGGCCCGCGTGACCACCGACGACGCGCAGTTCATCGGCAAGAACCTGCATGTGATCGGTACGGCGGTCAAAGTGGTGGGCTCGGTGCTGTCGACCGTGTTCGAGCGCGTCAGCCACTTCAGCCGCAACCACCTGCGCACCACCGAAGGCATCGACCGCGTGCATGCCACGCACGTGGAATGCGAGGCCGACCAGCTTGCCCGCATCTCGGGCCAGCACCTGCTGCTGAACGGGCAGGATCTGGTCAAGGCGCGCGGCAGCCAGATCCACTTCGGCTGACCTCGCAAAGGAGCACATCGTGTTTGCCAACTGCCAGCTGATGGGCACCGACATGGGCTTCCCCGATGTCTGCATGACACCGGCCGCGCCCTCGCCGATCCCCATTCCGTACCCCAACATCGCGATGGGGCCAATGGCCATTCCGAACTGCCCGACCATCCTCATCATGGGCATGCCGGCGCACAACCTCGGCACCACCATCCCCATGACCAACGGCGACAACTCCGGCGTTGTGATGGGCGTGGCATCGGGCACTGTGATGGGGCCGAGCCGCCACCTGACAGCCGCTTTCACGGTACTCTTCCAGGGCATGCCGGCGACGCGGCTGACCAGCGTGTCGCTGCAGAACAGCACCAACTGTCCGGGCGTTCGCGCCGTGCCCAGCCAGGCCCTGGTGCTGCTGCTGTCGCCATGATTCATCTCTTGCCTGGAGCGCTGCCGTGATTCGAATTGTTGTGGTCACTCATCAGGGCGTGCCGGTGGCCCGGTCGCTGGCGGCGCAGTTCGGGCCCGGAGGCGGAACCATCGGCCGCGCGCCCACCAACGCGCTGGTGCTGGACGACTCCGAGCGCACGGTGTCGCGCGTGCATGCGCAGGTCGTATGCCGCGAGGGCCGCTACTTCGTGGTCGACCGCGGCAGCAACCCGATGCTGTGCAACGGCCGTCCGCTCGGCGCCGGCAACGAGGTCGCGCTGAACAGCGGCGATCGGCTCGTGCTTGGCGGCTTCGAGCTTCACGTGGAGGCCGAGCCGGAGGCGCCCGCCGCGCCAGCCGGCCGGCCCGACTTCGACGATGAGCTCGGCCTGGGCTTCGGCCCCGCTGCCGCGCCGGCATCGGACGACGACCCCTTCGCCGACCTGCTGGCCGGCCTGGGCCCCGCACCTGCCGCACCGGCGCCCGCGCCGGCCGCGGCACGCCGGGCCGCCGACCCGATGATGCTGTTCCCGAATCCGCTCGAGTCCGGTGCTGGCCGCAGTGCGCAGGCCGCCGTGGACGATCCGTTTGCCGATCTGCTCGGCCCCGGGCCTGCCGCGGCGCCGCGCGGGCCGGGCGCGCTCGACGATTTCTCCGACCTCGGCATTCCCTCCGCCGGCAAGGCCACTTCGATCGACGATTTGTTCGGCGGCAGCGCCGGCATGGGGGGCATGGGCGGCGACCCGCTGGCGCTTTCGCCGCTGGCCGACCCGCTGCTGCAGCCGAACACCGCGGCCCATGCCGACCCGCTGGCCGCGCTGCAGGGCACGCCGCGCCCGAGCGCCGCGCCGCGCAGCGACCATTTGCCGGTGGGGCAGTTCGGCTACGTGCCGCCGCTGGCCGTGACACCGTCCGTCCCGGCTGCAGTCGCGTTCGACGACGAGACCGGATTGCCGATAGCAAAAGCTTCACCGCCCAGGCCAGCGCCCGTGCCTGCACCGGCGCCGGCGGTCATGCCGCCGCCCGCGCAGCGCCCCGTCGCGCCTGCAACGTCTTCCTCCGACGCCGAGTTGCTGGCCGCCTTCCTGCGCGGCCTCGGCAGCCAGCACCAGCCGCCCGAAGCGCTGACGCCGGGCCTGATGGAACGCATCGGCGTCATATTGCGCAGCTCGACCGAGGGCACGCTGCAACTGCTTCTGACGCGCCAGGAGTTCAAGCGCGAAGTGCGCGCCGAGGTCACGATGATCGCGTCGCAGGCCAACAACCCGCTCAAGTTCTCGCCCACGGTCGAGGTCGCGCTGGCGCACCTGCTGGGCCCCGGCGTGCGCGGCTTCATGCCGCCCGAGGCCGCGATGCGCGACGCCTACAACGACCTGCGCGCGCATCAGTTCGGCGTGATGGTCGGCATGCGCGCGGCGCTGGCCCATGTGATCGAGCGCTTCGCGCCAGATGAGCTCGAAAAGAAGATTGCCGCGAAATCGGCGCTCGACAGCCTGTTCGCCGCCAATCGCAAGGCCAGGCTGTGGGATCAGTTCGTGGCGCTCTACGGCGGCATTGCCAGCGAGGCCGAGGACGACTTCCACAGCCTGTTCGGCAAGGCCTTTCTCGAGGCCTACGAAGCGCAGATGGAACGCCTCAAGTCAGGCCAATGAGAAGAAGAGAGGCACCCGGGGTGGAAATCGAAATCGTCACACTGTCCAGGCAAGGCGGACGCAGCTACAACGAAGACGTGCATGGCCATTGGCACGATGACCGCTATGTCGCCTGCCTGGTGGCCGATGGCGCCGGTGGCCACGGCGGCGGCGATGTGGCGGCGGCCACTGCGCGCAGCAGCGTGCTCGGCGGCTTTGCGGCCGCGCCGGGGCTGGACGGCACTGCGCTGCGCCGGCTGCTCGAACAGGCCAACCGCGACGTGGTGGCGCGCCAGGCCGAGGGCGGCAAGCTGGCGGCCATGCGCTCCACGGTGGTGCTGGCGGCGATCGATTTGCACGACAACCAGTTCGCCTGGGCCCACAGCGGCGACAGCCGGGCCTATCTGTTCCGCGCGGGCGCCCTGGTGGCGCGCACCGTCGACCACAGCCTGGTGCAGCAGATGGTGGCCGGCGGCATGATCGACGAGGAGGGCGCACGCGTGCACCCGCAGCGCAACATGCTGTTGTCGGCGCTGGGCTCGATCGACGAATTGCCCGAGATTGCGGTGTCGGCGCCGATGCCGCTGGCGCCCGGCGACGTGCTGCTGCTGTGCAGCGATGGGGTCTGGGAACCGCTCGGCGACGACTGCCTGCGCGAGACGCTGCAGGCCTCGCGCAATCCGAGCCAGTGGGTCGACCAGCTCGACACCGAAGTCAGGGCGCGTGCCCGGCCGAATCACGACAACTACACGGCACTCGCTGTGTGGTTCCATGCCGACGACGACGTCACGCAGTTGCTGCCCGACACGATTCCTGCAGCCCCCTGATTTCAGGCGGGCGAGGCCGCCGCGCTACCTGAAGCGCTTGGCGTACTTCCGCGAATCGGCCAGGGCGCCACGCAACGGCGCCAGCGCCGTCTGCGGCAGGTTGTCGTAGTGGGCTTCCGCTTCGTCTTCGGCATGCTCCGCCAGCACGTAGTTCATGTTGTCGAAGCTGTAGACCCGCTTGAGCGCGCCCATGTGCACGACGCCGGGTTCGGGGCTGACGTCGAACTTGCCATCGATCTTTACCGGGATCGGCCCCATGGCGCCGCCGCGCTTGGCCAGGTCGTTCTGGAACTGGTAGATCCGTGCGATCGTCAGCGGCCCGCAATAGCCGTCTTCCACCAGGGGCTCGAGCCGGTACACCTCGCGCGAGGTCATGTAGCGGTCGGCATAGCCGTCCTTGCGCTCGAAGTAGGTGATGTTGAGGCAGACCTGCGCCAGCATCACGTCGTCGCGCATGTTCACGCCGCCGTGCCCGACCGTGTAGTCGATCGAGTAGCGGCCTAGCGCGTCAGGGTTCTTGATCGAGAACGCCATCGTTGTTCCTTCGCCAGGCGCGAGCCGCTTCAGGTCACCTTGTCCACTTCGATGTCCCAGGTGTACTCCGCACCGGGCTTGAGCGCGCCCTTTTCGTCCTGGAACTTGTACTCGACCTTGATCTTCTTGCAGGCGCAGCTCACGGTTTCGACCAGATCGCCGCCGCCCGAGCCACCGACCGAGACATTGGTGATGAACGCGGTGGTGAGCGTGATGGTCACGTAGTCCTGCTGGCCGTCGCCCGACTTGCGCGCCGTCAGCTTGAGCTCGTCGATGTGGGTGCCTTTGATGCAGGACTTGGCCAGGTTCGGCGAAGCCTTGTCGAAGATGTGCGTGAAGCTGAGATCGCTCGGAGTCGCCTTGCCATGGCCGCCGCCGCCGCCGGTGCCGGCGCCGGAAGCGTTGGAAACGCCCCAGGCCCAGCTGAGGATGTCGATTTCCTTTTCGTGACCTTCTTTCTTGGACTCGCCTTCGATGTTGTTGGTCAACTTGGCAAAAAAGTCTGAACTCATTTCAATGCTCCTTCAGGAAGCCCGTCTGTAGCGGGCGGGGTTGATCTGCGACTGAAACTGCGGGCTCTGCGCTGTCCGGCGAGTTGCCTTTCAGGGGGAGCTGCTTCTAGAACGAACGGGCCGACGGGATTTGCAAGACGCGGCTCAAAAAATCCCGGCCGGTTGGGGCCTACTTGCCGCCCTTTGCGGACGGCAGCTTCGACACCAGTCGCAGAGACACCGTGAGGCCTTCGAGCTGGTAGTGCGGGCGCAGGAAGAACTTCGAGCTGTAGTAACCGGGGTTGCCCTCGATCTCCTCGACCACGATCTCCGCGGCTGCCAGCGGCTTACGCGATTTGGTTTCTTCCGACGAGTTGGCCGGATCGCCGTCGACGTAGTTCATGATCCATTTGTTGAGCCAGCGCTGCATGTCTTCCTTCTCCTTGAAGCTGCCGACCTTGTCGCGCACGATGCACTTGAGGTAGTGCGCGAAGCGGTTGCAGGCAAAGAGGTAGGGCAGGCGTGCCGCGAGGTTGGCGTTGGCGGTGGCGTCCGGGTCGTCGTATTCGGCCGGCTTGTTGAGCGACTGTGCGCCGATGAAGGCCGCGAAGTCGGAGTTCTTGCGGTGGATCAGCGAAAGCAGGCCGGCCTTCGACAGTTCGGCTTCGCGCCGGTCGCTGATGGCGATCTCGGTCGGGCATTTCTGGTCGACGCCGCCGTCGTCGCTCGGGAATGTATGCAGCGGCAGGTTTTCCACCGCACCACCCGATTCGATGCCGCGGATGCGCGAACCCCAGCCGTAGAGCTTGTATGAGCGGTTGATGTTGGTGGCCATCGCATAGGCCGCGTTGGCCCAGGCGTAGCGGGTGTGGTCGGCGCCGGCAACGTCTTCCTCGAAGTCGAACTCCTCGACCGGATTGGTCTTGGCGCCGTAGGGCGTGCGGGCCAGGAAGCGCGGCATGCACAGGCCGATGTACTTGGAGTCGTCCGACTCACGCAGGCTGCGCCAGCCGGCGTATTCGGGCGTGCTGAAGATCTTGGTCAGGTCGCGCGGGTTGGCGAGCTCCTGCCACGACTCCATCTGCATCAGGTTGGGGCTTGCGCCGGTGATGAAGGGCGCATGCGCGGAGGCCGCGATCTTGGCCATTTCACCGAGCAGTTCGACATCGGGCGGGCTCTGGTCGAAGTGGTAGTCGCCGACGATCGCGCCGAAGGGCTCGCCGCCGAACTGGCCGTACTCCTGCTCGTAGATCTTCTTGAAGAGCGGGCTTTGATCCCAGGCCGCGCCCTTGAACTTCTTCAGGGTCTTGTGCAGCTCCTTCTTCGAGACGTCCATCACCCGGATCTTGAGGTTTTCGTCGCTCTCGGTGTTGTTCACCATGTAGTGCAGGCCACGCCATGCGCTTTCGAGCTTCTGGAACTCCTCGTTATGCAGGATCTGGTTGATCTGCTCGGTGAGCTTGGCGTCGATCGCGGCGATCATGGCCTGGATCGACTTGGTCACGTCCTTGCCGATCACCGTGCTGTTGCTCAGCGCCTGCTGCGCCAGCGTGAGCACGGCCGCTTCGACGGCACTCTTGGCTTCGTCGCTGCGCGGTTTGAATTCCTTTTGCAGGAGCGACGAAAAGTCGCTCCCCGCAAACTCGACGTCTTTCAGTGCGCTCTGCTGTTCGAGTGCTTCGGCCATGATGCTTTCTCCTCGTGATCGGAATAGGGTGTGGTCAGGCGGCCGGTGCGGCGGCGCCTTCTTCAGGCTTCTTGCTCGCAGCCAGGGTGGCTAGCAGCGCCGGGTCTTCCAGCACCTTGGCCAGCAGGTCTTCGGCGCCGCCCTTGCCGTCCATGTAGGTCACGAGGTTCGACAACTGCGTGCGCGCCTCGAGCAGCTTCTTGAGCGCATCGACCTTGGTCGCCACCGCGGCGGGCGAGAAGTCGTCCATGTTCTCGAAAGTGATGTCCACCTTCAGGTCGCCTTCGCCGGTGAGTGTGTTCGGCACCGAGAACGCGGCGCGCGGCTTCATGGCCTTCATGCGCGAGTCGAAGTTGTCGGTGTCGATCTCGAGGAACTTGCGGTCGCCCACCGGTGCCAGCGGATCGGCGGGCTTGCCGGACAGGTCGGCCAGCACGCCCATCACGAAGGGCAGCTGCACCTTCTTCTCGGCACCGTAGAGCTCCACGTCGTATTCGATCTGAACCCGTGGCGCCCGGTTGCGGGCGATGAATTTCTGACTGCTCTTGGCCATGGAAATGCTCCTTGCGGTTGGGTGCGACGGGTCGCTGAATAAAACTTCATTCCGACGGGCGCTTGCCCGTCACGGTTTCGATGGTGTCGAGCGCGTTGGGCGCCAGGTTGGCCATGATTTCGAAGAAGCTCACGCCGATGAGCTTCTTGGCGCGTTCGATCAGGAGCGGCGCCGGGTTGCCCGGCTCGGCCTGTTCCAGATAGCGGATCACGCGGTCGAGCATCTGGATCGCGTCCTGGCGCGTCGCGATGTCGCCGCGCGCGGCAGCTGGCCTGCCGGCTGCTGGTGCCTCGGGCGAATCTGACGCGGCCGGGGCCTCTTCGGCTTCGCCACTGTTGCCAACGACTGCGCTGCAGGCCTGGCGCAAGGCCATGCCGATGCGCCGCAGCTGCACGAGCTCGACCGCGTCGGAGCGGCCGGTGCGCTCGCTCAGCAGGCTTTGCAGCCGGGTGACCAGGGCTGGCACGCCGAGCAGCGTCTGCACGACCTCGGGATGTTCGGCCTGGATCTCGACCAGTGCGCCGTGCACTTGCGCCGCCGAGTAGGTGGCTTCGGTGCCGACCGCCGCCAGCACGTTCTGCGCGATCGCGATGTCACGGATCCTGATCGGCCCGACGCCCCGCGCCACGCCCACGCCGGCCTCGTAGAAATCGCGCAGCACCATGCTTTCGTCGGTCAGCGGTGCCAGCGCGTTGAGCCGCATCGTCGGGTCGTTGTCGTCGTCGGCATCGAGCTTTGGATGTATGCCGTCCCAGAAGGTGTCGAGCAGGCCCGTGAGCAACTGCATGCCGAAAGTGAAGCCGGTCACGCCCTGCAGGCGGGTCGACGCGCGCAGCAGCAGCACCGCGGCGCGAACGTCCTTGGCACGGCGCAGCAGCGCCTGCGCCTGATCCGACACCGTGCGCCACTCGGGCTCCACGGCGGGGATGACGGTATCGCCGAACTGTTGTTCGGGCTTGCCCTGGGCCGCCGAATCGAGCGCCTGGAAGGCTGGGTCGTACTCAAGATCTTCGCCGGTCGGCGATGCCTCGCTGATGGGTGCCTGCAAGGCCTCGACGAGTTCGGGTGTCAGCATGTTGCCAGTTCAAATTGACTGGTGATAATCAAAGATGCGTAGACACCGGTCAATGCAACGAAGGGAATAGCATGAGAGTCCTTGGTACACGCCGTTTGCCCTATGGCCGTTCTCTCGCCGCTGCCTTGCTGGTGGCGTGGATGCTTGCAGGCTGCGCCAAGCCGCCCGTCGTGATCGTGACGCCAGTGGCCATGACGGTGGCGGCCGGTGCCGACGCCAACCCCGATGCGCGCGGCCGCGCTTCGCCGCTCACGGTTCGCGTCTACGCGCTCAAGTCGGCCGGCCCGTTCGAAGCAGCCGACTTCTTCTCGCTGTTCGAAAAAGACACGGCCACGCTCGGCGCCGAACTGGTGCAGCGCGAAGAGATGCTGCTGCGCCCCGGCGAAAGCAAGAAGATCGAGATGACCTTGCCGGCCGACGCCAAGGCGATCGGCGTGATGGCGGCCTACCGCGATCTGGATCGCGCACGCTGGCGTGAGGTGCGGGTGGTCGAGCCCGGCAAGCCGCTGGTGCTGACCGTGACGCTCGGCGCCCGCCAGATCAGGATCGACGCCGCGAAGTAACAGGAAGGCGTGCCTCATCGGAGGTGCCGCGCCGGGCGTGCCAGCGACTGGTCTTCCGGCAGAAAGCGCTGGAACAGGTCGGTGGCAAACGCGCCTGGGCTCGCCTGCGACGCGGCGGCCGTCAGGTAGAGGCCGCGCCATACCGCACCCGCTCCCGGCGCGAAGAGCTGGTCGACCAGTGCGCCCAGACCCGCTTGCAGCGCCACCACCTGATCGACCCAGTGAAGAATAGCCAAACGCGCCGCCGGATCGGGCTGGTCACGCACCAGCGCCATGCCCAGCGCCTGCAGCCGCGCCGCCAGCGGCTCGAACAACGCGTCGAGGCGCCGTGCGCTGCCGCCGCTGCCGGCATCCGGTTCGATGAAGCGGTGACCCAGCGCTTGCGCGAGTACCTCCGGCGGCAGTCCCGCGCACACCTCGGCATAACCCTGGAAGCGCTCGAGCCCGGTGACCACCACATAGACCGGCAGTTGCAGCTGCAGCAAATGCGCTGCCTCTTGCGCCAGTGCCGCGAGTCCGCGCGGCGCCTGCGGCAGTGCCTGCGCAGCGACGCACACGACCACGCCGTTCAGCGGCAGGGCCGGGCGTTGTTCGGCCAGCGTCAGCAGGCCCTGGAGCCAGCGGCTGCGTACGCGGCTGTCTGCGGCGTCTGCGGCGTCTTCGGCGATGTCGGGGCCGATCGCAATGGCGGTCATGGCGGGCTGCGTCCAGGCCTGCCAGGGCGTGGATGCGGTTTTTTTCGGTGGCGGGGCGCCGCCGGCCTGAAGCAGTCCCGCCACGTTGGCGGCTGTATCGCCGACAAAGAGGAACCGGGGATGCAGCACGTCGGATGTGCCCGGCCCGATGCTTGCGGGCGGTTGCGCCGCTGGCGGTGAATCGGCCGCACCGCGGCCGAGTTCGGCGAGGCGCCTGTGCAACAGCTGGCGGCGCTGCCAGCGCCGATGCCCGAGCGTCCACCACCAGAGCAATGCGAAGCCGATCGCGCAGCCCAGGGGCAGCAGCCAGAATTGTGCGGGCAGCGACTGCAGGACTTGATCGAGCGTGGGGGCCATGTTCTCAGCGCTCGGCGGTTTCCAGGAACAGGAACTCGGCGACCAGCCGTTCCGGATCCTTGTTGGCCGTCAACGATCCGCGCAGGCGCAGCAGGTAGTCGGAGGCCAGCTCGAAGGGCGGCCGGTCGGCGTTTTCGCTGAAGGCCAATGGCGAGGCGAGCGCCGTCACCAGGACGGTGCCGAACGGCGGGCTGACCAGCCAGCTCGAAGGAATGTCCTGGCCCAGCTCGACCTGCTCGCCGGCGGCAAGCCGCCGCGAACTGCGCCCCGCGTTGAAATGCAGCACCGAGCCATCGGCCGTGTAGTAGTCCACCCACAGGTGGCCATCGAAATTGGGCTGCGTCACTTGCAGGAGCACCAGGTCGCCCTCGCGCAGCCGGGCATCGCGCGCGCTCCTGACATTGATGGCCAGGCCACGTTGTTTGTCGCGGTTGCTTGCCTGGTAGGGCTTCAGCATGGCTACCACCTCGCAATGCGGCCACACGCGCAATGCCAGCGCGACGTTCACCGACTTCACACCGGGCAGCGCCCCGATCTCGCCGCGCACACGCTCCAGGTCTGCAGGCAGCGAGACGAAGCCGCGCACCTCGGCGACCCCGCCATCGGAAACGGTGGCGGAGAGATCCGCGCAGGCGTAGGCCTGGAGCCGCTGATCCACGCGCTGCGCCAGCATCGACGACACGTCGCGGGGCCCGGCCAGCAACAGCCAGAGCAGGGCGACCAACGGCGTCAGCAGTGCCAGCGCCGCGCCGGCCCGAAGGATCGAACGTTCGCGCTGCTCGGGCTGCCGCAGCGTGGGCGGCGCGGGTGCCGAATAGGGTTGCGGCGTGATGTGATCCTGCGCGAGAGTAGCAAGGGTGAGCGGCGGCACCGGCAGTTGCCGGCCGTGCAGCGCCTTGAGCTTGCCGAGTTCGCCGCTGTCATTGCTCTCGAAGTAATACTGGCCGGCGAAGCCGTTCGCCAGGGCGTACCAATAGATCTCGCGCAGTTCGCCGTCCTCGGCTTGCAGCGCAGAGAGGTGGTGGAAGAACTCGCTGTGCGCGTTGTTGGAGTTGAAAAGCTGCACCTGCAGCGGCGTGGTGCGGGCGTTCCAGTCCGGGTCGCGCGCGAGGATTTCGTCGAGCCACGCGACCAGCGCAAATGAGGCCGATTCGAGGTCGCCGGGGCGATGCCCCGCCACGGTGGCGCGCTCGCGCGCCTGCTCGAGCAGGCCCAGCGCCTGTTTCTGCGTGGCGCCGACCGATGCATGAGGGCGTCGTGCCTGGATCGCCGCGTCCAGTTCGAGACCGAGCAAGAACAGTGGGCGGAAAAAATCGAGCAGGCGAGGCATGGAGGCTCGCGGCTACCCTTCGATGGCGTGAGCGTCGTGTGTGCGCCGGTGTCGATGGCACATGCCGTGATCCCTGTCCATGTAGAAGTGCGACCAATTCTTTCAATGGCACCGGGGGCGCACCATATCGCTTGGGGACTATGTCGTTCGGGCGCAGTAATTGGCTTGCTGCGCGCGGCGTTCACCGCTATCTTCGGTCGAGTTAACAATTGATGCCGGGGGTGCCCATGAAAATCCTGATCGCCGATGATCACCGGCTTGTCATCGAAGCGGTCAAGGCCAAGCTGGCGGAGATCGAGCCCGGCATCGAGTTCGTGCTTGCCATGAGCGTCGACGAGTTGCTCGCGGGTGCCTCCGATGAACTCGACCTGGCCGTGATCGACCTCAACATGCCCGGCGCAGATGGCCAGGCGCACATCGAGGAAATCCGCCGCCGCCATCCGGCCGTGCCGGTGATCGTGCTGTCGGGCTACGAAGATCCGGCGGTCATGCGCAGCGCGCTCGAGCGTGGCGTGCTCGGGTTCATTCCGAAGGCCTACTCGCCCGAAGTCATGATTTCGGCGGTTCGACTGGTGCTGGCCGGCGGTGTCTATGTACCGCCGATGATGTTGTCGGCCTTGCCGCCGGGCATCGTGGCCGGCGTGCCGGCCAAGACCACGACCGACGCGCCGATGCCGCGCGCAGCCGGCGCGCAAACGCTCGAACATCTGCGCAATGTGCTGACCGAGCGCCAGGTCGAAGTGCTGCAACTCCTGTCGCAGGGCAAGCCCAACAAGCTGATCGGCCGCGCGCTCGGCATCAGTGAAGGCACGGTCAAGATTCATCTGGCGGCGATCTTCCGCGCGCTCAATGTCCGCAATCGCACCGAGGCGGTGGTGGCTGCGCAGACGCTGACCGAAGCCCAGATGTAGGCCGGCGGCAGCGGGCGCTATGCTCGCCCGCATGACTCCGGATCTCTCCCGCTTCGACGCCGCGATCGTCGATCTCGACGGCACCATGGTCGACACGCTCGGCGATTTCGTCGTGGCGCTGAACCTCATGCTGGTTGACCTCGGGTTGCCGAAGGTTGCGCCCGAAACCGTCAGGCCGCTGGTCGGCAAGGGCTCGGAACACCTGATTCTTTCGGTGCTCGAACACGTCCTGGCGCCCGCAGATGCGTCAGCGCTTCAGCAGCGCTTCGATGCGGCATGGGCGCGCTACCAGCATCACTACAGCCACGTCAACGGCCTGCATTCGGCCGTGTACCCGGGCGTGGTCGAGGGGCTGCGGGCGCTGCGTGCGCGCGGACTTCGGCTCGCCTGCCTGACCAACAAGCCCACCGCCTTTGCCAAGGTGCTGCTGGCGGCCAAGGGCCTCGACGGCTTTTTCGCTACCGTGTTCGGCGGCGATGCGTTCGAGCGCAAGAAGCCCGACCCCTTGCCCTTGCGAAAGACCTGCGAGGCGCTCGGCAGCAAGCCGGCGCGCACGCTGATGCTCGGGGATTCGAGCAACGATGCGCGCGCCGCGCGCGCGGCGGGCTGCCCGGTGGTGCTGGTGAGCTACGGCTACAACCACGGCGAGCCGGTGCGCGGCGTCGACGCCGACGGTTTTGTCGACTCGCTCGAAGAGCTCAGCTCTTTCCGAGCAGCGCGTCCTTGAGCTTCCAGTCGGCTGGCGCCGGGCCGAGCCAGATGCGCATCAGCGCATTGAAGAAAGCGGCCTCCTTGATCGGCTCGCCCTGCGCAACGCCGCGCACCGTGATCACCGTGCCGGTGCCCGGCAGCCAGTCGATGGTGAAGGTGTCGCCGGTCTTGAGCACCTTCTGATCGGCGAACATCTGGCCCATGCGCAGCAGGCCGGGCACCAGTTGTGCGAACTCGCTGCGGGGCGAGTTGTCCTCGACGCCGCGCGTGAACAGCTTGCCGAGTTCATTCGCCTCGATGTCGCGCAGCATCGTGATGGTCATGCGCTTCGGCCCGGTGGCGGCCAGCACCTCTTCGGGCGTGCCGGCTTTCTGGCCCAGGTACAGGCCAGCCGTGTAGACCTTGAAGACGGCTTTGTAGCGAACGCCGGCGCCATTGAGATGCAGCTTGCTGCCGCGCAGTTCGATGCCGTCTTCGAGTTTGACGCCTGCGACGTCGACCGGGGCGGCCGAGGCGGCCAGGGTGCAGAGAGAAGCCACCGCAAGCAGAACCACGGGGATCGAGCGCTGGAAGGCAGACTGGAGCATGGGTTTGTCCTTGGTTATGGAAACGAGCCACCCATCCCTGAATGTATCAATTTGTACGCGTATTGTCGCTCAGCTAAACTCCGCGCTCCATGTTCATTCATCACGTCATCCAGACAGGTCAAGGCAGCCGGGGAGCCTGGCCCTGGCGTCGCCCGTCGTCGCTGTCTTTTTGATTGCACGGCGCACGCCGTGCGCCCGCGGCGCCTGATCGCAGCATCGACTCAGGGCCAAACGTGAATGACCCCGCCACCGGCCATCCAGCGCCGGGCGGCAGACGGAGAGAGACCCCGTGATCACCGAACTCGAATTCAAAAGCCTCAGCGCGCAGGGCTACAACCGCATTCCGCTGATGGTCGAGGCCTTTGCCGACCTCGAAACCCCGCTCTCGCTGTATCTCAAGCTCGCGCACACCAAGGACGGCGGCAAGTACAGCTTCCTGCTCGAATCCGTCGTCGGCGGCGAGCGCTTCGGCCGCTACAGCTTCATCGGCCTGCCGGCCCGCACGCTGATCCGCGCCAGCGGTTTCGGCGCCGAAGCGCGCACCGAGGTCGTGACCGACGGCCAAGTGGTCGAAACCGCCGAGGGCAACCCGCTCGATTTCATCGAGGCGTATCAAAAGCGCTTCAAGGTGGCGCTGCGGCCCGGCCTGCCGCGCTTTTGCGGCGGGCTGGCCGGCTACTTCGGCTACGACGCGGTGCGCTACATCGAGAAGAAGCTCGAAAAAACCTGCCCGCCCGACACGCTCGGCTGCCCGGACATCATGCTGCTGCAATGCGAGGAGCTGGCCGTCATCGACAACCTCTCGGGCAAGCTCTACCTGATCGTCTACGCCGACCCGACGCGGCCCGAGGCCTATACCAACGCCAAACGGCGCCTGCGCGAATTGCGCGACCAGCTCAAGTATTCGGTCGCGGCGCCCCAGGTCAAGGCGAGCCAGCCGCATCCGGTGGAGCGCTCTTTCGCCAAGGCCGACTACCTCGCCGCGGTCGAGCGCGCCAAGGAGCTGATCGCCGGCGGCGATTTCATGCAGGTGCAGATCGGCCAGCGCATCAGCAAGCGCTACACCGAGTCGCCGCTGTCGCTGTACCGCGCGCTGCGCTCGATGAACCCGTCGCCCTACATGTTCTATTACCACCTGGGCGATTTCCATGTGGTCGCGGCCTCGCCGGAGATCCTGGTGCGCCAGGAGAACATTGCCGGCGGCGAGCAGAAGGTGACCATTCGCCCGCTCGCCGGTACGCGCCCGCGCGGCGCCTCGATCGAGCTCGACAAAGCGGCCGAGGTCGAGCTCCTCAACGACCCGAAAGAGCGCGCCGAGCACGTGATGCTGATCGACCTGGCGCGCAACGACATCGGCCGCATCGCGAAGATCGGCACGGTGAAAGTCACCGAAGCCTTCGCGGTCGAGCGCTACAGCCACGTGATGCACATCGTGAGCAACGTCGAGGGCACGCTGAAAGACGGCATGACCGCGATCGACGTGCTCAAGGCAACCTTTCCGGCCGGCACGCTGACCGGTGCGCCCAAGGTGCACGCGATGGAGCTCATCGACGAACTGGAACCGACCAAGCGTGGCCTCTACGGCGGCGCCTGCGGCTACATCAGCTACGCGGGTGATATGGACGTGGCGATCACCATCCGCACCGGCATCATCAAGAACCAGGTGCTGCACGTCCAGGCCGCTGCCGGCGTGGTGGCCGATTCGGTGCCTGAACTCGAGTGGAAAGAGACCGAGGCCAAGGCGCGTGCGCTACTGCGTGCGGCCGAGCTGGTCGAGGAGGGCCTGGAATGAGCGTCCACGAAAGCGTCAACGACTTCTCGCACGAGATCATTGGCGCGGCGGTCGAAGTGCAGCGCGTGCTCGGCACGGGGCTCGTCGAATCGGCCTACGCCGCGGCGCTAGAAGTCGAACTCGCCGAGCGCGAGATCGGCTTCCAGCGTGACGTGCCGCTCTCGGCGCACTACAAGCAGCGCGATCTCGGCGAGGTGTACCGCGCCGATTTCGTGGTCGAGCAGTCGGTAATCGTCGAGCTGCGCGCTGTCGACGTGCTGACCGACCTGCACCGCGCGCAGGTCATGGCCGCACTGCGGCTCTCGGGCCTGAAGCTCGGCCTCCTGATCAACTTCAATGTGTTCCCCGTCGTCAAAGGCGTCCACCGGATCGTGAGCAAGCCATGAAAGTCTTGATGATCGACAACTACGACTCGTTCACCTACAACATCGTCCAGTACCTGGGCGAGTTGGGGGCCGAGGTCGAAGTGCGGCGCAACGACGAGATCAGCGTGGCGCAGATCGGCGAGCGCATCGCAGCCGGTGTGACGCGGCTCGTGGTGTCGCCCGGGCCCTGTTCGCCGGCCGAGGCGGGCGTGTCGGTGCCAGCTATCGCGGCCTTTGCCGGCAAGCTGCCGATCCTGGGCGTCTGCCTCGGCCACCAGGCCATCGGGGCGGCGTTCGGCGGCAAGATCATCCGCGCGCAGCAACTCATGCACGGCAAGACCAGCGAGATCACGACGACCCGCGAAGGCGTATTCGCGGGGCTGCCGGAGAAGTTCACGGTGAACCGCTACCACTCGCTCGCGATCGAGCGCGAGAGCTGCCCCGAGGCGCTGGCCATCACCGCCTGGACGTACGACGGCGAGATCATGGGCGTGCGCCACACCGGCTTTGCGCACGACGTGCGCATCGAAGGCGTGCAGTTCCATCCGGAGTCCATCCTCACCGAGCATGGCCACGCGATGCTCAGGAACTTTCTAGCCTGACGGCCGGACGCTGGAGGCCAAGATGACCCACGAAACCACGGTCGACCTGCGCAGCGACACCGTCACGCAACCGACCCCCGCGATGGGCGCCGCCATGGCCGCGGCACCGCTCGGCGACGACGTGTTCGGCACCGACCCGAGCGTCAACGCGCTGCAGGACAAGATCGCCGCCATGCTCGGCTTCGAGGCGGCGCTGTTCGTGCCGACCGGCACGCAGAGCAACCTGTGCGGGATCCTGTCGCACTGCGGTCGCGGCGACGAGTACATCGTGGGGCAGATGGCGCACTGCTACCGCTGGGAAGGGGGCGGTGCCGCGGTGTTCGGCAGCGTGCAGCCCCAGCCGCTCGATCACGCGGCCGACGGCACGCTGCCGCTCGCGCAGATCGAGGCCGCGATCAAGCCTGACGATGCGCACTTTGCGCGCACGAAACTGCTCGCGCTGGAGAACACGCTGGGTGGCAAGCTGTTGCCGTTCGGCTACGTGCAAGCCGCAACCGCGTTGGCAAAGTCCAGGGGCCTCCAATGCCACCTCGACGGTGCGCGCCTCTTCAACGCGGCCGTCGCGCAAGCCGCAAGCACGGGCGGCGATGTCCGGGCCGAGGCCCGCCGAATCGCGCAATGCTTCGACAGCGTCTCGGTCTGCTTCAGCAAGGGCCTGGGTGCGCCGATCGGCTCGGCGCTGTGCGGTTCGCGCGAGTTCATCGCGCGCGCGCACCGCATCCGCAAGATGGCGGGTGGCGGCATGCGCCAGGCCGGATTGCTGGCGGCAGCGGCATCGCATGCGCTCGACCATCACATCGAGCGCCTGGCCGACGATCACGCGCTGGCACAGCGCCTCGCAAGCGGCCTGGCCGGCATCGACGGCTTCGTCGTCGAGCCGCCCCAAACCAACATCGTCTTCGTCAACCTCGAAGGCGCGGCCAAGGCGCGCTCCGCCGCGCTGATGGCCCGCCTCGGCGAGCAACGCATCCTCGCCACTGGCTTGTACAAGCTGCGCTTCGTCACGCACCTGGACGTCGATGCCGCCGGCGTCGACCGCGCCGTGCGTGTTATCCGCGACTTCTTCCAGGGTTGAACGACGCCATGCCCGATCTTTCGCATCTGCTGGTCTTCATCGCGGCCGGCTGGCTGCTGAACCTGACGCCCGGCCCGGACGTGTTCTATATCGTGACGAATGCGCTGCGCTCGGGCGCACGCGCCGGCATCGTGGCGGGGCTCGGCATCACCGCAGGCTGCTTCGTGCACATCGGCGCAGCTGCGCTGGGCGTCGGCACGCTGCTCGCGACCTCGGTTCATGCATTCACCGTGCTCAAGTACATCGGCGCGGCCTACCTGCTGTACATGGGCATCCGCATGGTGCTGTCGAAGACGCCCCCGGCGGCCGATCTGGCGGCGATGGCCGCCGCCGGAGAAGCACGCAGCCTGCGGGCCGTCTTCATGGGCGGCTTCTGGACCAACGTGCTGAACCCGAAGGTCGCGCTGTTCTTTCTCGCCTTCGTGCCGCAGTTCATTGCGCCCGACGCCGGCAACAAGGCGCTGGCCTTCGTGCTGCTCGGCGTGCTGTTCAATCTCAATGCCATTCCCGTGAACTCGGGCTGGGCGCTGGCCGGCGCCTGGATGGCGCGCCGCAGCACGGTGCAAAAGGGCCTGCACTGGCTCGATCGCGTGGCCGGCGCGCTGTTCATCGGGTTCGGCATCAAGCTGGCCCTGTCCGACGCGCCCGCTGCGCACTGACGCTACTCACTCAAGGAGACACACCATGCCCATCACCCCGCAGGAAGCGCTGCAGCGCACTATCGAGCACCGCGAAGTCTTCCACGACGAGATGCTGCACATCGTGCGGCTCATCATGAGCGGCGAATGCTCGCCCGTGATGATGGCCGCGCTGATCACCGGCCTGCGCGTCAAGAAGGAAACCATCGGAGAGATCACCGCCGCCGCGCAGGTGATGCGCGAGGTGTCGACCAAGGTGCTGGTGACCGACACCACCAACCTCGTCGACATCGTCGGTACGGGTGGCGACGGTTCGCACACTTTCAACATCTCGACCTGTTCGATGTTCGTCGCGGCTGCGGCGGGCGCCAAGGTCAGCAAGCACGGCGGGCGCAGCGTCTCGAGCAAGTCGGGCAGCGCCGATGTGCTGGAATCGCTCGGCGTCAACATCAACCTCAAGCCTGACCAGATCGCGAAGTGCATCGAAGAGGTCGGCATCGGCTTCATGTTCGCGCCGAACCACCACCCGGCGATGAAGAACGTGGCGCCGGTGCGCAAGGAACTTGGCATCAAGACCATCTTCAACATCCTCGGCCCGCTGACCAACCCGGCCGGCGCACCGAACATGCTGATGGGCGTGTTCCATGCCGACCTGGTCGGCATCCAGGTGCGCGCACTGCAACGGCTCGGTACCGAGCATGCACTGGTGGTCTACGGGCGCGATGGCATGGACGAGATTTCGCTGGGCGCAGCCACGCTGGTCGGTGAGCTCAAGGACGGCGAAATCCGCGAGTACGAACTGCACCCGGAAGACTTCGGCTTCGCGATGTCCAGCAACCGTGCGTTGCGCGTGGAAACGCCCGAGCAATCGAAGGCCATGCTGCTGGGCGTGCTCGACAACCAGCCCGGGGCGGCGCGCGACATCGTGGTGCTCAATGCCGGCGCGGCGCTGTACGCGGCAAACGTGGTCGACTCGGTGGCGGCCGGCGTCGACAAGGCCCGCGCAGCGATCGAATCCGGTGCGGCGAAGGCCAAGCTGGCGGCGCTGGTCAAGGCCACGACGGCAGCAGGAGCGAACTGACATGTCCGACATCCTCGACAAGATCGTTGCCGTCAAGCACCAGGAAGTGGCGGCGCTGAAGCAGCGCACGCCGCTCGATGCCATCCGCTTCGACGCCGAGAGCCGCGTGCTCACGCGCGACTTCGTCGGCGCCCTGCGCGGCAGGATCGCAGCGGGCCAGGCCGCGGTGATCGCGGAGGTCAAGAAGGCGAGCCCGAGCAAGGGCGTGATCCGCGCCGACTTCATCCCCGCCGACATCGCGCAGAGCTACGCCGAGGGCGACGGCACGGTCAGCGCGGCCTGCCTTTCGGTGCTGACCGACAAGCAGTTCTTCCAGGGCAGCATCGACTTTCTCAAGCAGGCGCGCGCTTCGTGCGAGCTGCCGGTGCTGCGCAAGGACTTCATGGTCGATGCGTGGCAGATCTACGAATCGCGCGCGATCGGCGCCGACGCGATCCTGCTGATCGCCGCCGTACTCGACGACGCACAGATGAAGGACTTCGAAGCCATCGCGCTCGGACTGGGCATGGCGGTGCTGGTCGAGGTGCACGACGCGGCCGAACTCGATCGCGCGCTGCAGCTCAAGACGCCGCTGGTCGGCGTGAACAACCGCAACCTGCGCAACTTCGAGGTGTCGATCCAGACCACGATCGACCTGTTGCCCAAATTGCCGGCCGACCGGTTGCTCGTCACCGAATCGGGCATTGCCACGCGCGAGGACGTCGCTGCGCTGCGCGCGGCCGGGATCCACGCATTCCTCGTCGGCGAGGCCTTCATGCGCGCCGACGAGCCGGGCGACGCGCTCGCCGCCTTGTTTCGCTGAAAGGCCGGCCATGCCTGAAGTTCGTGGCGATCAACTGGCGAGCAACAACCCTTCGGACTGGCCCGTCGCGCCCGGCTGGCAGCCGCTGGTGGCCGATTTCTTCGGCAGCCCGGTCGGACAGAAGCTGCTGGGCTTTCTGGGCGAGCGGCTCGATGCCGGCGCTGTGATTTTTCCGCCACAGCCGCTGCGAGCCCTCGAACTCACGCCGCCTGAGCAGGTGCGTGTGGTCATCCTGGGCCAGGATCCGTACCACGGCCGCGGCCAAGCCGAGGGGCTGGCCTTCTCGGTCGCACCCGGCGTGGCGCTGCCGCCGTCGCTGCGCAACATCTTCAAGGAACTCGCGCGCGATCTCGCAACGCCGCCGCCGCCGTTCCCGAATCCGGGCGGTAGCCTCGTCAAGTGGGCGAAAAACGGCGTGCTGCTGCTCAATACCTGCCTCACGGTCGAGGAAGCCCAGCCCGCCAGCCATGCCGGTCGCGGCTGGGAGGTGCTGACCGACGCGGTGATTCGCCACGTCGCGCAGGGCGAGCGGCCCGTGGTTTTCATGCTCTGGGGCTCGCATGCCCAGAGCAAACGCGCGCTGATCGACATGCAGCGCCACAAGGTGCTGACCGCCAATCACCCTTCGCCCCTGTCCGCCCTGCGGCCACCGGCGCCATTCATTGGTTGCGGCCATTTTGGGCAGGCGCGCGCCTGGCGGGAGGCGCAGGGCACCGGCGCGGTGCAAAATCCTTGCTGAGCCGGTCGACGGGCTGCGGCAACCGTGCTATATTCCGAGGTTCGCCGGAGAGGTGGCCGAGTGGTTAATGGCAGCAGACTGTAAATCTGCCCTCTTACGAGTACGCTGGTTCGAATCCAGCCCTCTCCACCAGCGACGAAATGGATTTCAGAGAGCTTTTGGAAATTTTTGAAAGTGCGCTTCGGGTGCCTGGATTGCCCCCGAGTGCGGGAGTAGTTCAATGGTAGAACCCCAGCCTTCCAAGCTGATGACGCGGGTTCGATTCCCGTCTCCCGCTCCAGCGATCCGCTTCGCCGCAGGAATGCGTTTTGGTTAGTAAAAGCCCTTTTGGCTCAGTGGTAGAGCACCCCCTTGGTAAGGGGGAGGTCGCGGGTCCGATTCCCGCAAAGGGCACCATTTCAGGGTGCGGCTGAGAGTTTGCACCGGGTTGGCGGCTTGTCATTTCGACGACGCGGCCCCATGTCAGTCTGTTGATCTAGTTATTTTTCGGAGTCGAGAAAATGGCAAAAGGTAAATTCACCCGCACCAAGCCGCACGTGAACGTGGGCACGATCGGTCACGTTGACCATGGCAAGACCACGCTGACGGCTGCCATCGCAACCGTTCTGTCGGCC